>CAWEDF010000006.1:0-98571 GCA_963807655.1 uncultured Acidobacteriaceae bacterium | reverse complement strand
CATTCTCTCCGCGGTGCGCACGCCGATTGGGAAGTTTGGCGGGTCACTCGCTTCGCTGACGGCGGCCGACATGGGCGTGGTGGCCGCCAAGGCGGCGATCGAGCGCGCTGGCATTCAGCCCGCGCAAGTGGAAGAGACAATCATCGGCAACGCGCGGCAGGCTGGCGGCGGACCGAACGTGGCGCGGCAGATTTCGATCCGCAGCGGCGTGCCGCAGGAGGTGCCGGCGTTCACCGTGAATAAAGCCTGCGCTTCGGGGCTGAAGTCGATCGCGCTGGCTTACCAGGCGATCCTGCTCGGCGATGCGAGTTGCATTCTGGCGGGCGGCACGGAATCAATGTCGCGGGTTCCCTACTATCTGGAAGCGCGCTGGGGATACCGGCTGGGCAATCAGGAACTGGTTGACGGGATGTATCGCGACGGTTTTTTTTGTCCGATGGCGAAGATGGTGATGGGTGAAACGGCCGAAGTGCTGGCCGAGCATTACAAGATTTCGCGCGAAGAGCAGGATGAGTATGCGTTGATGTCGCAAACCCGCGCCGGACGGGCGATTTCGGCTGGCAGGTTTGACGCCGAACTTGCTCCGGTCACCGTTGAAGGGAAGAAAGGCGCGACCACCTTCAGCCGTGACGAACATCCGTTCCCGGACGCGAGCATGGAAAAGCTGGGCAAGCTGGCTGCGGTATTTTCAAAAACCGGAACGATCACCGCAGGCAATTCTTCTGGAATCACTGACGGCGCTGCCGCGGTGGTTGTGGCTAGTGAACATTTCGTGGAGCAACACAGTCTGAAGCCGCTGGCGCGAATTTCGGCTGTGACCTCGGCCGGAGTCGATCCGCGCACGATGGGGATTGGCCCGGTCCCGGCGTTGCGCAAGCTGGAAGAGAAGCACAACCTCAAGCTGCATGATTTCGGATTGATCGAACTGAACGAAGCCTTCGCCGCCCAGGTGCTGGCCTGCGACCGGGAATTGAATTTCAACCGTGACCGTCTGAACGTGAACGGCGGAGCGATCGCGGTTGGACATCCGATCGGCTGCACCGGCACACGGATCGCAGTGACGTTGCTGCACGAAATGCTCAAGCGCAACACCCGCCGAGGCGTGGCTACTCTCTGCGTCAGTGGCGGATTGGGGATGGCGCTGGCACTTGAAAATGTGGCGTGACAGACGGGAGGCGTTTCGTAGCTGAGCGCACCGCTGGGACGCGCGACGAATCCTAACTTTGCCCCGAACCCGGCTTCTGCTATGCTTTTCTCGCTCCTCACTCTGAAGTTGACGTCGGTCGGGAACTCTCGCGACCATATTTAAGGAGGATACCGTGAATCGATGGATCCTGCGTGTTTCGTGTTCCGTTGCATTGCTGCTAATCGCACAGGGTGTGCTGGCACAAGAGTTTTCCGCGGACGTGGTGAATACCAAACCGGGCAGCCGTGGGCAACTGAGCAAGGTCTACGCGGCCAAGGACAAAGTGCGATTCGAAGTAACGAGTGACAATCCGGCAATAGGCCCGAGTGCCGTCATCTTTGATGACGCGCGACATACCCACACCCTGGTAATGGCGGACCGGCACATGTATATGGACGTGCCTACGCCGACGGTCAAGTACATAATTACGAATTACTGGCGCGTGCAGGACGTAAATGATGCCTGCCCGGCCTGGAAGAAAATGTCAGAAGAAGCTGGGACTGACAAAAACTGGGGTAGCTGCACAAAGATGGGCAACGACACTCTGAATGGACGGAATACCGTCAAGTATGAGGGCGTCTCCAAAAAGGGTGAGAAGATGCATGTCTGGGTGGACACGAAGCTGCACGTTGTCGTGAAGACCGATGAAGGAGGATTCGAGCTGCGCAATATCCAGGAAGGCTCGCAGCCGGCCAGCCTGTTTGAGGTTCCCGCGGGCTACACCAAATTTGATATGGGCGGCGCGATGAGGCAGCCGCACTGAATATTAGCGCGGCATGCAGGGCCTGAACTCCGGCAGGGCGCGGTATACTTTTCTGAGAGCTGGATTTGAGGAGAGGGAATGCCTCTTTCTGCGGTAATCGTGGACGATGAGCAGCTTGCCCGCGATGAACTCGCGTACCTGCTGAAGAGCGTTGGCGACGTCAACGTGGTGGCGCAGGGGAAAAACGGTCTAGAGGCCGTCAGCCTCATCAAAGAACACTCGCCCGACCTCGTTTTTCTCGATGTCCAGATGCCCGGACTCGACGGCTTCGGCGTCATCAAGAAGCTTCTCGATAAGAAGATCCCCCTGCCCAAGATCGTCTTTGCCACGGCTTTTGACCAGTATGCGGTCAAGGCGTTCGAGGTCAACGCGGTGGATTATCTGCTCAAGCCTTTCGACAAGAAACGCGTCGCGCTGTCGGTGCAGAAGGCCCGCACGCAGCAGGACGCGGAGGGCTTACCGGCGGAAAAAATCGATACCCTGGTCCGGATGCTGCAAGCGCCAAAAACTCAAACCTCGAAAATTCTGCTCAAGGCCCTGGGGCGGATGTTTCTGGTGGATCAGCGGGAGATCTGCTACGCCTCGATCGAGGACGGTGTGATCACAGTGGTGACGGCTGGACCTTCGGGCATGGAGGGGCATTCGAACTGCCGCACTTTGGAAGAACTACTCTCCAGCCTGGATCCCGGCTTGTTCTGGCGCGCTCACCGCTCCTACCTGGTGAACATCAACCGGATTCGTGAAGTTGTGCCCTGGTTCAAGAGTTCGTACCAGTTGCGCATGGACGATAAGAAGCAGAGCGAGATTCCAGTCAGCCGGGCGCAGACCAAACGGCTGCGCGAATTGTTCGGCCTGTGAGTACCGAGTACCTAGAAAAAGCGTTCGCGAACGTGGCATTCGACTCGGTACTTGGTACGAATCGGAGGGCGGCTCTAGTTTCGAATCCGCCCTCCAAGGCGGGGGAGGGTCATACCGTGAGCGCTTCGAGCCCACTGCGGTTGCGAATTACCAGATTCGCTCCGTCCAACCGGATCAATCTCTTTTTCTTCAGATCACTGAGCAACCGTGTTACCGTCTCCCGCGAGGAACCGATTCGTTGCGCCATCTCTTCGTGGGTCATGGTGGAACGCAGGCGCAGTTCCTCCGACTCGCGAAGTCCCGGAGGAGCGCACGACGACAACAACAGCCGCGCCAGCTTTCCTGACGAAGAGCGGGATAGCACTAAATCATGAATATCGCGATATGCGCCCTGGAACTCGCGGCTCATGGACAGGGCAGAGTGCATCCCCACTTCACTGTGGTTCTGCAGGAGGGTCATGAAGTCCTGGCGGCCGATAAAATCCAACTGGGATGGCACCGCGGTTTCGGCGGTCACTTCATAGTTCGTGCCGGAAATAGCAGCGCTCAATCCCACAACCTCCCCGGCTTCCGCTAGTTTTAAGATCAGTACTTTGCCTTGCTTGGAGGTCGTGTACAGCTTCACTTTGCCGGAGCAAAGAATAAACACTCCCCGCGGCGACTGCCCTTCTACAAAAAGCAGAGCGCCGGCGGGCATCACAGTGTGGTGACTGACTTCGTCCGCCGACCGTAGGACCGCTGGTGAATAACGGCAGAAAAAACCGTCACGGCGCGCTTTGCAACCCATGCAGCTCTCGATGATGTCGAGTCCATAGGGAGCTCTCATACCTGCCTCCATTGTGGAAGTGCTCCGGACTTCTCCGTCCACGGGAATGCTTTCCAGAGGTTGTGGCTCCCCCTGTTGCGAATGTTCGAGCAAGGACCGTGCGTGGGCGCGCGTGTCCGGATGCGAGCTGCGCGCGGCAGAAATGACTTCCCATTCGGCACTGGGGTCGGCACGCTGCTCCCACTCCACGTGGCAAGCGAACAAGTACAGAAGATCGTTCACATCTGCGGCCTGTGCTGGAACCTGGCCGCGTCGCGGTTCTGCCGCAGCCCTGAAATCAAGCGGAATCCCGGCCCATGTGTCGGGGTGGCCCCGTGACCCACCAAGCCTGGACATCTCTTCGGGCCGGGCTGAAGGTCTGACGGGCGCCGGCAACAGGCGGACTAAGTTCTCCGGCTGGTAGTTCCTGGCGACTAACACGGTTCACTCCTGACCCGGATGGAGTCGGTATTAATAGGGTGTAACTCGTCCGTCTGCATTCGGGAAAAGCCGCCCCAGCTTCGTTCCCGATCAAGGAAGGCCGTGCACTTGTCGTTCCATAATGGCTCAACAGCGAAAAAAGTATAACTAGAAGAAAGAAAAGCTCGTTCGGCAGTGACCGAAAGTTCAACTAACGGCCGGCCTGCCGACCATTCGGCAACTGGAAGATGCGTCGGCACTTGAACCATGCGGAAAGCAAGAGGCGCTAGGAACATCAGCGGAGGGCACAGGTATTGCGCCCGACCGCAACCTTCGCTAAAATCCTGGGCTGTCGTCGGCTGGAAATTGGCGGATTAGAGGAGGTCCTCATGCCAACCATCCTCCGCAGTTTGGGATTACTTGCATCCTGCTTGTTTTGCGTCTCCGCAGTCTTTGCTCAGACCAATCCTCCTCCACCCGACCCGCACGAGATGGTGACGCACGAGCCGCGCACTCTTATCAAGCCGGCTGACCGTTCCGGCGCACTTGATTTGCTGGATCGAGCCCGAAAAAACTACGACCTGCACGGGATCTCCGCGCCTTACGCGCTGAAAGTTTCGTTCGAAACCAACGGCACGGCGGAAACCGAAGGGGAAGGGAGAATGGAGGAGTTATCCGACGCCGGGTCGCACTGGCGCTGGACGGCGCAGATGCGTGATGTACATGTGATGCGTGTCGGCGACAATAACCACGTGTACGGCACCAACCCCTCCGAATCAATTCCTTTGCGGGTTCAGATGGTCCGGTCCGCTCTGCTTAGGCCGATCGGTCGGGATTTGGGGGCGGCCGCGATACGCGCCGCGGATGTGGAGCGCGACGGGAAGGCGATCTCGTGCCTGCTGCTCAGCCGCGCGATTCCGCCGAATCCCGCGCCTCGCGCGTGGGTCGAGGTCGAATACTGCGTCGATCCTGCCACCGGCCTCTTGCAGATGTGGTCCGAAGCTCCGGGAATTTACGCGGTCTATGATTACAACGACGCCGCGGAATTTCACGGCCACACCTTCCCGCGGCAGATTTCCATATTCGAGGATGGCCGCTTGGCAGTCCAGGCGCATGTGGAGAGCCTCGAAGACGCGCCCAGCATCGATCCGAATCTGTTCAAGCCCACGCCCGAAATGGTGGCTGGCGGATCGTTTACTCTGGCCGCGCCTAATCGCTTTCCAATGCGCGTCGACCCTTCTAATGCTCCGACTTCAACCTTCTTCCAGCCTGTGATCGTTCACGCGATTCTGGACGCGCAAGACGGCAGCGTGCTGGACGCAGAGGCGCTGCAGAACTCCGATCAGGATTTGAGCCGCTCCGCGATTGATCTGGTGAGGAACACGGCATTCGACCCGACGGGATTTCAGCAGGAGGCTTTCATCAATGTGCAGTTTCACTTCCCCGCAGTGACGCTGGGCGGACCACCGATATTTCACTCTTCCGTGCATTGGGTGGTTTTGGATCACCCAGTCGGGAATCGCAAGGTGCACAGGCCACGGCACTAAACCAGGGGCTTCATAGAGACCGATGCTATGAGATGAGTTGGGCTCTGTTGCATCCTGGAAGTTGCGTCCTCCTGGCACATCGTTTTCCAGAAGAAGATTCGTATCACGGCATGGCTCCAGCCATGCCAATGACCGTCGAAAATGAATGGGTTTTTAGCCCGTCGGGCAAGCCTCGAAGGCGCGCCCTGATACGAACCCTCGCTCCGCGTAACAGAACTGTCAGGATGTCAACACAGTAGACGACGTCTACTCCGGTTCCCGAGCCGGGTCTCTGCGCATGATTCCCAGGCGTTGCATCTTTGACTGCAGGGTAGTGCGTTTCAAGCCGAGCCGCCGGGCTGCACCGGTTGGTCCGGAGATCAGTCCACCAGTCTCGCGCAGCACGCGCATGATGAGTTCGCGTTCCGTTCCTTCCAGCGACTGTTCTGTCGAGCTGGAGGTTTCCGCCTGCAGGTCAGCCAGCGGCGCTCGCAGGGCCGTTGCGTCTGTGAGAATGACGGATCGCTCAATGAAATTTTCCAACTCCCGGACGTTGCCCGGCCAATGCCAATTCACCAGAGCGTTCATGGTTTCGTTCGGAATGCTCTCGATGCCGCGATTCATGGCGCGGGCGAATTTCAGAACAAAGTAACGGACGAGCAGTGGAATGTCCTCACGCCGCTCACGCAGCGACGGCGTGCGAATGGGAAAAACATTCAAGCGGTAGAACAGGTCGCTGCGAAACTCTTTCTCAGCCACGCTTTTGGCTAGGTCCCGGTTGGTGGCCGCGATCAGGCGCAGATCGACCTTGATCGTCCGCGTCCCTCCCAGCCGTTCGAACTCGTGATCCTGCAAAACGCGGAGCAGCTTGGGCTGTAACTCCAGCGGAATTTCGCCGATCTCGTCGAGGAAGAGGGTGCCCTTGTCGGCCAGCTCCAGGCGGCCAATCTTCTGACTGACGGCTCCGGTGAATGCGCCCTTCTCGTGTCCGAACAATTCGCTTTCCAGAAGGCCGGTGGGAATTGCAGCGCAATGCAAGGTGATAAAGCTCCGCTCCTTACGTTTGCTGGCGCGATGGATGGAGCGGGCGATAAGTCCTTTGCCGGTTCCGGTTTCTCCGAGGACCAGCACCGTGGCATCGCTGGAGGCGACGATGGCAACCTGATGCAGCATTTGCCGGAGAGCCGCACTCTCCCCGATGATCTCCTCAAAATGAAGCTGAGTACGGATGTCGCCTTGCAGATGCCGTTTGTCCTGCTCCAGCCGGTTCCGCAGCAGTTCGACTTCGCGGGCGGTCCGCGCGTTCTCTAAAGTGATCGCGAGTTGAGCGGCAACCTGATTCAATAGCGTCAAGTCGTCGTTTTTAAAAGCATTCGTGCGAGTGCTGCCAAGTACCAGGACTCCCAAAGGCCCCTTGGGCGGAGCAATGGAACACAGCAAAGGGATTTTAGGCCCTCGGCCAGCAAGTGGTCGGTCGCCCCGGCAGGGAACTCTTGCATGTCGGCTCTGGTGAAAATCAAAGGCGCGCGCTCCAACAAAGCTTTGCCGCTCGGATCCTTTGTTGGATCGACTTCGCGGGCATCGGCCGGCCCCTTGCGCAGGGGAAAATCTATTGCCTGCCGCACCAACTGCCCAGTCTTTTCGTCGTGCACGGTGAGTGCCGCATACTCTTGCCGCAACACCCGGCGCAGGTAAGCGGAGATCTGCGGAAAGACCTGCCGCACATCCGACTTTGCGGTCAGAGCCCGGCTCACTTCCATCATTACTTCCTGCCGCTTTTTCTCCTCCCGCAAGGTCTCGGAAACGTCCCGAAGCGATTCCTCAAGTTTTTTTTGCTCCGTAACCTCGACCGCAACGACGCCGATTTGCGTCACGTTGCCGGTCGTGTCTTTGATAGGAATATAATGCTCGATCCAGTGGCCGGGTTCGGTCCGGTTGTGCAACGTGGAACTGATCTGGAGGTCCAGGATGGGCTGCTGGGTTTCCAAGACGCGCCTGAACTGCGGCTCAATCAGTTCGGCAAAATCCCCCAGCATCTCGCGGACGCTCTTCCCCAAATGCGCTTCGGCCGGGAAGCCATTCATCTCGGCCAGCGTGTGGTTGATCGCGAGATAGCGGAAGTCAGCATCCAGAATGCAAAAACCCACCCTGGACGCGCTGAAGTAAGCGCCTAATAATTCTTCCGATTCGAGGAGAGCTTCGGCCAGGTCCTCGCGTCGAGAGACTACATCCGCCATTTGCAGCAGCGCAGAATAGCGCTGCGCGTCGAATTCTAAGCGTGGCGCGCTTGAGGGACACACTGCAGGGGGCTCCTGGCGGCCGCTCCCCCTCAAAAGCGCGCCGCGATGTGGCCAGACAACCCGGCATTATAACCATATATTTCAATAGGGTTAATCGTTTTTCCGCCAAATTTCGGTTTTTGGAACAAACTCTTCCCAAGATGGGAGTGGGGTTCGGGCGTATCAGCCACACGGCCTGGGCGGCTGTCGAGAAACGATGCCGCTGGAAAGTTATAATCCCTCTATGGCTCGGGGCTGGGAAAGCAAGTCCGTCGAGGCGCAACAGGACGAGGCGGCCGAAAAAACCACTTCCGGAAAGCCTCACCTGACGCGGGAAGAAGCCGAGCGGCTCCGCGAGAGGGAAGCCCTTCGCCTTTCGCTGCAGAGCGTAGTCCAGAGACTCCAGCGCAGCCAGGACCCCCGTCACCGCGCCATGCTCGAAGAAGCCCTCGCCGACTTGCAGCGGAAACTAGAGTCACTCGGTGCCTGCGACGGAACTGCCACGCCATCAGATCACTGACGTATAATTGAGATCTTAATGAAAGCCTACGTGTACGTTTCGCTCAAGAAAAGCGTTCTCGATCCGCAAGGCAAAACCATCCAGAGCGCTCTAAAGAAGATGGGCTATAAGGGTCTGGAAGACGTCCGCCAGGGCAAGTACTTCGAACTTACGCTGGATGGCGGGTTAAGCCGTGAAGAAGCGCAGACCGAAGTGGAGCGTATTGCGCGCGAAGTGCTGACCAACCCGGTGATTGAAGAGTTTCACAGCTCCCTCGCAGACTGAATTTCTGGAGTTCCCGCATGTGTGGCATTGTTGGCTACGTCGGCAAGAAGGAAGTAGTTCCGATCATCCTTGAGGGGTTGAGGCGGCTGGAGTACCGCGGTTACGACTCGGCTGGAATTGCCGTGTCCGGCAATGGGGACAAGCTGCAGATACGCCGCGCGGAAGGCAAGCTGCGCAATCTGGAGGAGGTCATCCGGCTCAAGCCGCTCGAGGGAACCTTCGGCATCGGCCACACGCGCTGGGCTACTCACGGACGTCCCACAGAAGAAAACGCTCATCCTCATCGCGACTGCACGGGAAAGATCGTGGTCGTGCACAATGGGATTGTCGAGAATTATCTCAGCTTGAAGAAAAAGCTGATCGAAGAGGGACACACCTTCTCGACTGAAACCGACACTGAAGTTATCGCACACCTGATCGAGAAACATCTTTTCAAGACCGGCAACGGCCACCATCCCAGGCTCGAAGAAGCGGTCCGTCGAACCGTGAAGGAACTTAGCGGAGTGTTCGCCATGGCCGTCATCTCCGTCGATGAGCCCAACAAGATCGTGGCCGCGCGCAACGGACCTCCTCTTGTAGTTGGCCTCGGCAACGACGAATACTTTGTCGCCTCCGACGTGCCGGCCATTCTCTACCACACGCGCGACATTTTCTTTCTAGCCGATGGCGACTTGGCCGTGGTCACCGACGAGGGCGTGCAACTTACGGATTTCGACGGAAAGACCATCCAGCGCCAGGTCCAGCACGTGACCTGGGACCCGATCATGGCGGAAAAGGGCGGCTTCAAGCACTTCATGCTCAAGGAGATTTATGAGCAGCCGCGCGCCGTCCGCGACACTACTTTAGGACGCATCTCGCTCGACACGGGCCACATCTTCCTCGACGAAATGCAAATCGGCGCGGCCGAATTCCGCGCCGCGAAAAAAATCAACATCGTGGCCTGCGGCACTAGTTGGCATGCCGGACAAGCCGGCAAGTTCATGATCGAAAGTTTCGCCCGCGTCCCAGTCGAAGTGGATTACGCCAGCGAATGGCGGTATCGCAATCCCATTGTCAGCCCTGACACCATCACTCTCGTGATTTCGCAGTCCGGCGAAACCGCCGACACCATCGCCGCCCAGCGCGAGGCCAAAGCCAAAGGTTCACACACACTGGCCATCTGCAACGTGGTCGGCTCCATGATTACCCGCGAAGCCGCCGGAACCATCTACACTCACGCCGGACCCGAGATCGGCGTAGCGTCGACCAAGGCTTTCACCTGCCAACTCACCGCTCTTTATCTCTTTGCGCTCTATCTCGCGCAAGTGCGTGGAACCGTGACCGCCGAGAAAATCCGGACCGCGGCTGAAGAACTTACACTTATCCCCGGCAAGCTAGAAAACATTCTCATCCACGACGAGGCTTGTGAAGATCTGGCCAAACGATTCCAGCGTGCCCAGGATTTTCTTTTCCTCGGCCGCGGCATTCACTACCCCATCGCCCTTGAAGGCGCGCTCAAGCTTAAGGAAATCTCCTACATTCATGCGGAGGGATATCCCGCCGGCGAAATGAAGCACGGCCCAAACGCCCTGATCGACGAGAATCTTCCCGTAGTGATCGTTGCCACCCGGGACGCCAATAATCCCGACTCGATGGTGCGTTACGAGAAGACGATGTCAAACCTGAAGGAAGTGAAAGCCCGCTCCGGCGTGGTGATTGCGCTGGCCACCGAAGGCGACGAAGAGGTCAGAGAAGCCGCCGACCACGTCCTGTATGTGCCCGCGGCGCCGGAAGAGCTAGCGCCCATTCTCGAAATCGTCCCCCTGCAGTTGCTGGCCTATCACATCGCAGTGAGAAGAGGATGCGACGTGGATCAGCCTAGAAATCTGGCCAAGTCGGTAACGGTGGAGTAGTCGGAAGCCAGTCGTTAAACCTCGGCAGCCTCGATATCGGTATGGCAAAAGTCATCGCCTTTGAATAGCAAAGCATCACCCGTCTCCTTGGCCAGCGCGTAGGCGAAGCAGTCGCCAAAATTGAGGCCGGCTCGATGCCGGCCCTTGCCAAAATCGCGATACGCCTCGCGAGCGAGGCGCGCCTGATTCAACGTTACGGGTTCGACCGCGATTTCGACATCGCGCAGTAAGTCATCGAGTCGCCGGCTAAGAACCGGATTTCGGTTGCTGTCGACGACGATGCCCGCCTCGACATAGCTCACTGCCGACATACGGCGAACCCCTGGTCTCCCCAAGGCTTCCCCGATCACCGCAGCGTCGGGTTCGTCTCGCAGGATCGCGATAATCACTGATGTGTCGACGATCACTTGGGCAAACCCTTTTCGTCGTATAACAATTCGCCGTGGTCCATCGAGCGGTATGGCTCCTTCCATAAGGGAGCACATTCCCTACCGATCTTCAGCAGTCGCTCCGCTAGCCCACCTTTCTTGGTGTTGCGCACGCGCTCGAGCCGTTCTCGTACCGCCTTGTCAACGGCAGCAGTCATGCTTTCTCCCGTAAGCTTCGCCAACTCCTGAGCTAGTCGGTGCGTTTCTTCATTTTTGATGTTCAGACTCATATTCTACCTTTCTACCTTATACGTGTATCATTCTACCATACACACTGCTAAATAATCCGGGCTTTTCCTTGGTTAACCTCACGACCGTCCGGAGCAGTGCCAGCATTCTGAAGCCCCACGGCGAGAGAAAGGCGGGAGACTTATCGTCGAAAACAATGTGATAAGCTAGCGCAGTCTGAACGACAAGTTCACGGATACGACCGGAACCCAGGCAGTGAATGGGGAGGTGACGTCCACGCGGGTGAGCGCGGGACCGGCCGGTTCGCATGCGATCTCTGGATCGTGGCGCGCGGAGAAGTTCGACAGCATGTCCAGCAACGGACTTACCGTCAAATATCAAGGCACAGCCGACGGACTGAAAATGTCGGACCTGAACGGCAACAGTTACGACGCGAAGTTCGACGGCAAAGACTATCCGATCAACGGAGATCCCGGCCACACCATGGTTTCGCTCAAGCGGATCGGAAAGGACACGATTGAGGAGATCGACAAGCGCGACGGGAAAGTGGTTGGTGTCTACTGCATTACGGTTTCTGCCGACGGCAAAACGATCAATGCGGAGTACCAAGATAAGGAGCACGACACGACGATGACCTTCACGATGGAGAAGCAGTTGTAAAGCCAAGCGGCATTGCCCGCGTCACTCAAATGCCGAAACCTGGGTGCCCCATTTCTCGCGTTCTTTGCGAGAAGTGGGGCCTTTGATTTTCGGGACAAACAATCGTCGGTAGAGGGTGTTTCTTGCTCCGAAGCGTTAGACTGTATCGGTAAAAATCATGCCCCCGTGCTCATCATGCGGTACTGACGTTCCAGCAACCGGACGCTTCTGCTCGGCCTGCGGCGCGCCCAGCAATACGGACGACGTGGCCACGCTCGACTTCGCTACGGCAACTTCGCCCCTGCCCCCGCGGCCCGCTTCCAAATCCTCGTCCCGGCCCGGCAGTGCCGCTGAGTACCAGAGTGAGGGCCGCTTTCTTCCCGGCCGCCTGATCGCCAGCCGTTACCGCATCATTGCTCTGCTGGGAAGAGGTGGCATGGGTGAGGTGTACCGCGCCGACGATCTCACGCTTGGGCAACCGGTCGCTCTGAAGTTTCTACCCGACGAAGCCGCGCGCGATCAGGCACTGCTGGAGCGTTTCAAGAATGAAGTACGGATTGCGCGGCGTGTTTCGCATCCCAACGTTTGCCGCGTGTACGACGTGGGAGACGTTGAGGGCCACACCTTTTTTACCATGGAATATGTCGATGGCGAAGACCTGGCTTCGCTGCTGCGGCGGATCGGCCGACTGCCAGAAGACAAGGCTCTCGATATCGCGCGCCAGCTCTGTGCCGGATTGGCCGCCGCTCACGCCAAGGGAGTTCTACACCGCGACTTGAAACCCGCCAACATCATGCTCGATGGACGCGGGCAGGTGGTGGTCACCGATTTCGGTTTGGCCGGCGTCGCCGATCAGATTCACGGGGCCGAAGTGCGCAGCGGAACTCCAGCCTACATGGCGCCTGAGCAGTTGGCCGGAAAAGAAGTAAGCACACGCAGCGATATTTACTCTCTGGGATTGGTGTTGTACGAAGTGTTTACCGGCAAGCGCGCCTTCGCGGCGAACCCGGGCGGCAATGGCGGCAGAACTCCCAGCCGGCCTTCGTCGGTGGTGAAAGATCTCAATCCCGTGGTGGAGCGCGTCATCCTTCGCTGCATGGAGAATGAACCCTCGGCCCGTCCCGCAACGGTTTTCAGTGTAGCCGCCGCTCTGCCCGGCGGAGATCCTCTTGCGGCGGCGCTGGCCGCAGGTGAAACACCTTCTCCGCAGTTGGTGGCTGCATCGGGTGAATCGGCTGGGTTGCGCCCAAGAAGCGCCGTGATCTGTCTAGCCGGAGTGCTGGTCGGCTTGGCCTTGGTCACTTATCTCTCCATTCACTACAGCGCCCTGGAGAAGATGGGGCTGGAACAAACTCCGGAAGTTCTAACCCAGAAGTCTCACGAAATTATCGCGCGACTCGGCTACGGGGGTCGCCGCACCGACAGTGCTTACGGCCTCGATTACGACACCGACTTCCAGGACTATGTGGAGAAAAATGACAAGCCTCCTCACTGGGATGCGGTGCTCGCCGCGCGGCCCTCCCTGCTGCAATACTGGTACCGTCAAAGTCCCGATGTTTTGGTGGCGAGCGATTTCCGCGATAATTTGCTGACGCCGGGCATTGTCACCAAGAGCGATCCGCCCACCGTGCTCTCGGGCATGATCAATCTGGCGCTCGATGCTCAGGGGCGATTGACCTACTTCCAGGCCATCCCGTCGCAAAAGCAGCTTCCGCAAAAAGAAGGAGAGAAAGAAGTTGCCGCGCCGGTTGCGCCATTCGACTGGAATAGCCTTTTCACTGCGGCCGGTCTGGATCCATCGAAGTTACAGCCGGCGCAGCCCACATGGATATCGCTGGCTGCTTCCGACACACGCATGGCATGGACTGGAACCTGGCCGGGGACGACGCGTCCGCTGCGCGTCGAAGCGGCGGCGTTTCAGGGCAAGCCCGTCTTTTTCTCGCTCATCGGCGACTGGACCAAACCGGAACGGATGAAGAGCACGGAGAAAAAATCCATCGGGGAGCGGGCCGGTAGAATTATCGGCCTGGTCGTGCTGTGTACGCTGCTGGCAGGCTCGGTTTTTGTTGCGCGCAGGAACTACCGCCAGGGGCGAGGCGACCGGGCGGGAGCGCTCCGCCTGGCCACGGTGATGTTTCTGCTCTCCATGGGCTTATGGTTGTGCCGCTGCCATTTCGCCGCGCTCGGCGATGCACTCGGACTTTTTATCATCGCGGTCAGCACCGCGTTGTTCACTTCAGGCGTGACTTGGACGATGTACCTGGCGGTCGAGCCGTGGGTCAGGCGTCACTGGCCGACGACCATTATCTCCTGGAGCCGGCTGCTGTCTGGGCAAGCGCGCGATCCGGTGGTGGGCCGGGACATTCTCTTCGGCGTCCTGCTGGGAGTGTTCTGGATTCTCATCTTCCAGATTCGCTACATCCCCATGATGCACATGGGCGCTGCGCCTACGCTCGGCTCGACGGACGCGTTGATCGGCGGGCGCGAAGCGCTGGGCGCATGGCTGTATCAATGGCCGCAGTCGATCCAAACCACGCTGGTTTTTTTCTTTCTGCTGTTTGGGCTTAAGGTTCTGCTGCGCAAGGAGTGGATCGCGGGCATTGCGCTGGTCGCCATCTTTGCGTTGCCGCGCGGGCTGGGCAGCACTTTCATGGCGGTCGAGATCCCGGCCCAGATTCTGGTCTATGCCATTGCTGTGGTGATAGTCCTGCGCTTCGGGTTTGTGCCTCTGGTTTGTGCGATATTCACGATCAACCTCATGGCCAACGTGCCTTTCTCCGCCGACCTTTCGGCGTGGTATATGCCCACGTCGATCCTGGCGCTGTTGAGCGTAGTCGTCCTGGCAGGATGGGGCTTTTATCACTCACTCGGCGGCGAGCCGATCTGGCGGCCCGAGATCGAGTGACTCAGGACTTTACTTTCCCGCGTCGGCGGTCGCGCCATTCAGACTCGAGCTGAGTTCGTTGACGAGTTTGGTATTTGTTGGCCAGGGCCTGGCGCAGGATTTCTGCTTGTTGTTTCGCGGTGGTCTAATCCTGTTTCTCGACTGCTTCGGTGAGACGCCGGGCCAGTCGGAATCCTCGTCTTCGCTCTCCTTGAGTCGAAAACTCTAAACTCTACTTTGCTTTGAAGATCTCAGACAGCAAGTCCGGCTTGGATTCATCGCGCACCAGGTGAGCGTAGCGCTCGCCGCCGTGGTAATCGAGCTTGTAGGTCTTGTAATAGTCGGTGTTCACGACTAGCAACTGCAGTGGATCGGCGCTGCTCTTGCCTGCTTTGATGCCGTTGCGCAAAACTTCTGGCGTGTATTGGCGGCCGTTCACCGCAATCAGTTTCATGCCCGGGCCAATTCCAGCCAGAGCCGCGGGCATGCCTTCGATGGTGTCGGAGACGGTGCCGTCCTCCCGTAAGTCCATCCCGATCGAATACCTGACGCCGGCGTGCGAGGCGCACTCGCCGCCGCATTCCATCTCGGATGGGGTCTCGTTGTAGACGAGCTTCCACCCACTGCCCTCGATCCCGCCAAGCGGCGCGCCGGGTCCGTGATTGGTCAGACGCTCGGTCCAGAAGCCGCGCCAGTCGTAGGGCACGACCTGGTTCAGAGCGTTGACGACATCATCGAACATGTAGGTCTTCACCATGGGACCTGTACTGGGAGCGCCGTGGAAGAGTTTGCAAAAATCGTCCAGCGTCTTCTTGCCCTTGCTCTGCTGGCGGATGATGACGTCTGCCCACAACCAGTTCAGCAGATCCTCCTCGTAGAAGTCGACTCCGCGCCGCCAGGATTGCCAGGCGTGCGGGGTGAAATAAAGCTGCGCGGCGGCATCTGCCGTATCCTGCAGATTGCGCCACGTGCGGCCGGGGGTATGGTCGAGGGTGGCGGCAGTTAAGGCCACGTTGTCCCGCACTTGCACGGGCGTCAGCAAACTGCTGCGCGCAGTCAGTACCTCGCCCAGATACTGCGTGAGGCCTTCGTAAACCCACAGCAAGTCATCCTGCATGGGCTGCTGATAATCGGGAGTGGCCAGATCCGCGGGACGTCGGTATTTTCCGTTCCACGAATGCACGTACTCGTGCGGCAGCAGACTGGCTGAAGCTTTGCGCTCGCTGTCATCGACCAGGCCACGCTCGCCGATGCGGCTGTCGTCGGACTCGTGGTGTTCCAGTCCGAAGTGCGCCACGTGATCGCTCAAACTAAGAAGGAAGTGGTAATCGCGATAGTGATGCGCGCCGAAAAGCTTGTTGGCCTGTTCGACCAGGTTCTTGTAGTGGTCCCAGACTTCCGGCGGAGGCGCGAGAGCAGCGGCGCTGTCGGCGGCTATGTCCATCTCGGTGAGAGGATCGTCGGCGAGTTTGACGACCTTGAGGAATTCGCCGGTGATTACGGGCGAATCGACCAGCGTAGTCAGGGACGCGGGCTGAAACGTAATCTGCGTCTCACCGTTGAGTTGGTCGCCGGTAGTCGACGCAATGGGCAAGGGCGTTCCAAATTTCCAGTTGCCGGGAAGTTTCAGAGTGGCAACGTAGGTGAGATCGTCGGTCTTCCAGCCCTTCGGATAGAGCAGGACCTGGTTCCAACTGATAAGTGCCATTTTGTCGGTCGCGGAGGAACCCGCCGAGAAGCCGCCTTCAAAGGTCGCGGGAGAAAGGAAATCCAACTCGGCGTTTACCTCAGTCTCGCCGGCTGGAACTTCCACGTGGAGAGTGAATCCATCGAGCAGATCGCGCCGCCACTTCAATGTCTTGCCGCTGGCGCTGAACTTCAGGCCGGCTAAATCGACAACTGGGCCGTCAGGCGCATGTTCGCCCGGAATCCACTTCGGGTAGTAGAGCGTGAGGTCGCCCCCGCTGGCGGGAATCTTTAGCCTGGCATGAAAGATTTTGCGGGGAGCCGAAGAAGCGTCCACAAAGATGGTTACGGTCGACGGCGCTGCCGACCAACTCAGAAGCGAGATGAAAATTACAAGGAAGACAAGACCGACTACTCTCAAAATGCTTGAGAGTTTCATTTTATGAGCCCCCAATAGTGTCGAAGCATGTGTCGAAGCATAAAATCGATGAAATGGAACCCCACAGTTCCTGGCAGAACTTAGACTATACAGACAGTAACAGCGCCAGTACAGGGATGCAGCCACACAGGTGACCATCAAACGGCAACAGGACCGATGCTTCCAGCCTCGACATCCCCGGTGAGTTAGCGCATAGTTGGACCAGCCGTGTGGTAGTTCGCGAAGGGACTCGTCTGCGATGAAAGTCCTGTTGGTAGAGGACAGCAAATTCCTCCGATTATCGACGGAGCGGGCGCTGACCAAGGCGGGATACGAGGTGGTGTGCGCCGGCGACGGGGAGGAAGCCCTCCGGCTTGCCCGCGAGCACTTGCCCTCGCTAGTGCTGCTTGACCTGATGCTGCCCAAAGTAAGCGGACCGGATGTGCTGAAAGCTTTGAAACAGGATCCCGCGACTGCGGGGATTGCCGTGATGGTCTTGACCAGTCTCTCGCAGAAGAATGCGAAGGCACTTGAGAAGGATGGAGCCGCCGGGTTCTTCGAGAAGTCTGACCTTATGCTGGGGAACGGGCCGAGTTCCCTGGTGGCAGCAGTGCAGAAGGTTTTGAGCAATTCAAACTAGCGCGGGCTCGACCGGGGCCTCATCGACTCCTCACCGAATTAAATCCACTAATAGCGCGGCGTTTTCTCAGAAGATTCTTAGACCACGGGAGCGCCGGTTCCCCCATCTGTTCTGAATTCTGAATTTGCCGATAGGTAGATGAGAGGCTACGACCAGCATCCCAGAAACAGGCGAGGAGAAACTGCAAGACTAAGATTGACCAAGATTCTGCTGGTAGAGGACAGCAAGTTTCTGCGACTGGCGACGGAGCGGGCGCTGGCGCGGGTGGGCTATGAGATGAGCAGCGCAGCCGATGGTGAGGAAGCGTTGCGCGTGGCGCGCGAGAAATTGCCCGACTTGATTCTGTTGTTCCCAAGATGAGCGGCCTGGATGTGCTCAAGGGGCTGAAGGAAGACGCCTTGACCCGGACGATTCCGGTCGTGGTGATCACGGGCATGTCGCAGAAAAATGCCGCCCGGCTCGAGCAAGATGGAGCCTTCGGGTTCCTGGAAAAGTCCACCCTCGAGCTGGACAAGGGATCGGAAAAATTATTGACGGAGGTGGAGGGCATTCTCAAGAAGCTCTCCGACGCCGCACGAACGGCCAGCGCGATGCCATTGTCGGCCGCGGCATCAGGCTCAAAGACCTAGGCTCGCCGCATCGGGCAATGTAAACGTGCTAGACGCCCCTCTTACTTCGCTTGCTTCTTCAACTCCGCCGCAAAATTCGTCACCACAGTAACCGACTGGCTGACTTGCTGCGAAATACGGTCGAGAAGGATTTTCTTGCCGTCAGGGGAGATGTCGTAGAAGACTTGCGGTGCGGACCAGTTGCTTACGAGTTGCTGCGCGACGCCGAATTGCATAGCGCCGCCCGTATCTTTCACCGGCAGGGCGTAGAGACTGTAGCTCGTGTCCATGTAGTAGAGTTCTTTGCCATCGCGGCTCCAGTTGGGGTGAATGCCCCCGTTGGCCGAAACCTGCCACTTGCCCTGCCCGCCGTGGAATGGCACCACGTATACTTCCGGCGTTCCGGATTCATTCGATGCATAGGCCAACCAGCGGCCGTCCGGGGAGAGATGGCCCTCATCGCTAAAAGTGTTCGCGGCGTGCGGCACCACCAGGGACGGCTTGCGATCGCCTTCGAGAGGCAAAGCCCAGACTTCCTGGCTGCCCACGGGTCCGCGCTGGTAGAAGAGGTACTTACCGTCGCGTGACCAATCGGTGGCGACAGTAATTTGGTCATCGGAGAGCAGGATTTCCTCTGCGCCGCCGCCGTCGGAAGGCTTGCGGCAAAGGTTAGATCGGCCGTTGCGATCGGCGTCGTAAATAATCCATTTGCCATCGGGCGACCAAATGGGGAACGTATTCGCAACCGGACCAAACGTAAGCCGGGTTTTGATGCCGCGGGCCACGTCGAGCACCCAGATGTCGTTCACGCCAGTGTCAATCTGCAAGGCGATGCGGTCGCCTTGCGGAGAAATCCTTGCGATTTGCAGGTTCGTCAGCTTGTCGGCTGCGGTGCTGATCTGCTTGCTGCCGCGATCCATCCACAACAGTTGCCAGTCGCCGGTTCCACCGCTGGCGAACAGTAGTAAGTCGCCCACGGCCGAGGCGTCCATGTGCCACGTGCTGGCGTCGTTAACCACTCCTTTTGCCACGACCTGCGATTCTCCGCTCAACGTACCTTTGGCGGGATCGAAGGCTTGCGCCATCAACTGGTCGCCATGTGCGAACAGCAGATAACCGCTCCCGTACACCGCGTTGGATTGGCTGCGGAACAAGGCGCGATTCTCCCGGCCATCGAGGGAGGCGTAATAGAGAGTATTGTTCGCCGCTTTGCCCGGATCGTGGTGGATGGCCAAATAGATGAAATGCTTGCCATCAGGAAGAAAAAACGGCCAGCGATGCGAAGTGTGCAGGCTACTGTCGACGTGAGTAGCGGGAACGGGTGTTCCGCCATTGGCGCTGACCCGGCTAAGGCCCGTCTGGGTCTGGGGAGAGAACACGATCACTCCTCCGGGCCCCCAGGCTCCGCCGCGACCGAAGGGCGCGTCGGCGACAGTCTGGGTCGTGCCGCCGTCGATGTCGATCGTCTTCAGTTTGCCTTCGGCGAAGAATCCCAGGGAGCGGCTGTCCGGCGACCAGAAAGGAAAAATCGCGCTGTCGGTGCCCGCCAACTGGTGCGCTTCCGTCGAGTTCATCGGACGCACCCAGAGCGTGATCCTGCCCTCCGCATTGGCGGCCGCAAACGCCACCAATGCGCCGTCGGGAGACAAAACCGGCGGCCCGGCGCCGTCTCCGGTCAGCGTGAGCGTGGCTTTCTCCGGAGGATTGATGACGGTGCGCGTGGCGCGTGCGGATTGAGCGGGATGATAAAGGAATATCCCGGCAGCCGCACCGAAGACAATCGCGGCCACAACAGCCCCTGCCCAACCCATAACGCTCACGTTTCTGCGAGGGCGGAGGCGTGGCAGGCGCAATCGCAGAGCGCGTCCGGTCCGCCGCAATCCATTGCAGTTCCAGCTTGATGTCCTGCGCCGACTGGTAACGCTCTTCCGGATTCTTCTGCAAGCACGTGGTCACCACATGCTCGAATGCAGTTGGAGTGAGAGGCTTAAGGGCGCTGATTGGCTGAGGGTCGGATTCGAGGATCGAGGATGCCAGCGAGATTTGACTCTTGCCGGCAAAGGGACGCTTTCCCGCGACCATTTCATAAAGCACTCCGCCGAAGGCAAAAATGTCGGAGCGGGCATCCGCCTCTTTTCCTTCGATCTGCTCCGGAGACATGTACTGAATGGTGCCGACGATACTGCCCGCCGTGGTCAGTGGGCTTAACGGACTCGGCCCGCTCAGCGTCGCCGCCGCGGTGAACGAAGGTGGTGCGGTTCCCGACCCCGAAGCTGCGCTCTGCAAGCCCAGTGGCTTCGCCAGACCGAAGTCCATCAACTTCGCCCCGCCTGCCGTGAGCATGATGTTCCCCGGCTTCAGGTCGCGGTGCACGATCCCGTTGCGATGCGCTACCGCCAGTGCTTCGGCCACGGCAATGCCGATTTTGTAGACTTCGTTCAGCGGCATCGCTCCTTTGCGCAATCTCTCCGCCAGAGTTTCACCCTCCAGAAACTCCATCACCAGGTAATCGGTGCCATTCTGCGAACCAATGTCATACAACTGGCAGATATGAGGATGATTCAACGAAGAAATCGCTCGGCCTTCACGATCCATGCGCTGCTTCAGTTCAGGAGAAGAAGAGAGGTGAGAAGCCAAGACTTTGATGGCTACGGTGCGATCCAGGCGGGTATCACGCGAGCGGTAAACTTCTCCCATGCCGCCTGCGCCCAGCAGAGACTGTATTTCGTACGGACCGAGTTTCGTGCCAGCAGTGAGAGCCATCCGCGTCGCGCAATTATAGCCTGAACGGCGCGCTGTCGCGGATTGGCCTGTGAGGGTTTGTGGTCTTACAACACTTGTTTCAAGCTTCTGCGAAGAATTCCGTTCGCTTAAGGAGGCTCCGCGCCAGGAGGTGTAGCTTAGATCAGCACCGGAATCTCCGCAAGCGGGGGGTCGCAGGGAAAATGTTCTCGGCACGGGAACCTGGAACGCGTGGGCGGAGTCTGTATTAGTTAGGAGTGTCGACCGGTAACCTCCCCGGTAACACGCCGCGGTGACCCAGGAGTCGAGGCAGACGATTTTTCGGTTCGGGACGAGCGGGAACGTCCTATAATCAAGGAGTTCGCCGTTATGGCGGGGGTGACGATTTTGGCAGATTGGGCCAGCGCGATCGGAGCACGGGCGGAGGAGGCCGCGATTGTCGCTGACCTGAAGGCCGGCTCGGAAACGGCTTACGCCTGGCTGATTGGCGAGTTTCAGCGTCCGATTTATGGGCTGGTATATCGCATGGTGAGCGATCCCGCCGACGCTGCGGACGTCACTCAGGATGTGTTTCTGAAAGTGTTCCGCGGTATGAAAAGCTTTCATGGCGAGTCCAGCCTGAAGACCTGGATTTACCGGATCGCGCTGCATGAGGCGGCCAACCGGAAGAGGTGGTGGTTCCGCCACAAAGCGCAGGAGACTTCGATTGAGCCGATGGAGTCGGATGGATTTGCCGGCGGCGAGGGTTGGATGCAAAACGAAGCGATGCAGAACGCCCTGACGGATCGCGCGGACTCGCCCTTCGACAACGTGGTGCACCGGGAAGTGCAGCAGCGCGTGGATGCCGAACTGCGGCAACTGCCGGAGCCGTACCGGACGACGCTGATTCTGCGCGACCTCGAAGATATGTCGTATGAAGAGATCGCGGAGGTGCTGCAGATCTCGCTGGGGACAGTGAAATCGAGATTAACGCGCGGGCGGCAAGCGCTGAAACAACGGCTGGCGCCCTATGTCCGCGAGATGAGCGTGGAACTGGGGCTGACCCCGCCGGAGGAAGAGGAGCCGGCAAGTCTGCGGGTCAGAGGTTGCTGGAGGGGGTAGAAGGGTCGAGGTCATGCCATGAAGTATATGGGCATTAAGTCGGTTTCTACGAAAAGCGCGACGCTGAAGTGCGGGGATGCGAAGGAATTGTTGTCGCCCTATCTTGACGGAGCGATCACGGGAACTGAGATGCAGGCGTTGCAGGAGCATCTGGACCGATGCGCGGCGTGCATGCGGGAGTATCGTCTGCTGCGGCAGACGCAGAAGCTGTTGATGAGCGTGGGGCGCGTGAAAGAGCCGGCAGACCTTGGTCTGAAACTGCGCCTGGCCATTTCGCGGGAGGCGGCCGAGACCCGGCGTCCGCCCTTTGAAGGCCTGCGCATGCGCCTGGAAAATACCGTGAACGCGTTCATGGTCCCGGCGACCGCGGGCCTGGCCTGCGCTCTGCTGATCTTTGGATTAGTCACGGCGATCCTGGCGATGCCCGGAGAAGTGCAGGCGAACAATCAGGATGTGCCAACGGTGTTGAATACCGGACCGGAATTGCAGCAGAGCGTCTTCGGCACGACGCTGAGTTCGATGAATACGGATTCGCTGGTGATTGAAGCCTACGTCGATAAGAACGGGCGCGTGCAGGATTACAAGATTCTCTCCGATCCCGGTGAATCGCAGGAGTTGCTGCCCCAGGTGAAAAGGATGCTGATCTTTACGACGTTCCGTCCGGCGATGTCGATGGGAAGGCCCATCTCGTCGCGGGCGGTGCTGTCATTCTCAAGGATCAGCGTGCGTGGGTAGAATCTGGTTTCTAGTTTCTAGATCTCCGTGTCCAGCAAAGTTCACAGGCTAATCTTCCGGTAGCGCTGCTTCATCCGATTGGTTTTCAAGCCTGATCCCCGCAGCGGAGATGCGGCAAAAATTTCCGTGAGGTTGCCGATACGTTTTGTCTTTCGTTCCCATTCCTTGCTCCAACCACCACGGCGGCGGTGCGGCCTTTGCGGGTTATGGTCTGCGGGCCGTGTGCTAGACCGTATGATCAGTATTGTAGTCATAAAAGAAACAGAGTGCAATGATTTGCAGTTAATTTCTTAGCTAGCAGGCACCAATTCGGCGCTACAATGGCGGTGCCATATTTGAGGCCCAAGCTTCCGGCAGCTTGTATCCGGGAGAAGAAAATATGAAGAATCGCATATTCATGACGTTGATCATGTCCGCAGCAGTTGCGCTCGCTGCTTCGGCGCAGCAAAGCAGTTCTGGTTCGGGCGCGGCGCCGGCAGCGACCGGCCCGGGAGGGTCGAAGCGTTCCTCCAATGCGGATTTCTGGGACGGCGATGAGCCCAGCCTGGGATCGCTCATCCTGCACCCGTTTGCCACCAAAGAGTACGTCCGGCGGCATGTGCAACCCATTCGCGACCGGGTGAACGAACTCGATGAGATCACCGCGGCTAACACCAAAATGATCAGGGACGTGGATGCCCGCGCCCAGAAGGCCCTTCAACTGGCTTCGGCGAAAGCCAGCCTGGCCGATGAGCACGCGCAAGACGCCACCAATAAGGCGCAGATGGCCCAGCAGTCGGCGTCCGCGCTGAACACGCGCATCGCCTCGGACGAGACCATGGTCGGGAATATCGATCAGTACAAATCCGGAGCACAGACCGAGATTCGTTTTCGCGCGGGCCAGACCGTGTTGAGCAAAGAGGCCAAGGATGCGCTCGACGAGATGGCTGGCCAGTTGAAGAATCAGCGCGGCTACATCATCGAAGTGCAAGGCTTCTCCTCGGGTCAGGGCCAGGCCGCGATCGCCAACTCGCGGAAAATGGCGGACTCGGTGGTGCGCTACCTGGTGCTGAATTACGAGATCCCGGCCTACCGCATCTACGTGCTTGGGATGGGCAACGCTTCTGAAGCCCATGGCGCGAAAGGCACGCGCGTAGAAGTCAGCCTGCTGAAGAGCGATCTCGCAAAGTCGCAGTGAATTACTCAGCGAAATAAATTTACTGGGCTGGACGGGCCAACCGCCATCCGGCGTTACGTTCCGACTGGAAAATTGTGCGTAATGTTCCAACTGGAACATTTCATTTTGCAGAAAAGTATCGGCGTAAGTTGCTGATTCTGCGTGCGGGCTTTTTGGCGAGTCAATGGAATTAAGGGGATAGGCTGTGGAAGAAACGTCCTACTTTCGGGGACGTCGAATGTCTACTAAAGTAGACTTGACAGGCGTCCGGCGTACTTTTAAAGGTACGCGGCTGCCCGTTGAAACCACCGCCTAGAAACCGGGGTACGTCCCGTGTGTCCCCAGGTTCCTTATATGTCCCCAGGTTCCTTAGCAGCTAATTGGTACAACGAGCGCCCCACAGAATGTCACACTCACCAACACCGGTTCATCCGCACTTTCCATTTCCTCCATCTCCGTGAAAAGCCCATTTCAGCTCAGCGGCAGCACCACCTTGCAGCACTACGTGGCCGCCGGAAAGGCTTGCCGGATGGTGCTGCCTCGCTGTATTCGCGGCCCAAGAGCGGGCCAGTCGCCACTTTCGAAAAAATCGCACGTTGATTCTCGTCCCTCACGGGAGGATAATGATCCTGCCCGCGTCGCTGCCCACCGCCGTGGTTCGGGCCAGTTGGCCTCCCCCTGTTCGTCAGTTTAATGGCACTCGCTTACCCGGAGTTCGCGACACGGAGGTTCCAATGACGAAATTACGAACTTGCTGGCGGCTTAATTTCGTGCCGCTGCAGAGCCGAAGAGTCGGAAGTTCAGGCAAACTTGACGGATGGAAAACCACCTCCGCGATCTTTCTGCTCTGTGCCATGACGGCGATTCCCTCCTCCTCTCAGACGGTCACCATTCTGTTTAGCTTCGACGGGACTAACGGCGAGAATCCAGGGGGTTCTCTCGTCCAGGGGTTCGACGGGTATTTTTATGGGACAGCGCAAGGCGGCGTGAATATGGACCAAGATGGTGGGACCATATTCAAAATCTCTTCGGGCGGCACTTTCACCACGGTGTATAACTTTTGTCTCCAACCGAACTGCCCTGACGGCTCATTGGTCTTCGCGGGATTGGTCCAGGCCATAGACGGAAACCTCTATGGAACAACGGTTAGGGGAGGAGCTAATGACAAGGGCACTGTCTTCAAAGGCACCCCACAGGGCACGCTGACCACGCTTTACAGCTTTTGTGCCAAAACGAACTGTGCGGATGGTAGCTTCCCGTTCGCGGGGCTCGTTCAAGCGACCGACGGGAACCTCTATGGCACAACCAGTGAGGACGGTAGGGGGAAGGACTGCACCGGCGCCATCCCTTGTGGCACAGTGTTCAAGATCACTCCCGGCGGCACGTTGACCACCCTCTACAGCTTTTGCAACCAACCGAGCTGCACCGACGGTGGCGAACCTTTGGCAGCGCTGATTCAAGCCACTGACGGGAGCTTATATGGGACTACTAACCAGGGAGGGATCGGCAATGGCACGGTCTTCAAGATTACGCGAAGCGGCACATTAACGACGGTGCATACCTTCGAGTCGTTCGACGGCTCTAACCCTGATGCAGGGCTGGTTCAAGCCACTGATGGAAACTTCTACGGTACCAACAACCGGGGAGGCGCTCGGCGCAATTACGGGACGGTGTACAAAATGGCCCGAGGGGGCAATGTGAAGGCTGTCAGCTTTGACGGCGCTGACGGCGCTCTCCCCTCCGCAGGGCTGGTTCAAGCCACCGACGGAAACCTCTACGGAACAACAGATGCTGGTGGCAGCGGCTCGGACTGCAACAGCACGGACGGTTGTGGCACAATTTTCAAAATCGGTCTGACGAGCGCGTTGACGACACTGTACAGTTTTTGCGTTCAAGCTAACTGTCCTGACGGCTTCTCACCTGCTGCAGCACTCGTCCAAGGAACCGACGGGAACCTCTATGGCATGACGGATGGCGGCGGGGCAAGCCCCGTCGGCTTCGGCACAATCTTCAGCCTGTCAACAGGGCTGGGCCCGTTCGTGAAGACGCTTCCCACCTCTGGCAGGATTGGGGCGCCCATCGTAATTCTGGGAACAAACCTGACGGGCGCAACCGGCGTCAGCTTCAACGGAGCAACGGCTGCGTTCACGGTCGTGTCGAGTTCTGAAATCACGACCACCGTGCCAACCGGCGCAACCAGCGGTACGGTCCAGGTGACAGCGCCCAGTGGCATGCTATTGAGTAACGTGGCCTTTCTGGTGAAGCCGTGACAATCTGACCCGGAATCAAGAGTGCGGGGCGCGACGCACGGGGTTGGCTCTTCAGCGCTGACAGTTTACTTACGCCCCTATGGGGAGGTAAGAGTGAAAAAATGGCTATTGGTTGTATTTGTAGCTGCCGTTCCCTGTTGTTTCGCGCAGTATCAGTCCGCTCAGCTCCAGCCCGCAGTCATTTCTATGAAGGGCAACTTCTCCGGTACTACCAATTCTCGAAATGTGCTTGATGCTTGCTCGGTTGCACTTACAGCTTCAAAAGCTTTTAGCAGCGCAGCACTTCTATTCGACTTCGGCGGTGATCAAGCATGCGGCACGCACATGCTCTCTACCGTGGTATTGGGTGACGCCAGCACGTTTTCCGGCTCCTTGAGTTTTTCTACCCAGCAAGGCCTTTTGCTTCACCAGTATGGGACTGATGGAGCGCTGCTTATTCCTCCACGCACTAACTTGAAGGGAGGTGGGCAGTCCACTGCCGCTCCGACAAGTGCCAATGGTAGTGGAACCGTGTTTCAAGCGTGCCAAAGCGGCGATACTCATGCCTACTGCAACGGCAGTGCCGGTACACCATCAGTGGGCCTGCTGGCCACGGTGATTAAGCAGACTACGGCTAACCCTGGTATCACAGCCTGTGAAGCACCGCGCGGCGAGTCCGCCCCGGAGCGGAAACCAAGTTGCTTGACCCCTTTTACTCGGCTGACCCCGCAGGCAACTGGTTAAGCACAGAGCAAAGCTCGGAAGCCCCTGAATCCCGGTGCTTCAAACACACCGGGGCCCGGTCCAAAGTCAAAATCGAGGGATTAGGAGGGGGAGGGAGCATTTTGCCGTCCGTATATACCACCCCCACCCCGGATTGACCCTCTGCTTCGCATTCCTTACACTTAAGGGTGTTCTCCGCTCGTGCACTGCCAATCCTGGGAGGGTTTCCTGAGTCGACGATTGCGAGGTTCGGTGTTTGCGGCCCTGTTGGGGCTGCTGGCGCCGCTGTGCGTGGGGCAGGCGCAAGCTCCGCAGAGTGAAGCTTCTCAGAATCAGGCTTCGCAGGATCAGTCTTTACAGGATCAGGCTCCACAAAGCTCTTCGCCTTCGCAGGGGCAGTCGTCTTCAAAGGACCAGACTCCGCCGGATCAGGCTCCTCCGGCCAAGCTGCCCAAGGATCCGGTTCCGCTGAACAAAGCGCCACAGAGCCCGCCTCCGCAGAAACCGGCTCCGCAGAATCAGTCGATGATCACGCTGGACTCGAGTGAGACGATTTTTTCTGTGCTTACGGCGCTGAATGCTTGTGGCTACGATCAGGACTTGACCACCTCAGACGCCACGCGCAGCAATGTGCGGGCTGAGGTGCAGCGGAATTTGCGGGATTCGGAGGCAGCCGAGGCCACGCGGACTGCGCTGTGCGAGTTCTACCAGAGTCACTTGGCGTCGAAGGATCCGAATCGTAACCTGTCGCAATATATCTCGCTGGCGTTGTACATGGATGGTCCGCCGCACTTTGCGCCTCGGGTGAAAGAAGACGATCTGCCTCCGGATGCGGCGTTGGTTGCGGGCTTCGGAACCCTGCTGGAAAAGTTTTACGATAAGGCGGGGTTGCACTCGATCTGGGAGCATCACCGCAACGACTATGCGGCCGCGATGAGGCGGTATCACGAACCGCTGGCCAAAATGGTGTTCGACACCGAGATCTATCTGAAGCAACCTTCGTCGCAATACCTGGGGCGGCGGTTCACCATCTATCTGGACTTCATGGGGTCGCCGAATGAGACGGATGCGCGGAATTATGGGGCGGATTATTACGTGGTCGTTTTCCCGGCTCCGAGCACGCCGTCGGGAGAGATGCCGAAGTCGGCGCTGAAGATGGACCAGATCCGGCACACGTTTCTGCACTATGAGTTCGATCCGCTGGCGGCAAAGCATTTCGCATCCGATCAAGCGGCTGGAGCCGCTACTGCAATCGGTGAAGCGCGCGCCGCTGGAAGAGAGCTTCAAGACCGACATCTCGCTGCTGGTGACGGAATGTCTGGTCCGGGCGGTCGAGATCCGCACGGCGGGAAGCAAGGCGGTGGAAGAGGCGATGCGGACGCAGGCGGTGGAGGACGCGGTGAAGCAGGGCTACATTCTGACGCGGACCTTTTACGATGAAGTGGTGGCGTTTGAAAAAGATCCGGTGGGGATTCGGGGAGCCTACTTCGACTTTCTTCAGAATGTCGATGTAAAGAAGGAGGAGAAAGCCGCGGCGGAGGTTCAGTTTGCCAGTGCGACGGCGCCGGAACTGGTGCGATTGTCGCGTCCGGAGGAGCGGCGGATGCTGGTGACGGCGGAGAAGCGGTTGGCTGCCGGCGATTCTAAGGGCGCGCAAGAACTGGCGCAGCAGGCATTGGATAAGAAAATCGGGGACCAGGGGCGGGCGCTATTTATCCTGGCGGAAGTGGCGGTGGCCAACAAGAACCGGGATGGGGCGCAGGATAGCTTCCGTAAGGCGATTGAGGCTTCGAAAGATCCCACGGTGCTCGGCTGGTCGCATGTGTATCTGGGCAGGATTCTGGATATGAAAGAGGAGCGCGAGGCGGCGTTGCAGGAGTATCGGGCCGCGCTCGACACGGGCGGAACATTGCCGGAGATCAAGGCGGCGGCGGAACGTGGGCTGGAGCAGGCCTATGAGCCTCCGGCTAAGCCGCAGTGAGAGCATTCAGTAATTGGGCAATTGAGTAATTTGGTAATTGAAAAGCATAATCCTACAGGGTGGGCTCAATGTACACAGTGTAGAGCTAAATTTCTCGAATTGCCAAGTGTTTCCAAGGAGAAAGCATGAAGCGAGCGGCTGTTGTTATCGCGGTGCTGGGGATATCGGCTGGGGGATTTGCGCAGAACGCTTTCGCGCAGAATTCTGACAAGGCTGCCGGGCAGGCGGCGGCGCCGGCAGGGAAGCGTCGACCGATGGCCAAGACGCAAGAGGAGTACGCCGCGTTCAACGCAGCGAATGGGTTGACCGATCCGGCGGCGCAGGAGAAAGCGGCGAACGATTTCGCGGTGAAGTTTCCGGACAGCGAGTTGCGGCCGCTGCTCTACAAGGCAGTGATGGGCGCGTACCAGCAGGCCAACAACGACGCTAAGATAATGGAGATGGCGCAAAAAGTGCTGAGCTACGATGCGGACGATCCGGACGCACTGCTAAGCATGGCGCAAGAGTTGGCCGACCGGACGAGGGATACCGATCTGGATAGGGATCAGCGTCTGGCGGAAGCCAAGAAAGACGCCCAGCGCGCCCTGATCACCGTGGACACGGACGTTCCTACAGCCGGGATTGATCCGGCCAGGCTGGCTCTGTACAAGGCAAATGCGCGTAACCAGGCTTACTACGTTTTGGGGACGGTTGATTACAACAACAAAGCGTGGGCAGATGCGGAAGGGAATCTGAAGAAGTCGATCGAGGCCTACCCGCAGCAGGTCGATCCGATAACGGTGTTCCGGCTTTCGGTGGCGTTGGACATGCAGAATAAATATCCGGAGGCGCTGAAGTATGCCAATCAGGCAGTAGATTTAACGAAGGAGGGCACGAGTGTAGGGGATGCCGCGCGCAAGGAGAAGGACCGCCTGACGGAGTTGAACCGCAGCGGGGCGCCGCCGGCAAAGTAGTGAACGAGTGGATTGGGCGGCTGAAGCCGCTGTTGATTTTCTTGGAGATTTGCGGCGCGGCTGGAAGCCGCGCCCTTTCAAAGCCGAATTGCAAGTCAAGTGCCCTTCCGAGTGATTTTGAGAGACAGGTCTTCACAGTCTTCATTATGAAAGAACGGGAAATCACCGCGCTGGAAACGGCGTTGGGCTACCACTTCCGCCGCCGGGCGGTGATCGAGCAGGCGCTCACCCACAGTTCGCAGGCGCGGGAGCAAGAGGCGCAGCAGGCGGGAGAAAGCAAGTATAGAGTCAACGACAACGAGCAGTTGGAGTTTCTAGGGGACGCGATTCTGGCGCTGGTCACGAGCGAGGAATTGTTTCAGCGCTTTCCGCAGTTTCGCGAGGGCGAGCTTTCAAAGTTGCGCGCCCATGTGGTGAGTGAGCGCCATTTGATCCGGGTGGCGCAGCAACTGGAACTGGGACACTATCTCCGGCTGGGGAGAGGCGAAGAGAAAAGCGGCGGGCGCAGCAAAACGGCGCTGCTGGTGGATGCACTGGAAGCCATCTTGGCGGCCATCTATCTGGACGGCGGAATGGAACCGGCACGCGAATTCATTGTGCGGGAGATCCTGGTGCCGGAGTTGGAGAGGATGGAGCGCGAAGGCGGCACGCTGCCCATGACCGACTTCAAATCGGCGCTCCAGGAAACCTTGCAGGGACTGGGCATGGCGCAGCCGTCGTATGTGCTGGTGCAGGAAACGGGACCGGAACACAAGAAGACGTTTACGGTGGAAGTCCGCCTGAACACGAAGAACGGTGAAGACCGGGCGGAGTTCGTGGGACGCGCGCAGGGTACCACCAAGAAGACGGCGGAGCAGGACGCGGCGCGGCAATTGCTTGCCTATCTGGCATCGCGGCCGCAATCGGCGGGAGCCAGGATGACGCGGGGATCGCGGTCCGCCGAGAAGTAGGTAGTTTGGGTGAACGGATAAGTGGAGTGAATGAATTCCCCAGAAGTACATTTAGTAGAGGAACATCCTCCGGACGGCAATTTTTCGAGTGATCGAAAGATTCCGCAGGCGGTTGGAACGGGCGTGAGCGGCCCGTTGCAGTCGCTGCTGGGAACCGTAGTGATCGCGGTGTTTGTGATCACATTCATCGTGCAGGCGTTTCAGATTCCTTCTCCATCCATGGAAAATACGCTGCTGGTGGGCGACTACCTGCTGGTGAATAAGCTTTGCTACGGCGGAGGCAGACTGAGGAATTATTTCATGCCATACCGCAGAGTGCGGCGCGGCGACATCGTGGTGTTTCATTATCCGGTAAACCCGGAACAGCATTTTGTGAAGCGCGTGATTGGGGTTCCCGGAGACCGTGTGCGACTGGTAAATAAACAGGTGTTGGTGAATGGAGTGGCGTTGAAAGAGCCCTACATACACTTGAGCCGTCCCGCGAACGATGTGTTTCGCGATAGTTTTCCCCGGCTGGACGTCGCGCCGGGCGAGACTCCGGAGTGGTGGCTGCAGTTGCGAAAGCTGGTCGAGAACGGACAACTCATCGTTCCCGAGGGCCATTACTTTGTGATGGGGGACAATCGAGACGACAGCTACGACAGCCGGTACTGGGGATTTGTGCCGCAGTCCAATATTATTGGGCAGCCGCTCTTGATTTACTGGTCGGTGCAAGGGGCTGAGGGGGAAGTCACGGCGTCTACCGTGAGTGATAAACTGTATCACTTTGCCTATGCGATCACGCATATCTTTCAAATCACACGTTGGAACCGGACGTTGCGGCTGGTGAAGTGAAGGGAATTTGGTAATTGGCGTAATCTCAGCAATTTGGTAATTTGAAAACCGGGGCAAGCCCGGTTGAATTTTTTCAATCACTCAATCGCTCGATTACCAAAACTCAATCGGTTAAGACGGGATGGATTGAATCACTGTGGCTAAGAAAGACAGCAAAGAGATGGACGTCAACGACGTCGACGAGAAACCGCGCGAGACCACGGTGGAGTTCCTCGCCTCGCTGGCCGCAGTGCTGGTGACGGGATTGTTCATCATCACTTTTGTGGTGCAGGCGTTTGAGATCCCCTCCAGTTCGATGGAGAACACGCTGCTGATCGGCGACCACGTGTTTGTGAACCGCATCCAGTTCGCGCCCAAGAGTTCGTGGGTTGGGCCCCTGCTCCCCTATCGTGAGGTGCGGCGCGGCGACATCGTGGTGTTCCTGCACCCGGACGCGCACGACGCTGGAACTTATGTGGTGAAGCGGATCATTGGCCTGCCTGGGGACCGCATTCATCTGCGCAGTGGGGTGGTTTACCGCAACGGCGAGGCGTTGAACGAGCCTTATATATTGCACGATCCGGACGCTTTCTTCGATGCTTACCGCAACAATTTTCCCGCCGTGCCTCCGTCTTCTGAGTATGGCGTTTATCCGAACTGGATCGTAGACCGGGATAAATACGTACAGGGAGACGATCTGGTCGTGCCTGCGGGCCATTACTACGCCATGGGCGATCACCGGGACGTGAGCCTGGACAGCCGCTACTGGGGCTTCATCCCTCAGGAAAATGTCATTGGGCGCCCCATGTTCATCTACTGGTCGTTTGAGACGCCGGCCGGCCAGTATACGAAGACCGGAATCGCGGAGCGTATCGGCTTCCTGGCGCATGTGGTGTTCCACTTCTTCGACGAGACGCGGTGGCGGCGAACGCTGAAAGTGGTAAGGTGAAGTTTTTCTCTTCCAAGCAGCGGGTTCTGACTGCGGCAGTACTGATTCTGCTCGCTCTATTTCTGGTGCGTCCGGGTGTGTCGCGCCTGAAGGCGCGCATTGCGAGTTCACTGAGCCGTGCGGTTGCGCGTCCCGTTGAGATTGGGTCGGTCCATCTTCGATTCCTGCCGCAACCCGGTTTCGACCTGCAAAATCTGGTCATCGATGAGGATCCAGAATTCGGCGCGGAGCCCATGCTGCGCGCGCCGCAGGTAACGGCCCTGGTGCGGCTGACCTCGCTGTTGCGGGGAAGGCTCGATATCGCCCGCCTGGAACTGAACGAGCCTAGTCTGAATTTGGTGCGCCGGGCAAACGGCCGCTGGAACTGGGAAGCTTTGCTGGAACGAACCGAGCGCACGCCGCTGGCGCCTACGGCGAAACCGAAGTCGGAAGCGCGCCCGGGGTTCCCTTACATCGAGGCCAGTTCGGGGCGCATCAATTTCAAGGCGGGGCAGGAAAAGAAGCCTTATGCGCTGCTGAATGCGGACTTTGCACTGTGGCAGGAATCCGAAAACACATGGGGAGCACGGCTGAAAGCACAACCACTGCGCACCGATATGAATTTGAACGACGCCGGCCTGCTGCGAATGAACGGGATATGGCAGCGGGCAGGGAGTCTGCGCGAAACACCGCTGCAGTTCAGCTTGCAGTGGGACCGAGCGCAGCTCGGACAGCTGACCAAACTGGTATCCGGAAACGACAAGGGCTGGCGGGGCGAGGTTCGGTTGAACGCAACGTTGAGCGGCGTCCCCGAGAATCTGCGAGTAACAGCCGATACATCCATTCAGGACTTCCACCGTTACGACATCTCGAGCAGCGAGGGACTGGGGCTGACCGCTCACTGTGATGGCCGGTATAGCTCCGCAGAGGGTGTGATGCACGAGATCCTCTGCAGCGCGCCCGTGGGCGATGGCTCGATCATGCTACACGGCGATTCCGGGCTGCCTGGAGTGCATAAGATCGATCTCTCCTTGAACATCGAGAATGTCCCCGTCAGCGCCGTGGGGCAACTCGCCCGGCGTGCCAAGAAAAATCTGCCTGCGGATCTAGTGTCGTCGGGAAGTGTGCAAGGTAACTTCACGGTGAAAGAGGATTGGCCATCGCAAGGCAGGGCAGAGTTCCATGGCCGGGGAGAAATTGCAGATCTTCGCTTGCAGTCGACGAGCACTAAAGTGGAATTCGCTCCAGGGAACGTGCCATTCTCGCTGAATCCTGAGCGGGTGAACGCGCGTGCTCCACTGAAGCGTAAATCTGCCGGTCAGTTCAACGCTGAGGTTCTGCCTGCTCCGGACGAGTTGCATATCGAATATGGACCTTTTCCGGTCGCTCTAGGGCGGCCGGTGCCGGCTCAGGCGCGGGGCTGGGTGGCGCGATCGGGTTATGGCATGGTGGTCCGCGGAGGCGGGGAAGTCGCGCGCGTTTTGCGCTTGGCCAGCTTGCTAGGCCTGCCGGCAGTGAAGGCCAACGTTGAAGGCGTGTCAGAGATGGAGTTGCAGATCGCCGGAGCGTGGTCTGGAAACGTATCCGCTTCGGATTTTTCGTTGCCGGAGATGACTGGGACAGTTCAACTGCGCAACGTCCGCGCCAAGGTGCGAGGAGTGAATGGGTCGATTGAAGTCTCCTCAGCGGAATTGCGGCTTTTGCACGATGAAGTGCGCGTTGAGAAGTTAAGCGCGCGGGCCGCCGATGCGGATTGGACGGGATCGCTGGCCTTGCCGCGCGGTTGTGGAACGCCGGGGGCGTGCCTGATCCGCTTCAATTTGAACACTGAAGAGTTGGATCTGAGCGAACTGTCGGAGTGGCTGAGTTCGCATCCCAGCAAACGAAGGTGGTATCAGGTGCTGACGCCTGCGGAGCCCACAGCGCCATCTTTTCTGGATAACGCTGCTCGCCTCGGGCAAAGTGAGCGTAGGTCATTTGCAAATCCGCAACCTGGTTGCAAACCGGGTTTCCGCATCGCTGGACCTGGAACGCGGGAAGCTGAAGATTTCTGATCTGCGGGCGGACTTGCTGGGAGGAAAGCATCGGGGCGATTGGCAGGCGGATTTTACCGCGGACTTTCCGGTCTACGCTGGGAGTGGAACCCTGACCGGGATTTCACTGCGCCAGGTTGCCGATGCAATGCATGATCCGTGGATCTCAGGAACCGCCGGTGGAACTTACCGGCTGACGGCATCGGGCGCTGACGCCGCCGCATTCTGGCAATCGGCTGACGGCGGACTGCAGTTCGATTTGGGGGACGGAGTTTTGTCCCACATTTCGCTGGTGACGGAAGAGGGACCGCTGCGAATCGCGCGCTGGCAGGGCCGCGCACGGCTGCGTGATGCGAAGATCGAGATTGAAAAGGGGAAATTCGTTTCTCCTGCGGGAGAGTATGCCGTGAGCGGCACGGCGTCATTGGGGCAGGCGCTGGATTTTAGACTGACCCCTACCACTGATGCGAGTTCGGCGCATGCGGGTTCGCTTGCTTACAGCATTACGGGCACCGTCGCGGAACCGCGCGTGGCGCTGACAACGCACGAGACGGAAGCGCGGCTGAAGCCTTAGGTTCCGTGCTTCAGGGGTCGGAACCCCCGATGTGAATGTCCGCCTTCAACGCAGGCGTTGAAGGCCTGCTCCAACCACTTGCTTTTTAACTAAGGAATATATCCGGGGCCGCGCAGGACTTTGCCTGGCAACGCTCCTGTCATTTTGCCCTGGTCGATCACTGGGATCCCATTCACAAGCACGTATTCCATCCCTTCGGAGAGTTGGTTTGGATTGTCGAATGTGGCGAGATCGCGCACAGTGGCAGGATCGAAGATGACGACGTCGGCCCACATGCCGGCCTTGAGAACGCCGCGATCCGTGAGGCGCAGGCGCTGAGCCGGCAGCGCAGACATTTTGCGGATGGCGTCTTCCAGGGTCAAGGCCTTGTCTTCACGAACATACTTGCGCAGGATGCGCGGGAAAGTTCCGTAAGCGCGGGGATGAGGGTGCTCCTGCCCCAGAATGCCTTCGGGCGAAGTTCCGGAAGAATCATTGTCGATTGCGACCCAGGGCTGCTGCAGCGCGAGGGTGACGTCGGGTTGTGACATACCGAAGACGGCGACGCCGGTGTAGGGATCTTCGATGAGGAAGTCGAAGAGCGCATCCATTGGGTCTTTGTTCCATTGTTTGGCAATTTCGGAGAGACGTTTGCCCTGGAAGGGAAGCATGTTGGGATTCTGTACAACGCCGATCATGATTGCGTCGGGGCCGGGAATCTCCTGCCATTCGTTATCCCAATCGTTAGAGGGTGTAAGCATGTCTTTGCGGATGCGCTCGCGAGTGGCGGGGTCTTTCAGGCGCTCGACCATTTTTGCGGCGCCGCCATCGTGGGCCCATGCAGGCACGAACGCCGAGAAATCGTTGAACCAGGCGGTGTACGCGTAAGTGTCGGCAGTCACGTCGGCGCCGGCAGCGCGGGCAGCGTTGATTTTGGCGACGACTTCGGGCATGCGTCCCCAATTATTCTTGCCAGCGACTTTGATGTGCCATATTTCCACGGGGATGTGGGCCTCGCGGCCGATGCGCAGGGCTTCGTCGATGGCTTCAAGAATGGAGTTGCTCTCATCCCGCATGTGGGTGGAATAGATGCCACCGAATTTGCCGCCTTCGGCAGCGAGAGCGATCAGTTCCTCGGTTTTCGCATACGGGGCGGGGGCGTATTCGAGCGAAGTGGAAACGCCGACCGCGCCGTCTTTCATGGCTTCGCGCACGAGCGCCTTCATCTGTTCAAGCTGCTCGGGCGTGGGTTGCTTGTTGTCATCCCCGAGCACCATGCGGCGGACCTGCGTGGCGCCTACGTAGCTGGCCAGGTTAATCCCCATACCCTGTTTTTCGAGGCGCGCGAAATACCGGCGGAAGGTGCGCCAGTCGGGCGTGATTTTGTAATGCTCGTAGCCCGGGTGATCGGCTTGAATGATGGCATCGTTGAGCGGAGCAATGGAGCCGCCTTCACCGGTGATTTCCGTGGTGATGCCCTGATAGATTTTTGAGGGCAGACGCGGTTCGACGAGGATGGAGAGTTCGGACTGGCCGAGCATGTCGATGAAGCCGGGCGCGACGACCTTGCCGGCGGCGTCGATGGTGCGGTTGCGGGGAGCGGCAGACAGCTTGCCGATCGCAGCGATTTTGCCGTCGCGGATGCCGACATCGCCGGAGTACCAGGGGGAACCGGTGCCGTCGATGATGTGGCCGTTGGTGATGACGAGATCGAAGAATCGAGGGACCGGGGCTTGTGCTATCAACCGTAAGCCAGATGCAAACACAAACAACAGGACAAGCGCACGACGCGTTTCGACCTTAGCTCCCATCGATTTGGCCTCTTTCCTTAACCACTGTATTGATTTCGCCGCGGAATTTCTCTGCGTTCTCTGCGATTCTGCTTCAGAATCTTAACGCGGAGTTCGCGGAGAACGGCCGCGGAGATCCCAGCGAAGATCATCTCAGAACTGAGTCTGTTCCCTTCCGGTGTGCGATCATGCCTAAGGCAATCCAAATCACGAGGGCCAGCCATTCGTACATCGTGAAATGGCCGGGGATCGCGGGAATGATTTTCATCAACAACATCGCGATGGCTACGAGCAACCCAACTCCTGCAACACACCATTCTCGAGCCGACAACCTCGACTGGCCCGGCAGTCTGCCTGAGCGTCCCATACCAATGTAAGCCGCGCAGGTTGCGGCCCATCCTATGGCGCAGGCGACTGAGCCGACTTCGGTGACTGGCACTAGAATCGCATCCCCCAGGAGCATACACGCGGCTGTGGCCAGTCCGATGCAGAGAACTGCAGTTGACGGGGTTTGATGTTCAGGATGGATGTGGCCGACGCGAGGCGTAATCAGGCCCCGGCGTCCAAGAGCAAACAGCAGGCGGCTGGCGGCCACAAAATTTCCGTTAAAGCACTTGAACAGCGACAGCAAGGCCGCCGCCAGGATTACGTCGACGATCCAGCGGGAGCCCACTGAGTGCTGGAAAGCTACCGCGGTCATGAACTTCTCACCGGTCAAGTCGCGCCAGGGAGCCACAAACGCGACGGCTGCGATGACGATTGTGTAGAAGAGAATACCGACGAGGATAGCCATGAAGATGGCTTTGAGAAATCCCTGGCGGCGAAACCCGGGAGTCGATTCCTCCGTAGCCTTGCTCACCGATTCGAATCCAGTCATGAAATACGGGACGATCTGAACCACGAGCAGAAACGAAATCAGCGGCGCATGGGTAAAGAGCGGAGCGAAGTTGCGCGGCGATCCTTTGCTTACGCCGAGCGCCACGAAAACAACGAACAGGGCGAGTGTGCCGAATGCAGTCCAGTTCTGAAAAGTTGCGCTGAGGCGAATGCCGCGGTAGTTGAGTGCGGTGAGCAGAGCAGTGAGCGCGAGACCGACAATGAGATGCGGAAGGTAGACGGGACGTCCGGCGATGCGGTAGATCTCCAGCGAGTCGAGCGAAGGGACGATGTAGCCCGCAATGCGGCCCACGGCCACGGCCTCCCAGGGGCAAACAATAAAATAAGCCAGCATCATCATCCATCCGGTGGAAAAGCTAACGGGGCGCGAGAAAGCTGCCGCAGTGTAGGCGATCTCGCCTGCGGCGTCGGGCATGGCGGCTACCAGCCTGCCGTAAACCCAGCCGATCGGGAACAGCAAGGCGCCCCCGATGGCGAATCCCAGCAGCGCGCCGAGAGCGCCGCCGCGTAGCAGCCAGTCGTCCATGACCACGAGCCACCCCACACCGACCATGGTTCCCCAAGCCAGCGTGAAGTAATCGGTGAGGCGAAGTTTGCGGGCGAGATGTGGCATGCGGACGATTGATCGGTGGAGGGCGAATTATAAAGCATGGGCGGGGCAGCCTTGGAAGCGTCTGTGTCCCTTGCGATCGCGAGGCGGCGGTCGAGGGCGCCCGCTGGACAGCCGCAGTGGCGGCGGCGCTACTATTTCAGTCCGCGAACCGCGTGGTAGTATCGATATTACCCGCGCATTGTGCAGTTTCTGGTTTCCGGTTTCCAGTTTCTTGTTCCGCTTGTTGTCTAGTTTTGCTTCGCAGAGTACTCGAAACCAGAAACTGGAAACCAGAAACCTTCTTACTAACTGAATGACTCCTTCTACCAATCTGCGGAAGCGCGTGCTTAGCGGCATGCGCTCGACCGGAAAACTGCATCTGGGCAACCATGTGGGTGCGCTCGATAACTGGGTGCGCATGCAGGATGAGTATGAATGCTTCTTCTGCGTTGTCGACTGGCACGCGCTCACGACCGACTACGCCGACACTTCGCAGGTGAAACAAAATTCGGTGGAGGTGGCGCTGGACTGGCTGGCCGCGGGGCTGGATCCGGAGAGGTCGGTTATCTTTATTCAGTCGCATGTTCCGGCGCACGCCGAGTTGCACCTGCTGCTTTCCATGATTACGCCGCTGGGCTGGCTGGAGCGGGTTCCCACTTATAAGGAGCAGCGGGAAAATATCAAGGATAAAGATCTGGGAACGTATGGATTTCTGGGCTATCCCGTGCTGCAGGCTGCCGACATTCTAATGTACAAGGCGGATGTGGTTCCGGTGGGCGAAGACCAGGTCGCGCACATCGAACTTACGCGCGAGATTGCGCGGCGATTCAATGGTTTCTACGGCCAGCGCGGAAATGCGTTTCCCAGAGCCGCAAGTGTTGCTTACACGATCGCCCAAGCTGCCGGGCACCGATGGCCGCAAGATGTCGAAGTCGTACGGCAACGCAATCCTGCTGACTGATCCGGAGCCTGTAGTGCGGCAGAAGCTGAAGACAATGGTTACCGATCCGGCGCGGGTGCGGCGGTCAGACCCGGGAAATCCGGATGTGTGCCCTGTCGGCGATCTGCACAAGATTTTCAGCGACCGCGCTACCATGGACAGAGTGAACGTTGGTTGCCGCTCGGCGGGCATTGGCTGCATCGAGTGCAAGAGCTGGGCGGCGGATGCGCTGGTGCAACTTTTGAGTCCGATGCAGGAGCGGCGCAAGAAATTCGAGGAGAATCCGCGGCTGGCTTGGGATATTCTGGAAGCGGGCAGCGAACGGGCGCGCAAGGTTGCGGCCGTGACAATGGACGGGGTGCGCGACGCTATGGGAATGTCGCTTGCATATGAGCCACCGGCGGTGAATGATGCCAAGTAGCATGCACAACAGAATCGTTCGGCCCGAGGACGGCGCACCTGAGCCGCTTGCGCCAGTGCTGGTCGCGAATCGGACCCCGGCTGGCGCGCCGGTCAAGGACAAACAAGAAGAAAGCGATTCTCCCTTTGCGGTTTCCGTTAGCGACGTCTATGAAGGCCCGCTGGATTTGCTGCTTGATCTGATTCGCAAGCAAGACATCGACATTTACGACATTCCCATCGCCCGCATCACGGAGCAATATCTGGCGTACGTGGAAAAGATTCGCGAGCTGGACGTGAATGTGGCGGCTGACTTTATCTACATGGCCGCGGTGCTGATACACATTAAGTCGAAGATGCTGCTGCCTCGCGACCCTTCGGCGAAAGCGGAAGAGTTGGAAGATCCGCGAACGGAACTGGTCAACCGCCTGCTGGAGCACGAAAAATTTAAGTCGGCGGCGCAGATGCTCTTGCAGAAGCAGCAGATCGAAGATGCGGTGTTGACCAATCCGGCGCTAAGGAATTCATGGATGCCGAGGGCACCGAGCCGGAGAACGCCGCGGACGTGATCGATCTGGTCAAGACGTTCCAGCAGATTCTGGAACGCGTGCGCACGCGGCCTGTGATCAGCGTGGACGAGGAAACAGTTACGGTGGGCCAGATGATTGATTACCTGCGTCGGCGGCTGGCGCTCGAATCGCGGCCCATCCGCCTGAAACAGCTTCTGATGCGCGTGCCCTCGCGGCAGGCGCTGGTGTGCATGTTTCTGGCGTTGCTCGAGATGGTGCGGCTACAGGCGATTCAGGTTCGGCAGGACCAGATGTTCGGCGAGATTGCCGTGCGCAAACATGTTGGATTTGAAGCCATCATGACGGAGCAGGCGGCGGTGCGCGACGATTGGAGATGAAAGCAGTGGTCAGTGGTCAGTATCAGTAGCCAGTCAGAGCCACAGATTTTACTGACCACTAGCCACTGACCACGTTCTTATGAGTTTAAAAGCTCAACTCGAAGCCATCATTTATGCGGCGGAGACGCCGATCACGCTGGAGCAGATGGTCCAGCTTGTCAAAGAGTCCGTGATCGCTGAAGGTGCGGCCGATGATTCCGAAGTGAAGTCGCGGGTGCGGGCGGCGCTGGAGGAACTGGTTGCCGACTACGGCACGCCCGACCACGGCATCGAGATTCGTCAGGTAGCGGGCGGCTACCGGATGTCGACCAAGCCCGAGCAGCATGAAATGGTGCGCAGTTTTGCCAAGAGCCTGAAGCCGCCGGTGCGGCTCTCTCTGCCGGCTCTGGAAACGCTGGCTGTGATCGCCTACAAGCAGCCCGCGACGGTGCCGGAGATCAACGAGATTCGCGGAGTGGATTCGGGCGGTGTGATTGCTACACTGCTCGACCGCAAGCTGATTACGACCGCGGGCCGCAAGCAGGTCATCGGGCGGCCGATCCTTTACAAGACGACCAAAGAATTCCTGATGCGCTTTGGATTGAAGGACGTCAACGAGTTGCCGAGCATGGAAGAGTTCGAGAAGCTGGTGGCGGAATCTTTCCAGAGCGAGTTGATTCCGGCAGAAGATGCGGCGCAGGAAGGGCAAGACGGTTCTGGTCAGGTGGAGATAGCGGGGAGTTCTGACCTGAAGTCCAGCGCCTGAAGGCGCTTCCGGTCGTATGCGTCTTTCACGGCGCGGCCGAAGCCGCGCCCTTTCAAAACGAATTCACGCACATGCCTGTTGAACGCCTGCAAAAAATTATTGCCGCTGCTGGGATTGCCTCCCGCCGCAAGGCCGAAGAACTGATCAGTGCCGGCCACGTCAAGGTGAATGGGACCGTGGTGACGGAATTGGGGACGAAGGCGGACCCCGACACCGATCACATTCGCGTGGACGGAAAACTGCTGCAAGGCGCGCAGACACCATGTCTACCTGCTGCTGAACAAGCCCAAAGGCTACGTCACTACGGTGAGCGATCCCGAGAACCGGCCGACGGTGATGCAACTGATCCACGGGGTGAAGAAGCGCGTGTATCCCGTGGGCCGGCTGGACTACGCGAGCGAGGGCCTGCTGCTTTTGACCAATGATGGCGGGCTGGCCAACAAGCTGATGAAAGCTGCCTCGCAGGTGCCCAAGACTTATGTGGTGAAAGTTGCGGGGACTCCGAGCAACGAGGCGCTGGAGAAACTGCGCGGCGGAGTTTCTATCGCGACCGAAGATGGCCGCCGGGTGCGGACTGCGCCGGCGGGAATCCGTTTGGTTAAAGAAGCTGCGAATCCCTGGTACGAGGTGACCTTGATCGAAGGCCGTAACCGCGAGATCCGGCGCATGTTTGAGAAGGTCGGCCACCATGTGGAGAAGATCAAGCGCGTCCGTTATGGGCCGCTCACCCTCGATGTTCCACCTGGGCGTTTCCGCGCCCTGACTTTGCAGGAAGTCGATCGGCTGCGCACCGCCTGCAACAAACCGATAGCGGGAACAAAGCCTTCCGTGGCATGATGTGCGGCGAGCATGAGCCGATTCTTTGAAATAGTCACCAAGCCGGCGCGCGACATGGGCGCAATGAATACTGCCAGCATAGCGCCGGAGGCGCTGGAGCGCCGGTCGCGGCTCATCAAACTTGATTCCAACGAAAATCCTTTTGGACCTTCCGCGCGCGCTGTCGATGCCATGAGGGAAGTGCTTAACGCGGCGAACTCTTATCCTGATGACGATTGCAGCCTGCTGCGCCACAAGTTGGCCGAACATCACGGACTGCCGCCGGAGCAGGTGCTGGTCACTGCGGGCTCAACCGCGATGCTGAGCCTGCTCTGCCAGACGCTGCTCGCACCGGGGCTGAATGCGGTGACCAGCGAGCGCTCATTCATTGTGTATTCGATGGCGGTGCAGGCGGCGGGCGCGCGTCTGATCGAAGCGCCCATGCGCTCTGGCGAAGACAGGTTCGACCTCGACGCGATTCTCGCTGCAATCGACTCGAACACGCGCATCGTGTTTTTGGCCAACCCCAACAATCCTACCGGCACCATGGTGGAAGCAGCGGTCGTGGAGCGTTTTCTGGCGCAGCTTCCGGGACACGTGGTCTGTGGTTCTGGATGAGGCTTATTACGAATTCGCTTTGCATTTCGCGGCGTTGCGGAAAACTAACTATTCGAATTCGCTTGAGTACATTCGGCAGGGCGCGAGTGCTGTGGTGCTGCGAACATTTTCAAAAGCGCACGGACTCGCGGGCCTGCGCGTAGGCTACGGTCTTGGGCCCCGCGGAATTGCTGGGATATTGCGCGCGCATGCGCAATACATTTTCTGTCTCGTCCGTCGCGCAAGCTGCGGCGGTGGCCGCCATCGACGATCACGACCACATTCGGCGCGCGGTGGAGAACAATGCTGTGCAGTCCCAAGTTCTCACCCAGGGCTTGTCGGCACTCGGATATCGCGTCGCCCCCACCTCGGCGAATTTTGTTTTCTGCGATCTATCGGAAGACGCTGCGGCTTTCGCCAGCCGCTTGCAGGATGAAGGTGTGGCTGTACGTCCGTTGGTGTTATGGGGAGCGCCGCATTGCATTCGCGTGACGATTGGCACGCCGGAACAGAATCAGGCTTTCTCTGGCGGCGGCGCGCAAAGTTCGGATCGGGCCATTCCACGCCGCAGACTAATCGCCCGGAGCGCATCTGCGACTAGTACGGAGCTGGAACCACCGCGTCTTCCGGATAACCCGGCATCCCGAACTCCGGCACATCGAGACCTTCCTCTTCCACCTCTGGCGCCACTCGCATGCTCTTCACTCTGTTGACGCACCAGAAGACCGCGTAGGTCGCACCGAACGCCCACACCGCATACAAAGTCGCTCCCATAAGCTGGCACAAGAACTGCCGCGTGTCGCCATGGAGCAAGCCTGTTACGCCTTGTCCCGCGTGACTCAGATACGTGGTTGCGCCCACGCCGTTCCATCCCGCGCCATAGACACCATCGGCAAAGATGCCGACGCTGACGGCGCCGAGCCATCCGCAATAACCGTGGACTGAAATCGCGCCGCAGGGATCGTCGATCTTGAGAACGCGCTCGTTGAAGAGAACGCCGGCGCAGACCAGGCATCCCGCCAGCAGGCCGATGACTACCGCCGAAGTCGGAGACACAAAGGCGCACGGTGCCGTTATCGCGACTAATCCCGCGAGCATTCCGTTGCACGCCATGGTGATGTCGGGCTTTCCGAACATGAAATACCACAGCAGCATCGCGGCGGCGGAGCCGGCGACAGCCGATAGATTCGTATTCACCGCGACTACGGAAATGCGAAGGTCAGTTGCTCCCAGAGTTGAGCCGGGGTTGAATCCCATCCATCCAAAAAGCAGGATGAATGTGCCGGAGACGACGTAAACGATGTTATGGGCGGGAAAGACGCGGATCTTTCCGCCCGGACCGTACTTGCCCAGACGCGGACCCAAAATAATCGCAAGAGCCATGGCGCAGAAGCCGCCCACGGCATGCACTACACTTGATCCCGCGAAGTCGACATAACCGTGGCCCAAGTTCAGCGTTGAGCCAACTTGCGAGAGCCAACCTCCACCCCACGTCCAGCAGCCGGAGATCGGGTAAAGTATTGCGCCGATGAAGAGTTCGCAAAGCAGGAATGCCCAGAAGGTGATGCGCTCGCAGACAGCGCCGACGATGATGTAGCCGGCGGTTTCCATGAAGACGACTTCGAACAATGTTAAACAATTGCTGGCACTGTCATAGGCCGGACCAACGAGAAAAAATCCCTTACCGCCTACGAAACCCCATTGGCCGCTTCCGATCAGAAAATGGTTCAGCGTCGGAGTGCCGCCCAGGTTGGTGGGCGCGGCGTTGATGGCAACGGCTCCGAACTGGAATGCGTATCCGACGGCGTAGTAAGCGAGGAAGGCGAACACGTAGGCGGCGAAATTCAGCATCATCAGGTGCGCGGCATTTTTCTTTCGCACCAGCCCGCATGTGAGCAGGGCGAAACCCGCTTGCATGAACAGGACGAGGTAGCCGGTGTTCAAGGTCCAGGCAAAATTTGTCGCCACACGAACGTGACCTACGCTGTCGGCCAGCTTAACCGCGAGCGGTTCTTTCGCCGCTTGGGCTTGATAATCGTCGAATGCTTTCTTGTTCGCGCGTAGTCCGGAGCTGATTTGTCGGTGGGCTCGGCGACCACAAAGGAATTGCCGGCAGCATCGACTGCGGTAGTTTTGTCTCCGGTGGCTGTGCCAGATGGATCGGGCTTGGGCCCATCGTCGGCAAAGCAGTGTGTGGATAGCCCGGCCAACAATGCGGCGGCTAGAACGAATAACGGTGCCGGCCGATGATAGCGGCGCGCGCAAGGAGCGCCTGTGCCCTGTTTTTATCATGACTGGTTGCTCCTGTTTATAAGGGGTGGGCAATTCTCGGGTGGCCGTGCGTGCGCTGGAATCGGTCCAGCAAATGCCGGTACGACCGGGTTATAGATTACACAACGCCGATGACCGTGAGCGGACGCCTCCATCAGTGTTGGTGGCCTGAGAATCGGGATCAAGCGTAACGCAGACGATAAAGGCAGGCCTCCACTGAGTCCAATTCATATTTCTTATGGGGCCTATCAGGCTCGTCAATAAGCCCCAGCCGCCTGTCGGCTCAGGACCCCTTGCGCCGGTTCTTACGGAGCGCTTCCATCATGGTGGCGATGCGTTTCTCTCGGGTCTCCGGCCTTTTCGCGCCTTCGATTTCCCGTACGTATTCTTTTTGATGGGTGAAGGAGAGCTTGGGCCAGAACTCTTTCGCCTTGGCATCGCTGTTGATGATCCTCTTCAGGTAGGGGGAGACCTCGACCGTCCTCTTTTCTTCATCGAGTTCCATGACCACGTCGACGGTGTCCCCGCCCTTGCAATGAGCGCCGGCACGGAGTTGCGCGTTGACCACCATCATATGACCTTCGCCCATGTTCATCAGCGAACTGCGAAAGGGGAAGCCGTTGATCGTGCCCTTGACCGGTACGCGGCCTTTGCGCTGGAAGACTTCCGCCACGTCAAACGGCGGCTTGAGCGCCGCTCCTTCTGTTCCTGCCTGACCGAGAAGTGTGACCTTGAACTTATACTGCGCCAGGGGGAAGCCTCCATTCAAAGCGAGTTTATTTCACCAAGACCACTGTGCGCGCCGCTCCATACAGTCCCGCATCGCTTCCCAGCAGCGCGCGGGTAATGATGGTTTTTCGTTCGGTGCGGCTTTCGGTCTGGGTTGCGGCGCCTTCTTCGTTTCTAAAGAGTCGCTGCTTAGAGGATCGGCGGGAGCAGTTGCCGCGTAGACCAGCGACCGCTCGCGCAACTCCTCGAACATGTTGGGCGCATAAGCATCCCAGGCGCTTGAAACGCCTCCGCCGATGACGAACATGTCGAGGTTCAAAACGTTAATCAGGCCGGCGAGCAGTATTCCGAGATAGCGTCCAAAACTGCGGAAGATACGGCGGGCGTGCTCGTCGCCCTGGATTGCGAGGTTGTAGATGGACTTTGCGCCGAACTCGGCGTCGGACGACGCAGCCTTGGCCAGCGAAGGCGCCTCACCGCTGGCGATTGCTTCGCGGGCCATGCGCATAATCGCGCTGGCGGAGGCATACTGCTCGGCGCATCCGCGGTTGCCGCAGCCGCAGGGATGGCCTTCCGGTTCGAGGGTGACGTGGCCGAACTCGCCCGCCATGCCATTCATGCCATGCCAGATTTTTCCTCCGAGCACGATGCCGCCGCCGATTCCGGTGCCCAGTGTGACCACCGCCATGTTAGGGACGCCGCGGGCAGCGCCCAGCCACTGCTCGCCGAGCGCGGCCACGTTGGCGTCGTTTTCGAGAACGACGCGCGCCGCGTTTTTTGGGAGCCCCAGGCGGCGCTCGATTTCCGCGCGCACCGGATAGTCTTCCCAGCCCGGCAGGTTTGCCGACTTACGCAACATTCCGGTTTGCATGTCGATGATGCCGGGAACGCCGATGCCAGTGCCGAGAAGTTCTCCAGACTCTCTGTACTTGCCGGACAGGCGCTGGATCGCATCGCACATTTCGTTGATCACGTGATCGCGGCCGAGAGCGACCTTGGTGCCGAGAGTAACCTTCTCAAGAAGGTGTCCCTGGCTGCTCACGGCCGCAATGCGAAGGTTGGTACCGCCGAGATCGACTCCGATAGAAAAATCAGGCATGGAAAAGAAGGTTATCAGAACAGGGCAGGGGCGTGCGCGTTGTTAATTGATGATTGCTGATTGAAAAGCTCCGGGGGGAAAGGCTTTTAATCAACAATCATCAATCATCAATCCGCAATTGTTTTTACTTCTGGCACCGCGGGCAGTAGTGGCTGCTGCGTCCGGCAATCACGATTCGCTTGATGGGCGTCTTGCAGACCAGGCAGGGCTCGCCTTCGCGGCCGTAGACGCGGTGCTGCAACTGGAAAAAGCCTTCTTCGCCGTCGGCGTCAACGTAGTCTGAGATGGACGAGCCGCCCAAAGCGATCGCCTCCTGGAGAACCTCTTTTACAGACGCGAGCAGCCTGGCCAGCTGGTCGCGCGTGATGGTGGAGGCGCGGCGGCGGGGGCGAATTCCGGCGCGGAACAGAGATTCATCGGCGTAAATGTTTCCCACGCCACGAAGCAGTTTCTGATTGAGCAACGCGCTCTTGATGGGAGTCTTGCGGCCACGAAACAGCGCGAGGAAGCGGTCGAGATCGGCTTCCAGCGGCTCAATGCCGCCCGCCTCGAAGCCGCCGGCGTGCGCGACACTCAGCCGTCCGAAGCGGCGGGGATCGACAAAACGCAGCTCTTTGCCCGACGCCAGCTTCAGAATCGCATGCGTGTGCTTGAGAATATCCGCTTGCGGTTCGCAGACTTGCAGGCTTCCGGTCATGCCGAGGTGGACGATCCACTGCGCTCTGGCTTGCTTGGGGTGGTTCTGATCGAGGTCGAAGACGATGTGCTTTCCCATGCGCCGCACCGTTGCGATGCGGCTATGTTCCAGCGTCGCGGCAATTTCCCGCGCCGAAGACTTCAGCGGCTCCGGTTTTCGGCCCAGCCAGATGGATTCGATCACATCGCCGGAGACGCGCCTGGCCAGTCCGCGGGCAATGGTTTCTACTTCGGGGAGTTCCGGCATGCGTCATCAGTGTACAAGGTGTTCCGCCGAGCCGCCACAGTTTGGACCGACTCCTGCGGGACGACGATGCGCACGAGATCCCTCGCCCCACTGGTGAAAGCGCGGGGCTTCGGGATGACGCCATCGAATAGAAGTGAGCGGGGCTAATCTTTCAGCGGTACGACAGTCTGGCCGTCGCGGCAGAAGGTGGCGACCTTCTGCAAATCCCCGTTGGCCTGGGGCAAAGTCATCACCGGCCCATAGCAGTAGACCGCATGGCCGCTGGCGGCGAAGTACCAGCGTCCGCCTTTGGAGTGCTGTGCCAGGTGACCGGAGGGCTGGCGCAATGGCTGCGCTGGCTTCGCAGCGGTCAGACTAAACAACAAGGCTAGGGTCAGAACCTTCATTGTCGCCAAATTTTCCGGACACGTCCTGGGGCTACTAGTTAACGCTTTGCTGCCTGGGCTCTTAAATCGTATTCAAAGAACGACGCCGGTCTGATAAGTCCGAAGCGGGCACGGGAGGAACCTGGGTTTCTGGCTTCGCAATCTTGCCTGTGCGGCTTTGAGAACGGTGTTGCGGTACTGCCTGGGTTGACGGGGCTCCGTTGACGGAGACTGGCTTGACGGAGACTGGGTCGACGGAGCTTGAGCGGGAGCCGAGGGAGCTTGCGCGCGGCTCTGGGCTTGCGCCCGGGCCGACTCCTGATCGCCGATGGCCTTGCCTCTCGAAGACCACAGCTCGGTGCTGTCACGACCTAGAACCTTAATCAGATTGCGTTGCGATTGGATCACCGAGCCTTGCTCAATGATGAGCACGGTCATCAGTCCGTAGGAAAACACAAACAGCACTGTGAGAAGCGGGAGAAGGCTCCGCTTCTTCGCGGGAACCGCGATCGGCATCAGTGTTGTGGAACCGAACGAAATCGTCAAGTGGCACCCCTGTCTGGCCTAGCGCAACACAGGCTGATGGGTGAATTGCAGCTTGTGAGCCAATGGCGCACGTGGCCGGAAGATGCTGAATTTATGTGGGTTAGCGTGATTTGTCAAGGCCAACGGCGGGATTCCAAGTGCAATTCAATGCACATATTGAGCAGCGTTGCGTAGTCGATTGGAGCGCGCGTGTCCGAAACAAAGGTCTACTCGAAGGGAATTGCCGTTTGCGGTGGGGCCATCCGACGCTCGGTACCGAGCCCCAGAACATTCGTACGGACGGAACGTATTTCGTCATGCCGCCGGTCGACGTGGTGTGCCGAACAACTTTGGAAGCGCTATTTTCCGCCCAGCAGGAGTTTGGCGATGGTCGCCAACTGCATATTCGACGTTCCCTCGTAGATCTTTCCGATCTTGGCGTCGCGCCAGTATTTCTCCACGGGATAGTCTTTAGTGAAGCCGTAACCGCCGTAGATTTCGATGGCCAGCGAAGTCACGCGCTCAGCCACCTGCGAGGCGAACAGCTTGGTCATCGCCGCTTCTTTTACGAAATTCACGCCTGCGTCTTTCATGCGGGCCGCGTTGTAGACCATGAGTCGCGCCGCTTCGATCTCGGTTGCCATCTGCGCGATTTGAAACTGGATTCCTTGAAACTGCGCGATGGCTTTGCCGAACTGCTTGCGTTCCTGCGCATACTTCGCGGCAAATTCCCAAGCCCCCCGCGCCACACCAAGCATTTGCGCGCCAATACCGATGCGGCCTTCGTTCAACGTCTCAATCGCAATCTTGTAGCCTTTGCCGGGCTCGCCCAGCACATTCTCTTTGGGCACGCGGCAGTCTTCCAGAATCAGTTCACAGGTCGATGAGGCGCGAATGCCTAGCTTGTCTTCCTTCTTTCCCAACGCTGAATCCCGGAAAATCTCTTTCGATCAGGAATGCGGTGATGCCTTTGTATCCCGCGGTAGGGTCGAGCGTGGCGAACAGGACGAAGAGTCCAGCTTCCTTGCCATTGGTGATCCAGAGCTTACGACCGTTGAGCACGTAGTCGCTGCCCTTGAGTTCGGCGCGCGTTGCCAGCCCGAAAGCGTCGGAGCCGGAGCCGGCCTCGCTCAGCGCGTATGCGCCGCAAGTGTCTGCCGCCATCTTGGGTAGATAGCGCTTCTTCTGCTCCGCGTTGCCCCATCGCAACAAAGCATTGTTGACCAGCGTATTCTGCACATCGACCACGACGCCTGCCGATGCGTCGACGCGCGACAATTCCTCTACAGCCAGGATCGCCTCGAAGAACTTGGCGCCGCCTCCGCCGTATTGCTCCGGGATCTCGATGCCCATTATCCCGAGCTGGAAGAATTCGTGGATGAGAGCTTTGTCGAAGACCCCCTTCTCGTCCATTTCTTTCACGAGAGGACGGATTCTTTCGTCGGCGAATTGACGGATATTGTCACGGAAGAGAATTTCGTCTTCGGTGAGGGTGGTCAGGGGCGTGGGAACGGCGGATTGCAGAGTTAGTTCGGACATGGGGATACCTTCATCGGGAGAATGGCAAACTGGTGATTTTAGCATTCCAAGGCAGGCTGGCGGAGACAGTGATAGAGCTTAGCGATGCTGGATTCGTTTCCACACGAATGACCAGATTCTCATTGTGTTGACCCATCAGGACTGGCTCGTCCTTATGTTATTCGTCACGGGTTCGCGCCGCAATGCGGCATTCCCGAAGAGGGATCTGGCACGGAACCCGGACGCGGCCGCAACTGTGCGCGAGATTCTTCTCCGCCTGAAAAACGGCTGCGCTCAGGATGACCTGCTGAGGGGATTACGAACATCTGCTAGCGTCTGGAATGCACCAACTTCAACGTGTCTGCTTGCAGAATGCGCTGGATCTGATTGCGGGCATGGACGGACCAGGGGCCGGTGGTATCGAGTTTGATATAGGCCTGCCAGTGTTTCAGCGCCTTGCGCGGCTCGCGCGTTTTTTCATAGGCGAGCGCAAGGTTGTAGTGCGCATCGGCGTACGTTGGGGCGAGTTGGATCGCCATCTTGTAGGTCTGGATAGCCTCTTGCACGCGCCCGGTCTCGTCCAGAACGTTGCCCAGATCGAAATAGGCCAGCGCATAGCGAGGGTCAGCCTGCAAGGCAGCGCGGTAGTGCCTTTCCGCCAGGGCGAAATCCTGCCGGTTGTAGTAAAGCGTGCCCAGATTGATGTGCGCGGCAGCGTGCTCGGCCTGAAACTCGAGCACCTTCTGGTACGCAGCCAGCGCTTCAGTCTGCGTGGCCGGATCTTCTTCCAACGCGATGCCTCGGGCAAACCAGGAGGCAGCCTCATTCTCTTGCGGACCCGGCTCTTGAGTAGGAACTGGCGTGCTGGTCACAACTTTTTCGCGCGTCGCGAAGTCCATCACAAACTGTCCCGCGATCGGTTCCAGCAGCCTGCCCTCGTGACGGAACGCGACGCGATGATTGTTTGTGGAGGACGCTCCGGCATCGAGCAAAGGATTTCCCATGCCTGACGCCTGCTTTTGCATGGCTTCGAGCGATTGCCGAATCACCGCCGGCCGCACCCGCATTGCGCACAGGTCGCGAACCTTCTTGATCTTGAGCAGGTCAGAAAAAGAATAGGCTGGAGAGGCCGCAATCAGCCCCGCCCGCTCCCAGTTGGCCAACTGGCGCGGTGTGAGGTGGAGAATCCTAAGTAAATCGGTTCGACTGTACACGACTGTGCGCAACCTCTTGCGCCGGTTAGAGGGCGCAAGAACGTTACGTGCCATTATCCGTAACTTGCGGCTGTAAACGCAACTGCAAACCCTTGTGGAAATCTGTGGAGAACCTGATTGATTTACATGCAGCGGAAATGGTGCAGTCGAGCTTCGCTCCACTGACAGACCGGGGGCGGCTGTCCCCACATGTCGCATGGCCTACACCGTCACGGCCGCCTGATACTCCTCATACGTGCCCTTGAAGTCGGTAAGCTTGTGATCGCTCTCGAAGTGCCAAATCCGGGTTGCGACTTCGTCGATCAAGTCGTGATCGTGGGTTACCAGAAACACCGTCCCTTGATACCGCTGCAACGAGATGTTCAGCGCGTTGATCGCTTCCAGATCCAGGTGGTTCGTGGGTTCATCGAGCACCAGCACGTTCGGCTTCTGCAACATCAGCTTGCAGAAGAGCAGCCGCGCCGCTTCGCCGCCGGAAAGAACGTTGGTGGATTTCGTCGCTTCCTCGCGCGCAAACAGCATCTGTCCCAGCAAGCCCCGAATCTCTTCGCTGACCGCCGCCGGATTCCACTGATGCAGCCACTCCAGCACCGTTGTGCCGCCTTCGATCAAGCTGCGGTGGTCCTGGGCGAAATATCCGATTGACGCTTCGTGTCCCCAGATCACTTTCCCGGAATCGACGAACGCGTCCGTCGTACCCGCTAGTCTTGCGCAACTCGGCTTCTGGCGTGGTCGGAGAATTCGCCAGAAGCGCGTTCACCAGCGTGGTCTTTCCCGCTCCGTTGCGCCCCATCAGCGCGATTCTTTCGCCGCGCGTGATGCTGGCGGTGAAGTCCCGAATCACCTGCGTGTCGCCGTAAGCTTTGCCCAGGTGCTCGATCTCGAGAATGTGTTTGCCCGACGGGCGCTTCTGCTCGAACTTGATGTAAGGCCGCTGGATGTTCGACTTGGCTAGTTCGGTCACCTGCAACCGTTCCACTTCCTTGCGCCGCGACTGTACCTGGCTTGACCGCGTGCCGGCCGAGAACCGCGCGATGAATTCGTTCAATTGCGCAATCTTCTTTTCGCGCTGCGCGTTCTGCGATTCAATCTGCGACCGCACCTGAGTCTTAGCCAGCACCATCTCGTCATACGATCCGGTGTAGGTGATGATGGTCTCGTAATCGATGTCGGCGATGTGGGTGCAAATGCTGTTGAGAAAGTGCCGGTCGTGCGAGATCGCGATCACCACGCCGTCGTAGGCATTCAGAAATCCCTGCAACCAGTGGATCGAATCCAAGTCGAGGTTGTTCGTAGGCTCATCCAGCAGCAAAGCCTGCGGATGCCCGAACAGCGCCTGCGCCAGCAGCACGCGAACTTTCTGTCCACCTTGCAGTTCGCTCATCTTGCGCGAATGCACTTCGTCGGGAATGTCCAGACCTTGTAACAAGATCGCCGCATCGCTCTCCGCCGTGTAGCCGTCTTCTTCGCCGACAATGCCTTCGAGTTCGCCGAGCTTCATGCCATCTTCGTCGGTCATGTCGTGCTTGGCATAAATCGCGTCGCGTTCCTGCATCGCGGCCCACAGCCGCTTGTTGCCCATGATGACCGTGTCAATCACGGTATAGGCGTCGAAGGCAAACTGATCCTGGCTCAACACTCCGAGCTTCCGCGGACGGACTACCGTACCTTTTTGCGGATCGAGTTCGCCGCTCAGCAGCTTCATGAATGTGGATTTGCCCGACCCGTTGGGCCCGGTCAGGCCATAGCGTTTGCCCGGCGTAAACGCCGTGGAGACTTCGTCGAACAGAATTTTGGCGCCGTAGCGCATGGAAACATTACTGACTGAAAGCATGATTTCTGGTTTCTCTTCTTCCGGGCTTCTACTGGGAAGCTTCTTCAGGAAGCGTTCTTCAGAAACTGCGGGGAATTTCCGCCAAAACGGTACGCAGCTGGAATTAATAGAATATCACGCGCGCTTCTTGCCGCGGCTGCGAGAAGGTGTATGTGAGGACAGCCGCCCTCGGCTGTCCGCCGGGCGCAGCCCGGCAGCCTCTGTCGGCGGATCGAACGGGCTCTCTAGCACGACGTCAAGACCATGTTTAGAAAACAGCAGCGCAATCTCTGTGCCCAATCCGCCGCGGTCATTCACTGCAGGGTCGTCGGAAGCCTTATGCTCATCCAAATAACGGGAGATGATTTGCCTCGCGAGTTCTCCTTTTGTCATGCGGCGCTGGTCGGCAATTTCGGCCAAGCGCGTTTTTGCTGTGGCTGAAGGCGAATGTTCATGGAACGAGTTTAGAAATGTCACGTCGAGGTGTCAAAGCACCTTGGGTTACTAGCATTTGGAATTCATCATGATTGGCTTCAATGCCCCCCGCTCAACTCCCTTACAATCGCGCCCACAAACTGTTTGGCGTCGCCAAAAAGCATCAATGTGTTATCGAGGTAGTAGAGAGGATTATCGATTCCGGCAAAGCCCGGACTCATGCTGCGTTTGATCACCATCACGGTGTGGGCTTTATCGACATCGAGGATGGGCATGCCGTAGATGGGGCTGGAAGCGTCGTTGCGCGCGGCTGGGTTGGTGACGTCGTTGGCGCCGATCACCAGGGCCACGTCGGTTTGCGGGAAGTCGCCGTTGATCTCATCCATCTCGATCAGGCGGTCGTAGGGAATGTCGGCTTCGGCCAGCAGAACGTTCATGTGGCCGGGCATGCGTCCCGCGACCGGATGAATGGCGAAGCGAACCTCGACTCCCTTCTTGGTGAGGATGTCATAGAGTTCGCGCACCTTATGCTGCGCCTGCGCCACCGCCATGCCATAGCCGGGGACGATGACCACCTTATTCGCGGCAGAGAGAATCGCAGCCGATTCCTCGGCCGTGGCGCTGTGAACCGGCCGGGCTTCCGCGCCAGCGGCAGCAGAGACCTGCACTTGGCCGAAGGCTCCGAACAGGACGTTCGTAAACGAGCGGTTCATCGCCTTCGACATAATGACCGAAAGAATAAGTCCAGACGATCCGTCAAGCGCGCCGGCGATGATCAGCAGCTTGTTCTGGAGTACGAATCCCATGGCCGCTGCGGATAATCCGGCGTAGCCGTTTAACAGCGAGATGACGGTTGGCATGTCGGCGCCGCCGATCGGGATCACGAGCAGCACGCCGAAGACCACCGAAATTCCCACGATCAGAGGGAAGAGTTGCTTCGCCTCCGGATGCAGCACCAGGTAAACCGCGCTGCCAACGGCAACCGCGAACAGCAGGAAGTTGACGAGGTTCTGCCCTTTATATGTGATGGGCCGCTGGGGCAGGATTTCCTGGAGCTTTCCTGCTGCCATCAAACTGCCGGTGAACGTCAGCCCTCCGAGAATCACTTCCATCGAGAGCACCGACATCCCAAACTTCGAATTGCTCTGCGTTCCCAGATAAAATTCAGCCGTGCCGACTAGCGTGACGCACAGCGCGCCAAAGGCGTGGCTGAGCGCGGTCCGCTGAGGGACTGCGGTCATCTGCACCATGCCGAGCGGAATGCCGATGCCGCTGCCCAGCACGAGCCCGACCGCGATCCACTTGTAGTCGACGATGCCGTGGTGCAGCAGAGTGCCGGCGATGGCCAGCACCATGCCGATTTCGCCCGCCAAAATTCCATGGCGGGCGGTGGTGGGCGAACTCATCCACTTCAGCGACAGAATAAACAGCGCGCTGGCGATCAGATAGATCGCTTCGATAACGTACTGGCTTCCGGCGAACTCGTTCATGATTTGTTCGGTAAGGCTCACTGTAAGATTTACTCGGCATGATTTCGTCCTGCGACTTACTTGTTCGGACGGCTGCTCTTGAACATCTTGAGCATGCGGTCGGTAATAAGGAATCCGCCGACTACATTGCTGGTGGCGGCGACGATGGCGATCGTGCCCAGCACGGTTGCGAACGTGCTCTTGCGCTCGCCCACCAGCACAATCGCGCCTACGACGGCAATGGCGTCGAGAGCATTGGTCAGCGACATCAGGGGAGTGTGCAGCAGGGGCGAAACGTGGCGGATGACTTCGAAACCAAGGAAACAGGCCAACATGAAAATGAACAGCGCATCAATCAGGTTCTCGTTCATGTAGTTCTCCAGGGCTAATGCCCGAAATATCTTGTAGTTCGCCTCGGAGCGGCTGAAGCCGCGCCCTGATACGAATCTCTCACACGCAATCGCTTATTCCTATCCTTTGTCTCCGATCCTTCACTTTGCGACCAGCGACGGCAACTTGAAAAACTCCCGCACTCTTGGGTTCACGATTTCACCGCCGTGCGTGACCATCGTCTCGCGGATAATCTCATCCTGCAGGTTGAGCTGCAGTTTGCCCTCTTTCACGATGTATGCGAGAAACGCGGCGAGATTGCGGGCATACATCTGGCTGGCATGGTAGGGGACGCTGCTGGCCAGATTGATGGCGCCGATAATCGAGACGCCATACTGGTTCACCGTTTCTCCGACGCGGGTAAGTTCGCAGTTGCCGCCACGTTCGGAGGCAAGATCGACGATCACGGAGCCGGGGGCCATCTCTTTGACCATCTCAGCGGTAATCAGCACCGGAGACTTCTTGCCGGGAATGACCGCGGCGGTGATGACCACATCGCTCTCCGCGACCACGCGGGTGAGCAGTTCGCGCTGCCGGGCGTAGAAAGTTTCGTCCTGGGCAGTGCCGTAGCCGCGGGCGTCTTGCGCATCCTTGGCCTCAATCGGCAACTCGATGAAGCGGCCGCCCAGGCTATGCACTTGCTCCTTGGAGGCGGCGCGCATGTCGTATGCCGACGCCACGGCGCCCAGCCTGCGCGCGGTGGAGATGGCCTGCAGGCCCGCCACTCCGGCTCCGATGACGAAGACTCGCGCCGGCGTGATGGTGCCCGCAGCCGTCGTCATCATGGGGAAGATTCTGATCGATGTTTCCGCGGCCAGCAGCACCGCTTTGTAGCCGCAGATCGTCCCCATGGAGGAAAGCGCATCCATGCTCTGCGCGCGCGTGGTGCGCGGCACCAGTTCCACCGAGAAAGACGTGACGCCCGCCGCAGCAATCTGCTGGACTACCTCGGCAGAACCGAAGGGGCGCAGAAACCCGATCAGCAGTTGATCGCGGCGCAGCAGGGGAAGGTCAGCCTTGCCGGTTACGTCATTCGAACCGTAGCAAAGCACCTGCGCGACTATGTCTGCGGTGGTGAAGACGGCAGCGCGATCAGGAACAATCTTTCCGCCCTTTTCCATGTACGCCGAATCAGGATAGCCAGCCCCTTCGCCGGCGCCCGACTCGACAACCACTTCGAGTCCGGCCTTGGAGAGAGTGGGGATGACGCTGGGAACAAGCGCTACCCGGCGCTCTCCCGGATAGCTTTCTTTCGGAACTCCAACAATCACACGGTTGTCCTTTCCCCAGGAAGAATCGTCGTTGGCGAGCCTGCCACTTCGGTCCGCCAGACATTCTTTCGCGAAACTAACAATGGTCCGCGGTCAACTCGGAATACTGCCGAACCCAGAGCTATTCAACTGTGATGCTCGTCACATGGTACTGGAACCGGCGTCCAACGGACTCAAAACAGTATCAGAAAGGCGAGGCGGTGAGAAGCGCACTCCGAGAGACGGAGGACGGCTCCTAGCGGCAAGAGGGTGACGGGTGGAGTTTACCGCTGTGGAAGCCAAAACGATTCTAGGAAAGCAAATCCGCGTAACTCGAGAGCCGGTCGTCTTTCGGAGTTGTCACCGCGAGAGAACGACCGGCTGTCGCTTTCAGAAAGCTATTGCTGGGGTGGCGCACCTTGCTCACCGGCGCGACGGTTCGCCATCTGTTGCTCACGCCGGGCCTGCATTGCGTCCCATTTCCTCTGCTGATTGGAGTTGAGGAACCCACGGATCTGCTCGTCGGTGCTCTTGCGAATCTCCATCATCTTGCCATGGCGATCCTGCTGGGAAAGAGAAGATCCTGGTGCAGGCTCGCGATCTGGGAGCGTTGAGACACCAGAGCATCCTGCACTTTGGTCTGCTGATCGGAGTGAGCTTGAGATGTTTGGTCAGCTCCCTGGTCCGTTCAGCAGGGTCTGGCGGGCCGTGGCGCCGGCCGACCATTGTCCTGCGCCGTCGCGGATTGCTGGTCGTTAATTAGACTGTGACTGCGACGGCGGGTTATTCTGCGCCGTCGCAAAAGCTGCGGCGATGGAAATGAGGCTGGCCGCTGCCAGAATGAGTAGGGACTGCTTGAGCATTGTGTTCTCCTTTATTCAACTGAATGGATCTATAGGTATAAACCGAATTAGGGACCGAGAGTTGCGCCGAAAAGCAGGGTTCCGACGATCTTTGCATAACTTTACGAAGGGAAGTCCGGTGGGGATTTGCGGCGGTTACGTTCTCGATTCGGTATGTATTCGGTGAAGTACTCGAAAAGGGGTCTCAAGCGCAAGCTGAAGCCGGAAGGTCAGCGCGAACTACTGCAAAGCGGCCTGGGTTAGCTTGACCGCGCAGTGCGCGGCACTGCTTCCGCAAATGGTGGTGGATGTCGCCAGCGTGCCGAAGTAGATGCTCGACGCCTGTCCGCCGGTGGAATCGTTGTCCACGATGATGCCGCTTGTCCCGCCCGCGACATCGGTGGTGTTCGTTGCCACACTGACCGGCGCCGCCCCGGAGGCAACCAGGAGTGAGTTAGGCAAAAGGAAGGAATACAGTTCTGTTGGGTTTTGAACCACTCCTACGAATAGGTAGTCCGGTCCGCCGGTAGCGGTTGCGCCGGTCACAGTGCAGCCGGCTCCGGTAGTAGCAGTGGGTATGGCAGCGTCGAACGTGAAATTCGTTGCGGTCGCCGAAATGATGGTTTGTATTCCGCCATTGATGGCGGCGATGTCAGCGGCGGTGCAATTGTTGGTAACGTTGGCAGCTACGCCCGAGAGGGTGACCAGGTCATTCGCGGCGAGCGTGTTGTTCGCCGTCACCGTGACTACAGTTGTAGATGCTGTAACCCCGGTCACGGTGGATAACTGGGTGTTGTAGAACTCGGTGAGCGGCGAGAGGGGCGAAGCGTTGTTGCCCATTTGAGGCTTGTCGTTGTTGGGCGGCGTTGTCTGCATGGTGGAACTAATGAACTGCAATTCTTTGAGCTGTTGGCCGCCGGTGCCGGAGGTGGCGCCGATTATCTCCCCGTTGTTCGCCGCTGTGGCGCTACTAATGCCCAAGGCATAGTAGCGTTCGTCGGGGGTGGGGGAGTAGTTTGGAAAGCCAGCGACCGTACAGCTTTGATTCGCGCCCGTGTCGAGACCCGCGAACACAACTGCGGTCAGGGTATTGCTGCTGAATGTGAATTGGACAAGGCCGGTGTTGCCACCTGTTCCCGTGATGCCCTCGCCGGTGGTGTTGGGGTTGCATGCGGTTACGACATAACCCACCCCGTTCGTCGTGTCAATGATGGCGCCGTCGCGAATGCCGCCGTTGATGGCGCCCTGGTTTGTAGCCCCGTTGACGCCGAGAGCGAGCGCTGGGGCCGCAGTAGCTCCGGCCGGCGTGAATGCGTACAAGTTAGAGCTGCTATCGCCGACAAAAATGTTACCCGTGCCACCCTCATCGACCACCGCGGAGGAAAGATAATTAGACCCAGGGGTGACAGTTGCGCTGGTGACTGTGCACCCGGGGCTCGTAGTCGCGGTGGGTATCGTAGCGCCGAAGGTGAACTTCGTTGCAGTCGCTGAAGCAACGGTTTGCGTTCCATTGATGGCAGCGGCGTCAGCCGCGGTACAGTGGGTGCCGTTGGCGCCTACGCCCACGATGGTGACCAACTCTCCGATGCTAAGCGAGTTGGCCACGGTGACAGTCACTACCGTTGTGGTCGCCGTTATCCCAGTGGGGCTCACTGCCGCAGGGCTCGGGCTTACATGCACCGGAAAATTCCCTCCCGCATACGCTGGCGTCCCCTTGAACGTGGGGGTGATCGCATACAGGTAGCCATTGTTATCGCCGACGTAGGTAGTGTCGTTGGCATAGTCGATGAACGGCGATGAGAAACTATCCGCCGCTCCAGCCACCCCAGTGGCTGCATTGGCGGCAACCAAACCCAGAGGAAGCATGAAATCGTTAGCGGTGCTTCCCGAAGTGCTTCCGGGGATCACCGGGTTGGTGGCGCAGGTCGGCAATGTGGCGCCTCCGTTGTTGTTGCTGGCGCAGCTGGCGCTGGTTCCATACTCGGTGGTGCCGCTGCCGAACGTCAGCACGTGCAGGATTGCTCCGATGTTCGGGTCATTCTCCACGAAAGAGATTCCTGTGCCGCCAACCGAAAGGCTGGGCGAGGTAGCGACCGGTCCGACACCGGAGGCGTAGGAAAAGATGAATTCCGGATTCGTGTGACCACACAGCGATGTCCCGGACCCGCTGTAAAGCTGATTGAAGGCGACGATGTTGGCTTGGGAACCGTTCGCTCCCGGCAGTAATGGCGCCCCAGTTGAAATTTGTCAGCGCGTTTGCATCACTCAGCGTGACGCGGCTCCCTGGCGTGAGCGCGTACACCGTAACTGTAGCTCCCGACGCAACCGCCACGAGACGGTCGAGAGCGGTACTACTGAGATTACGATTAATCGCTGCTGCCAGATTGGCCGCATTGGTGGGAACCGTGCTGGACACTTCGAAGTCTAGCCCTGTGTTCGTGGTGTTCGATGCGGTCAGGGTCAAAGTGACCGCGGTTCCACCCGTCGGAGTTATGGTGATTGACGTAGTCTGGCCAGACGTCGGTTGGCCGGTGAACGTGCCAACTACATTCGCGCGCGTGTTCGCGGTCGGCGCGTTAACGGGGAAGACTACGAAATCGGCGGTGCAACTCGGTGGCGCGTTCACGTTGAAGGAGAACTTGGCGGGCCACATGCCTTGCGCAACGCCGCCGGCGCCAAGCGAGATAGCCCAGTCCTTCTTCATTCCCCTTGTATGCCTTCGCGGTGTTGGCCTTGGCCGCCTGTGCACCAGGCCTGAACGCACCAGGCCTGAACCTGCCGTCGCATTCCCATGCAACAGCCACTGGGCATAGGCCCGGGGCTCGTTCCACGTCTTCACCGCCTGTTCTGGCGTGTAGTCGCCGGTGAAGACAACATGCTTTGAACTCCAATCGATCGGCACGGGGAGCGAACCATCCGGCCTCGCAAAGGCCTGCCCGAACAGCGATGCGGTAAAGGTAGCCGCCAGCCCAAACGCCGCCAGCAGCAGCGCGGCGCACCTGGCAAGAAACGTTACATTCCGGTTTCGTGGAGTTCTAAATCTATTCACAGTTAACGCGCCTCATCTTGAAAAAGCGTGATCGGGGATGAGTTTGCCAGGGTCTGGATCTGAATCAATGGACCCGCGGAACCAACTCGCGTTCGTGCCAGCATGTTCGCCGAGGGGATCCCCGTTCTCTGAAAAGACTTCTCGCAATCTGCAGTGGACGGCCCGCGCATGTTCCCCTCCATGTAAGCCAAACCGGGGCAGCGCGTGCACGTGCCCACGTGGGCGCAAGTCGAACAGGTCGGAAGGTCACGCGCACGGATCGAACGGACCTCCTTCAACTGCGCGGAATTGCGCCAGATGTCGAGGAATTTCTGCCGCCGCACATTGCCGCTGGGAAGAGGGAATTGCACGCAGGGGAATACATCGCCGTACGGAGAAATGTAGCAGGCGGTGTGACCGGCGCTGCATGGGAAACCATCCATGATGTCTTCGTCCGGTGCGGGCGGAGGCGCGCAGAATTCTTCCACGTTTCCTACGAGTTCCTGGTTATTGAAAACCTGCTTCAGGTCCGATCCCGGAATACGCAGCGCGACCGTGGAGGTGTCCCCGTCCATTTTTGGTGTGATCGTAGGGTCAAGCGTGTAGGCGACTCCCAGTTCCCGGGCCAGCGCGATCACGCCCGGCTGGTCTGAGAAATTCCCCGCCATAAGAACGTTCGCAATGGTGACCTTCAGTCCCTTCGACTTCAAGAATCGAATTGCCCGGATGGTTCGCTTCAGCGACCCCGGCAGTTTTGTGATGGCGTCGTGAACTTCCGTCCGATGCGAGTAGACGCTGATCTGTATCTGTTCCACGCCCAACCGGCGAAGTCTCGCGGCTTCCTTCTCGTGGATCATCACGCCGTTGGTCTTCACTTTCACGTTGAACAACAACTGCCGCGCGCGCTCCACGATTTCAAAAAAGTCCCGGCGCATTAGAACTTCACCGCCGCTCAGGGAGAGGAAGAAGACGCCGGCCTCGGCGAGTTGCTCCAGCACACCGGTGATTTCCGCCGTCGTCATCTCGCCATGGTCGTCGTGGTCCAGATAGCAATGCACGCAGCGCTCGTTGCAGCGGTAGGTGATATCGAGGTGAACGCTGATGGGCAGACCCAGGTTCAGCGCTTTTTGATTCATCTCGGCGAGAAGGCTCACCGGCTCTCCGAGGACGGGAGGGAATCCGTCTCCCCCGTCTCCATCAGCGGCTGATCTGACACGAGCAGGATGCCGTGTTGTGAGAGTTCGTCGACGAACCGGTCCGCGCCGCGCTGCGCTTGTTCCCGATCAACATCGAATTCCTCGCAGACTTTCCCTGCGACGATTTCCGACAGTGGCGTGCGCCCGTCCGCTGCCTGCCAAATCGTGGAAGCGACTTCATTGAGCGTGAAGAACGTCGAATCAGCCGCCGACATTACCATCATTTCGCTGCCCAGCATGCGGGCGGCAATCGCCGAGCTTCGCGCAATGTATCGTTCAGCCGTCATGATTCTCCTTGGGCCTGCGTAATCGCGACTACCGGTCCGCGCCACATATTCGATTCGTATCAGGGCACGCATTCATGCGTGCCACAAGCATCGCGCTATCAGAGCGCCTTTAGGCGTGGCCTCCTAACGTATTATGTCCCACACTCGCTGGTCGGGGAGGAATACTAAGCGGTGGATGGGAACCAAACTTGCAAACTCGCACGCCGACTGAAAAACCAGTTTCACCAGCTCCGGATCATCGGCGAAAAACAAAATGTTCCTCAGCAGCCGCTGGATGGCTTCGGTTGGACTGATCGGTTGGATCCTGTTTTGCGGACCCTTCTCGAGCAAAAAGAATGCGCTCACGGGAGCCGAGCAGTTCTCGCCGACCCGCGCCAACTCTCCGGCGAAAGGCGTTCCGCAGGCCATATACCGATTGCCCTCCCGCCGCACGTAGGAGATTTCGTCGGTGAGCAGCGTCGTATCAGGAGGCGCCAGGCGGGAAATCGTCGTCTTGCCCGCGCCCGAAACCCCGGAAAACAGAAAAGCTTTTCCCCCACGAATCGCGCTGGCGGCATGAACCAGAAAGCCTCCCTGCCTTGCCAGGACGAGACTGTGAACGATGCGCAGAACGCAATCGATTGCGTAAGGACTGCGCGATTGGCGAATCTGACCCTGGCTGGTTTCCGGATTCCAACGCGCGCGAAAGTCGCCCCGCTTCAGCAGCCATTCGCCTGCTTCGATCTTCACCCCCAGTTCATCGTCGGCCGGAGCGGGTTCTGAGGGCTCGTAAAGGTCTACGTCGAACTCGAACTGCGATCTTGAGGAGGTCCCGACAAACCCTGCGTAGCGATCCTCGATCAGCCGCTGAAATGACGGGTCGTCCGTGCGGAGGGTAATCGCCATTCCCCCAATCTCGACGGATACACTCGTCTTTTCCGCAATTGCGAGAGTAGTCGTCATGGATGAGAAGTGCCCGATTGGAGGCGCGCAGTGTGAATCCGCAATGCGAAACCGCGGAATCGGCCCCAGCGGCATAGAGCCCATGCCAGCGCGGAATGGAGCAGTGAGACGCGCCGGCTCGGAACGAAACTGCGATCACCCCGGCGAATGCCGCCCACCCGGCCCAACAGTTCGAACGCACCCGCGGGTGGATCGTTGGCCGGCATGGCATCCCCTCTAGTAATCCACGAAAAACAATCCCCGCACCGTCGCATTTCGACCAGTCGATGAACAAAGAAACGGTTATCGTGCAGAACCAAAACGATGTCCCCGGGAACCACTTCGTCATGTGCCGCGCCATGAATCGTGAGCAAGTCGCCCGGCCACAGGGTAGGAAGCATGCTCGTTCCCCATGCTCTTAAGTGAACCGTGCCGCGGCCGCGAAGCATCTCAGCCGCAAGATCAAGCTTGGGATTCTCGTCAGCTTCCAGCATGTTGGCGGCAGACTACGAGGCATTCCGGTGAAAATGGCACTGAAATTGGGTGGCGCTGACTTTGCCGCAGGAGAGCGCCATAGTCTCGAAAACCCGCTCGTGCCGGAATGCAGGATCCTGATACTGCTTCTTCGCGGCACGGTGGCTCTCGCTCGAATTTTTCTCGTTGGTGTTCCAGTCCTGTTCAGCCATAAGCAAGAATGATTGAACCCGCACTTAGAGTCCGCGAACCGCGCGTAACTCCGGACCACTTCTTTCGCCAAGCGTACAACAAAAAACCGATAAAGCCGATTGTCAGGTCTGGTACTCGCAAACGCTCCAGGTACAGCGAGTATTTCGGTGAGGGGGTACGCAATTCAGGAAAGAATGGAGCCGATAAGCGGACTTGAACCGTGTTCAAGAACGAACTCGGCATTCCAATCTCAAGTCGCCGCGATTGATGAGGTGTGTGATTTTCCGGTGAGATAAAAATGTACGGCGGGGGTGATGATCAGCGACAAGACCATCGAGATCAAGACTCCCCCGATCACCGCGATCGCCAGCGGTTGCAACATCTGCGATCCCGCTCCAAGGGCGAACGCCAGGGGTAGCATTCCCGCGACCGTGGCCAGCGCCGTCATCACGATGGGCCGCAGACGCCGGCGGGCGGCTTGCAGCATGGCGTCCTCTGCGCTCATTCCGAGCCCGCGCATCTTTTGGTCCGCATCCAGCAGCAGGATGCCGTTCTTGGCCACGATTCCGATCACCATGATCATCCCCATGAAGGACGAAATGTTGAACGTGGTGCGCGTGAAGAGAAGGGCGATGAATACGCCAGAAGTGGAGAGGAGGGCGGACGCCAGAATTGCAACGGGCGCGGCAAACGTGCCAAATTCAAAGAGCAGCACGATGAATAACAGCAGGACGGCGAGCACCAGTACGATCACCAGATCGTGGAACGAGCGTTGTTGCTCCTGATAGGTGCCGCCATACTCCACGCGGATGTTCGAAGGAAGGTGCAGCCCGCTTACAATTTTTTGTACCGCGGCCATTCCGCTGCCCAGGTTGGTTCCCTCCAGACGCGCGGTCACGGCAACCTGGCGCTGAAGATTCTCCCGCCGGATCTCGTTCTGCCCCGGGGTCTCGACTACTGTAGACAGCGCGCCCAGCGTGGCCGTATGTCCGCTGCTGCTGATGAGAAGCGTGTCGCGCATGGCCTCCAGTGAGGCCCGGTTCGCCGCCGGGAAGCGCACGCGCAAAGTGTAGGCGCGGCCGTTGGTCACCACTGGCGTCGGCGCCGGTTCGCCCTCGAGGATGGCGGACGCGTCGACCGCGATTTCTTCCGCGGTGAAGCCCGCCCTCGCGGCCACGCTGGGATCCACCTGAAAAGTCACGGCCGGACCGCTGATGGTGTTGTCGATTCCATTCAGGACGTCGACTACACCATTGATCTTCCCAATTGCGTCCGCGACCTTCGGCGCCCACGCTTCCAGTTGCTTGGGATCTTGCGAAAATAACTTTATCTGGATTGGTTCCGGCGCTGACGTCAGGTCGCCAATCATGTCCTGGAGAACCTGGATGAAGTCCAGGTCGAGCGCGGGTTCCTGCTGCTTAATCTTTCCCCGCACCTCGGCCATTATTTGTTCTACATCGCGGTTGCGCTTGGATTTCAATTTCACCAGGACGTCGCCGGTGTTGGCTTCGGTTACTGCGGCCAGGCCCAACTGCAAGCCGGTGCGGCGCGAAGTGCTCTCCACCTCGGGGGTCTCGCGCAGAATCTGCTCCACATGGCCGACTACGCGGTTGGTTTCCGCCAGGGAACTGCCGGCGGGCATGATGTAATCGAGAACGAATCCGCCTTCGTCCATCGCGGGCAGCAGGTCGGAACCGGAGAAATGGTAGCACAAGTAAGCAACCGCGATCAGCACCAGACTGAACAGAACCAGCATTCGAGGCCGCTCCAGCGCCCGGCGCAGCCAGCGTTCATGGAAGTTGACCACGCGCAGGAAAAATCCGCTCAGATGCGCATCCTCGGCGGCCAGCAAGCGCTTTGCGTCCACTTCGGATTGCTTCTCCGAAGCTGCGGGAGCTGCTTCTTGCGGGTTCTCCTTCTCATGCCGTCCACGAATAAAGTACTGGCTCAAGTTCGGAGTCCAGGTCAGCGCGAGCGCAAGCGAAGTCAGTAGGGAAACGCTCATCGTCACGGCCAGCGCGCGGAAAAACACGCCGGTCACGCCGGTGATGGCGATCAAAGGGATGAAAACAACGACGGGCGTGATGGTCGAGCCGATCAGCGGCACCGTGATTTCCCGCAACGCGCTCTCGATGGCCTCTAAGCGGCCCTGGCCCGCGTCGCGATGCAGCACAATGTTTTCCACTACGACAATCGCGTCATCAATAACCAGACCCACGGCGGCGGCCAAGCCGCCCAGCGTCATCAAGTCGAAGGTCTGCCCCATCACCTTGAGTGCGATGAAAGTGACCATGACCGTGACCGGAATTACGAGACCCGCCACTAGAGACGTACCCCAGTCCCGCAAGAAGACAACCAGAATGATCGACGCCAGAATCAAGCCCAGCAGAATGGCATCGCGCACGCTCTTGATCGATTCGCCCACGATGATGGACTGATCGTAGAACGGCTGAATGTCCACGCCAGGCGGGAGAGTCTTGCGGATGCGCTCGATTTCGGTGTGGACCTCATCCGCTACCTGCACGGTGTTGCCATCTGGCTGCCGGTTGATGTTCAGAAGCACCGCCGGCTTTCCATTAGCGGTCACGACGGTGTAAACCGGCTTCACGTCGGGCGCGACCGTGGCCACATCCCGTATGCGTACCGGGATTCCAGCGGGCGTGTTCTTGATGACGGAATTGGCGATTTCTTCCGGCGTCTGGACCTGGCCATTGACCAGGCCGAGAAAAAGTTGATGATTGCGTTCCAGCAACCCGGGTGAATCCACCAGATTGGTGCGCCGGACGGCATCGAGAATGTCGGTAACCGTCACACTCGCAGTCAGCAGCTTGGCGGGGTCGGGTGTGATTTGAAACTCAGGCTCCTGCCCGCCTTGAACTATGACGGTTGCAACGCCCTCGAGGCGGTTCAACCGCGGCTTCATCTCGTATGTGGCCATCTCCCACAACCGGGTTTGCGGCACCGTCGCCGACGTAATGCTGTAACCGACGATCGGAAAACTGGCGAAGGTCATGCGGTGCGCCTCCACCTTGGCTGTGGCTGGAAGCTCGGGTTGCACCCGTGACAGCGCCGCATTCACATACTGCAAGGTCTGGAACATGTCCACGTCCCAGCGAAAGTAAAGATCAACTTCCGCCGAGCCGCGGCTGGTAATCGAGCGCACCGTCAGCAGCCCCGGGACACTGTTGACCGCCTCTTCGATCGGCCGCGTCACTGTAACCATCATCTGATCGATGGGCATGACGCCGTTGTCCACAGCGACCAGTACCCGGGGAAAATTCGTCGAAGGAAACACCGACACTGGGATGGTGAAAGCCAGATATCCGCCCAGCAGAGCCAGGGTGAGGATCAGAAAAATCATCGGCCGGGAGTGGCGCGCTGTCCAGTGCTCGGATTTCTTGTGATTCACGCAGTCGCTCCGCAGTTATTTCTCACTAGAATTGTCCTTGGGACTTTCCTTGGGATTTTCCTTGGATGGCTCCTTCGGAGTTTCAGCGGGCGCTTCCACTTTGATCTTGGTGTTGTCGGGTAAGCCGTAAGCTCCAGTCGCAACCACTTTGTCGCTGGCGGTGACGCCTTCTAGAATCTGCACATCGTCGTCCTGACGAATACCAAGCTTCACAGCTTTCTGATGGGCGCGCCCATCACTGCCCACGACCATCACCGCGGAACCTCCGTCCGGTGCGCTGATCACGGCGGCCGCAGGAACGACCAGCGCATCTTTCACGGTCTTTGCGGTGAGAGAGAGCTGCACGCTGGTTCCGGGTTTCAATTGTTGTTTCGGATTCTTTGCCTCCAGCCAGACTTCCACGGTTGTGCTGTTGGGGTCGAGCGCCGGGCTCACTACCGTAATCGTGCCCTCGACGGGCTCATCGAGCCCCGGCACTGTGATCGTTCCTTTGTCGCCAACCTTCAGCAACGCCGCGTCCGCCTGCGGTATGTGCGCTTTGGCAATCACCGCCGAGATGTCCATGACGGTGACGATTGCGGTTCCCGCCGCTGCCATTTCGCCGGGATACAGCGGGCGGTCGGTGACCACGCCGTCAATCGGGCTGCGAATCTCGGAATAGCTGAGCTGCGCTTCCGCACCCAGATATTTCCCCTTGGCTGATTCCAATTGCCCGGCAGCGGCCTTGAGTTGCTGCTGCTTTCCGATGGCCTGCAGGGTATCGAGATGTTTTTTCGCAATCGAATATTGATTGCGTGCCTGGATAATTTCAACTCCGGACTGGTCAAGTTCCTTCCGCGGGAGTGCGCCCTCCTCGTAAAGATGCTGGCGGCTTTGATAAACCTTTTCCTGTGCCTCCAGCGCTTGCTTGGTCTGCTGCGCCTCCGCTTCCGCTTTCTGTATCTCTTCCGGCAGGCTGGCTGCCATGGTCGTCTCGTAGGTAGCTTGTGCCTGCTCGAAGCTGCCCTTAGTGTCCTGTGCGGCGGCGGCTAGGTCGCGGTTTTCGAGGACCGCCAGCAATTCGCCCTTGTGCACGGGGCCGCCGCGCTTCACCAGAAACTTCTGCACCGGGGCGCTGATCTTGGCCACGATCGCCGCCTGTTGCCGCGGAAACAGAATGGCTTGGGTTTTTATCACGTGCTGAATCGTGGTCTTTTCCACCGGCGCCACCTGCACGCTGACGATAGGCTCTTTCTCGCCTTTGTCTCCTCTGCAGGCGGCGGAGATCAGTAGACCTCCGATTACGGCCATCGTGAGGAGCGAGTTGAGGACGCGGGAGCTTCTCGCGTACCTTTGGGGGGGGATGTCAGCGAGTGGGCCGTGGGTCATCGGCTAAAAGCTCCCCGTCAGAGTTTGCAAATTGGCGACCGCGACCCGGTACCGCACCTGACCATCGTCATAAGCATTGCGCGCTTGCGTGAGCGTGTTTTGCGCATCGACAACTTCCAGCACGGTCGATTCGCCCGCCTGATAGCGGAGATTGGTAAGGCGGAGACTGTCGGCCGCCATTTCGGCGGAACTGGCCAGCGATTCCATCTCTGATCGCGACGTTCTTGCCTCTTCATAGAACTGCCGCAAGTGCGCCAGAACCTGGCGCTGCTCGTGGCTCAACTCTAATTTCACCTGATCGCGGCGCAACTCCGCCTGCTTCAACTTGCTGCGATCCGCGCCCCAACTGAAGATAGGGATCTGCAAGGTCGCCACCGTGGAATAACCCAGATTGCGCACTCCGTCCGTCCGGATGGCGAACTGGTTCGAATCGATGCCGTAGAAGTAGTCCATACTCAAGCTGGGCAGCAACCCTCCCCAAGCCGCGGTCACCTGGTGGTTCGCAACCTCCAGAGCCGCCAGCGCCGCCCGCAACTGGGGATTATTCTTCTTGGCCGCGACTTCCACTTCGGGGAACGCGGGCAGCGGCTCCAGAGTCTGAAGGTCGTCTACCACGGTAAAATTCTCGTTCCAATCGGGAAACACAAGCACCGCCAGATCCAGGCGGCTGTGCTGCATGTCGAGTTGGGCTTCCTGCAGATCCCGCTGCCGCTGCTGCGTCTGAATGCTGGCCTTGACCACGTCCGCGCGCGCCACTTCGCCGCCATTTTGCAATTGCTGGCTGATTCTCAGAAAGCCCTGAGCCTCCGTCGCCGCCCGTTGCGCGGTCGCATACTTGCGCTGCGCCGCGACCAGTCCGTAATAGGCTTGGGTTACGGTGACGACCAGGCCGCGCGTGGCGATCTCCGCCTTCGCCCGTGCTTGCGCCAGCGCCGCCGAAGAGCGGCGGTAGTCCGCGAAATTCGTCAGGGAAATTGCCTGATGCGCATCCGCCTGGCTGATGTATTCGTGCACGCCGTTATTGGCAATGTAACGGCTGGTCGGGCAGGTGGCCGTGACTGCGCAACTGAGAGGCTGGCCCGTGCCCTGCGTGTATATGAAGGAATTGTTGTAGTTGACATTCGGAAGCAATCCGGCGCGCGCCTGCACGCGGTCCTGTCGCGCCACTCCCAGATCGGTCAGCGCTGCATGATATTGGGGATCGGCAACGCGTGCGCGCTCCAGCGCATCCTGCAGCGTGATCGTCAAAGGCGGTGCGGCGGGCGTGGACGTTTGCTGCCCGCACAAGATGCCGGTCAGCCAGAGAATGATCGCCACGCAATCCCGCACACTAGCAGAAAATTTTCCAGGTAAGCCCATATCAGACCTCCAGAACCGGCCAAGCAGCAGGCTCCGGATGACTAAATTAGCGATTGGAAGATAAACGTGCGATTAACGGCTGAGTTACTGCTGCGGGCAGATAGACCCTGAACGTGCTGCCATCCTTGTCAGATCGGCTCAATTCGAGCTGGCCGCCATGCGCCTGCACAATCCACTCGCTGATGGAAAGGCCTAGTCCGGCGCCGCCTCCGTCGTTGCCGGAACGCGACCGCACTTTGTCCGCCCGGAAGAAGCGCTCGAAGATACGCGGTTGCAGGTCCAACGGAATGCCCTGCCCGGTGTCACTGACGGTCATCACGTATCGCGAATTCTCAGCGTCGCAGCTTACCGACACGCTGCCACCCGGCGACGTATATTTTATGGCGTTGTCCAGCAGGTTCACGATCATCCGGCGAAGCAATGCCTCGTCCGCCTCGATGGGCAGCTCTTTCGATGCATTGCAGGTGAGGGTGATCTGTTTTGCGGCAGCCAGAGTCTTCATACTGCGTGAACATTCTGCGATCAGTTCATCAAGATAAAAATTCGAGAGCGTCAGCGGATGCTGACCGGCGTCCGCGCGCGCCAGCGTGAAGAGATCTTCGACAATGCGCTTGAGGCGTTTGGCTTCCGCCCGAAGAATGTCGAGCGATGCCCTGTAATCTTCGGGTGAGCGGCTGGGCTGCGACAGGGTGACATCCGCCTCTCCGCAAAGGATGGCTACTGGAGTTCGCAGTTCGTGAGATGCATCCGCCATAAATCGCCGCTGGTGCTCAAACGAATGATCCAGCCTGTCGAGCAAATTGTTGAACGACGCCGCCAGGTGGCCGAGTTCATCCTGAGCGTTCCTTACCGGCAGACGCTCGTGCAGATTGTCCGCTCCAATGCGTCCTGCCTGCGTGCTCATCTCGACTACCGGCGAGAGGCTTCGCCGCGCGAGAAAATACCCGGCCCCACTCGCGAGCAAAATCGCCAGCGGAATGGCAAGCCCGAAAGCGCCGATGACGCTCTCCAGAAACTCCCGCTGGTGGTGGAGCGACTGCAAAACCAGCAGCGTGTACTCTTCCTTCCCGATGGAAAACCGGCGCGCGTAACTGCGGTGCACTTCGTCTTGCAGCCGAACCGTTCGGAACGGGCGGATTCCGGCCTGGCCTCGACCCATGGCTTCCTGCAGAATCTCCACCGATGCGCCCGGAGGCTCCTTAAGCAATTGATTGCTGGTAGACCCGACAATCTTGCCTTCCTGGTCGAGCACGACGAAGACGGTCTCCCGGTACTTGTGCTCCGAAATCGCCTGTTCGATGGCGGCTTTCAATCCGTCAGGCCCGGTGGCATCGCGGGCCTCGGCATTCACGGTCGCGAGAAAGGAATCGGCCACCTCGACGATGGCGGCGTCCGTGCGGCGCGCCGAATCCTGCCGCAGCAGGAAGTATGTGGCGAAGGCCATCGCCACCAGCACACAAGTCAATACGGCCGTGTACCACAAGGTCAGTCGTACGCGCACCGAACTAAACATCGGCCCGATTCCGGGAGCCGCGGGTTTTCGTTTCGCTCGCTTCATGGCCTGCCGCAAGCATATATCCTGCCCCACGACGCGTGCTCAGAAGAGGTTTTGAAGAACCGGCGTCGATCTTCCGGCGGAGGCGGTTCACATACACCTCGATCAAATTTGAAAAAGGATCGAACTCTTCGTCCCATACGTGCTCGGCGATCTCCGCACGGCCCACGACCCGCCCCGCATTCCGCGCCAGGAATTCCAGCAATGCGTACTCCTTCGAAGTCAGCGAAATGGCTCGCCCGCCGCGCCTGACGTTCTGCCCAACGGTGTCCACAACCAGATCGGCGACGATAAGTTCCGCCGGCAGCAAGCCGCCCGTCCGCCTCATCAACGCACGCAAACGGGCCAGCAACTCCCGGAATTCGAATGGCTTCGTCAGGTAGTCGTCGGCCCCGCAATCGAGGCCAGTGATGCGGTCTTCCACTGCGTCTCGTGCCGTTAACATCAGGATCGGCAGGCGCTGTCCGGACTTTCGCAATTCCTTGCATACCGCGAAGCCATCCGGAGGCGGGATCATTACATCCAGAATTGCCAGGTCATAGGCGTTGATCGCGGCCTGGTAAAGCGCATCCTTCCCGGAACCGACAACGTCGACAGCATAGGATTGTTCCCGCAATCCTTTGGCGACGAAGTGCGCGATCCTCGGATCGTCTTCCACCACCAGCACCCGCATAGCAGCATCATAACGCCGATCCTTGGATTGCAAGATTGAACCCATGCTAGCATCTGCAGGACGTTTTCAACCCGTGAGGAATTGCGCGGAGGAACCCCAATGGAATTCATCGGCCATTTTCGCAGGCTCACGCCGGTCCAGCGGAATACCTTCATTGCCTGCTTTCTGGGCTGGTCGCTGGATGCGTTCGATTTCTTCATTCTGACCTTCTGTGTCAGCGCCATTGCGACCCAATATCAGACAAAAGTTTCTGCCGTCGCGGAGGCGATCTTCGTCACGCTGGCTTTTCGTCCAGTGGGCGCATTTCTCTTTGGCATGATGGCGGACCGCTTCGGGCGGCGTCCCACGTTGATGGTCGATATCATCGCTTACTCCGTATTTGAATTGGCGTCGGCATTCGCCCCTTCCCTGAAGATTTTTCTGATTACGCGGGCCCTGTTCGGAATTGCGATGGGCGGCGAATGGGGCGTGGGCGCCGCATTGGCCTTCGAAACTCTGCCCGCCGAGGGGCGCGGATTCTTCTCCGGAGTGTTGCAGGAAGGCTACGCGGTCGGTTATCTGATGGCGGCCCTGGTCTATGGGACACTATTCCGTTTCGTGGGCTGGCGCGGAATGTTTGTGATCGGCGCTCTGCCGGCATTTCTTGTGATTTACATTCGCACCAAAGTGGACGAGTCCCCGGCCTGGGCGCAAGGCCGCGTTTCGAGAAAGACAGTGGCCGTGCCGGGCAAGGGCATTCTGACCTATCTGGGCACCTTTGCCTTCCTGATTGTTCTGATGTTCGCTTTCAATTCCTTCAGCCACGGAAGCCAGGACCTGTATCCAACGTTCCTGACGAAGAACCACAAGTTCGCCCCGCAAACAGTAGGTTTCATCGCCATCATCGCCAACATTGGCGCGCTGCTGGGAGGAATTCTCTTCGGAACCTGGTCGGAAAAACTCGGCCGCCGGAAGGCAATTGTGATGGCCGCGCTGCTGACCATTCCGGTGATTCCGCTGTGGGCCTACTCCCACTCCGTACCCATGCTGGCCCTGGGCGGATTTCTGATGCAGTTCATGGTGCAGGGCGCCTGGGGAGTGGTCCCGGCGCACTTGAATGAGCTTTCACCCCCCGCAGTCCGAGGTACGTTTCCGAGCTTCGCCTACCAGTTGGGAAATCTGCTCTCCTCGCGCAACGGTGTGCTGCAAGCCAAGTTCGCCGAGCAACGCTACGGCGGAGTTTTCGCGCCGGTGCTGGCCTGGACCGTTGTAATCGTCGCGTTGCTGTTGGCGGTGGTCACTGGAAGCGGGCGCGAACGCCGAGGCGCAGACTTGTCGAACACCAGTTAGCGGAAGTTGCGCGAGCAGGTCGCCTCAAACTCATCCCAGGGACGGTGTAGTAAGAAGCATCGTAAACGATTGAAAAACTGGAGCCGACGATCGGACTTGAACCGATGACCTGTCGATTACGAATCGACTGCTCTACCAACTGAGCTACGTCGGCTTCTGGTTTACTTTCTTTAGTTTACCAAACCGCTTGGTGGTTGCTGCTGTACAACTGCTGTACATGCAATCTGAGCCTCAAGCCGTTTCATGGCGGCAGTGACGACTTGCGGCACAGTCTTGATGTAGCTCCGCTGGGTCGTTCTGACGTCCTCGTGCCTGAGTATCGCTTGAATCACAATATCAGGAACACCGAGTTCATGAAGGTTCGTGGCAAGACCGCGACGATAGGCGTGCCAGCCTTTCCACTTCAACCCGTTTGCCTTAAAAATGGGCTTGATCAGACGGTCAGCGAGGTTGTCCAAATCCAGCGCCCCGCCAATCGTATTCGGAAACATCCAGCCAGAAGCATCCTTTGGCTTGACAGCGTTGAGCACAAACCGAAGAGGTTCAATGATCGGAACGACGCCGGGGTTTTCCTCATCCTCGTGGGTCTTAGTCTCATACTTCAAATGAGACCTCCAGACCGAACGCCGGATGTTAAGAATGTCTCCATCTTCGTCTTCCCACCACTGCCCTCGAATCTCTCCCTCACGCAAGCCAGCAAAAGCTGCCACTCCGATGGCCGCCCGGACGACACCCTTAGTAATCTCGGGAGTGTACGGACCATCCTCGGTGAGAATGACAATGGGTTCCTTCCCAGAGAAAAGCTCAAGATGCTTTTCTACCTCCTCAAGACTACAGGCAAGGCGTTTCCGCCCGTGCTTTTTGCCCTTGGGGATTGAGACCCCCGTCATCGGGTTCACGCCGTCATAGATGCCCTTACGCTTGGCGAACGTGAACATCGCAGAAAGCGTTACTTTGATGTGTTTGTACGTTCCGTGTGCCAAGTCGTCGGTTTTCGTCTTGTTCGCAGCTTCGACTTCGCACATCAAATTTTCGCCATCCACCGTCCTGAAGTCCCTCACCCTGCCCTTGACCCGGTCCCGAATGTGGCACCGCCAAGACTCCTTGTATCCCCTCACAGTCGAGTCAGCCAACTTTCCGGTTATTGCCGGGATGTAGACGTTCTCGAAGAAATCCACGATAGTGATCCCCGCATTCAGAGACTTTGTCGTGCGGTTCACCCTATTCTGACCATCTGAGGGGGTAGCTAGACAAGAGTTATTTGACTATCTATCTATTTATTCCACTAACACTGTGATTTCAGATGGTCGAGTTTCAGATGGTCAACCAAATGGTCAGATGGTCATGGTCAACCTGTGCGCACTGAACATCTGACCATCTGGAGGGAGGAAATTGACTAGCATGGGTGTCAGTGACGGGAATCTGACCGCTATGCACTCCATGTTAGAGGAACGAACAAATGAAGCTGACTGATTGCTCTTTCCCTTTTATCAGGAACGAGGCAACAGTTTTTCTCCATTCCACGGTCTCTGAAAGCAACTCCCGCCGACCCTCTGATTAGTCTGCCTTCCCAGGCCGAAGACGTTACCCCAAGTAGAAGTCGTTGCAATGTAGTGCGCAACGTTTTGGCGAACCGCAACTATTTGCACTGAGGAGATTTGATGTTTGTCGCACCGCTGTCGCGGAATCCCGGCGAACAGGCCAAATTGTCGCGCTGTGCTTTTGAACTGTGAAGTGGATAGTGTAAGTATCAAGCCTACTTACCGTAAACCCTCCGTGAGCCTTTCCCTCGATGGCCTGATTTTCAGTATTTTGCACGTGCTTGGTGATGAATGCATTGGCGTTCGGTTATTGAACGCGGTGGAAGTTTCATGTTTCTGAGTGCCCTGACGTCTTCACAATCGACTCCAGTCAGGCTAGCTATTCGCATTAAGCTCCAACTTACCAACCCAGAACAAACAAATGGCCATCATTCTGGGTGTACTCCTTTCCATCTTCCCCAATGGAAAGCGGAGTGTAGGCAGCGAACAAGGCCTCCTTCAGAAAAATCTTTTGCCTGGGCTTCGTAAAGACGCCATGGTGCCCTTGAGGAAGAGAGTAAATGTTGCCATCTTCGCTTCCGGCATAGACCACCCCAAAACCGTCGATGACCGGGGCATTCACGCACCACTCATATCCGTAGGGATCGTTGTGATCAATGGTTGTGTTTTTGAACGACCATTCAACCTTTAGGTTGGCGTCGAGTTGTGAAATTAGATAACTAGCCGTGGGCAACGGCGTGCAGACAGGGTTATTGAAACCGCAGTACGCAGACGCCTGACCGTGATTGTCTTTGATAACGATGGAATAGGTGCCGTCATGACGGTACACAGCCGGTGTGGAATCCCATCCGAACGTGTACGCATTCACATAGTTGCCCTGCGCATCGAAGTGCAATAAATGCCCCCGTAAATAGTCATAGTTGTCGGTGACACCGAAGAGCACGGAGCCGTCGGGAAGTACGGTCGGCGAAGACGAGGCTTGGTCCGAAATGGTGGCGGAACCGTTGGCATTGCTAGTAGGGTCTACACCCAGTGGGGCGCCCACGAGCATCCCTCATTGACGAGCCCAGATCACGGGACACCCGGCAACGGCCTCCTGTTGTTCTTCCGTGTCGATGATTTCGACTTACGCTTCAAAGGGCACGCTTTCTCGTCACTCGGCTCGAAGAGGAGCCACACGCCTTGGCCACAAAGCCTCCCAGCACCTTTGATACGTCCCAGCCGACCCAAACCCCTTAAGGGTAGGGTGCCGCCCAAAGACGGCACCCCCCTTGTGAAATTGGTTTCCAAGATCGGCTTGGTTACGCAACTGCTTTGCTCTGGTGCGCTGAGACGGCACGCTGCGCCGCCCCTTTCCCAAGGAAGTTTGTTAGTTCAGAGTTCACTTCCTCCGCGTGCGTCCAGGTGATGCAGTGTGGTCCATCCTTTACCATCGCGAGGCGGGCTCCCTTGACCAACTTGGCGGTCCGAAGCCCCGAGGCAGTAATCGGCAGAATCCGGTCCGCATCGCCGTGAATAACCAACGTCGGCACGTCGATTTTGGTCAGATTGTTCCGGAAGTCCTCATGCCACGTCGGCACGCAAGCGAGACTGGCCGTGGCCGATGCCCCGGCTGCGAGGTTCCAGCTAGCCTGGACGACTTGTTCGCTGACACGCTTGCCCAGCAGAAGGTCCGTGTTGTAGAAATTCTTGAAAAAGTCGGTGAAGAACGCATAGCGGTCTGCAACGACGGCTTTCTGGATTCCCTCAAAGACACTGCCGTCCACGCCTTCCGGGTTGTCCGGTGTTTTCAGCAGGAACGGTGGGACTGACGAGATGAATATCGCCTTGCTCACCCCCTTCGACCCGTATTTCCCCAGATAGCGTGCCACTTCGCCTCCACCCATCGAGAAACCGACCAGGGCGAAGTCACGTAGTTTGAGGTGCGTCACGATCTTGTGCAGGTCCTCGGCGAAGGTGTCGTAGTTGTAGCCCGTAGTCGGCTGGCTCGACTTGCCAAACCCTCGGCGGTCGTAAGTTATGACGCGGTGGCCCGCGTCCAAAAGAACTGGCAACTGCTTCTCCCAGGAAGCGCCACTCAGTGGATATCCGTGAATTAGGACAACGGGCTTACCAGAACCGTGGTCCTCGTAGTAGAGGTCGATGTCAGTGGAGTTTTCTTTACCGACGTTCACGTATGGCATTGGGATTCTCCTTTGTCTGATTTGGTGGGGTGGAAGAGTTGAAGGTTGATTGAGATCGTTTGCGTCCCCTAATTCTAAACCTGTTGGCAGCTGATGATGAAGTTGCCGATTACAACCCCCGAGTTTTGATTGGGAAGTCTGCGACTATCATCGTGGTCGGGCGAAACGATCCGTACCTCTGCGTCTCCGAAAAGAAGTATCAGCGGTGCTGCGGCGGGGCGACGTGAACTGACATTCTGCTTGACCGAGCCGACGATCCACGAACTGGCTCAGTTTGTGATCACAAAGAGCTCTCGGATCGGATGCGGAAATAGCAATCGCCGCCGTTCTTGGTGGCCCGTCCTCTAACGAGCGGACGGGGGGGCCCGCCTAGTTTTTCGGCGACGGGTTTTGCGGTGCCTCGGCGGATTGGCGGGCGGCACCCAATAGCGCGGCGAAGCGAGGGTCGCCGTGCAGGGACTTGAGATCGGCATCGCTCTTCAGTCCCTCGCGCATGTCGGCAGTGAGCCCGTGGTTCACGGCGAACTGCAGGCTCGCGAAGGCCTCGCCGCGCTTGCCCTCCAAGGCCAAAACACATCCGAGTCCGTAGGCGCTGGAGGCGGTGTCGGGATTCGCGACTCCCAAAACACGATTTCGGCCATCGAATACTTGCTGATAAGTCTTTTCCGCTTCCGGATAGCGCTTGTCTTTCTTTAAGACATTGCCCAGGGTGTCTATCGAGTTGAAAACTGACGGATGCTCGGCCCCGATGGTCCGTCGTTTGCCGTCAATGGCCTCCCGCAGCAGTTGTTCTGCCTCGCTATACTTGCCTTCTCCGGCGAGCGTTTCGGCTAGGTTCGACATCGTAATCAGAGTGCTGCGATTGTCAGGGCCAAATTTCGCGAACTCGAGTTCGAGCGCATCGCGTTCCAATTTCTCCGCTTCCGGATATCGTCCCTGATCTTTCACGGTGATCGCCATGTTTTCCACGGTCATCAAAGTTTTCGGATTCTCCGGCCCATACAAACGCTGGGTGATCGGCAGCACATCGCGAAACAGTTGTTCGGATTCGGCAAACTTTCCCTCGTTCATCAGCAAGTTGGCGAGATTAACCGTGGTTGCCACCGTGTCGGGATTTTCCGGACCGAGCGTCTGCCGGCGGGTTTCCAACACCTGTCGAACGGTCCCCTCCGCTTCCGGATATTTTCCTTCCTCACTCAAAACGACTCCCAGACGGCTCATCGCGCTCAGAGTGATATTGTCCCGCAGTCCGAGCGCGCGCTTTGTGTCTTCGACGGCTTCCCGACCGAGTTTCTCCGCGTCCGCGTATTTGCCTTCGATGAACAGGATCCACACCAGCCAATTCATGGAAATCAGCGTGTCGCGATGTTCAGGGCCGAGCACGCTCCTGCGGCCCTCCAGCGACTGACGGCAGAGTTTTTCCGCCTCGTCGCTCTTGCCCTCCCACGTCAACACTTCCGCGAGCTGATACATTGACTGCAGCGTGTCTTTATTTCTGTCCCCGAGCGTGCTGCGCCGAAGCTCGAGCGCGTGACGCAGCAGTGGTTCGGCCTGCGCAAACAAGCCCAGATTGTCGTACACCGTGCCCATGACGTTCATCATGCGAGACTGCAGCACGGGATCGTTGGCCAGGCCGGTATCAATGTCGTTCGACGCCTTGTCGAGAATTTCGCGGGCAGTGATGCTGTTGCCTCTCGCCTGGCCGGGATCGGAGACCTTGAACATCTGGGTCATGAAGTCTGTCACACGCTCGGACGCAGCGGCTGCGCGGTTGGCGCGATCGCGCTCATTCGCAATGCGACGTGCCTGCAGCGCCATAGTTGCTGCGAACGCAAGCAGCAGCAGCACCGCTGCCGCGGCCACGCCTACACCGAAGCGATGTCGCCGGATGAACTTGCGAGCACGGTAAGTGGTGCTCGGCGGACCGGCCAGTACCGCTTCGTTGTTGAGGTAGCGCTGGATGTCCGCCGCCAGTTCGGAAGGCGACTCGTAGCGCCGCGAGCGCTCTTTCTCCAGCGCCTTCATGGTGATCCAGTCGAGTTCGCCGCGCAGGTTGCGGCGCAGGGCTTGCGGCTCCTCCTGACGCTTCTCCGCAGAGTCGTGCGAGGATTCGCCCATAGCCTTGAGCTTCGAACTGGGCAGTGTGGGTTCCTCGCCGCGGATTTTCGCCAGCATGGCGGCCGTTCCCGTACCTTCGACTTGCCGCGAACTGTAGGGCAAAACACCCACGAGTAGTTCGTACAGGATCACGCCCAGCGAGTAGACGTCGGTGCGAGTATCGATGTTACGTTCGCTGCTGTCGGCCTGTTCGGGGCTCATGTAATCCGGCGTACCAACGACTCCGCCAGCTTCGGTGTAGATGGTCGCCTGGCTCAATCGCGCCCCGGTTGCTTTGGCTAGGCCGAAATCGATGATTTTCGGAACGGGTTTCTGGCCGACCTCGGCGACCAGCACATTAGAAGGCTTCAGATCGCGATGGATGATCGCCTTCTGGTGCGCGTGCTGCACTCCTTCGCAGACCTGCGTAAACAGCGCGAGGCGTTCGTGAATTGTGAGGCGATGCCTGTCGCAGTAACTGGTGATCGGCAGGCCGGGCACACACTCCATGACAAAAAAGGGGCGGCCTTCCGGCGTGGCCCCAGCATCGAAAACCTTGGCGATGTTGGGATGCTCCATCAGGGCCAGCGCCTGACGCTCAGACTCGAATCGTGCCAGCGCGGCGCGGGTGTCCGTGCCCGCCTTGATCAGCTTCAGCGCGACGGTGCGACGGAAGGGCGCAACCTGCTCGGCCCGCCAAACCTCTCCCATGCCGCCTGCGCCAATCATCTCTACGAGCCGATAAGGGCCGATGCTGGAGAACGAAGTCTTGGCGGAGACCGTGCTTAGAGTCTTGTCATCAGAGGAGTTGGTCATGGAATGTTCCTGGTTCGGAGTACCAGCATAATTGAAGATAATCGCGGAAACCATAGGAACAGCAGATGTGAAAACAGAAAAATCCGTAACATATTAGGGAACGGTCCGGCGAACGTGCCTGCGGCGGGCAGCCTAACGGGAGTGTGCGCGTCACGAAGGTCGGGGAGTGGTCTAGCTTGCGAGTCTGAGGCACAGGCTTGGATTCAAGGCAGAGAATAGCTGCTTATATACATGGCGCCGTTGCCTTGCGCCTAGAAATCGCCCATTCTACAAAATGTTGTTCACCTGTCGTCACTCCCGAGGCAAACAATCACGACTGCGTTCTATGGAACACGAAAAAGAACACCATTACGCTGAAGCAACCAAACGCGTAGATCAGTGAAGAAAACACCGTGACCGTAGGAATCAAGCCACGCAGCAGATCGAGCAAGTTGAAAACGAAATTCCACACCAAAAGAACCGTCATCAGAACGGTTCCGATCAATGCCAGCAACGCCGCAATTTTGAGTGTCATGGTCGGAGTATGAACGCTGCTGGTGTCAGGCCGCAACTCTGGCTCCTGCTTCGGGCTGCTCGCTAGTCCGAAAGGCGACTGGCACGGCGGATGCCTGATCCCGATGATGATGCTTTGCTACCAGCACGATGAAGATGCGCCCCAGTCGAAATTTCGCCTCAGGCGCGAGAATTACTCCCTTTCAGTTGCGATTGGATCACTGAGGAAGAGGAGTTCCTTCCGCCGGACCGCCCGTCACCATTTCAGTCTTAATGGTCGACTTCTGATTGGCCACCAGGCTGATATCGGTCTCGAAGTCATGATATCCCGGCAGGCTGATTTTGATTTTGTGTTTTCCGGGAGCGACCAGCAGGGCCTTGCCGGGGCCTTCGAATTCGGCAATGTGACCGACGAAGACGCCATCCACAAGCACGGCCGCACGATTCGGTTTTACTTCTAACTTGATCTCGGCAGTGATTTTCGGCAGGACCACACGGGTATCTTTTTCCATCTTGACCGCGACGCTCTGCTTTTCTCCCGCGCGCACGGCAATCTTTTGCGTGAAGTCGAGATATCCGCCCTGGCGTACTGTAATGTCGTGTTCGCCCGGAAGCAGCAGAAGCTTTTTCGATCCCTTCAATTCGCTCAGGTAGCCAACGTATTGGCCGTCGATCCAGACACCCGAAGTGTTCTCGACTTTCGAAGCACCGGCCAGTTCGACTTCTCCCAGCACCTTATTTTGAGCGCGCAAAGCCGGGATCACAGTCAGAGAACTCAAGAGGACTAGCAAACAAGTGAAAGCACGGCCTTTGTAATTCATAGGATATCCTCGTGTCTTTGAATTAACTGTAAGCTTGGAATCATCGGAGGGCAAGCCCCCGCGTCGCCGTTTTCAGTTACAGGTATGGGTACGAAGCCTTCCTGCTAGCGTCCAATACCGAACCGACAGTAAGCCCCAAACAAGGGAGGCAACATGCGAATTGTGAACATCTTGAGCGAACTGGCTGTGCTATTCACGACGCTTGCCTTCGGACATCTGCTGCACCAGTACTTCCTTAACGCAGGCGAAGGCGCTCACTCCCCGCCGTTTTTTGGCCGGTATGGCCATCGGCGTTGTCGTGGGATATTTTCCCTCATCGGAGGATATCTGCTGAGACGCGGTCGGTGATTCCCTGTCCTTTGGGGGGCGAAGTGCCCCAAGGTCGAGCAGCCGACCCATGCCCGTGCGGCTCGCCAAGAAATACAAACGGCGCTGCGGCGGGGCGACGGTGAACTGAATCCTAGTTTCTGATTTCCTAGCGTGGAAGACTGGCATCGCCATCATCGCGATGGCGATAGATTGGATATAAGTACCGGGTCATGAAAAGCAGGCAGGGGTACAAAGGCTACATTATCGTGGCATCATCTTGGCGAATTACAGGATGGGCGATTCGCAGTGCAGTTCGCCGTCGAGGAACATGATGTGGATGGGGTCATGGAGACTTAATTTTACTTGCCCGACACATTCCCCACGCAGGAGTCCGCTGTCTAAGCAGCAATTCAGGCGGGGCAGCAAAAAATTGATGTGGGGTTTGAGCCGGGACGTGCCGTCGCGAGCGGATCAGCGAAGGAATAGCACAGACCAGCCGACCTGAAATCGGCAAGTCCCATTGCTGTACAAAACGCTGTACAAAACATGCTCAGGCACACCCTAGAACCCCCCAAAACCACCCTGAGCCCACCATACTTCACAACAACATACGCAAGGCTGAGTGCGTTACGAATCGACTGCTCTACCAGCTGAGCTACGTCGGCTTCCGTGGGACCGTTCCAGTTTACCAAATCGCAGCCAGAGCAATGCCACAGCAATGCCAGAGCCATTCTGGATGGTGTCGAGACAGGCCTTCCCCCGAGAAGATCGCCCAGATATTCCCGCGCTCAATTACGCCGCGCGAGCGGCGGCCAGGGCCTCGTATTCCACCTGCGACTGCGCGGGCAGCAGAACCCACAGGGTGTAAACTCCGACGGCTGTACCGAAGGGAACGTTGAACAGCGAGATGAAGCCCAACACCAGCGCGATCACGCGGGCCCAGGGTTCGCGCTGCATCAATCCCCATCCCGCAATAAATCCGCAAGCCGCCTTGGCCAGGATGAAAATACCAACCACACTCAACAGCGGACGCAGAAACGCCGTGGGCGCCTCGGGCGCTCCCATCTCGTGCAGATGAGCGAACAACGTGTTGGCGATGACGTACAGAACCACGCCGCCGATGGTGTTGAACGCCGAGATCGCCAGCCAGAGAATCCCCAGCAAATGCAGGTGCCCCTGCACGCGCCCCGCGCGCTGCTGCATCATCACTACCGGTCCGACGATTTGTTTGCCGCACTTGCTGCAGAACGCCTGGCCCGGCTGCACCGTTGCGCCGCATCCGTCACAGAACATAGTTTCCTCCCGCGCCGATTCGTGAGCCGGCCTGCTGCTACAACCTGCCGCTCAACACACGATATCCACAAGACGATACCCACAGATGATACGCAATTCGCGCCTGAGAGTTCAGTTGAAAGTGTCTTGCGTCCGCTCGAACGGGATTCACCGCAAAACGAAAAGGCCGCCCGGCAACAGGGCGACCTTCTCTTTTTCAAGGGAGAATAGTTCCAACGGAGGCTTAGATTTCCGTCAAAACTTTCTGGTGACAAAATCTTATGAGCCGAAAAAGCAGGGTGTCAAGCGATTTTTAGTAAATAAATGTCTTTAGTTTCAATAACTTACATAATCAATCAACACACGCCTCGGCTGTTTCAATCTGAGACGGAAGCTCGACAAACCAAACTAAGCCAATGCTTCTGAGGCACTTAAGAAGGATTCGAGGTGTCGGTCGTAGGCGAAGGCCGGGCCGGGGAGCCCTGCCCCGCCGCCTCTCCAAGGTCGAGAGAAATAAACTCAGTGTGGTCGGCACGGCCGAAGACCGGGCCCGGAAAATAGCGCCGCAACAGCACGCGAGCTCCACCGAACGCGACTCCCGCCGCCAGCGAGATCGCTCCCACGATAATGCACAGCAGAATAATGTTGACCAGCAGGTTGGCGATGTTGTTCTTCTTGTCGAAATACGTATTCTCGTTCCAGGTGACGCTGGCCTCGTAGTTCACCGCGCCCAAAAGCGTCTGCGCGTCGCTCTGCGAAAGCTGCCCGGCAGCGATGGCGATGATCGGCCCGGTGCGCTTATCGAAAAACGGTCCCACGTTTTCAATGGCCGCAACCCCGGCTTGCGGCGGAGCCGCATGATGAGCGGCGTCGATGCGGCGCAAATGTTCGGCCGCCAACGCCGGCGTAGGATACTCGATCAGCATCAGCGTAGCGTCTCCACCGGCCGTCGAATACTGCCCGAGCACCACTTCAGGGCTGGCGCTGAAATCGACCAGGTCCGCCGGCAGCGGAGACGCGATCGCGCCCAGCCCCAGTGGCCCCTCCGCATATTTCTCGGTATTCGCCTCGTAGCCGTGGTGTGGCATGAAAGCCAGAATCGGAGGCAGGTTGCCCGCATTTCCGCTGGGCCGCGGCAACAATCCGGCCAGCTCCCGCAGATTCGCCGGAGACATCGGCGACACCCGGCTGAACACGGCTTCCACCAGAATTTGGCCGCGATAAAACAGCACCCGCGGATTCGCCGAAGCGCTCTGATCGCCGATATCTTCCTTTGCCATCCCCGGCTGCACATAGAACAGATACGCTCCGAAGGCCCCGCTGGCGTCGGCAAACCGCGCCCCCCGGATCTTCAACGTGCGCCCGTCGTCACTCTTGTAGGTAGCCGCCTCGCAATCCGTGAACCCGTATTCCTTAAGCAGCGCGGCGTTGGTGGGATCGGCCGCTGCCGCCTCTTTGCTGGCCTGAGCCGCACCCTCAATCTGCCACCCTGCAAACTGCTTTGGCAGGATCGCCGGCACGATAGGAGCCGCGCCCGGGTTAGCAGCGAACGCCACGCCGAGGCCAGTGAGGGCAGCAATGACCACAAACTTCGATGCGCAAATAGCTAGACGCCTGGGCACAGATTCCCCTTGTGTAATTAGACCACAGAGGAGGAGAAAAAGTTTCCCAGACGAGGACGGTTAGTGGGCTACTTTGATTTAATGCCGCCAATGCAGGACCATCAGGGGCAGCAGGGAAAAGATCACCAAGCACACCCCAAGGAATACCAGCAGTGCCCGGTGTTGCCATTTTGGGGCAAATTCTGAGGCTTCTTCGAGTGTGAAGCTTCTCGATCTAAAACGGAAAGTCTTTGCTGTCAGCCCGTATACGATAGAATAAATTCCAAGCGCCACCCCCAGAGCGGGGGCAGATTTATTTGGACTGGCGGAGATGATTAGTTAGGCCACCTCGTTTACGATCTCTTCCGCCCTCCACGTCCGCTTGAACCGTTCAAGCAAAGAGTTTTTCAAAGTAGCCTACCACCGAAGGATCGGCAAACTTTAACTATGGGAGGAGCGAGCGGCGCGGATCTTCTCTAAAAGATCGGCGGTGGGGACAGTCCAATGAATCCGCATAAGGACTTGTAACGTAGCTTCGGGCGGAGTGGCCATTTCTTCCTCGCTGAAAAGCTCGCCCCGCTCGGCTGCCCGCTGTGCTCCGCAGCGAGGCGTCTTCTTCGGCAGAGCCGGCAAACTGGCCACTACCGGTCCAGTCCGGTAGCGCGCGAAATCGTCGGAGCCTTAGTCTTCGGGTGGATTTTCCATGGCGCCAAGATAAGAAAGCCGTCACGAGCCAACTGACGCGCGATGTTATTGTGACAGTGTTTAACCCTTACCGCTCCCCACCCTTATCCATCTTGCTCGCCACCTTAACCCCGCTTAGCCCGTTCACATACTTGGCGATGCCGCGGTAAAGCGACTCGGCGATGCGCTGCCGGTATTCGGCCGTCTCCAGACGCCGCTCGTCGGTAGGATTGCTCACAAAAGAAATCTCCGCAAGAATCGATGGCATGTTCGCCCCGATCAGCACAATAAACGGAGCCTTCTTCACTCCACGGTCGCGAATCGCCGGACTCTTGGCCGCCAGCCCGCTGTGCAGCGACTCCTGCACGTCCCCGGCAAATTCCCGCGACTCCTCGATCTTTTCCTTAAGCGCAATCTTCTTCACCAGATCGCGCAACTCATAAATGGATTTCTCCGAAACCGCGTTCTCCCGCGCCGCCACCTCCAGCGCCTCCGGCGAAGAAGTGAAATTCAGGTAGTAAGTCTCCACTCCCCGGGCTGCCGCATCGCGGCTCGAGTTGGCGTGAATGGAGACGAACAGATCCGCGCGCGCCTGGTTAGCGACCGCCGTTCGAGTTTCGAGAGGAATAAACGTATCATCCTTCCGCGTATAAACCACTTCCGCGCCCAGCCGTGTCTCCAGCAGCTTCCCCAAACGCCGCCCCACATCGAGGACGAGATCTTTTTCCTCCAGACCATTGGGACCGATGGTTCCGGTATCGTGTCCTCCATGCCCCGGATCAATCACTATCTTGCCGATCTTCAGCCCCAGGGCGCGAATCAACGAACGGTCGCCGCCCGCCGTAGGCTTGGCCTCGCGAACACTCAAACTCGCGACCACTGCTTTCCCCGAGGACGACTTCCGCCCAGGTAAAGCTCCCCTCTTTGCCTCCGCAACATTCCGCCTCGCCACGGTCGACGATGCGACTGTGTCGTCATCATCAGGCTCCACAATCTTTTTCACGACTGTCGACGCCTTGGTCGCCGCAACGGTCTCTGACGCGGACGTAGTCGGGACATTGCTGGAGCCCGTACCGATTGCGTCCTCGGGCTGCGTCACCCGCCCACTCTTGCCGTGAATCTCTTTGCCTTGAATTTCCTTTCCGTGAATATCCTTGCCGCGAATATCAATGACCAGCCGGTACGGATTGGGCAGCAGGAAGGCGTCGTAATCGGCAAGATTATCCACCTCGAGCACTACCCGTGTGCTCCCCGGCGCAAACTGAGCCACGCGAAGCTTCTTCAGAAAGCCGTCATCCACGTCGAAGCTCTTGCCCACCAGTGTGGAGGCGAGCTTGGTATCAGGCAGGTCAAAGAGGATGCGCGCCGGACTGTCAATCCGCCGCGACTCAAACTTCACGTTGCTTTCCAGGTCAATCGCAACCCGCGAGTAATCTGGAGTAGACCAGTGCCGGATGCCCGTCACACGGGGCAAGCGCTCGGCCCGTGCCGCTGGGGAATCGGCCTTCCCGCTTGCCCGGTAGATGACGGCCCAGCAGAGGGCCGCGCCAGGGAAGTGTGAGCGTCCCCGGCAGCTCTCACGTTTTTGTTACCGCTGCCGTTCTTTGCGGATTTCTTCTCCGCGGCCCTCCGCGCCTCCGCGATTTTCTGGGCCTGCGTTGCCGCGTCGAGTTCGACAATAGCCTGACGGGCATCGTCAGCCAGCCGATTGTGCGGATAGCGCCGCAAGAATTCCTGGAAGGTGCCCCGTCTTCCGAATCGTTGAGATCGTCCTTGTAAATCTCGCCGATGGTAAACAGCCCATCGAAACGATAGCGGCTGCCGGGATACTCCCGGCGCAGGAACTTATACTGCTCGATGGCCTCGTTCAGGATTTTGTCGTCGTTGAAGCGCCGTCCCATTTCCACCAGCGTCTCGCGGCCGCAACCACGCTGGGATCGGCTTTGACGGAAGCGGGCGCTCCCAAATATATCAGGCGGTAGGCATTCAACACGCGCTGATAGTCGCGGCGCGTCCGGTCCGCGCGAGGCCTTCCGTTCAGCGCCTCACGCATCCGCTCGGCGGTAGCGAAGTGCTCGCGAGCCCAGGCGTCGGAATGGTGCGCGCGCGCATGCGCTGCCGGAGCAGTGGGAGCGAACGCCGCGAACACGGCGAACACAAGCAATGCTCTCCTCAGACGACGCTGGCGCGATGCGCTCTTCAAGATAACCCGCTATCTCATAAATCGTCTTTGAAAGGGCACGGCTTCAGCCATGCCGCTAATAGCCTGAAAGACACGGGCTTAGCCCTCCGAGGGCTCCCGCAGTTTATGAAATGGCCCTGGTAGAACTCGAACCTGTAAAGAGACTAAAGCAAAACTGCTGCGGTGAAACCTAATCGGTGTTGCTGATGTAGAGTACGCCCCGCGCATCTCGCTGAACCGTGACCGGATCATGCGAAGCGCCCGACTCAAAAACCGACCCTCCGTAGTACAGGTTGGTGATCCGCCGGACGTAGTTTTGGGTTTCGGCATAATGTGGCACGCCCGAACTGTGCGCCACCGCCGTCGCACCCGCGTTATAGGCGGCCAGGCTCAACTTGACGTCGCCGCCATAGCTTTCCAGAAGCTGCTTCAAATGCCGCACCCCGGCTTCAGCATTCTGTTCTGGATCAAACGGATTCTTCACTTTCAACTGCCGCGCCGTCGCAGGCATCAACTGCATCAGCCCCATCGCGCCCTTCCGCGACACCGCGTTGGGATTGAAGTTCGATTCCACCTTCACCACCGCCCGCACCAGGTTGGGGTCCACGTTGTGCCGGGCCGCAGCCTGTTCGATGGCAGTATCGATATCCGCAGACGTCGCCAGCGGCCCGCGAAAGTTCGCCGCAGAAAAGTTCGCCGCAGAAATCTTGGCGCTCGCCGATTGGCTGGATTCATGCCCCAGATACTGGTCAACCTCGGCTGCCGCCGACTTAGCGGCCCGCATCACCGCCGCATTCGGCGGAGGCACCGGCTTCCACCGGTTTTCTTTAGAACTCCAGTACTTAAGCGTACGCCGCGGAGCTTCCGACGCTTGAGTGGCGTGAGGTGGGAGGGCTTCCACGGAATCATTCACATACTCTGCGGCCATGCTCGTCGCTGGCACTAATCTTCGTGGCAGCCTTTTGAGACGATCCGTCGCCCCCATCACCACCGCGGAGAGGGAGCGCGAGAGAAAGCGAGGTCGCGGCTAAGGTGCTGGCCATCAGGGCGATGTGCAGGCGTTTTCGCATTACCGGGCGTTATCCTCACCGGGCAAAGACTTAACCAACAAACAGACTTCACCCTCGCGTACTTCTACCCGGAACCTGACGGAGAATTCCTACACCAGAGTAAGATGATTATAGGCCCAGCAGATGGCAGCAACAACCTATCTGAAGGGTATAGAACCACCAGAGTAATCTCGGTAACCTATTGAAACAAAATAGTATTATGGCACGCCCCAGAAGCGGTGTCCTGCCACGGCCAGCATCCGCAACGGTCAGGGCTTGGGAGGCGGAGCCAAAGCTGATTTTACGATCTCACCCTCCTTCATAATGAAGGCGAAAGGGCTGGGTCCGTAGTCCGTAATCACCCCTAGGACTTCAATCATCGCTCCGGCAGCCGGTGGGTGCAGCATGGGTTTTGTCATTGTGACTTGCAGGTCCGCCTTGTTGCCCGGCTGGTTTTCGTCGGTGATCCCCGCCTGAATCGTATCCTGTGTCGCGGAGATCACCTTCACAGGAATTTTCAGCTTCGCAGCTCCCTGCTTTTCCTTGTCAAGAATCGCCTGCATAACCTTGTCCGCGGCCTCCTTGTTTGCAGGGGAGGCATCACGGAGACTCAACACAAACTCCCAATCGCCGAAAGAAAGATCGCCGGGGGCATTGTCCTGGACCGCCTTAACCGCAATCTCCGCAGCTGTGGGCGCGGGCCTGATCGAGAAATCCGCCGGCCGCTCAGTCTGCCTCGCAGCGGCAGCGATCAACTGATCCCACCCGTCCTCGCCACCATGATACTTGCGGTACTTCGCCTTGCCGTAGGCTGCGATTGACTTCTGCCCAGCCGCATTGCCTTGGGCAAGCTGAAACGCTTTGGCAACGTACCAGAAACCATTCGGATCAAGTGGTTTCATTTCCAGTTCGGCGACTCCGAGTTGATAAACGTCCTGCAGGTTCGTGGGATCGCTCTCCAGCGACTTCATGTAGTGGTCGCGAGCCGCTCCATAATCCTTGAATCCTTGGCTTGCAACGCGGCAAAGCCGGCTGCTCCGTGGAAAACCGCCGCCATCTGTTTACGCATCTTTTCGAAGTCGGCATCCGACAAGCCCTCCGGCTTCCGCCAGCCCGGCAAAGACTTCAGACCTTTCTCCGCGTCCGCGCCAGCTTCTCCAGTGGCTTTGGCATCGCCCTGACTAGCCAGCGCGCGATTCAGGAACGTCACAATAGCGAGCGCGCGAATGTTTCCGGCGTCGAGCTGGAGAATCCTGTTGGCTGTACTCGTCAGCTTAGCTTGATCGCCAGCTTGTTGGTACGCGGCCATCGCCTGTTCTAGGGCATCGACCTTCACCACGCTGCCCGGATACTGAGTTACAAAAGCCTCCATGGCGGCTGCTTTCTGTGTCGGATCCTGCGTGTTGAGCGCGGCGATGTAAGCGTTGTACTCGGTGGAATCCTTGATAACTTTCTGGCCACCCGGCGCACTCTGCTGCCCGAAAACCTGCACTGAATCGAACAAACCCAAGCCCGGCCAGAAAAAGACTATGGCGAGGAAGAAGCTAGGGAGCAGCCTTGTCAAGGTGAAACGCATTTCTGGTGATCTCCGGATTGACCGAAGAATAGCAGAGGTCGTCGGCTTTGAGTAGGTTCAAGGCGGACACATCCCGATGTGCACCCGAAGGCTGGCCTAGCCCTTCGCACCATTTCATGAGGGTGCCCCGCTCTTGTCTCTGCGCCTTCCACCGGAACGGACGAGGATTTTGATCTCCCAAAGAAGTTACCCTCCGGCCGCGGTGCCCTTTCTGTTAATGCCGGGCGGCCTATCGGGCTTGTGCTTGGCTAAAACCCTACGGGGCAAAAGTCACCTGCTGATAGGGTTCGCCTGCGCGGCGACGGCTGACCTCGATCGTCACTTTCCGGTCAAGCCGCCTCAGAAAATGAGCAGCTTGTCCGTCGTGAAACGGCTGAAATGCCCGTTCATCAGGTGCGACACGTCGGGTTGCGCAATGCCTAGGATGTCGGCGATTTCGCGCTGTTTCAGTTTCTTGTCTTTCAGGATCCTGAAGACATGGTACCCAATCTGCGAACGCGCCAGAAGCTGGTCGGCATCCTTGAGACCCAGATCCGCGAAGACGTTGCCAGAGCCTTCTTCGAACTCAATTGGTTTTCGCTTTTTCGTACTCACGTGCCAACTCCTGCGCTTCCGAGTATCGCTTCTTGATCAAGTCAACGTCCCTCTTCGGGGTCTCGATGCCTTTCTTCGATTTCTTTTGAAACGCGTGCAAAACATAAAGCCGCCGGCCGGTCTGTAGCGCCAGAACAACCCGGTAGGCGTCCGAAGCAAAACGCAGTGCAATCTCAAGAACGCCGCTGCCGACACCCTTGAAAGGTTTGGCGTCCCTCGGCATCCCACCAAACTGAACGAGTTGAAGCTCATCCCCCAGCAGTTTTTGCACGCCATCCGGAAAGTCTCGAAGGTTTCTTTTCGAGTCTCCGAGCCACACAACGGGCCGTAGCACCGGAGGGTTAGGCCTCTCCAAACCACACCTCGACAGCTTATAGCAGATTTACTATAATGTAAAGAATGTAAAAATCAAGCGCCCGAAGCCGCGTACCTTAGAAAGTACAACCCGCGGCTGTCAAGTCTACTTTAGTAGGCATTGAGCGTCCTCGAAAGTAGACATTCCTTCCACAGCCTAACCCCTTGATTCCATTGATCCACCCAAAAACCCGCACCAGGAATCAACCACTTACGCCGAGAATTTTCTGCAAAGTGAAATGTTCCAGTTGGAACATTCAGCACCATGTTCCGGTTGGAACATTCACCCCCTCAACCCTTCTCCAGCGCCAAACTCAACCCATCCAGCGACAACGACCGCAGCAGGTTCCGCCGCATGCCGCGTTCCACCTCAGCCACCTGCTCTGAGGCGGCAGCGATCCACTCGAAGTCGGCAGCCTCAGCCATCTTCGTAAGCTGACTCAAAATGTCAGTGTTGTGAACCATCCCAGGCGCGCCCGAGCCCAGAAACATCAGGTCGCGCAGCAGCGAGTAAAGTGTGCGAAGAAGTTGCTCCGTCTTCTCCCTCCCCTCCGCGCCAGCGCGATAAGCTTCTGTGATCTTGAAAAGCGCCGTGTGCTCTCCGCCAAGCAATGCCGAGCTGAGAATAGCCATCGCGTCGGCGCGGGCGGCTACATAGCTTTCCACATCAAAGCTGCGAGCCCGCCCCAGCGCGCCTTCGCTCAGCCTCGCAACCAGCGCCCGCTGCGGCGCCTTCCACTCCGGACGATGCTTACCCAGATAGCGCTCCACTTCCTCCACCGGCACAGCCGCAAGCGGAAACGTCATCGCTCGCGATCGAATCGTAGGGAGCAACTCCCCTGGATTCTCCGACAGCAAGAAGATCGTAGCGAACTCCGGAGGCTCCTCGAGAACTTTCAGCAAAGAATTCGCCGCCTCTTTCATGAAGGCCGAGTCGGTGAAGATATAAACCCGCTCCCGCGCCTCCGAGGGCCGGTAGTAAATGGTTTCAATCACCCGCCGCACCTGATCCACTTTGATCATCATCTGGGGAGGATCCGGGGGAATGATCAGCACATCCGGATGAGTCTGCACGAAGAGCCGCGTATCTTTCTTATCGGCCTCGCGCAGCCCGTCGCGCGTCTCCACCGCTTCGGCAAAGCGCGCATCCAGATCGGCAGCCTGCGCGATGCGCCGGCAGTTCGCGCACTGCCCGCAGAAATCAGGCAGCCCATCGGTCTCAGCAGGCGCCAGGCAATTCAAAGCCTGCGCCAGCATAAGTGCCAGCGTATACTTGCCCGCCCCGCGCGCCCCTGAAAGAATCACGGCATGCGGAAACCGCTCGCGCGCCAGCATCCCGCGCAAGCGATGAACCGTGTCCACGTTACCATGAAAATCAGAAAAGCTCATGAGTGTGTACGCGAGTTTTTCATATCGATGACCGTCGATCTAAGGTGTGCGCCTTTGTTCGGTGGCAGCACCAACACTGAGGGTGCCCCATCCTTGCGTTCTTTGCAAGGGTGGGAATTTTCCGAGGCATGCAGCACGGCTAGGGCGATAATCACTCACTGATTTTTTCCTAATCTCAACTTCCTCTGAATAACTTCCATAATTCGCCCATGCGTCTGCCCCGGAGTACCGCTCGCGTCCACTGCTACAACGCGTTGCGGCTCTCGCGCGGCGATGGCCTGATAGCCTTCCCGCACTCGCGCGAAGAACGCGGGGTTCTGCTGCTCGAAGCGGTTTTCGTCGGGATGCTTACCCGCACTCTTGAGTGAACTATGATCCGCCCCGTGCGCCGCCCGCCTGTTCCGCCGCCGCGCCCGCCCCACGCTCATCGCCGGGTCCGATTCGAGCAGGATCGTCAAATCCGGCTGCAAACCTCCGCAAAGCAGACGGTGCAGCTCCATCACGACATCGCTGCCCAACTTCCGTCCGCCGCCCTGGTAAGCCTCGGTCGAGTCCGTGAAGCGGTCGCAAAGCACAATCTGCCCATGCTCCAGCGCCGGCAGGATCACCTCGGCAATGTGCTGCGCCCGCGAAGCGAACATCAAAGACATCTCCGCCAGCGGCGCCAGGCCCTCGGTCGAGGAGTCCAGCAACACGCGCCGAATCTTCTCCCCCGTAGCCGTTCCCCCCGGCTCCCGCGTTTCCACAACCTTGTGTCCAGCCGCGCGCAGCACGGCCGCCAGCTTACGCATCTGCGTACTCTTGCCGGTCCCGTCCAGCCCTTCAAAGGTGATAAATTTTCCGCGCCGCGCCATCCTGGGGATGATAGCAGCCTCACGCTAGCGAACGGGAAGGGCACGAGTACTCGTGCCGCATCAGCGCCGAACTAGGAGCGCGGCTTCAGCCGCCGAGGTACGCGCCCTGAAACGCTTGTCATCCCGACCGGAGCCGGAGCGCCAGCGACCGCGCAGTGGAGGGAGGGACTTGCTGTTCCGTTCGTCGTCCCCGAGTCGGCGAGAAATCCGGGCGGAGACGATCATGGAATGCCATTATGAGGACTCAGTGGAATGACTTTCGTAACGTTGCCTCAGGGGTCGTCTGGAGGGAACATCAGCTCCTGGCAAAACGAGTACGCCCAAATAAGTGAGGAGACTCACTCTTTCCCCCAGAAGGAAGCAGGCTAATCGTGACCAACCGTGTTCGGTACATCGCCCATCAGGGTAAGCGGATTCTTCTGATAGACCTGTCAAACTGTTCGGCCGCTGAGGTCGAAAAAATTATCCGACCCGTCCCCGAGCTTGTGACAACCCTACCGCGCGGTTCGGTCCTGATACTTTCCGATTTCACCGGAGCATCGTTTGACCAGGAAGCCCTTCGGACCATGAAGGAAGCCGCCGTGTTCGACAAGCCGTACGTCAAGAAATCCGCCTGGGTGGGAGCGGAGAGCCTTCCCAGGGTGTTCTCGGAAAACATGAAAAGCTTCGCTCGACGCGAATTTCCTGTCTTTAACACCCGCGAGGAAGCTTTGACATGGCTGGCGAAGGACTGAATAGACAGCCCTGGCGCCATCAGCGTCCAACCAGGAACGCGGCTTCACAGAGTGCTGAAAAACTCTGTATCTATCGTTCCACGGTCTTCGTTCCGGTGGCGTTTCATCCGGAGGGAGGGCCGCGTTGCATCCCGCCCATGGCAAACTCCACCCGGACTCAGCTGGCCGGGACAATGAGCCGAGTCATACGGACCAAGTTGTAGGCTGCGGCTGCAATCTGAAACAGCCATTCCACCCGCTTCCGGCTCTGCAGTTTGACCTGCCGGAACCCCGCCCAGTGTTTGATCCAAGCAAAACTCTGCTCCACCAATTTTCGCTTTCTCTGGCTCTGCTGAAAACCCGCACCGTTGCGTTCTTCTTCTCGTAAACTGTTGCGCTGCAGATTGCCCCGCTCGTACTCTGCGACGTGGGGCACGATATCGCGTTGGCGCAGGGCCTCCACAAATCGCGGCTCTTGATATTGTTTGTCGGCTCCCAGCGTCCGACGTCGTCCCTTGGCCGCTTGATCCAGGAGTCGCAGCGCCGCCTCGCGGCTCGGCCCGCGTCCCGGCTTCGGTCACGCAAGCCCCCACGATCAGACCATGCTGATCTTCCGTGAGCACGTGCCCCAGATAACAAGGCTCCGCCTCGGTGGGAATCAAGATTGACCGGCTTACCGGAGCAGGAAGAGAGTATGTGGCGGGCTGGAGCGAGGGAACGTAGGCAGGTGGTCATTGGTCAGTGGTCAGTTTTTCGACGGGGCGGCGCTTGCCGCCCCGTTTTACCTTTCCAGGCCGCCCCCAACGGGAATAAACATTAAGCCCCCTCCGCCGAGGTTAACGAGTGATAAGGCGAGTGGGTGTTGAAAAAGTCCACTTTCCTCCAGACAGCGAAAATTTGGGGGATAGAAAATGTCTAGAGAAACTGAGAAAGTCGTTTGTAGGGCATCCTAGCGCGATTTTATTTTTGCGAATTTCGCGGGAAGGAGTTTTTCAACAGCCACGCGATTTAACGCTAGTTGAAAGGAGGCCATTGAGATTGCTTGGCGAGCACCCAGAAATACGCAACTAACTACCCAACAACGGCGGGCCCACCAGCTTCATGGCGTGCCTCTCGAAACGGCCCGGGTCGTTGACCCTGGCGTCCGGCTTGCTGGTTTCCTCGAAGAAACTTTCAATCTTCGCTGCTGGCGTAAAGGCGAATAGCATCCGTCCAGGCTGTTCGCCGAGGTAAGCCCACACATGCGGGACATTTCGCGGAGCCAAGACCGAGTCGCCGGGTTTCAGCCGAAACTTCATTTCGCCGATCTCCATCAGCACTTCGTCGCTACCTTCGACGAAATAGAACCATTCCTCCTGCTCGTAGTGCACGTGGCGTGGCGGTCCGCCGCGCACCATATTGCGGTTTTCCATAATGAACAAAGCGCCGGTAGTTTCGCGAGTTAGGACTTTGAAGTCTAGGTGGCTGTTGGCGCGTGCGGCTTTGTGGGGCTGACCGGTGCGGTCAGTGCCTGCTTCGACGAGGTGAACGGTCACAGATTTTTCGTCTGCGATCGCCCGATGGGGAACAAACGGAAGGACAGTGAGTATTTTCAGCAACGAACGACGGTCGATCTCGTGCATGGACAGTTCCTCCCAGCCAAGGGTGTAATGCTAGTCGATTAGGGGGGAGGGCAACTGGCGATAAATCGCCATCACTCATTAACCTCCGCCGAGGGGCCCTTAGTATCTACTTCCGCTGGCGGCGGCCGCCAAAAACAAAACGGGGCGGCCAACGCCGCCCCGCCGAAAAACTGACCACTGACCACTAGCCACTGACCACTGCTTATGTTCCTTCCGACCACCCCGCCAGATACTCTTCCTGCTCCGGAGTCAGCCGGTCGATCTTGATTCCCACCGACTCCAGAACACCCACGCCTGGTTACATAAACCGCAGCATGATTGGCGAATGTCGGTTATCTAAAATCCCTGATTAAGATTACATCGCTGCTGATGTCACCACGCACGGTCAGCAACTGCTTGCCGTCGCGAGACCAAGCGAAGGTGAAGATTCGTCCAGACTTGAAGTTGGTGATTTGCTTTAGCGGTCCGCCTGTTACCGGTTGTCTCCACAGGTTGGAAACCGACTCGCGCGTGATTACATAATCCACTCCCTGCCCGTCCGGCGCCCAGTGATAATCGCCTGCATCAGGTGATACGCTCCACGAATACTTTCGCTTCCCGGAGGCAGATTCAATCACTACATTGATGTCGGGTGCGCCGTACTCTGGCGCAAGCGCGCCGTACAATACGAGGGTTCCGTCTGGGGAAACCCGAGGATTGATCGCCAACTGACGCGTCAACTGAACGGGCTGCCCGCCCTCTATGGCGACTCGCCACAGCGTAGAGCCCACAGATTTGTCGACCGACTCATAGACCACCCACTTTCCATCGGGAGAACAATCGGGAACCGACGCGCCCCCCCCGCTGGTTAATTGAGTCGGATTGGATCCGTCCGCGCCCATTTTCCAGATGTTGTCTGCCGATTCGAAGACGATATGCAGGCCGTCTCCGCAGGCCGCAGCAGCACGTACGTTGTGCGCATCAGGCGTTAATAAGGTGCGATTGGTTCCATTGCGGTCCACGACTATGAGATCGCTTCTGGTATTTTGCACAACGATCTTGTCGTTCGTCAGCCAGGTCATACCGACGATTGCTTCGCCGGAGGTTATTTGCCGCGCCTTGTCCGCCACGCCGCCCGGTGCCAGCCAGATGTTGGCGACATAGTTCTCCTCAATGGTTGCAATCGTGTTGGCATTTCTCGTCAAATCGACGTAAGAAGGCTCGTAATTAGTCAGATCGTTGGTAAGCCTTTGTACTTTCCTGCTGGGGTAGGAAAGATACCAGATTTGCCCCGCCAATCCGCTCACCGGATCTGCGAGCACCATGATTAGGCCGTCGCCGCTGGGCAACCATTGCAGCCGCCCGATTAGGTTGTTGCTCTTGTAAACCTCACGGACCTTGCCATCGCTCACGGAGATGGCGAGAACACGAAAATTGTCGGTTCTTGTTCCCTCCGTCACCGACGCGACGATAGTAGTCCCATCCGGCGACCAAGCCGGCTCCACGAAACCGCCCACGTTGCCGAGACTGGGAGGAGTAACAGTAAAATGCTGGGGATTTTTTTGTGTAGCAAGCACCCTCTCGTTACGTCCATCGACGTTGGCAGTGACTAGATGAGATTCACCCGTGTAGGGATCCCCGCGAATGAAAGCAAAATACTTTCCGTCAGGAGAGAAGGTGATAGCAGTATCGATGTTTTGAAGGAGCAGACGCGGAGCCGCTCCAAGAGTCGGCATTTGGTAAAGATTGGCCAAATTGAAAGTGGTTTTCGCGCTGCGCACAAAATAGATGTAAGTGCCGTCTGGAGAGAACGTGAGTCCATAGAAAGCCACCATGTCAGGAGGCAGGATCTGGACGGCGCTCTCGGCAGCCACCTGGCGCACCCACAAACTCTGTTTTTCCCCTTCCTCTAACACATAAACTACGTAGTTGCCATCAGGAGAAATAGCCACAACTTTAGCTTTGCCGTTCTCTGTGAGTCTTGTGATCCGCATGTTTTGCAGGTTCAGCGGTGAGCCCCGGCTGGCACTCCATTTGTAGACTCCGACTCCAACCGCCGCCAGAAGAAGCAGGAGTGCGCCCAGGATCGCAATAACTCCAGACTTATGACGCTTAGCTTCCGCCATCAAGATGCTGGAACTCGAGGACGGAACCAGGAGCTGGGTGGAATCAGAGAGACCGCCCGCGGGGATATGCGCCTCGGTAGGCTTCGCACCTGCGGCCGCCCGCACCGAACCGGTGTCCCGCTTCAGCCGTTGCAAGTCCGTCCGTATATCGGCAGCATGCTGATAGCGCAGGTTCCGGTCTTTCTCCAGAGCTTTATGGATGATCCGTTCCAGTTCGGCGGGCACGTCGGGATTCAGCCGCACCGGAGGAACCGGAGTACGGTTCATAATTGCGTCAAAGATCACCCCGGTGCTCTTACCGCGAAAAGGCAACGAACCTGTCGCCATCTCGTACAGGACGATTCCGAACGAGAACAAATCCGTACGCGCGTCCAACTCGTTCGCCATGATCTGCTCCGGCGACATATAGGCAACGGTTCCCACGGTCGAACCGGGACTGGTCAGATGCTCCTCGGAGTCCACGGTCGGGGCGCCCAGAGGGACATTTTCCGGCTTGAAGGACACTTTGGCCAGCCCGAAGTCAAGAATCTTTGCCTGACCCCGATTCGTCACGAAGATGTTTGCAGGTTTGATGTCGCGGTGGACGATGCCCCTCGAATGCGCCGCTTCGAGCGCATCCGCGATCTGAATACCCAAATCGAGCACTGTCTCGATTTCCAACGGCCTACCGGCGATCCGGTGCTGGAGCGTCTGCCCTTCGAGCAACTCCATGGCGATGAAGGTTCGTCCGTTGGAGTCGTCGATTTCGTAAATCGTGCAGATATTCGGGTGGTTGAGTGAGGATGCAGCTTTGGCCTCACGTTGGAAACGGCTGAGACTCTGCACGTCATTGGCAAATTCATCTGGGAGGAACTTCAGAGCGACGTTGCGTTCGAGCTTTACATCTTCAGCCTTATAGACCACACCCATGCCGCCGCCGCCCAACTTCTCGATCACGCGGTAGTGCGAGATGGTTTGTTCGATCATTGCCGCGAATCTTACGTCTGCAAGACAGGCAAGTCAATGAAAGGCTTGGAGTTGGCGGAATCTCAGAAGGGTTGTTGGCGAAACATCGCCAT
>CAWEDF010000005.1:0-46370 GCA_963807655.1 uncultured Acidobacteriaceae bacterium | reverse complement strand
TCGTCTTCTTCGCGTATATCGGTTTTGACGCGGTCTCGACGGCAGCGCAGGAAGCGAAAAACCCGAAGCGCGACATGCCGATCGGCATCTTAGGGTCGCTGGTGATCTGCACCGTCCTTTATGTGCTTTTCGCTTACGTGCTGAGCGGCGTAGCGACGGTTGAGGATTTCCGTTCCACGGGCCGGGAAGCCTCGGTGGCTTTTGCCATCACGAAGTACATGCACGGCTATGAGTGGCTGTCGAAATCGGTCACGGTCGCGATTTTGGCTGGATTCTCATCGGTGATCCTGGTCATGCTGCTCGGGCAGTCGCGAGTCTTCTATTCGATGAGCAACGACGGCCTGGTCCCAAAGATCTTTTCCGATGTCCATCCCCGTTATCGCACACCTTATAAGTCAAACATGCTCTTTTTTGTGTTCACGGGATTATTCGCTGCGTTCCTTCCTGAGGACATCGTGGGCGAAATGACCAGTATCGGGACGCTGTTTGCGTTCGTTCTGGTATGCATCGGAGTCTGGATCCTGCGGCGCAAACGCCCGGACCTGCAGCGTGCCTTCAAAGTGCCTGCGGTGCCGTTCGTCTCAACGGCAGGCGTCCTCATCTGCGGTTCGATGATCTATGGCCTCGGTTGGACAAATTGGTTGCGGCTGATCGTCTGGCTGGCGATCGGGCTGGTGATCTACTTCAGCTACGGACGCAGGCACAGTAAAGTGCAGGCGCTCAATGCCGGTCCCGAACCGAAAGGCGCGCCCAGCATGGCTGACTAGAAAGTGATCAGTGGCCAGTGGTCGGTGGCCACCGAAAAACGGACTCTCCGCGAGATGCTTTTACTGGCCAGTAGCCACTGGCCACTGGCCACTGCTTTTCCTATGAAAATCGTTTCCGCAGATGAAATGCGCGCCATCGACCGCGCTACCAGCGAGCGCTTCGGCGTGGCTTCGCTCACGCTGATGGAGAATGCGGGCACGGCGGTCGCGGACTATGTGCTTGCACACTATGCAGCGGCCGGACGCATCGTGGTTTTCTGCGGCAAGGGGAATAACGGCGGCGATGGTTTTGTGGCGGCGCGGCGGCTGGATCAACAGGGAAAGAAAGTTCAGGTGATTCTGCTGGCCGACCCTGCCGGTCTGCAGGGTGATGCGGCGGTTAAGTTTGCCAAGTTACCGGGCGGGGCCATCGCCGTCCACTCCAGCGAAGAGTTGAAGAGTGAGCGAGTGCAGTCATCCTTGGATGCAGACTTGTATCTGGATGCCGTGCTGGGCACAGGTTTCAAGCCGCCGGTCAGCGGGTTGTATGCCGAAGCGATCGTTGTCATGAACGCGAGCGGCACTCCCGTTATCGCCGTCGATATACCTTCCGGGGCCGACACCGATGCGATGGGTCCACACGCTGGGACGATTGCCCGGGCCGATGCCATTGTCACTTTTACCGCACCCCGTCCGGCGCACTTGTTCAGCTTGCTGACGGCAGGGCCGACCGTTGTGGCTGAAATCGGTTCGCCGGAGGAGGCGATTGTCTCGGCGTTGCAACTGAATGTGATCACCGCGCGTGATGTTGAACCACTGATCGGGCCGCGCTTAGCGGAGTCGAACAAGGGCAGCTACGGGCACGTGCTGGTGGTGGGAGGGTCGCTCGGAAAAGCGGGATCTGTGGCGATGGCAGGGATGGCGGCGCTGCGCGCGGGAGCGGGGCTTTCAACAGTTGCGACGCCGAAGTCCGTGTTGGGAACTGTAGCCGGTTTTTATCCGGAGTTGATGACTGAACCGTTGCCCGAAACGGATGCAGGCACGATCTCAACCAGCGCGCTTGATCGAATCGCGGAGTTGGGGAAAGGGAAGAGCGTGCTCGCGATCGGGCCGGGGATTTCGCGGGATCCGCAGACTGCGGAACTGGTGCGGAGGCTGGTTGCACAACCTGAAGTTCCAATGGTCGTGGATGCCGACGGCCTGAATGCGTTTGAGGGCCGAACGGATGAATTGAATGGCAAGGGCCGGACGCTGGTGATCACTCCGCATCCGGGCGAGATGGCTCGTCTGGTGGGATGCACTATTGCTCACGTGCAGAACGATCGATTGGGAGTGGCTCGGAAGTTCGCGCGCGAGCATGAGGTGATCGTCGTGCTCAAAGGGCATCGGACCTTGGTGGTGCAGCCCGACGGCGAGGCCTGGGTGAATACGACGGGGAATCCTGGAATGGCTACCGGCGGTACGGGCGACATACTGACCGGGATAGTTGCCGGACTGATCGCGCAGCACTCGAAAAACGCTCTGGGAGCCGTGCTTGCGGCGGTGCATCTGCACGGCCTTGCCGGTGACGTGATGCGCGAGAGAGTGGGCGAGCATTCGCTGGTGGCAACCGATCTCTTGATCGGACTGCCGGAAGCGTTTCGGCGAGCGAGAGAAATGGCCGCAGAAAAACTCGTGCGCTGGTGAATGATCGAACGCAGCGAAGCTTGACTGTCCTTCTGGCTATTGATGAGTCAGTAAACGCTCGCGATGCGCTTGACGATGCACCAGTTGGGTCGCTGGAATGCCGCGTCCGGCGCGGGAATCCGGCCATCTGCTTCCGTAACCTGTTACCCGTGCCCGTCCGGTGCGATAGTGCAGGCAGCTTATGACCCACTTCCCCCAACCGCACCCTTCGCGGCGAGCGGCCCGGGTCCAGCTAGGTAATTCCGTCCTGGCTGCGATTCGCTTGGAAAATGGCCGGCACGCTAAAGCTAAACTTCAAACTATTTCGGTCACTGGCGGGCTGCTGCAACTGCCGCATTCGCTGGGGAACGGCTCCTTCGTCGAAGTTGCATTTCAAACCCACTCGGGGCCGGTGCACGGTATGGCCGAGATTCTGACTCCGATGCGGAAGACGACGGACGGAGTGCTGCAACCGTTCCGCTTCGTCGCGCTGGAAGACGACGACCATCACCGCCTGCGGACATCGCTCGACCACGTGACGGATCGCGACCTGCTGGGGCTCAAGTCGGTCGCCTACAGCGTGCCGGGGACGATCTAGTCCGCTCTCGCTATACTGGTCGTGGTTTGTGCGCAACGTGGCTGCGACCGGTTGGGAAATGACGCGAGAGATCACCACACATTCGCCAGAGGAGACGATCGCCTTCGGACGGACGCTGGCGGAGTTGCTGGCGCCGCCGAAACTGGTGCTGCTGCGTGGCGAACTGGGTGCGGGAAAAACGACGCTGGTAAAGGGAATCGCCGCCGGGTTCGGGGCGGCGGAGGAGGAAGACGTAACCAGTCCGACGTTTACGCTGGTACATGAGTATCGCGGGCCGAGGGCCAATCTTTATCACATTGATCTTTACCGCGTGGATACGCCGCGGGAACTGGAGACACTGGGACTGGACGATCTGCGGTCCGAGGGCAGCGTTTTGCTGATTGAGTGGGGAGAGAAATTTCCGCGGCTGCAGAGGGAGCGGGATGTCGAGATTGCGTTGGAGCGGGATGGGGAGAGCGGGCGGCGGATCACAATCGTCAGTTAGCAGCGCCTGCCAAGATCTTTAACACGGGGACACAGAGGTTCACAGGGTAGAACATTGCCAGAGCTCTTACTGAGAACTGAGAACCGAGAACTGAGAACTGGTTTCAGAACTCCATGATGTTATACCCGCAATCCACATAGATGACTTCGCCGGGATGCCGCTGCGGGCGTCAGAGGCGAGGAACACTCCCGTCGAGCCGACCTTCGTTCTTGATGCAGTAGCGCCTCCTCAGCGTGATCAGTTCATCGTCCCGCGATCCTCATTGCCGTTCTGTCGCCACAGCAGAAACTTGAACTCGCCCTTATCGTTCTGCGAGAACTCAAGCTGAATGTCCCAGGCCTTCGTAAAGAACTTAGTTTCCGCCTCAGGAAAAAACACCATCGTCTGGCCGCTTGTGAACCGCGCAATAAGATGACCGTTCTCGATCCCTATCTCGGTTGGGCCATCGGAGAACTGGTAGGTTCCGACGTATTTTTCAAGAACTGTCGTGGGCACCGCGATTTCCCTGTGCAGGGATGGAGGCGGCACGGGTTCTCCAAAGGCGACCGCCGCAAGAGCTGTCGCAATCTTGCCCATGACCAGGCCATTCAGATTTGCCAGGACGATGACGGCCAGGCCTTCTTCGGGGTAATAAGCCATATCGGCGTTGAAACCGATATTGTCGCCGTTGTGTTCAATCATCAGGTGGCCGTTGACTCTTTTGGCAAACAAGCCGGAGGCATAGTCGTTCCGGAAGGGCGTGGTCAGTTTGCGCAGCGCGGCGGGTGACAACAGCTTGCCGCCAAACAGTCCTTCTTCCCAGCGAAGCAGATCCTCGGTTGTCGAGTAGAGGGATCCAGCCGCGAAACCGATCCTCGGGTCAGGGCGCTCAGCATTTTCAATCCCGTTGTCGCCCGGCCAATAGCCGGCCGCGCGGTGCGGGATGATATCCACGTTTGAGGTCATCCCCGAATCATTCATGCCCAGCGGCTTAAAAATATTGTCGTGAACGAAATCGGCATAGGTTTGTCCGCTCAGTTTTTCCACCAGATACCCAAGCGTGAGGAAGCCCATGTTGACGTACGACCACTGCTCTCCCGGCTGAAAGTTCAGTGGCTTGTCGTGGAAGATCAACTTGTCCGGTGTGCCCGGCACGTAGGTTGCGGCATCGTCGGAGATTCCGGAGGTATGCGTCAGCAGGTTATAGATTGTGATCTTGTCCCACGAAGCCGGTGCTTCGGGGAGGTATCTCCTGATCGGATCGCCGGTCTTCAGTTTTCCGCGGTCTTCGAGCAGCAGAATCGAGGCGGCAGTGAATTGCTTGGTCATCGAGGCGATATTGAATCTGGTCGTGGGCGAATTCGGAATGTTCCACTCCAGGTTGGCCATGCCATAACCTTTGCTGAAGATGACCTTGCCATGTTTCGCCGCCAATACGCTGCCCATGAACACCTGCGCATCGGAGTAGGGCTGCACAACCTGGGCCATGCGTTCGGCGGGAGTTTGGGCGACACACGCTCCGGCGCAAGCTAAGGCAACCGCCAGCACGATTGAGTGGAAATTGCGATTTGGCTTCATCGCCGAACCTCAGTGAGCTTCATGGCCCCTACTTCAGAATCCCATGATGTTATACCCGGAATCCACATAAATCACTTCGCCGGTAATTCCGCTGCTCGCGTCAGAAGCCAGAAATACTCCCGTCGATCCCACTTCGCTCACCTCAACGTTGCGGCCGAGTGGGGCGCGCTCGGCATGCGATTTCAGCATATCGCTGAGACCCGAGATGCCGCGGGCGGCGAGGGTTTTGATAGGGCCGGCGGAGATTGCGTTCACGCGAATCTTTTTCTTGCCCAACTCGTAGGCGAGATAGCGCACGGTGCATTCGAGTCCGGCCTTGGCCACGGCCATCACGTTGTAGCGCGGGACAACTTTCTCCGACGCGTAGTAAGTCATCGTGATGATGGAACCGCCGTCCTCCATGAGCGGTGCGGCGGCACGCACGACCGCGACCAGCGAATACACGCTTACATCCATCGCGACGCGAAATCCGTCGCGCGTGGTGTTGATAAAGTCTCCCTTGAGTTCGTCGCCTGGTGCGTACGCTACCGAATGCACCAGCGCGTGCAGCTTGCCGTGGCGCTCTTTGAGCGTAGCGAAGAGGCGGTCGATTTCTTCGTCCTTGCTAACGTCGCACATGTAGGCTTCGGCGCCAGGCAACGAGAGGATGAGATCCTTCGCTTCCTGTTCCAGGCGCTCGTTCTGGTAGGTGATGGCGAGCTTCATGCCGGCGGCGTGCAGTCCCTGAGCGATGGACCAGGCGATCGAGCGCTTGTTGGCGACTCCGAAAACGACGGCGTTGCGGCCCTGCAGGTCAGTGGACATGCGTGCTCCTTGGAATGGGAAAGGATATCAGGTGGCAGGAAAAGGCAGAAGTCAGAAGGCAGAAGTCAGAATGCAGAAGTAAGAAAGTGTGCGATGGGCTCTTGGGCTCTTACTTCTGCATTCTGACTTCTTACTTCTTACTTCTTACTTCTGACTTCTTACTTCTGACTTAACTCCACTCCCGCCTCCTCGATTGCCGCTCCCACTCCCGTCGGCCAACTGGCTGCCACAAACGCCAGCCCATAAACGCAGGCGAGAATCGCGAACGCTGCCACCAGGCTGACTTTGTGGGCGACCGCACCAACGGCGACGGCCAGCACCAGTTGCAGGAACGTGCCGAAAAAGTAGAATGCGTTTTGCACGCGTCCCATCAGATGTTTCGGGACCATCTCCATGAGGCTGGTGTTCATGGCAATGCCTCCGACTCCGCGCGCCGACCCCATGACCACGTACAGCAGTATGGCGGCGGCCAGCCAGTGCGAGACCGGAGCGCAAACCACGCACGCAGCCAGCAGCGCCATAGAAAAAGCAACCGAGCGGCGTCCGCCCAGGCCCGCGATCACGGCTGGGGCGTATAACACGCTGAGAAAAGCGCCGGTGCCCCATCCTGCATTGAGCCACCCGTAGCCGACGGCGCCAGCGTGAAAAACGCGCTCGCTCAGCGATGGAGTGACGACGACTCCGGTGATCATGGCGCCGAGGAACAGCGCCCAACTAATGCCGAGCAGCACGACCGCGCGATGGTCGCGCAGAAAGTGCAGGCCCTCACGCATCTCCCGCCAGAAGCGCTCGAACTGGGATTCTGCGGCCAGGATATCTGCGCGCAACTCTTCGGGGCGCAGCACGACGTGGCGTCCTTTACGCACGGCGAAGTAGCACAGGAACGAGACTACGTAAGTGGAAACGTCGATCAAGAGCACGCCGCCGAGACCGATGTGGTTGTACGTGAATCCGACGAGCGAGCCGGCGATGAGCCATCCTCCCTGCACCCCGGCCAGAAGAAAAGTATTCGACTGCACGAATTGTCCTTCGGGCGTGAGTTCCTGGATGAGCGCGGTGATGGTCGGCCAAAACATCCAGAAGCCGGCGGCCACGAGGGTGTTCATCAGATAGAGTTGCCAGACCTGCACGCGGTGCTGAAAGGCGAGAATCGCCACAGTCACGATGATCACGGCGCGCAGAGCATCGAGCCACATGACTAGGAGCCGCCGGTCTTCGCGATCAATAATGACCCCGGTGAAGGGCAGCATGAGCATGGCGGGAATGGTCTGCAGAACGGCGAAGGTGCCGAGCGCCATCTCCGAATGCGTGGCCTGCAGAATGTACCACGCGACCGCAGCAGAGTTCATCCCGCTGCCCAACATGGAGATCACGTTGGCGGCAAAGACGAAACGCAGCGGACGCTGGGCCAGGATGGCGCGCATCTTCCTAATTTAGCTGATAAGGCGGTGGTCAGTGGTCTGTGATTGTCTGTGATCAGTAGTCAGTCAATTCTTTTCGTGTCGCGACGCTTTCCTTCTGACCACCGACCACTGACCGCTGACCACTGGTTCTTCTTGCTTCCAACCGCATTCGGCGCTACGATTCGCTGCTGTTGGAAGTCGGCATCTTTTTGCGCGTTACGGTGGAGGTGATCTGTGAGGAGCTACGCGAGGTCGGTCGTGTCGGCTGTCGTTTCCCTGTGTTTTCTATTTCTCGCAGTGCGGGCCAAGGCCCAGGCGGACAGGATCATGATACCCGCGGGCACGCCCGAAGATCATGACTTGCAGGAAATAGCGAACGAGCAGGACGCGGCAAAAAAGCCCCCCATGTATGAGGCCTTCGTGCAGAAGTACGCGTCAAATCCGGCGGCCGTGGCTTATGGGAACTGGCAGATTTCGCAGGCTTACCAGGCCTCCGGCGACTTGAACAAGGCGCTTGATTATGGAGACAAGGCGCTGGCCGGGGCTCCTCGGAACCTCGATATCCTTGTCTCGCAGGCCAGCATCTCGCAGCAGGCGAAAGACAATACGAAGTTGATGGACTATGCAGCCAAGGGCGGCGCCGTTTGCAATTCCATCGGCAAGCAAGCCAAGCCGCAAGACATGAGCGATGAAGCTTTCAACCATCAGGTGGCGGAAGAGAAGAGCACGGCCCAGACCAACTGCGATTTTCTCGAGTCGGCGGGATTCAATGTGATTGCCGGCGAGAACGACGCCAAGCGCCGGATGGCGGAGATCGAAAAATACTCGGCCGCGTTTCCGGACTCGAAGTTTCAAGATCAGGTTTCGAGCTACGCCATGTATACGCTGGGGCCGGGCCAGTTGAACGATCAGGCGCGGCTGTTCGCCTATGGAGAAAAAGTGCTGGCCGCGAATCCCAACTCACTGCCCGCCTTGCTGCTGCTGGCGGGAACGCACGTTGACAGCGCGCAGCCGGGGAGCGTGGGCAAGGCGGTTACTTACTCCCAGAAAGCGATTGCGGTCGCCAAGGCAGATGAACCGGATGCCGACAAGTCGCGCAAACTCTCGGCGGGAATGGCGCACTCGACTCTGGGTTATGCCTACATGAAGCAAGACAAGACCCCGGCGGCGATTCCCGAGTTGAAGTCAGCGGTGGGCCTGCTCAAAGGCCAGGATGAGCAGCAATACGCAATCGCCCTTTATCGTCTGGGTTTTGCCTACGCCAAACTGAACCGGGTAAATGAAGCCCGCGAGGTGCTGACGGAAGGGGTGAAGATTTCCGGTCCGGTGCAAGCGATGACCCAGGATCTGCTAACTAAAGTGAATGCGGCGCGAGCGAAAGGGAAGTGATGGGCGTCTAAAATTGCAATGGAGGAAATAATGCCTCTCAATCCGAACGCTAGGGGGTGGTTCGCATGAGGTTGCTCGCCCCGTTCGCTGTCTGGCTGGTCTACGGCTCCCTCGCGGCAGCGCAGGATGCGCCGAAGCCTCACGTTCGGTTCTTCAACGATTCCGCGAAAGCTGTCGGCTTCTACGTCGACGGATCGTTCGGCTGCTCCATTCCGGCAAACCCCGAGGGGAACAACGCGTACTGTGACGCCGAAACTACTATCGGTAAACACGAGGTAAGCGTAAAAGGAGCAAGACTCACCCTCAAATCCTGCGATCTGTATGTGGGTCGGGCCGGTTCCGAGGCCAACCTCTCCAAAGCGGAACGTCTCAACTGCTTTTCAATTGTTCACAATTAGATATGTGTCTTGATGAATTGCCCCCTTGGTGCGGTGCCTAGCCTTCCGAATCGGATAGCTGCTGTAAGGCGATCCACCAGTTGAGGTTCGTTGGGTGCCTGTTCAGGGTTTAACCAACTCGTCCGACAGCAAGTGAGCTTTCGTGGCAAGATTGTGGGCGCGGTCGAGGTCCCCGGCGGCGACGGCGGTCTTTGACTGCTCCATGAATTGGTTGATCTGATTCTTCATCTCCTGCTGGCTGGGACTGAGCTGGCGTCCCTCGATCTTCTTCAGGTTTTCTTCAGTCGCCAGTCTGAGTTGGTCGGTGGAGCGTTGGTGCAAGGATTGTTCTGCAGTCGTGCCCCCGGTAATTTGGACCCCGGGCTCGTTGGACCCTCCGTGGCGGACAACTTTCTTGGGAGGCGGACAGGGCGTCGCGGAGGCAGGCTGTTGCGCGGAGTTTGCCGCCGGTGCCGCGGTCAGGCAATTTGGCGTGCTCTTTTTTTTTCGATCATGAGGTTTCGGGGCGGGCTTGGGTTGATTCGCAGACTCCGGCGTGGAAGCGGACGGAGCTTGGGCGGCGGGTGGCGTCTGCGATGAGCTGCTGGCCTGGCCTTCGGACGTGGACAAGGTCGCAGCCATCACCGCCGGCGGTTGTTTGTCAGGGGACTGTGCGGTTGTTGCACATCCCGCGTTTTGAACGCTTAGAAAACAAACGGCGAGGATTGCGGCCATCGTCATCTTCGTCATCCATGATCCATGTTGCGCAGCAAAGCTGTCCAAATTTTACGCCTCACAGAGTCAAAGCAGAAACGAGTCAAAGCAGAAATGAGTCAAAGCAAAAACGAGTCGCAGTGGAGATCAAGTCGTAGGATTAGATATCGCGGATTCGACGCTGGAACCGGCCCCGCCCTTCGACGTAAGGCTTGAGGCAGCCAGGGGAAGGCGAAAGCGGAATGTCGTCCCCGCTCCTTCCTTCGATTCAAATTCCACGGAGCCATAGTGCCACTGCACAATCTGGTAAGTCTGCGCCAGGCCGATGCCGTTGCCTTCCTTCCTGGTGGTGAAGTAAAGCTCGAAGATCTTGTCTTGCACATCCTGGGCAATGCCGATGCCTTGATCGCGGACTTCGGCGACCACCGCATCTTCGTCGCGGCGCGCCGAGATCGTGAGCGGCCCACCCTTAGGCATGGCCTGGATTCCATTAAGTACCACGTTGAGCAGGGCCTGCTTGATGAAATCGAGATCGGCCTTGATGGGCAGCGGTTCGCCGGGCAGGTCGCGTTTGATGGTGACGCTATGTTGTTCCGCGTCCGGAGCGGCGAGCATTGACACATCCTCGAGCACGCGCCGCAGGTCCACTTCCTCCAGGTGAAGCTCGCGAGCCCGCATGAAGTCCACCAGAGTTTGCACCACCCGGTCAAGCCGATGAATTTCGCTGCCGATGATGTCCATGTGGCGCCGTGTATCGGGGTCCAGTTGCGAAAGCTTGTTCTGCAAGAGCTGCAGGTGGAGCACAATCGCGTTAATGGGATTCTTCACCTCGTGGGCGACGCCGCCGGTCACACGACCGCTGGCCGAGAGGCGTCGGGACATCTCGATCTCATCTCCAATGCGCCGGACGGATTCGGCGTCGCGCATGATCAACAGCGCGCCGATTTGAGTGCTCTTCTCCTGCAAAAAATCCAAAGAGAGCTGGACGCGCCTGCCCGCGGCAGCGACTGACTCACGTTGCAGCAGCGGACGCTTGTGCTCGAAAGCATCGAGCAGGAGAGCGCCCAGAGAAGAATCGTGGGAGAAAATGTCCCCGGCCGTCCTGCCCAGCAGTTCTGCGCGTGGCCGGCCCAGGAAGCGCTCGACCGGGGCGCTCACCAGCACCACGCGGGAATCTCGCGTGAACAGCATCAAGCCATCCTGCAGCTTCGACATGAGCTGGTCAACGTTGTCCTTCAGGGCGGAAAAAATCTCCCGGCTGTCGCGCATCTGCCGGCCGATGTTGGCAATCTTCAGCGTGACCAGTCCCAGTTCGTCATATTCCGACTCGCCTCCGGAGAGAGATCCCGTTGAGTCTGAGCTGACGCTATCCAGGCTGCGGCTAATTTGCTTGAGCGGTCCGAGAGCGACATTGGACACGCCGGCCGCGAGTAGAAGAGAGGCGAAGATCGACGCAATTGCAAAGTAAACAGCGTGTAGAAGGCGCGGTGTGATTTCACTCTGGAGGAAGACCGTGGAAACACCGACATGGATGGTGCCGAAAGGCGCTCCGTTCAGTTGCAACGGGAAGCTGACGTCGTAGACCGTGGCTGGGCTGTATACCAGGCGAAGTTGCTCCCGGAAGCGAGCCGACGTGACCGCGCGAAAATTCGGACGCTGGGCGACCTGCTTCCCCACCAGTTGGGGATTGGTATGGAGCAGTGCTTTGCCGTTTGCATCCACCACCGAAGCATCGTAGATGAAGGGCCAAAGCGCGACCTCGGATTCCAGATTGTTCAAAAGGTTGGTGTCCATCGGCAGATACTCGACAAGGGCGCGCCGCACTGCCGCGGGGTCATCGGTGTCGATGCGCGTGCTGCTCAAATCCGGCAGATCATTTTCGACGAAGTAAGCCAGTTGCTGGGTCAGGCGGCTCGCGCTTTCATAGGTGTTGGTGATGCGCTGACGAAGAAGCTGGGAAATGTAGAGATAGGAGAACGCAGTCACCATCACGGTCACCATGAAGGTGATGCCGGCCACGATGATGGCTTTGCGTCGCATAAGCAGTGGTCAGTGGCCAGTGGCTAGTGGTCAGTCAGAGCAGCGAGGCGGTACTGATCACTGACCGGTGGTAACCGCTGGCCACGGACCGCTGACCGCTGACCACTGGTCACTGCTCACTGCATTTCCTCCTGCTCGGGGGCCACATCCGCGGCGTTGCTGCCGTACTCCTTAAGCTTATTATGCAGGGTTTTCAAGCTGATGCCGAGGATTTCCGCGGCTTTCGTCTTGTTATTGCTGGTGGACTCCAGCGTCTTGAGGATGAGCATTTTTTCCGCCTCACCGACCGTGGTGCCCACGCCCAGACGCACGGCATCCGGGTCATTCGCGGCCGTGCGCACGGGCGCGTGGCCGAATCCGGGAGGAAGATGTTTGGTCTCGATCATGCCGCTGTCGCAGACAATCACCGCGCGTTCAATGGTGTTGCGCAGCTCGCGGACGTTTCCCGGCCAGGAATAATTGTTGAACTGATTGAGCACCGCTTCGCTCACCGCGGCAACTTTGCGGGCATGCTTGGCGCTCATTTCCGCCAGAAGAAGCTGGACCAGATCGCCTATATCTTCCTTGTGTTCCCGCAGCGGAGGCATGTGGATGTTGAAGACGTTGAGCCGGTAGTAGAGATCGTTGCGCAGTTGACCGCTGGCGACGGCCTCGTCGGGAACTTTATTGGTGGCAGCGAGCACCCGCACGTCCACGGCAGTCTCCACTTTGCTGCCCAGGCGGCGCAGCTTGTGGTCTTCAAGTACCCGCAGCAGCTTAGCCTGGGTTCCCACCGGCATTTCGCCAATCTCGTCGAGCAGGATCGTTCCCCCTTCGGCCAGCTCGAAGCAGCCGGTGCGCCGTTCCAGCGCTCCGGTGAAGGCGCCCTTTTCGTGACCGAAGATTTCGCTTTCGATCAATGTTTCGGGGATGGCCGCGCAGTTGATGGCGACGAAAGGCCGTTCGCGGCGGGGGCTCAGCTGATGGATCGTCCGTGCCACCAGTTCCTTGCCCGTGCCGCTGGCTCCGGTTATCAGCACCGACGCCGTGCTGGGCGCAACCAACTCGATGAGCCGGAAAATCTCCTGCATCTTCCGCGATGCTCCCTTCAGTTGGCCCAGGGAGCCGGAATCCCGCAGCTTGCGCCGGGCGCTCTCCAGTTCAACCCGGGTTCCCAACAGCACCGATGCGTTTTGCAGCATGGTGCGCAGGCGGTTGGTGTCGATGGGTTTGGTGATGTAGTCATACGCTCCCATGCGCATGGCTTGCACGGCGCTGTCGATGGTGCCTTGCGCGGTCACCAGAATTACCGCCATGGCCTGCGACTGCTCCCCCAATCGTTCAAGCAGTTCGATGCCTCCCATGCGCGGCATCTTGAGGTCGGTCACGACGATGGACGGAGTCCATTGCGCCGCTTTCTCCAGGCCTTCCACTCCATCGCGGGCGGTTTCGGCCCGATATCCCCACGAGGAAACTAACTCGGCCAGGCCGGTGCGCTCGTTCTCTTCGTCCTCTACGATTAATACCTTTTCGCGGCTCATCATCCCTTGGTCTTTGCCCGCTGCCCCATTGGTTTCCTTCTACCCACTTACCCACTCCTCGCTGGTACCCGAGACTACAACCATACGCGGCAGCTTCCCATGGGGCAAGGTCTGGAGGCCATCCATGTCTATTTAGGGGCAGCCCGCGGCGGCGGGGAGATCTCCTCAATTGTTTGTGATGTCAATTTGAGACGAAACCAATCCCGAAATCCGGCAGACAATGCAATTCTTGAAAATCAGCCTTTCGCTTTAAGATTGCCGTGGGTTAGAATTGCGACTTCACAAAATGCAACAAGTTCAAGCTCATAATCCCGCGTTGTATTTTCAGCGTGGCCGGGCGCATCCAAGCGCAGGCACAGCGCGCGAAACATTGGAGGACGGAATGTCACTTCGTTACAAACTGCGGAAGGGCCGGGTAGCAGTCGGCTTGTTAATCGCTGTGGCTGTAACAGTCATCTCGAGTCCTGCGCTGGCGCAGAGCGACTTGAATCCAAAATATGATGTCTTTGTGGGATATCAATGGCTGCATCCGGGTGGCACGGTTCCCTTGGCCTTCGGCGATCCCAACAATCCCCTCCCCTTCAATGTGCCGGACATGCCGAAAGGATTCGGCACTGCCTTCACTTACAATTTCGATCGGCATTGGGGGGCGGAATTCGACTTCGGTCATAACTGGGGTAGCGACAATTACGAAACCACAATATCGGTCGGACCGCGCTTCATCGTGCGCAGGGAAGATGTGGATTTCTTTGTGCATGCGCTCGTTAGTTATAACCGTGTGAACGTCAGCGGTCTAAACCCAAGCGATGGAATTGGAGCCATCTTGGGCGGAGGAATGGACTTGCCCTTCTACAAGGGGTGGGCAGTTCGACTGTTTGAAGCCGATTACGTCTATGCCCATCACAACTTCGCCGGTTTTGCGGCTCCGGAATTTCCGAATCTGCGCCGCCCGTCGTTCGAAGGCGCCCGCCTGCGAACCGGCTTGGTATACAGTTGGGGTGGAGCGGAGCCGGTAACCCCGGCCGCCAGTTGCTCCGTGCAGCCCACTGAAGTAATGGTAGGCGAGCCCGTCACCGCCACCGTCACCGCGAGCAACTTCAACCCCAAGCACACAGTCACCTACGCCTGGAGCGGCAACGGAGGTTCGCTTTCGGGCAAAGGAGCGACCGCGCAGATCGATACCAACGGCCTGGCCGCCGGCAGCTATACGGTCACGGCTCATGTGACCGATGCCAAAGAAAAGAAGAACAACGAGGCGAGCTGCTCGGCCAGCTATACCGTGAAGCCGCTGCCGCCGAAGAACCCGCCCACCATGACCTGCTCCGCCAGTCCGTCGAGCGTGCTGGCAGGGGCCAGTGTAGCGGTAACGTGCAGCTGCACCAGTCCGGATGGAGTTCCCGTTTCGGTCGCGAACTGGACGGCGATCAGCGGAACTATTTCGGGCAGTGGCAGTTCGGCAACCCTGGACACCACTGGCGCATCTCCCGGCACCATCAGAATCGGCGCTACCTGCACCGACTCGCGCGGTCTCACCGGCGATGCGACAACCCAGGTAACGGTGGAGAATCCGCCGCCACCTCCGCCCAAGGCGGCCAAACTCAGCCAGTGTGACTTCCCCAACGAGAAGAAGCCCTGGCGCGTCGACAATACCTGCAAGGCCATCCTGGATGATGTTGCCAAGAACCTGCAGCAGAATCCTGACAACAAACTGGTAATTGTCGGGAATGCCGAGCCGGCGGAAAAACGCAAGAATCTGGCGGCGGAACGTGCCGTCGATTCCAAGTTTTATCTGACCCAGGGCGAGGCGCAGCAGCGAATCGACGCCAGCCGTATCGAAGTGCGCACCGGCAGCGGTGGCGCCAAGACGGCCGAGTATTGGATCGTGCCTCCGGGCGCGACCTTCGACTCGACCGGCACCGAATCCGTGAACGAGGCCAAAGTCCCGGCGGTTCCGGATCATCCTAAGCCGGCAGCCAAGAAGAAAGCGGCTGCCAAGAAGGCAAAATGACTTCGGCAGCGGAGTCACTAAGGGCCGGTCGGCGATGTCGACCGGCCCGTTTTTTGATGTGTCCTTCAGTAACCTTGCTGAGGCGGGCCTACCCTGTCAGGCTTGGAGCGAAACCGATTCTCTCGGCTTGGGGACCAGACTATTATGAAATCGACTGGGCTTAAACTGCTGACAGTGTTGATGTTATGTTCGATATGTTGGGCTGGCGCGGCAAGCCATCAATGGGCCGTTCTCGGTCCGGATGGAGGCGATGTCCGCAGCCTGGCCTACGATCCGCACGACCCGAACCGGGTTTTCCTGGGCACCAGCACGGGCGTGATTTTCGTCTCCGAGGATGGCGGTCATAACTGGTCGCGCTTTGCCAAATTGGGAAGCGGCGACGATTACGTGCTCGACCACATCGCCATCGACCCGAAGAACTCCAAGACTATTTTCGTTTCCGCGTGGAGCGTGCAGGATCAGAGTGCGGGTGACATTTTCCGCACCCATAACGGCGGAAAAGAGTGGGAACCTCTGCCCGCGATGCGTGGCAAGTCAGTGCGCGCCATGGCACTCTCGCCTTCCGACCCCAAGATTGTAGTAGCGGGCGCCCTGGATGGCGTGTACCGCAGCCGCGACGGCGGAAATCATTGGGAACACATTTCTGACGCGGGCGTCAAGAACATCGAGTCCATCGCAGTCGATCCCAAGGATCCCAACGTCATCTATGCCGGCACCTGGCACCTGGCGTGGAAAACCAGCGATGGCGGCGCCAGTTGGCAGCACATCAACAAGGGCATGATCGACGATTCCGACGTTTTCTCCATCATTGTCAGTTCGGCGAATCCTTCGGAAGTTTTCGCCAGCGCCTGCTCCGGAATCTATAAGAGCACCAGTGCCGGCGATCAGTTCCAGAAGATTCAGGGCATTCCTTTCACAGCCCGCCGCACCCGCGTCTTGAAGCAGGATCCGAGCAATCCGGCGGTGGTCTATGCCGGAACCACCGAGGGTCTGTGGAAGAGCGTCGACGAGGGCAAGACCTGGAAGCGCGTGAGCAATCCTGAAGTGGTGGTAAACGATGTGCTCATCGATCCGCGTAACTCGCAGCGCGTGCTGCTCGCGACCGATCGCAGCGGTGTGCTGGCCAGCGACGACTCCGCGACTACCTTTACCACGGCCAACCATGGATACACTCACCGTTACGTCAGCGCCATCCTGCCCGACAACAAGGAATCGAACACCCTTTACATCGGTGTGGTCAACGATCGTGAGTTCGGCGGCGTGTTCTCCTCTCATGACGGTGGACAAAGCTGGCAGCAAAAAAGCTCAGGTCTCGACGGGCGCGACGTTTTCACGCTAAAGCAATCCAGCAACGGAACGCTGGTGGCCGGAACCAACAAGGGTGTCTTCGAACTGGCCCCGGGCAGCGCAACCTGGCATCCCATCAACAACGTAGTACTGGAGAAGACGGTCTCGCGCACGGTGAAGTTGAAGACGGGCAAGACCAAGACTGTGGCTTCGACCTCCAGCACCCGCTCCGTGCTCGAAGGCCGCGTCAGCGATACCGACGTGGCATCGAGCCGCTGGTTTGCAGCGACTTCCGCCGGACTCTTTACCAGCAAGGATCAAGGCAAGGTCTGGATGGGCGGCCCCATCGCAGGTCAACAGGATTTCGTTTCGGTGCAGGCTCGCGAGGGCCTTGTAGTCGCCGCGACGCGCTCCAGCGTACTGGTTTCTAAGAACGCGGGAGCGGCCTGGGAGCCTGCCGCGCTGGCCTCCTATCCCATTAACGTTCGCGGCGTGACCGTCACGCCCGACGGCCAGATCTTTGTGGCCACCCGCGAAGGCGCCTTCCGCAGCGCGGATTCCGGCCAGAGCTGGAAACACGTGGTGGCGGGTTTGCCGGACAAGGACATCACATCCGTGACCTACGACGGCAGCCACAAACGCTTGCTCGCGACCAGCGGCCTGACCGGCGTCATTTTCGAGAGCAGCGACGGCGGCAGCACCTGGCAGCGTGGGCCGGATTCCGGCTACCCCCTCCGCCGCATCAGCGTGGTGCACGGCCGCTATGTCGCCGCCACTCCGTTTGATGGTGTGATCGCGCAGCCGGAAAACGAACCGCAGAGCGCCAACGCTGGCGGATCCAATTAGCGGGCGCTTTGCCAAACTCATCGCGGAGAGCGATAACGCTCTCCGCGATTTATTTTGCGGCAGGCCCTCCGTTGCCTTTGCCCGTGAACCTGAGCCTGCCCTGAGCGCAGCAGAAGGGTGACCCCCTGTGGTTAAGCCCTTCGACGACATCAGACAAATCGCCTTCGTCTTTAGCCTCGTGGGTCCTGAAGAGCAGCCGTTCGGTTTCGAGAAAAATCATGGATTGGCCTTGCACTCTATCACCGCTCACACCTGGGACAGCCCTCAATCATGCAACTTCTACACGGATGCTTGCCCAGGTCCTCCGCATCTGATTGATTCTGTTAACTCCGATCTGGTACTCCATTTGCCACTATGACAGACGAGAAAGTCGCGCCACCATACATGAGATGATGCGATTACTGCAATCCCGGCCCGTCTTCGGAGTGGTTTCGCTCGCTCTCGGCATGAGCCTTGGCCTGATTCAAAGCTGTGCTCGCTCCCAACCTTCGCACCCGAGCGGCGCAGCCTCGGCGGTCAGTGAGCAGAAGCTTCCATTCCACCCAACCGCTGATCAACCCTCAGCCGCGGAAGGTGTGCATCCCGCAGTCTCGCCCGACCCGAAACCTGCTGGCACGGTGCCCTTCAACTCGCGCGCGCATACTTTGCCCTCCGGAACTCTGCTCACCGTGCAACTGCAAAACTCACTTTCCGCTGCCGAGGTTCGTGACGGCGACACATTCACGGCCTCGGTTGCCGCACCCCTGACCGTCGATGGCGATCCGCTCATCGAGCGTGGCACGGTCGCCACCGGACACGTCGAGTCCGTGCGTTCGCAAGCAGGTTCAGGCTACTTCCAACTGAAGTTAAGCGCGCTCACCGTCGAAGGCCGGCCACTCCCCCTTCAGACCTCGAGCCTGTTTGCCCGGGCAACCATGCAACCGTCTGACGGCGTTCGAGTGCAGAAAGGACGACGTCTCACTTTCCGCTTGACCTCTCCGGTGACCCTCAACGAACCAAAGTCAATGGCCGACCGCCAGTCCCTCAGCTCAAATACCCAATAAACGCCTTGGATCCCGCTGCGCCAGGCCTTCTCCGACCTCTTTGACTGCTTTTTATTTCCCTCCATCCGGTAGAAAAATAATCCCTTACCGAGTTTTCCACAGGCCTTTCCTGATTTTGAGTGACGGATGTCCTTCGCAGCGCCGGATCGATCCTCCTATAGTGGGATCGAAATCGGAAAGGAAGGCAACGCCGACTCATCGCTCCCGTTTTGGGAACACCAAGGTATCGGATCGCCATCGCGCGCTTCCTTCTGGGAATCGTCCCGCGCGACAGTATCAGTATGAATACCGCAACCCCATTTCCGTCGTCAGATTCCCCAGCGGGTGCGAGCCCAGGCACGACTTTCCGTGCCGCCTTCGAACACGCTCCCATCGCCGTAGCCCGCTGCAACCCGCAAGGCGTGATTGTCGACATGAATTCGGCCTTCGAGCGCACTCTCGATCGTGGCGTCGCCAGCCGGCGCAGGTTGCGGCTCTGCGAATTGGTTCGCCCGCAAGACCGCGACAAAACTGACCTGCTGCTACGCGACCTCCTCAATTCCCAGCGTGACAGCATCGATATAGAAGCCCCAGGCGCGGGCCGCGGCCAGACCAGCGCCAAGTGGACCGCATGGCGACAGCCCGGTTGCGCCGGAGAGCCCGACCACGCGCTGCTCATGGTTCTTCAGAACTCTGTTCATCAGAACTATGTCCATCAGGGTACCGTTCAACGAAGCAGCGACATTGCCCCTGCGGAGGAAATTCCGCTTCAAACCCAGAGATGGGAGGCCGTCGGCCGCCTGACCGGCGGTGTGGTCCATGATTTCAACAACTTGCTCACCGGCGTCATGCTGTACTGCGATCTGCTGCTCTCGAGCCTCGATGCCCGCGACCGCCGCCGCCAGTATGCCGACGAGATCCGCTCCGCCATCGTGCAAGCCTCCGGCTTAGTGCGCCAGTTGCTCGTTTTCGCCCGGCCGCAGGCCGCGCCCGCGCAGCATCTCTGCCTGAACGAAATTGCCGGAAGCATGCGCTCGTTGCTGACTCGCCTGATTGGCGAGAACATCGCACTCGACCTGCATCTCGATCCGCACTTGGGCGCCGTTAAGATCGACCAGGCGCAGGCTCAGCAGATCATCCTCAACCTGGTTCTTAATGCGCGGGACGCCCTCCCCGACGGCGGCCGGATTACCCTCGAAACCAGCAACTGCAAGTTACAATCCCTTGCCGGTTCGGTGGCCAGCGGCCCGTCTGCGTTTCCTTGCGTTCTTCTTGTGGTGGCCGACAACGGTCACGGCATGAACGCCGAAACCCGCCAACGCCTCTTCGAGCCATTCTTTACCACCAAGAACGCCGGCCACGGCACTGGCTTGGGATTGACTACGGTCCGCAGCATCGTCACCACCAATCGCGGACTCATCCACTTCGAAAGCGAACCCGGCCACGGCACTCGCGTGATGATCCTCCTCCCCCGGGCACCTCAGCCAGCCGGCAGCGTGCTTCCCGATCCAACTTCAGATTCAAGGGCCCCCTCAACAACACCATCTCAGGAAATCAAGAAGGAATCACTCTTATGACGTCAGCCGCCGTATCCCACTCCATCGCCACTCCTCAGATCATGGCCGCCAATTTCCTCAACCTGCTCATCGTCGACGACGAGCGCTCCATCCGTGACGCGTGCCGCGAAGTCGCCCTGTCCCTCGGTTTCATCGCCCATGTCGCCGATTCCGCCGAACATGCCTACCGCTTGCTCCAAAACCAATCCATCGATGCCGTTCTGCTCGATCTCCGCTTGCCCGGCGCCGGCGGCCTCGAGGCTCTCCGCCACATCAAGTCCCAGCGTCCCGACGCTCTCGTCATCGTAGTGACCGGCTATGGCACCGTGCAGTCGGCCGTGCAGGCCATGAAGAATGGCGCGTACGAGTACGTGACCAAACCTTTCAGCATCGATGAACTCAAGCTCTTGCTCGAGCGCGTCTCCAACCACCTCAAGCTCAAAAGCGAAAACCGCATGCTGCGCGAGAAGCTCAAGTCCAAGCAGGGCTACGGTGGCATCGTCGGCCGCGCTCCGGAGATGGAGAAGCTCTATCGCATCATCGCCAAGGCCGCCAACAGTTCGCACCCCGTGCTGATTCTCGGCGAGAGCGGCACCGGCAAGGAAATGGTAGCGCGCTCCATTCATTACTCGGGACCGTTCCACGACAAGCCGTTCATCCCGGTCGACTGCGGCTCGCTCGTGCCCACGCTGATCGAGAGCGAACTCTTCGGCTACGTCAAAGGCGCATTCACCGGCGCAAATCAGGCCAAGGACGGACTGCTGGCAATCGCCGAAGGCGGAACGGTGTTTCTAGATGAAGTAGGCGAACTCCCCGTAGACCTCCAGGCCAAGCTTCTGCGCGCCATTCAAGAGAAGGAGATTCGCCCAGTCGGCAGCACCCGCCGCATTCCCATCAACGTCCGTATCCTCGCCGCCACCAACCGAGTGCTGGAGCAGGCCGTCACCGAAGGCGCTTTCCGCCGCGACCTGTATTTTCGCCTCAACGTTCTAAGCCTGCGCATCCCTCCCCTACGCGAACGTCGTGAGGATATTCCTCTGCTCATCGCTCACTTCATGGAGCGCACCTCGCGCGCCTCGGCCCAGGAAAAGGTCCTCACCGATGACGCCATCAAAGTCATGTTGGCCTATGACTGGCCGGGCAACGTCCGCGAACTCGAAAACTGTCTGGAGCGAACCTGCGCCTTTACCAGCGGCCCCTTGATCCATGTCCCGGACTTACCCCCAGCCATAGCCGGGACGCAAATCATGGCGCCGACCAACGGTAACGGCAACGGACACAGCCAAAACAGAATCGTTCCCATGGCAGAGTTGGAACGACAGACCATCCTCAACGCCATCGCAGAATTAAACGGCGACAAGCTGCAAGCCGCCCGCTTGCTAGGCATAGGCAAAACAACCCTCTACCGCAAGCTAAAGGACTACGCAGCCCAAACCTAAGCGCGCACTGCCTGGGAAAGATTCGTATCAGGGCACTCCTTCAGGCGTGCCGCAAGTGCAGCATTGACCAGCGCGCCTTCAGGCGCGGAATGTGCGCCCTGAAAATGCTCCATTTGGAAACTCAATTTGGACCGCAACCGTTCCATAACGGGAACACCACATCCGCTACCGCTCCCTAACCCCGGCCCTGTCATCGCCGGCAACTATGGTGCCCAGCGTGCAACAAAAACACCATGATCCTACTCATAACCCCGTCGGCACGCGGCCAAGAGTGCGCCGCCACTCTGAAAGAAGCGACAGCGGAAGAAACTCACTGGGCTGAGAACCTCTCGCAAGCCGTGGCCCGCCTGCGCGAACAGCAATACTCCGCGGTCGTGATTGATCAATTCCTTCTAGAGAATGAGCCCGCCGAAAGCGATCAGGTGCTCGAACATCTGGGCACGGCTTTTCCCGTCTACCTGAACTTCGCCGTCAGCGGCATGGAGCGACTGATGCGCGAGGTCCGCTCCGCCCTGCATCGCCGGAAGCGCGAAGAAACCCAGGCCCGACGCTCCGTCGAGCAACAGATTCGCAGCGAAATGTGCGAGTCGCTAACGGTAATGCTGCTCTCCTGCGAACTAGCCATGGCCGTCCCCGGTGTCCCCACCCCCGCCGCAGAAAAAATCCGCATGATCGACAACCTCGCCCGCGACATGCGCCTAAGGCTAAGCCCGAATTGAGTTCGTGTTTCTCTAACTAACCGTTTTGCAGTATTGCGCTTCGCCGTCACTCCCGCTAACTTGTCGCTGCCTTTCGTTCTGTGGGCTGGGCTCATCAGAATAATCTCGGAGCATTTCGCGGACCGGGAACCGGGTGCGGTGGTAGCAGTGCGCCCTGCACCTTCTGTTCGCTTAAGGAGCGACGAATGCAACAGCGGATGATTGGATACTCGGTAGCGAACCGGGTCTTGAACTGGATCTTGATCAGGCATCTCTTCACAATCTCCGTGCTTTTTCTGTTCGTAGCGGCGAGTCCCGCGCAGGAACTCGGCACTGGTGTCATTCGCGGTGAGGTTTCCGACCCGCAAAGCGCAATGGTGCGCGGCGCGCAGATTACAGCGATGCGGAAGGCCACGGGCCTGCAGCGCAGCACCGCGACTACCAACTCGGGCCTATTTGCCATCAACGACCTTGCGCCCGGCGACTACCAGGTGAAAGTCGCCGCCGCTGGGTTTGCCCAGTACGAAGCTCTGGTTCACCTGGAAGTTGGACAGCAAGCCAGCCTCAACATCCGTCTCAGCGTAGAAGGGCAGCGCACTGTGATCGTGATTGATGACACGGACAGTGTGCCCCTGGTCAATACGGTCTCCTCCGTCGTCGACGGCGTGGTCAGCTCCGGGCAGATCGACAATCTTCCCCTCAACGGACGCAACTTTCTCGAACTCGCGCTGCTGACGCCGGGCAACACCATCGCTCCCAACTTCGATCCCACCAAGCAGGGAACCGTCGTCATCTCGTCCGCGGGACAGTTGGGCCGTGGCGGCAACGTCAGCATCGACGGCATGGACGACAACGACGACGTTGTCGGCGGCATGCTGCTCAATGTCCCCGAAGACGCGGTGCAGGAATTTCAGGTCGCCACCAACCGCTTCTCCGCTGAAATGGGCCGTTCTGCTTCCGCAGTCGTGAACGTCGTCACCAAGTCCGGTACCAACACCCTCCACGGCTCGGCGTCCATCTACGAGCGTGACAAGAGCCTGCAAGCCGCTACGCCACAGTTAAATCCGACATTGAGCGTTCCACCCCCTGCTGGACAGGAGCCTCAATTCCGCAGGCAACAGTACTCCGCTACGCTAGGCGGTCCGCTGGTGAAAGACAAAGCCTTTTGGTTTGGAGCCTTCGAATACCGCGACGAACTCGGCGGAGTGCTGGTGGGAACCCGCAATCCCAACCCCTCCGGCGGAGGAGGAAGCATCTCGACTGCTTTTGCTCAGGAGCCCCTCACCGATCCCATAGGGACTCTTCGCGGCGACTGGAAGATTTCCAACCATGATTCTCTTTCGCTGCACTACGGGATTGAGCGCCTGAGTTCGACGGGCGGCGCCAGTTTCCTCTCCGGCCAGCCCATCGGCTCCGCTTCCGAGCGGCAAAACCTGGGCAATAACTTCCAGGCTTTTCAAGCTTCCTGGACGCGCGTCATCAGCCCCACCTTGCTCAACCGCGCCAGCTACAGTTTCAACAACTTCATCAACAACACCAATCCAATCGGCGCCGCGCCCGAACTCGACTTCCCCAGCATTGCCGACGGCTCTTCCTACCGCGTGCCGCAACAAACCCGCCAGAAACGCTCGCAGTGGGACGACAGCATCGATTGGGTTCGCGGCAAACACAATCTCAGCTTCGGCGGCGAATTTCAGCGCATTGGCGCCGACTTCAACCTGGGCGTCTTCCAATCTGGAGCCATCGAGTTCATCCAGAACTTCGCTGACCAAGATCGAAACGGAGACGGCGTAATCAACGATAGCGATCTTCTGTTCGCTGTCGCCATTCGCAGTGGCATTCCTCAGACTCCCTTGATTATTCCCAATGCAGACAACAACCACACCGCTGCTTATTTTCAGGATGACTGGCGCATCCATCCCCAGCTCACTCTGAACCTGGGACTGCGCTATGAAATTGACTCCGACGTGAATGACCTGGGTCACTACAACCAGATCAATCCCATCCTGCTGCCTTTCCTTCACGGAGCGCGCCACAAGGCCGCCAACAACTGGGGTCCGCGTGTCGGATTCAACTGGGCCACGGCGAACTCACGCTTCAGCGTTCATGGCGGCTACGGCATTTACTACGACCGGGTCACGCTGGAAATTGACTCGCTGGAGCGCGGACTCGACGGCCGCGCCCTGCCCATCAACGTAAGCCTCGGCAGTGCCAACATTCTCGATCCCAATGGAAACTTCATCCCCGGTGTCACGCCGACCTATCCCGACTCGCCTTTCAGCGGCCCCATCATTCCCGGTGCCGGCGGCGCGGCCGAGGGCATCAACCTCATCGACAACAACCTGCGCAATCCCATGGTCCAGCAGTTCAACTTGGGCGTTCAATATGAGTTTGCAAGAAACTGGGTTCTGAAAGTGGACGGCATCCATAACTTGGGAACGCACTTCATTATCGGTGTGCCCATCGGCGCGGTTAACGATCCCGCCCCCATAACCGTCACTGATCTCCAGTCCACCGTCAACACGCACTACGACGCCCTCTGGCTCACCCTCGACCATCGGCTTTCGCAACACTTCCAATTCCATAGCGCCTACACGTTTTCCAAGTCACTGGACTACGCGAATTACGATCAGATCCCTTTCGGTTATCCCCCTGTCGACCCGACGAACCTGCACCGCGAGTACGGCCCCGCGCCCAACGACCAGCGTCATCGACTGGTCGTGCAAGGCACCGCCGATCTTCCTTTTCATTTCCGTCTCTCGCCTTTGTGGACCTACGCTTCCGGAGTTCCCATGGATATCCTCCTGGGCGATGGCAGCGGCGGTCGCGTCCCCGAACTCGGACGCAACGCCGGCGGCCGCCAGTTCCGCACCGGCGCCGAACTCAATGCCTTTCTCACCCAAATCAACGCCCAGGGCGCGCTGAACGGCAACCTGATGCTGCCTTTCCCCATGGTTTCTCCCAACGCCCGTTTCAACGACACCTTCAATTCGTTCGATCTGCGTCTCGCGCGCGAGTTCCACCTCAGCGAGCGCTTCCACCTGCAAGCCATCGGCGAGGTCTTCAACCTGTTCAACAAGAGCAATATCCTCGGATCGAGCAACTCCAACTACTCCGGCTTCTTCAACGTTCTGGTTCCTGACGCCACCAATCCCGCGCTCTCCTCCGCCTTTGGAAAGCCAGTCAGCACTGCAGGCGGAGTCTTCGGTTCCGGAGGCCCGCGCGCCTTCCAACTAGCCGCCAAGCTGACGTTCTAGGGGATCCGCTCCGCTCTGCACCGCCGACGAGGGCTGGCGCACCTTTGGTTCTTACGTTGGCACTACCACACCCGGCCGGTTTATCCCGGCGCACTCCGGTTTGCCGACGATCCGGACAGAATCGTCGCACTTGGCTGTAAATAGGGGCATCCTTACGCATCCTTGGGGGAAGAAGAGTCGGACTTCAGAGTTCCGACAAGTCTTTCGATGCAGGAGCGTAGCGACGCAGAAGTGTAATGGAAACTACCAGTACAAGGATCAGCAGACCCAACAAACCAAGTTCAATCATCGAAGAGTGGAAAATGGCGCTTGAGCCTTCGGTCGCCCATGCACCTTCTTTCGTGAGCGTGGCTGCTTCCAGGGTAATCACCAAAACGCGGCGAATTGAGGCAATCAGTCCGACGATCAGAAAGGGTTCTGTAACCAGAACATGGGAGCGAATGGAGATACGTACTGTATGCAGAATCTCCACCAGCATCAGCACAATGAGGAGTTGGTTCAATACCCTCAGTGTCTGGGCTGCAACCGTCCAATGACTGAGACCGATCCACAGTATTTGGGCCGCGGTTGCGATGGTCACAAAGGCCGTGACAGCCAGCAACCCTGCGAGAACGCAGTAGATGACTATCTCGGTTTTGCCCAGATAGTAGTCAAAGTGGCGGCGTAATCTGTCCTCGACCATATCAGACTCAAGTTTAAATCAGAATATGAATTGGTATCGCTGTAGAAAGGGGGAGCGCGGACATAAGTGTCCGCGCTCCCAACCCCTTCTTTTCCCTTCTTGGACGAAAAACTGGAAAACTGGGGACAGACGGGACGTTCACTAATTTCCATTCGTCGAAAAATTGGGGAACGTCCCGTCTGTCCCCGGTTTTTCAATCCGTTTGTTCATTTTGCCTCGAACTGGCTGCCTCGGGAGAGAGGCGTAACATCAATATTCTGAAATTTGAATGGCAGCGACTGATCGCGATGAAGCTGCGGACCTGACTGCAGTTGGTAGTGCACGTGCGGTCCGAATGAGTTTCCGGAGTTCCCCAACTTGCCGATCGCTTGGCCGGCAACGACCCGATCGCCGACTTTGACAGTGACTGACCCTTCTTGCATGTGCATCATTACGCTGTATTCAGAATTGCCATGATCGATGATCACACAATTGCCTGACCTCGCCATGATCGGGTCATGTAGCGCGCCGTACAGCCCAGGATCCTTTCCCGGATGCGGGTTGTTGGGTATATCATTGCGTGCGTAAACCACTGTACCCGCTGCGGGCGCAAGGATCTCCCGGCCCCAGCCCACAGCCGACGCGTTGTCGTCGGCATCATTTTTCTGTTCGGCCCAATTCTCATCCAAGCCGATTAGGTCTGTGGCAAAGTCGGTGCCATAGCCGCTACCATGTCCTCCGTTAGTGGTCCAGTCCTGACCCACTACGCCCTTACCACGAAACGGAACGATGAGCGATGTTTTCTGCTGGTAATACTGAACAGGGATTCTCAATGTCTGCGTCGCCCGGTGACTCTTGGCGTCAGCGACTGTAATCCGCAGGTTTGCGGAATCAACCGCCAGCGCTTGCGGACATCGAAAATAAAAGTGAAGGTCAAAGGCCTCCGGCAGCGTAAAGACGCGCCTCGCGGACGAGGCCGGCGTGTCCTCCAGGATGCGATAACGTACCCCTTTGATTTTCGCCACCAGTTCGGTCGTCCACTGCTGCCGCTCGACGGTAGTCCGCCCATTTGAAAGTTCCACAGTGGCCGAGACGGGAGAGAGCTCGCAATCGGAGGAACAGATCACGGCGACATCGAATACGAATGATGACGTCTTGGTATTGCCTGGATCGTCCACCTTGTAGACAATCGCGGGCACAACCTGCAGGCGAAAATCGGGTTGACTGGCCCATGACGGTTGGGCGGCGATCAAGCAGATGAACACAATCAAAGACGGCAGAAGTCGCCTCATGTGAGCGCTCCTCGAGAGTCCCCGGTTGGGACTACCCCGTTAGACGCCTCGCATGGGATTAAGTTAGTTTCTTGCGTTCCTGCCTGGGATGAATGGCTGTCTGCCCTACAATGATGGTACCTCCGGCTGTGACAGGGCGGGTGGCCCATCTTTGCATTGCACATTCCCACGGAGGGTCCCCATCCTTGAGTTTTTTGCAAGAGCCTGCCCTGAGCTTGTCGAAGGGGTGGGAGGCGATGCTGCCGGCGCAACTCTTGTCCGTTCTACACCGCCCGTTGTGTATGCCGTCGTCGTACTTGCCCTTGCAACGGGGAGAAGGATTAAACGTCGTATAATCTCGTGCGCGCAACTAGGGAGCAGAACATATGAACGTGCAAGAACAAATCAAGAAGTATATTACCAGCCAACCGGAGTCAAAACGCAGTGACATGCGAGAGTTGCATCGGCTCACGCTTCAAGTGTCGCCAGAATGCAAATTGTGGTTCTTCGATGGTAAAGACAGCAAAAATCATACTGTTTCCAACCCTACGATTGGATATGGATTTCAGACAATAAAATATGCCAATGGAAAAAGCAGAGAGTTTTTTCAAATTGGTGTGAGCGGAAACAAAACCGGAATCTCTGTCTATATTCTTGGTCTCAAAGATAAGAACTACCTGGCCAAAACGTATGGAAAAAAACTAGGCAAGGCGAGCGTGACCGGATATTGCATTCGGTTTAAAGCTCTAAAGGATATAAATATCGATACGCTTGAAGCGGCAATACGAGATGCGCTTGCAGCTCAGAATGAAAAAGGCAAGCTGACGAAATAAGTCCGAATTGCGCACTGTCCGCACGATATGATTTCAGCAACCGAACACCACCCCACCAGCATAGAAGCATAGTGACTGATTCCCAGGCTGATGAGAAACCGTGTCGGCTCCTCGCGGGCGAGTAGACCTGGAGGGTGGCCCATCCTTGCGGTTCTTGCAAGGGTGGGCAATAGCAAACTTAAGCCTTTGGGCTTACTTTGCTGAGGCAGGAACAAGTCAAAATCCAACCGGGGAGAGCGCGGGTGGCCCATCTTTGCATTGCACCATTCCCACGGAGGGTGCCCCGTCCTTCGCAAAGTACGCGAAGGACGGGGCACCCGCAGCTGTGGTGGCTTCTGCAGTTTGAAAGCCGGGCCACCCGCCCATAAGGACGGGGTACCTGGTCTCTTTGAGCTTTACTTCTTGGGCCGCGACTCCGGCGGCACAAGGCCTGCGAGGCGGTAGTACACAACGAGCTGGCCGTAGTGTTCACTACTATGTTCGATGAGGCCGTATGCTATGTCGAGAACACGCGCTTTCTGGTCAGGGAAATAAACAACCTCCGTCGTCAGGCCTTTTTCGCCTTTCGACTGGATGGCGGCTGCGCCATCGGCAAAGGATTTCTTGACGAACGCAACGATGTCGGCCTTGGACTTGTATTGGTCGCGCTTGGGATCTTCTGCTGCCTGAGGCTCCTTCCCCATGACGGGATTGGTGAAGAAGTAGTTCGATCCTGCCGCGTGCAGCAACTGCTCTGCGAAGCTGCGTTGCGCCGGCGTGGGCTTGAAGTCGTATTTGTCCTCAGGAAAATCCTCGGCCATGGCGATGAGTTTGCGGCCAACCTCGTTCCAGGAATCCAGCACGACCTTCAATTCGGGGTCGGCAGGTTTGACGGCTGCATCTTTCTTCATCGCGTCCTGGGCATGGGCAGGAAATGCGAATGCCAGCAGGACGATAGCGAGAAACGGTATTTTTTTCATTTCTTTCTCCACGATTGAGTTTCGCAATCAAAACTCTAACTTCTTATTTCGCCTGCGCCAGCTCTGCAACAACGGCCGCAATTTTATCGAGTGTCTCAACCCAGCCCTCGAATTGACCGCTCTCTTTTGCGCTCTCCATGGGTTCATTTCCAATGTGGGTGAGTCTCGTCTGGCCGTTTCCGAGATCCTCAAAAATGGTCACGTCGTACGCACCGTCGACGGCCTCATGTTCTATTCCTAATTCGGCGGGGTCAATCTTGTTTCCCTTCGAGTCCGAAAAGTACATGGAGGAAACGATCTTCTCGTGCAGAACAATCTCGTGATATTCAACCGCATTCCAGCCCTCCTGCCCATCCGGCGCTCTCATGCAGCAGAGAAGTTTTCCTCCCACGCGAAAATCCATCTTGCAAACGGGCGCAGTAAAACCCTTCGGTCCCCACCACTGCATGATGTACTTCGGGTCTGTCCACGCCTTCCAAACCAATTCGCGTGGGGCATCAAAAACTCTTGTGATAACCATCCGCTCCGTCTCGTTAACCGTGCTTTTTGGCATCTCTGGCCTCCTCTTTTTTCATTTGATTTATGACTGCATCCAGCTTGTCGAATCTCTCTTCCCAGAACCGGCGATAGCGAATCGCCCAGTCGCTGACCGTCTTGATCGCCGCTGGCCTAAGCGTGCACACGCTCTCTCGTCCACGCTTCGTCTTGATCACCATCCGCGCCCGCACCAGGTAGGCAATGTGTTTTGAAATCATCTGCTGCGAGAGTGCAAACGGTTCCGTCAATCCATGCACAGAGGCAGGCCCATAGGAGAGTCGTTCGATCATCGCCCTACGGGTGGGATCAGACAAAGCCGCAAACGTTGTACCTAATTTATCCACAACCATATGGTAGTGGATTATCTGCCAATGTCAAGCGTGAATTTTGCGATCCCTGATGATCCCCAATGTGCCAAGCGTTTAGCCGCCAATTTTCCAGCCGGGCTACACTAGAAGAAGCAGGGGGCTGGGGGCTGGCACACCTTTGGTTCTTAGGTTCTTACGTTGGCACTACCACACCTGAGGCTGCCGCACCTTTCGCGGTTTTCGAAAGGTGCGCATTCCGTCAGCCGGTAGCCGGAGGGGACGGAATGCTGGGACAGACGGGACTGGGCCCAATTCCAATCGCGGGTCCCAAGGGAATTGGGCTCCCCAGAGGCGTACCATAAAAAGTACGCCGCACCCCTGTCAAGTCTACTTTAGTAGACATTCGACGTCCTCGAAAGTAGACGTTTCTTCCACAGCCTATCCCCATGATTCCATTGACTCGCCCAAAAGTCTGCACGTGGAATCAACAACTTACGCCGCAAATTTTCTGCAAAGTGAAATGTTCCGGTTGGAACATTACGCACAATGTTCCAACCGGAACATTCAGTCATTCCTTCCCCTCCGCACCAAAAAAAACTTACGCCGCCTCACCCGATTGGCACTAGAATAGGCCAGCGCAACACGCCGGACGCCGCATCCACCGCGGCATCCCGCGACTCGGAGGCACTGTGCACGTTCTGGTCACCGCCGACACCATGTCCGGCTCCTGGACTTACACCCGCGAGCTGGTTACGGGACTGGTCACGCGCGGCGTCCGGGTCACGCTCGTCACCTTCGGCGAGATCCCTCTGCCCGACCAGACCGCGTGGATGGATCTCCTCCACGGCCTCGAGTATCGGCCCACAGCCTTCCGCCTGGAGTGGATGGACGACGCACCGAACGACCTCCCCGAATCTTCTGCCTATCTCGCGAACCTGGTGCGTGAACTTCAACCTGACCTGCTTCACCTCCATCAGTTCTGCCATGGCAACCTTCCCGTTGACGTGCCGCGAGTAGTGATGGCGCACGGCGACCTCATCAGTTGGGCGGAAGCCGTGCAGGGTTGCAGCCCGCGACCGACGCGCTGGCTGAAGTGGTACCGCGATACCATCGTCCGCGGCATTGCCGCCGCCGACGCGGTGGTCGCGCCTTCTATCTGGATGCTTGATACTCTTCGCGCCACCTACACCCGGCCACGTCGCGAGGCTGTGATCTATCCCGGACGCAATCCTATTTTCTTCAATCCCTACGTCAGCAAGGACGATTCGGTTCTATCCGTCGGACGCCTGCTCGACGCCGGCAAGCAGGTCTTCCTACTGACGCAGTACTCGCTTCCGTTCTCGATCTGCATCGTGGGCGCGGAGCAAACCATTCCCCTGCCGCGCATTCCGATCCGCGCCGACGTGAAAGTCTCGACCGACAAAAGTAACGTCGCCATCCGCGGTCCGCAGACCGAGTCTCAATTGCGCGCACTCTACAGCCGCGCCTCGGTCTACGCCGCTACTTCGCGCTATGAGCCGCTCGGCATGGCCCCTCTTGACGCCGCCTTCTCGCGTTGCACTATCGTCGCCAACGACATCCCAAGTTTCCGCGAAGTGTGGGGCGCCGCCGCCCTCTACTTCCGTACCAACGACGCCCGCAGCCTGGCTGAAACCCTTCGCCAACTCGACGCCGACCGGGGCTTGCGCCACGCCTACGCCGATCGCGCCTACACCCGCGCCCGCGAACGCTTCACGTGCAAGCGTATGATCGATGACTACCTCGAACTCTACCGCACGCTCCTCTCAGCCGGTTCGCTGGCCGCTTAGTTCGCGCGAGAAGGAGAGACTCAATCATTCGCATCGGCGCCGCAGCATACTGCATCTAGTTGTGGAGGAGAGCCTTATGACCAAAGACAACAAGCGCCACCAGGATGAACTTGGACCGGATTCCGCTGGCCAGTCTGGCGACATTCAGCAACTATCGAACACAGCCGATGCGGATTCCGAAAGCGTCGAGGAATTATTGGAAGAGGGAAACACTTTCGAAGCTGAGGCGGTAGCCGGCGTGGAGAACGCCAAGGATGCCGACGTCTCTGAGGTAACTACGCACGAGGTGCCGGAGGACGATGTCCCGGAAGAGTACCTGGACAACGACGAGCACGTTGCGTAAAGCTCACCTGCTGCCGGAGAATGACATCTAACCGGACAGGAGAACGCCATGTCACAGAGCACGCACAATCGGGCCGCAGAGCTGCACAACCTTGCGGCCCACGCCCACGCCGCGGCAGCCGTCGCCCATGGCAAGGGAGATCATCTGACCGCCCATGAACTCAGCCAGCAGGCGCTTGAACACTCCAGGAACGCTCTCAAGCTCGCCGAAGAACTTGCCCGGGAAGCCAGAACGTCCAGCAAAGCCTAGGAATCACGGGGAAGAGCGGCGCTTCAGCGCCGCGTGAAGCGTCCGCAATCGACCCGGGCTTCAAGCCCGCGCGGGGCGTCCAAAGAAATCTCTTGACATCTAGTACTACATACAGTGTATGACATACACTATATGTCGCCTAGCACGAACGCCGATACGCATCACGACGAACGCTTCGAGAACCTGCGGCAGGAACTCCGCCGCGGCAGCCTTCCCCTCGCCGTTTTGGCGGCGTTGCGCACCGAGCACTACGGTTACACCTTGCGCAAGACCCTGGCCGATCATGGGATGGCCATCGACGAAGGCACGCTCTATCCGCTGCTTCGCCGCCTGGAGACACAGGGCTTGCTGGTCAGCCAGTGGCGGGAAGAAGACAAGCGCAACAAGCGTTTCTACCGTCTTTCTCCCGACGGGAAGTTGATTCTCAAACAGTTGTTGGTCGAGTGGAAGAGTATTCACGCATCTCTGGAAGACATTTTCTAAACGCGCGAATTTTAGTTGCACGATTGTAGATGCACCAGGAGCACATTTATGGAACTCGTCGATCGTTACCTTCATGCCGTTAAGTTCTGGCTGCCCCGAAAACAGAAAGATGACATCATCGCGGAGCTTTCGGAAGATCTTCGGTCGCAGATCGAAGAAAAGGAGGCCGAACTCGGCCGCAAGCTCACCGACGCCGAAGTCGAGCCCATCCTCAAACGTTGCGGCTCTCCCATGGCTGTGGCTGGGCGGTTTCTACCGCAACAATCGTTAATCGGACCTGCGCTATTTCCGATCTACAGTGTCATCATCCGGTCGCTATTCCTCTACTACCTGCTCCCGTGGATGTTGGTCTGGATGGGCGTCGCCATCTTTTCCCCGGACTTCCGTGCGGATCATCCGGGCGCCGCGCTGTTCGCATCGCTCAAGCCATGGTGGCTCGCGTGCACCTACTCGTTATTCTTTAATACACTGGCCTTCGCACTCCTCGACCGGTCGCAGGCGCGGCTGCATCTGGTGAACGACTGGAATCCGCGCTCGCTTCCAGCCGTGCGCGACCACAATCGAATCTCTCGTGGTGTCACCATCTTCGAGTTGACGGTCGTCGTCGCAACCCTGGCCGCCTGGATTCAGCTCGACGGATTCCGCCGCGTGTTCCACGTCTTCGGAACTACCATCACGCTGTCACCCCAATGGCCATATTTTTTCTGGGCACTGGTGGTGGTCACCGTGGCCGGCATCGGCGTCTCCTGTATGAATCTTTCGAACCCCCGCTGGACGCGCCTCACCGCCAGCCTTCGCCTCGGCATCGACTGCTATTCCTTTGGGCTGATCTATTTGCTGTGCCGGGCCAATCTGCTGCAAGCGCTCAGCGCCAGCGGTGTCTCCTCCGCCGACGCTGCCGCTTTTGTCACGTCTTTCAACAACTGGATGGCGAGCATAGCTTTCTGGGTGCTGGCGGTTGGTGCAGTGGTCGTGTTTTTCGACGTCCGCCGCATCCTGCGCGTCGGGCCAAAAGCCTGATCATGGAATCTCGGCGGTGGAGTATAGCTTCCTGCCGGATAATAGCGCGCTTAGGGCCGGCAAAAAGCCTTTAACGGCAAAGGCCGGGAAGGGTTCGCGAAGGACGCAAAGAGGATCTGCCTGTCCGCGACACTTACGTCCGCTTAATGATATCTTCATAGCCTTACTAGAAACTCTTAAGGTTGGAGGAATCAACGCTATGGCTCAGGTAAAGATCACAGTGCGACCCAATGGTCCCTATCGCGTGGAGGCGCCCGAAGGTTCGATTGAACTCGTCGACGTGAATGGAACTCAGTATGACCTCACCGGCAAGCCCGCGTTCTCTCTCTGCCGCTGCGGCGGGTCGGTGAACAAACCGTTTTGCGACGGCACGCACAGCCGCATCGGATTTCAGGGGGCGGAGCTAGCGGTCAAAAAGGCCGAAGGTTAGCGGCGACTGCCCGGGCAGGATTGTCTTCGGGAAGGTTCGCGGAGCGTTCGTAATTGACTCGTCCGAAGCGCAGGGGGAGGCCGTAATGATGAGCTGCCCCGATCGCGCCGCCGGCCAGGGCAAGGGTGATGACAATTAAGACTACGAAACGGCGTGGAGCTTGGTCCTGCTGCGGAGCGATGAGGGCAAGGAGGGCGCCAACGATTAGACCGGTGATCAGGCCGCCGATGTGGGCGGTGTTGTCGATGCCGGGGATTATGGCTCCGAAGATCAGGTTGTAGACCACAAATGCGCCCAGGCTGCGGAGCGTGCCTGACAGCGCGGAGCGCGGGACCGAAAACTCTCCCAACTTGAAGGCGGTGATGAGCGCTCCGGCGAGGCCGAAGATGGCTCCGGAAGCGCCGACGCTGGGCGTGTAGGGATGCCAGGCTGCGCTTGCAAGACTGGCTCCGACGCCGCAGATCAGGTAGATGGCGGCGTAAGTCCAGCGTCCGTAAAGCGATTCGCAGAGCGCGCCCAGATTCCACAGGCACCACATGTTGAAGGCGATGTGAAGCAGGCCGCCGTGGACGAACACGCTGGTCAGCAGTCTCCACCATTCTCCTGAGAAGCTAAGCGCGCCGACATTCGCGCCCCACGTTACAAGCTCGCGGACGGGGAAATCCATGACCGTGGAACTCGAGAGCGCCATTCCGAGGAATACGGCGACGTTGATGCCAAGGATTACCTGAGTGACGCCGATGCTGGATTCACGGCGGACCCAGGGAGTGGGCATGACGACTTGGGGCGCGTCGTCGGCGAGTTCGCCGCGCTGCGCAGCTTCGTGTTGCACGCACCACTGGCAGATCTTTTTGCCGAAGGTTAGTCCGGGAAGCTGACGGCCGCATCGAATGCAATTTGCCATGAACAGTAAAGAGTATCAGCAGTTTGGGGCGTGCGGCGAGTCATGGGAAAGCAAAAGCCCCGCAAGTGAGCGGGGCTTTGTCGAACTCTCGGTGCCTGAAATCTAGGCACGCTTGCCAAGCGTTCTCAGACTATCGCCCGCCGAAGGGAGAATCAAGAGCAGCTGCGGTTACGCAGCCTTTCGGCGAGCTCTAGCCAATAAACCTTCCCGAAACCGCGAGCCGTCGGAGCCGGCGTATGCACAAAACAGGTCGAGGAGATTTTAACGGGAATCCCCGGTTCCAAGCCGCAGCCCACGATTTCTTGGAAGTGCTGCGTGTGACTTAGCCCATACGTAAGGACGAGTTTGGGTCTATGTTGCTGGATTTTTTTCCGGATCTCCTCAATGCGTTGCTCGCGGAAAAGCCCGTGCGGCCCTGGCGCGTCCAGTCTGGGAGCTGCAAGGGAGGATAGCTCGATTATGCATGTCTCGCCGTTCTCCATCCCCCAGCAGTTCTGTTGGTAGGAGCGAATATTGTCAAGGCGTGGCTCTTTCCCGTGACGATAGGCCAGTAAGAACCGAATTAATTGTCTCCATGTCGCTTGGGTTGCTGGGGGCGGGACTTCTCTGTGCCACCTCGTCTCGCCAAAGCCGAAATGATGCTTCTTGCAATCGACCAAGTCACGTCGATCGAGTTCAATCCAGGCCTTACACCGTGCACCAAGGTCGTCCTCGGGGTTATCCCTGCCGGGTTCGGGACCTATAAACCAATATGGTGCGTCCCAGCGACCGTATCCGTAGTGCTTGAGTGCAATATCGAGGATATCGGTGTCAGATAAATCCGTTGGCATCTCGTCGGTCCGCCTCGCGTGATTGAAGGCTTTCTCGTTGTCGGTCTTCTCGGTCGGCTCAGCACGGATGGCCGGGTCATCCTCGCGAACTTGCCCTAACTCAATAAGTTCCCGGAGGTGATATCCTACAGAGCCGCGGACTCCCACCTTCTTAAGGGCCCAATCGTTCATGAGCTTGGCGTACCCGGCGGCCTCTGCGCGGGCCGCGATCTCCTCTCGTGTGAGGAGGCTCTCGGCGGCCAGGAGGACATCCACCACTATCTGCTTCTGTCCCCTATAGGTTTTGGTTCCCAGCTTCTCTGTTTTGGAATACATCTTGGGTTCCCGAGGGCCTGGTTTCTTCGCGCCCCTTCTCAGTCGATGGCCATCAGATTTACACGCCTGCGGCCATGGCGAGTTAGTGGATCGTCTTGGTTTTTCTTGACATGTAATCCATCAGCAGGTATTGGCCCAGCGTGTAGGGAGTGGTGAAGTAGGCTTTGCCGCGGCACATCTCGGTTACTTTCTGAACGAATTGGACGAGGCCATAATCCGAGGCGAGCATGAAGGTGTTGATTAAGACGCCAGCGCGCTTGCACTTCGAAACTTCCTCGAGCGTCTGGCTGACGATGAGCGGGTCCAGGCCGAAGGCGTTTTTGTAGATGCGTCCGTCTTCGAGGGTTAGGGCGGAGGGCTTGCCGTCGGTGATCATGACGATCTGCTTCATGTCTTTTCTTTGCCGTTGCAGGATGCGCTGGGCCAGGCGCAGGCCTTCGCGCGTGTTGGTGTAGTAGGGGCCGACCTTGACGCGCGCAAGTTGCGAGAGCGGGATTTCTTCCGCGGAGTCGTGAAACAGCACGAGCGAGAGCGAGTCGCCGGGATACTGCGTGCGGATCAGGTGCGAGAGCGCCATGGCAACTTTTTTTGCGGGAGTGAAACGGTCTTCGCCGTAAAGAATCATCGAATGCGAGCAGTCGAGCATGAGAACTGTGGCGCAGGAAGATTGGTACTCGCACTGGTGGACTTGCAGGTCGCGGTATTCGATGTTGAGCGGCAGGGTGAGGCCTTCGCGCTGGATGGCGCTGGAGAGCGTGGCGGTGATGTCGAGGTTGAGCGTGTCGCCGAACTCGTAGGTGCGGGAAGCGCCGCTGGCTTCGATGCCGGTGGCGAGGTCGCGGGTGTCGTGGCGTCCAAAGCTGGATTTGCCCAGCGAGCCGAGCAGGTTGCGCAGGGATTTGAAGCCGAGAAAGTCGAGACTCTTGTCGGTGATTTCGAATTTGGCTTGCTGCTGGTTTTCGCCGAGTTGGCCGCCGACGCCGGAGGGGCGCGAGGGGTCGGGAGGCTGGTCTTCGTATGGACGATCGACGGAGATGTAATCTTCCTGCTGCATGCGCTCGATGAGCTTTTCGATGAGTTCGTCGAGTTCGCCGTCCGCCGCCATTTGCTGCAGGCGTTCGCGCATGTCTTCGTCGAATTGATTGCCTTCCATCAGGGCCTGCTCGATGGCACGGCGAAGGTCGTCGAGGGTCTGCTCGCCCTGGGGCATTTCGTACCACATGTCGCTCTGGAAGCCGCTCTGCAGCAGGTAGTCGGAGAGAGCACTGAGCAGGTCTTCCATGCTCATTTCACCCGCGGGGTCGGGGACGTATTTGCTATAGCGGATGCGCTTCATGAAACCGTCGTTGGTCGTTCGTCGTTGGTCGTTGGCTTTTGGTCGTTAGCCTTGATCTGGCTAACGACCGACGACCAACGACAGACGACGGGTTAATTAAATTGCCTTCTCTGCCGGTACGGCGGTTCTTCTTTCTCGAATGTCTTCTCGCGCTCGCGCGGCTCGGGCTTTTTCTCTCCGGCTTTGAAGACTCGTTCTTCGTTGCGGCCAATGCGTTTGTGGGCGTGCAGGCCTTCGAGGATGAATTCCGCCGCCGAAACCTGCTGCTCGGGGCTCTCTTTGTGCGAGACGCCGAGCGGGCCGAGTTTGTCGATCAGGCCTTGAATTCCCTTCAGGTTTTCCAGCGCTTCGACCGCGGAGACGGAATCCGACAACTGTATCTCGCCGCCAAGGTCGAACCATTGCACAATCTGCTGCACGTTGGCGCCGGTGAAATATTCGTCGTAGGTCTTGGCGATGGCGGCGCGGATCAGTTCGCGTCCGACGAAGTCAGCGCCTTTCATCTCGCCTTCGTACTCGAGTTCGAGCTTGCCGGTGATCGCCGGGAGCGCGGCGTAGACGTCGCTGACGCGCGGCACGACCAGTTTTTCATGGTTGCGGAGGGCGCGGCGCTCGGCGTTGGAGACGACATTTTCCATCGCGGAGATAGGCAGCCGCTGGCTTACGCCGCTGCGCTTGTCGATTTTCTTGTCTTCGCGGGCGGCGAAGGCGATGCGCTCGATTACTTCCTGAATGTAGGTGGGCAGGTGCATCATCTGTCCGTTGCGGCCGGTCCAGGCTTCCTGCGCGGTGATGGCGATGCCTTCGTCGACCGTTGCCGGGTAGTGCGTGCGAATCTCAGAACCGATGCGGTCCTTGAGCGGCGTGATGATTTTTCCGCGGGCGGTGTAATCTTCCGGGTTGGCGCTGAAGACGATGGCTACATCGAGCGGCAGACGGATGGGATAGCCTTTAATCTGCACGTCGCCTTCCTGCATGATGTTGAACAGGCCGACCTGAATTTTTCCGGCGAGGTCAGGAAGTTCGTTGATGGCGAAGATGCCGCGATTGGCGCGGGGGAGCAGTCCGTAGTGAACCGTGAACTCGCTCGAGAGTTCGTGGCCGCTGCGGGCGGCTTTGATGGGATCGATGTCGCCGATCAGGTCGGCAATGGTGACGTCGGGCGTAGCAAGCTTTTCCACGTAACGGTCGTCTGGCGCGAGATAGGAAATGGGAGCGCTATCGCCGAGGCGCGCAACTTCTTCGCGGCAACGGCGGCAGATCGGAGCGTAGGGGTTGTCGCGAATCTCGCAGCCGGCGAGATAGGGCATGTGAGGATCGAGCAGCGTCGTCAAAGCACGCAGGATGCGGCTTTTGGCCTGACCACGCAGTCCGAGCAGAATGAAATTGTGCCGCGAGAGAACCGCGTTCACGATTTGCGGAACGACGGTGTCGTCGTAGCCGACGATGCCGGGAAAGATGCTTGCATCGTCGTGGTGGCGCAGGCGGGCGATGAGGTTATCGCGAAGCTCGTCTTTCACGCGGCGATTGCGCAGGCATTGTTCGGAAAAGGTGCTGCGGCGCAATTCGCCTAGCGTGCGCGGAAGACTCATGAGGGAACCCCCGAATACTTTTCTGGATTATACGCGGGTTGGAAAACCGTCGTTGGTCGTTAGTCATTGGTCGTTGGCCGAAGGCACCCGGGATGTCGGTCGATCTCGTCAGTTGTCGGCCAAAGAACCCCTATGTCATAAAGCGCGCGTTCAGAAGGCTAACTACCGACGACCAATGACCAACGATGTTTTCAGTAGACATGCCCGTTGCCGCCGGCCCTTTCGCGGGCGGTGGCGGCGCGGCGAAGATTCGGGATAATGGTTTCGAGATAACTGATAAGCAGGGAAATGCGTTCTGGTTCGGAGCGCAGCCCGAGCAGCTTTTGTTTGAAATCCAGATCGAGGGGTAGGGAACCCGCGAGATAAAAAGAAAGCAACGAAGGGTCGGCGGCGCTTAGATCTTGCGTGGCGCCCGCGATGGCCAGCAGTTCGGAGTGCAACTGAACCGCCTGCGCCGTATCTTGCGGCGGCGGAGTTCCGGGTTCGTCGCTGATCATGAGAATCTCGGCCTGGAGGAAGGAACGTTCCTGATTGACGCGCAGGAGTTCGAAACGCTTGCGGCCTTCGGTGACCAGATCGAGGCGGCCGTCAGGATACTCTTTCACGACGGTGACGATTTCGGCGGTGCATCCCACGTCGGCGAGACCCTGCTCGATGGCGCGCACGACGCCGAAGTTGCGATGCTCGGCGAGGCACTCGCCAATCATTTCTTTGTACCGCGGTTCGAAGATATGCAGAGGCAGGGGCGTGCCCGGGAAAAGGACGACTTCGAGCGGGAACAGGGGCAGAAGGTCGTCCAAAACAGTCTCCGGTGGCGAGCGCGGGTTGAGCTGAGAAAAGCGAGCGCGAAAACTAGCGTGCCGTCCTGATTGTACCGCAGCGCTTGACTTCACAAGTTGCAGAGGAATAAAAGCGCGCTATGGACCTTGCAGGGAAAATTGTGGTGGTGACGGGCGCTTCCATGGGAATTGGGGAAGCGATTGCGAAGCTTTTTGCCGATCATGGTGCGAGCGTGGTAATGCTGTCGCGCGATGCGGGCCGGGTTGAAGCGGCACGGGGCCGGGTGGGATATGGCGAACGAACGCTGGCTATGGCTTGCGACGTCAGGCATCGGGAGGATGTTGACCGCGTGATCGGGCTGACCCTGCATCACTTCGGAAGAATCGATATTTGGGTGAACAACGCAGGTCACGGGATGCTGGATTCTGTGGCGCAGATGGAGATGGCGGCGTGCCGGGAAATGTTCGATACGAACTTTTTTGGGGCGGTGGGAGCGATGCAGGCGGTGATCCCGGTGATGCGGCAGCAAGGTGGAGGGACAATCATCAATCTCTCGAGCGTGGCGGGGCATATTCCAGTCCCGTTTCATGCGGCTTACAGCGCTACCAAGTTTGCCCTGAATGCCATCGGCAAAGCTGCGGGCGTCGAGTTGAAGAGGGATGGGATTCATGTACTGACCGTTTGTCCGGGACGCGTGCGGACGCCGTTCAGCGAAAATGCAGTGCGTGGCATTAAAGTGAAGCGAGTGGGATCAGGGCGCGGGATCAGCGCGGAGCGTGTGGCTCGGGCCACGCTGCGGGGATATTTGAAGCAGAAGAGGGAAGTGATTGTGCCTTGGACGATGCATGTTCCGGTGAAGATTTATCAGCTTTTTCCTGGGCTGGTGGAGTGGGCTATGGAGCGCATGGCAAGATAGTGGCCAGTGGCCAGTGGCCAGTGATCGGTAAAATCGCGCAGAGCTAAGTTCTTGCTGACCACTGACCACTGATCACTGACTCTTCAGTTCCGCCAGCATGGCTTCCATCTCGCCCTGAGCGTGGAGGTTTCCAGTGCGGCGGGCGGATGAGATGCCGTCGGTGAGCATCGTCTTCGCTTCGGCGATTCTGTCAGCGCGGGCCAAGGTTTGCGCAGCCATGAAATAACCGGGAGTGTAGTCAGGACTGTTCTTGAGCAGCATGGAAAATTCGGCGAGCGAGCGATCAAGGTCACCCTGCCTGGAATATTCCATAGCCAGGCCGTAGCGGGCGAAGGTGTCGTTTGGATTCTGCGTGAGGATCTCGTTGAGGGCGGCGATGCGGTCCATAGGCAGTGGTCGGTCTTCAGTGGTCAGTGGTCAGTGGTCAGTTCAACACGAGACTACTACAACTCCGCGCGCGATGCCTGTATTGCATGAAACTGGCGAAGCCTTCGTCGCCTGATTACAATGGCGAGTCCTGACGTTTTAAGACTGAATGCAGAGTTGGAGGCTGCGAGTTGGCTTGTCCGTTTTTCATGCCGGTACAGCGGTTAGAGAATGGAAACTGGCTACATGCGGGGCGGCTTCCACTGGGATGCGGGTGGAGCGGGCTTTGCACTGCGCCGGGACATGAGGGTGAGGCTCCATCGCAGGAAGAGTTGCAAGAGTTCTGCAACCTTGGGTATGCGGAGGCTTGCGTGCGCCTGCCGCGGGAGCGGGCGTGGGATTCGGTGCGGTTTGCGGCCAGGACCGTGGAGAGCGATGGGGAGAACGTGCATCGCGCGCGCATTCAGGTTCGCTATGTGTGCGAGCGCGGGCATCGTCCCGCGGAGCACGGGACGCTGGTGTTTGATCCAACAGAGGCGCGGTGGGAGCATTCGCATCACGACAGCCGCCTGCAACGGATGGCGGAGTGTTTTCTGGAGTCCTACGTCGAGAAAATGAAGCGGAGAGATTTGCAGCGGGCCGCGAGCTAGGGGAATTGTTGATTGATGATTGCTGCTTGTTGATTAAAAGTCACGATCTCAATCATCAATCATCAATCAGATCCTGCTGAGATCTGATATGGTCTGACGCCTACGGAAAGAGGAACGACGATGAGCGAAGCGGACTTGATGCCGCGGCCGGTCAGGGACTCGCAATCGGAGATGACGGAAATTGTTCTGCCCAACGACGCCAACCCGCTGATCGCGCTGCTAGGCGGACGGTTGATGCACTGGATCGACCTGGCGGGCGCGATGGCCGCCCACCGCCACTCGCGGAGTCACGTGGTGACGGCGTCGGTGGATCGCATTGATTTCCTGGTGCCGGTTCGGGTGGGGGATCTGGTGATTCTGCGCTCGTCGGTGAACCGCGTTTTTCATACCTCGATGGAAACCGGGGTGAAGGTTTGGGTGGAGAACTATATTACCGACATGGTGCAGCATGTGGCGTCGGCATATCTCACGTTTGTCGCGATCGACGCGAAGGGCAACCACTTGAAGGTTGCTCCGGTGGTGCCGGAGACCGAGGAACAGCGGCGTCGTTACGACGATGCGGGGCGGCGGCGCGAGTTCCGGCGATCGGAACTGGAGCGGCGGCGCAAAGCGAAACGGTAATCCCCCCAAGAATGTGACCGGCGTCACATCAGGCGCCCGGCAGAATCGATAGCCTGTACACGCCAGGGAGTTTTTCATGGATAGTGCGCTTCTGGTTCATCGTATTCATTTCGCATTCACCATCACCTTTCATTATCTCTTCCCGCAACTCACCATGGGTCTGGCGCCCCTGATCGTAGTGCTGAAGACCCTTGGGCTTCGTCGCAGTAATGGCGGCGAGACCTACCATCAAGCGGCGCGATTCTGGGGGCGGATTTTCGGCATCAACTTCGTGCTGGGCGTAGTGACTGGAATCCCGATGGAATTTCAGTTTGGCACGAACTGGTCGCACTTCTCGCGCTTTGCCGGGGGCGTGATTGGGCAGACCTGGCCATGGAGGGAATGTTTGCCTTTTTTCTTGAGTCGGCGTTCCTGGGCCTGTTTCTGTATGGAGAGAAGCGCCTCAGCCCGTGGGCGCACTGGTGGTCGGCGGTGTTGGTATTTTTGGGATCGTGGCTCTCGGGTTTCTTCATCATCGCCACGGACGCGTGGATGCAGCATCCCGTGGGTTACGTTGGCGCAGCGGATGGCTCGGTGCAGTTGAGCAGCTTCTGGGAGCTGGTGCTCAATCCCTGGGCATGGTGGCAGTATGCGCACAACATGAGCGGAGCCGCAATCACTGGCGCGATCGTGATGGCGTCGGTGGGCGCGTTTTATCTGCTGTGGGGAAAGTTTGAGGCGCATGCGCGGATCTTCGTGCGCGTGGGCGTTATTGCCGGATTGATCTTCAGTGTTTTGCAGTTGTTTCCGACCGGCGATGGCCAGGGTCGGATGATTACCGAGAATCAACCGGTCACACTGGCAGCCATGGAAGCGTTGTTCGTGAGTCAGCCCGGTGCGCCGCTGGTAATTCTCGGCCAGCCGAATGTGGAGGAGCGCAAGATCGACAACGGGCTGGAGATTCCCCAGGCGCTCAGCTTCTTGACGTACCGGGCGTGGAAGGCCAACGTGCAGGGGCTCGACGCGTTCCCGCAGACTCTGTGGCCCGACAACATCTCGCTGCTCTATTACAGCTACCACATCATGGTTGGGCTGGGGACGATCTTCATCGCCATCATGGTGATCGGGGCGTTCCTGCTGTGGCGTGGAAAATTATTTTCGGCCCGCTGGATGCTCTGGATTCTGCTGCTGGCCTTGCCCTTCCCGTATATCGCCAACACCGCAGGATGGATGACGGCGGAACTGGGACGCCAGCCGTGGCTGGTTTACGGCCTGATGCGCACCGCGGATGGATATTCGAAGCTGGTCTCGGCAGGCAATGCGATGTTCACGCTGCTGGGCTTTCTCGGCATGTACACGGTGCTGGGGATCTTATTCCTGTTCCGGGTGCACCGCGAAATCGAACAGGGTCCAGTAGCTGGGATGAGTACAGGACACTAGAGTAGCGCCGCCGTCCCTTCGGCAAGCTCAGGGCAGGCTCCGGCGGCTGTCGTGGGGGCGTCGCGCCCCCACATGCGAGGGCTCATGGAAACGCTGTGGTTCATGATCGTAGCCGTGATGGTTGTGGCTTACGCGGTGCTGGACGGCTTCGATCTCGGCGCTGGCACGATTTACCTGGCTGCGGCCAAGACGAAGGACGAGCGGCGAAAGATCCTGCGCGCCATCGGTCCGGTATGGGATGGCAATGAAGTCTGGCTGGTCGCCGCCGGTGGCACGCTCTACTTCGCTTTCCCGTTGCTCTATGCCTCCAGCTTCAGCGGATTCTACCTGCCCTTGATGATGGTACTGTGGTTGCTGATGTTGCGCGGGATCGGCATCGAGCTTCGCGCTCACATGGAGAATCCCGTCTGGGTCGGCTTCTTCGATTTGATCTTCTGCGTTGCGAGCGCGCTACTGGCGATCTTCTTCGGTGCAGCGTTGGGCAATGTGGTGCGCGGCGTGCCTCTGAGCGCGGACGGCTATTTCTTCGAGCCGCTCTGGACGAACTTCCGGGTGAGCGCGAATACCGGAATCCTCGACTGGTACACGGTGCTTACCGGCGTGATTGCACTGGTAACGCTGACCGCGCACGGGTCGCTCTATGTCGCGGTGAAAACGGATGGCGACTTGAACCGGCGCACGCGCGCGATTGCCATGTGGGCGTGGCCGCTGCAACTGATTCTGACCATCGTGGGCCTGGTAGCGACGTGCTACGTGCAACCGACGGTGCTCAACAATTACAAGCAGCATGTCGTCGGCTATCTGATTCCCGTGATTGTGTTCGGCAGTCTGAGCGTCATGATCGGTGCCATCCGAAAAGGGCAGGACAAACTGGCTTTCGTGGGCTCGGCGTTCTACATCGTTGGGATGCTGGTGGGGGCAGCGTTTGCGCTGTATCCCATGGTGCTGCCGGCGAGCACGAACCCGGCCTACAGCCTGACTGTCTACAACACTGCCGCTGGACGGCATGGGCTCGGGGTTGGGCTCACATGGTGGGTTCTGGCGGCGGTCCTAGCTGTCGCATACTTCGTCTTGCTGTATCGCATGTTTCGAGGAAAGGTGCGGCTGGAAGGCGAAGGGTACTGAGGTTTCCCGGCGTGCTCCGCGGCCGTTCTTTGCGCTCTCCGTGTTTCGAGCCTTGTGTTGTCGTCAAGCAAAAAGCATAATCGCAGAGTGCGCTGAGAAATGCCGCGGAGAACGCTGAGGTCGTTCTGTTCCCTCATCGCCCTGTATAATCTTATGTGTTCGATCCATCCTGATTGATTCTTGGAGTGTGATCCCTTGAGTGCACATATGCCGTCTCATCCCGGGCAAGCCGCGCCGGGGCCGCAACCGTTGCCGGGAGTCGATGCCATCATTGCCGTGGGTTCGGGCAAGGGCGGGGTAGGGAAGACCACGCTGTCGGTGAACCTGGCGGTCGCGCTCGCCATGATGGGACACAAGGTAGGCCTGCTCGACGCGGATGTATACGGGCCGAACGTCCCGCTGATGCTCGGCGTGAGCGGCCAGCCGAAGATGGCTGGCGATAACCGCATCGAGCCGATCGAGGCGTTTGGGCTGAAAGTGATCTCGGTTGGATTTCTCAATCCCGGGGACAAGCCCATCATCTGGCGCGGGCCCATGCTGCATCAGATCGTGAAGCAATTTCTGGGAATGGTCGAGTGGGGCCATCTCGATTACATGGTCGTGGACTTGCCGCCCGGGACGGGCGACATTGCGTTGTCGCTGGTGCAGTCGGTGCCGCTGACGGGTGCGGTGGTGGTTTCGACTCCATCCGACGTCTCCTTGCAGGACGCTCGCAAAGCCATCGAAATGTTCCGGCAGATGAAAGTGGATCTGGTGGGCGTGGTCGAGAACATGAGCTTTTTTACGTGTCCTCATTGCCACCACGAGATCGATATATTCTCGCGCGGCGGGGCTGAGAAAATGGCGCAGCATTTCGACGTGCCGTTTTTGGGAAGCATTGAACTCGATCCTGAGGTGCGCAAATCCGGCGACGGCGGCAAGCCAATCGTGCTGGAAGGTGAGAATTCGCCGCACGCCAAGTCGATCTTCGAGTTTGCGCGAAGGGTGGCGGCACGCGTGGTGGAGATCAAAGCGGGCGAGTCGGCCAGCGTGATTCAGATTCAGTAGGGAAAATCTTTAAACACAGAGGTCACGGAGGAACACGGGGTAAGGCCTCTGTGTGACCCTGTGTCCTCTGTGTTTCAGGTTTTTCGCTTCGAGAACCGAGCCAGCCGCCAGACAGCTTCGGGTTCGCCATCCGTCAGAATCAACTCCGCCATCATCT
>CAWEDF010000004.1:0-203810 GCA_963807655.1 uncultured Acidobacteriaceae bacterium | reverse complement strand
AAGCGCGCCGGCAAATGCCCAATTGAAGCTCAGTCCGAAGCTTGAGGTTTGTTTAAGTTCGGTCGATTTTCCCGTGGTGGGATCCACGGTATTTACCGTAAACGAGCCACAGCGTGGCGCACCGGGCTTACAGACCATGAACATTTGACCAAATATGTTGTCGCCGGTCGCAGTGGCTATGAAGGGACTGTGCTGGATGGTGTGGGCCACGCAGCAATTCCAACTGGCAAGACTCCAGACATTTTTGAAAGCCTTAGTCGCGTTCCACCCCAGCACGGGCTGGAGAATGGTGGTGTTGTTGTTTCTGTAGTCTTCCAAGCCGGGGAAGAAGAAAATGGTCTGACCGTCATGGGAAGTTGGAGCAGGCGGCACAATCCAGTTCGCCCTCAGTTCCCCATAGTAGAAAATGTCCTTTTTCATAGTCGCGAGCTCGATATAGTCATGGACGATCACGGGCGGCCAGTGCCTGCGCCGTCCTCAGTGCCTTCGCCGTCAAGGGGCACCTTTTCTCCAGCGGGCGTGTAGTGGGGAAATGCGCAAGTCGGAATAGAGTCGAAAGACCCGTCTTTGTGCTCGATCGCCTTTTCGTCCTCGCGAACAATATCCCCCTCGGCCAATTCCTGGACACAGCTCGGGTGGAAGTAACCCATCGGCGTGATTACATATTCCTCAGGAACTGCCGGCGGGCGGTTTGGGCCTGCCGGGACCTGAGCTCGTAATGCGGTAATTCCAGAAATCAGCAGGACGGTAACCGCCAGGCTGAATTGCCAATTCTTTCCCCAAGAGAAATAATTCATGTCTCAACCTCCTTAATTTGTGGTGTGCCCCCACAGCCAACTTTGCGTCTGGCCATGTGGACTGTTGTTTCGGTGAGTAAATGTACGAATTAGCCAGACAAGGCAGCATAACATGCACAAATGCTTGGCGAAGACTCACTAGAGATCGCGTAAAACGCGCAGGAAATGACTCACTACTAAGGAGAGCTTTTTTGCGCAAGCGTTACATTATCCGGAATCTCCTTTTTGGTTCGAAAACCGCGCTGATTGTACACTTATCCCGCTGTTCGCCGATAGTGTGAAACAATTTTCATACGAACCGCCCCCCTAACGGCTCCGAGATCCGAACCCGCACCGCCGAAATTGCCCGATAGTCCTCCACTCTTGCAACACCTCTCCTCCTTGCCTAGTCCTTGGTAGACAGATTCTGCGCTTGAGAGCGCCCCGCCGATCTATCCTGTCGGTACCGGCAGTAGCGAGATCCGATCTAGCATCGCCCCGAATCCTTCCTGGTGAATATCCCACATCGAAACACTCATTTGGGGGCGAGTGGAAGTTCGGCTGGGTCGAAAGGGGTTGAATTTCAAGGACAAGAAATCACGGGCTGCAATCACTCTTAAAAATAGACGGAGGGCAGCGAACTTGCTGCCCTCCCTTTGTCGAAGCTCGTGCTGTGGTTACTTTATGGTAGTGGGACCTTGGCAAAGTCCACGCTCTGCACGGGTACGCCGCCGATCGAAAATCGACCGTCGGTCCAAGTGACGTAGGCAGCTGGTTTGCCGCCGTTGTCAGGCCCGTTCAGGGCGGTGTTGTAGTCGTAATCTCCGGCATAGCAGCCCACAACGTCGGGATCGTTCTGCGACGGCTGGGTGATGATGCCAGTGCTGATGGTGATCTCGGCGGCCTGCCAGGTAGCGCCGTTCGTGGTTGACTGACGGCCGACGCGTTCGTAGTTACATCCCGCATCGCCTACGTTGACACACGAACTGGTGGCTTTTCGACGATCATACCAGGAGGCCGTGATCTTGCCCCCCGAGGTTGCGGAGAGCGAAGGCATCCACTGCTCGTGCAAGGCAGAGTCCGTGTCCGTGTTGAGTTTGATGGGTGTCGACCAGGTCTTGCCGTTGTCGGTGGAACGGGTGTAAAAGATGTCGCCCTTGTCGCCGTTCTTCGCTCCGGCTCCGGCGAAAACGTAGTGCACGACCCCGTTCGGTCCAACGGCTGGTTCGCCCCAGCCCATGTGCCGGATGATCGGATTGACCTGCCAGAAGTAACCGTTGGAGGGGCAGGAGGAATCCCCGGGGGGATTGAATCGCGGACCCATGACGACAGTAGACCAGGTGGCGCCGCCATCGGTGGAGTTGTACATGACGTTCTGGCGCGTAGAATTGCCGCCGCCACCTTCGTCCATGCTGGCCACGAATACGGTGCTGTGCGCTCCGCCGGCTCCTCGCGGTGAGCCGGTGATCTGCACGTCGCGCATGAACGTCCCGGTGTTGCTGACGACTACCGGGCCAGTCCACGTCACGCCGTCATCGGAATAGACCACGTCAAGCGCTCCGTTGTTGTTGAAGTCGTTAAAGGAGATAAACATGCGGCCGTAGGTGGAACTGGATCCTACGTTGTCCACCCACATCGACTCGCGGTCGTCGCCGCTGTTGTTGCTAGGGCAGGATCCAACAGTCCAAGTTTTGCCATCGGTAGAGGTCCACAAACCGATACCCTGGCCACCGCAGCCTGTCACCAAGTCGCCGGCGAAGAACATTCCCAACTTGGAGTTGAAAACTACGATCGGGTCCCCAAAGTTAGTGCCATGACCGCTGGCAAAAGGCGCAGGTTGAATCTCCGTGAAGGTCGCCCCACCGTCGGAGGAGTAGGAAGTACCCGAATAGTTCGATCCGTTCGCATAATTGGCGTTATAGTTCACCACGATGGTCTGGCCTTTATCCTTGGTGCTGGCCGCCACCATGCTTTCGCTCCCACACACATCCGAAGAGGACGAACAATCTGATCCGTTACTGACACGGATGTTGGGCGGAGACGGCGGTTGGGTCACCGTGCCAGCCGTTGCATGCCCCCCTTGTACGATTCCGCACTCAATTAGAATTCGGCCCGCTCCCAGGTTGTCTTCCTTCAGCAGGGACGGGATGTCGATGGTGGAACAGTCGATACCCGCCGAAGTCATTTGGGCGCTGGCCCGCGATGGTTGAATGAGACTAGCCGCCAGTAACAGTACCGGCAGCGCAAAGTAACAGAGGATTCTATTTCTGTCTTTCATCTTCATTGTTCCTTTCCCCCTTCTTAGCCGATTCCTGAAGTTCAGATTGTGGTTTGGAAATATCCCGCCGCGCGCCCCGAACAGGAGCCGCCGCGGTCCCAAAATACTTTTCGTCCATCCAGATACTTGCTTTCTTTTTCAGATCATCCAACAGTGCCTGCATCTTCTCGCCTTGCAGGCTCGTTTCGATATGCGACTTTACCTCTCCAAGTTGTTTACGGTCTCTCTTAACCAACTGAATGAAAAGGATGCGGGCCGGGGTATCGTCTACCTCGGACCACTCGCCCTCTTTGAGGGCGTATGCCACTTTCTCCATTTCCGGCGACAACTCTCCGCGGGGAAAGCTCAGCGGCTCGCGATCAAGCATGCCTTCTTCGGACTTCATGAGATCGTCTGCCAGTTTCTGCTCGCTGGTTCCGGCCGCGTACGCCTTTCGAACCTGCTCGGCGCGGGCTCGGGCAGCTTGAGTACTCAAAGCTGGCCCGTCTTTAGAGTTACCCCGCCGCTTCCAAATGAAGAGCCGGCGAATTCGCACTTCGTCATAATCAGACAGGTGCTTGGAATAATATTGGCTGACTTCTTCGAATGTGGGGTGGGCCTGACCCATCAGGGCGGCGAATTCTGCGTCGGACAGCGCCTGCATGCGGGCGATGGCTAACTGCTGGGCGACTTCGGGCGAGGATTCGAGGTTGTTGGCAAGGGCCTGCTGGGATAGCATAAGCACCGAAGCATAGTCGTCGCCGAGGCGTCGACGACTCTTCGCGCTGGCTTTGTCGGGGTCGCCGCCTTGACCCTCGATCGCCCGGATCCGCGACTCGAATTCCTCCCGCGTAACCTGAAGGTTTCCAACTTTCAGTACTACGCGGTCGCTTCCAGCAGAAGCTTCCTGTGCAGATGATTTCTCAGAGGAGGTCGTAGACTTCGGGCTGACAGGCTCTTGCGCATAGCTCACCACAGCCACAAGGCCCACCAGTAAACAGTAATAAAGAGTCTTTTGCGCTATAATCAAGTTCACCTGGATATCTGAACGCCAGCCAACGTTTTCGCTCGTAAGGGCACTGCCAATCGCCAACACGGAGTGCGCCTCAGGCTCAACACTAATCGGACCGATTGCAGGAGAACGACGCTCAGTAGTAGACCGTCCGAAATCTACTTCATAAACTGATTACTGTCAATATGAAAACTCTTATCAACGGAGTAACCGCAGGCATCGACCTCACCGGCGGCGACCTTGATCATTTCGACCCCGAAGATGCAAGTTTTTTCATACTGTTGCGAGGAGTGGGAACGGGTGTAGACTCGATGCCGTACTTGGAAGGTAAGCAAAGAAGATTGTGATGTAGTGCTGCTCTGGGGTGTAGCGTCTGGCCCGCCTAAAGAGACCTTCAGGATCTTATGCGATATCTAATCCTCTCCTTTGTACTTTTTCTGACTTCGTGCTTTGCCTCCGCTCAAACCGTTACCTCATTCGAGGGAATCGATGACTCCGAGGTCCCGAATCCACAGTTAGACAATGCTCCCAATGGAGCAGTCGGTACAAAGCAGTACATGGAATGGATCAACGTTTATTATCAGGCCTTCGATAAGAACACTTTCGCTCCGGTCTGGGCCAATCCGCAGGCTGGGACCACGCCATGGTTCAATAACGGCCAAACAAACTGCCTGCCGGTGGGCGGAGACGGCATCATTAACTTTGATCGCCTGGCTTCACGGTGGGTGATTGCTTTCCACACAAACCCCGCTAACGCTCAGTACTACTATTGTGTTGCCATTTCCAATACCGACGATTTAACATCTCCAACGCTTGCCTGGTACACGTATGAATTCTTTTTGAATCCAGTCCTGGGCGCCAACTCGAAAGGTCAAACCTACTTTCCTGACTGGCCCAAGATTGGCACCTGGGCAGACGCTTACTATGCCACCTTTGATCTGGAGGACCGTGCCCAGAAATATCTGAACATCGGTATTCTAGTTTGTGCGCTCGATCGCACCAACATGCTTGAGGGAAACACGCCCAACCCGATGCAGTGTTTTAGCTATCCCAATCCGATTCCGCTGAACGGCACATTGTCTTTGAAACACAGCCTCATTCCCGCGGATCTGGAAGGTACGACTCCGCCACCAGCCGGTCGGGACGAATTCCTGGTAAGTATTCAAAATCCGACGAACAACGGAAAGGCTACGACTTCCAACAGAATCAACCTGTGGGCTTTTCACGTCGATTGGGTCACTCCGACTAATTCGACCTTCAATAACATTCCGCTGACGGTGACGGCCTATACGCCAGGGTGCTATCAGGCGGCGGAGATATTCAACACTTATTGCGTTCCAGAAAAGGCAGTCAATCCCACCAACAACACCCACTATCACGTGGACTCGGTTGGCGATCGGTTCATGCCGCGTCTGGCGTACAGGAATTTTGGTACCTACGAATCGTTCCTCGTGAGCCACACCGTGCGGGTGGGTCAGACCAATAGTGTGCAGACCGGAATCCGGTGGTATGAATTCCGCGGCAGCGGCACCCCGGCGGTCTATCAGACGGGTACCTTATCTCCCGATAAAAGCCTCTTCCGCTTCTTGCCGAGCATCGCTCAGGACCAGAGCGGTAATGCCGCCGCCGGTTATAGCGTGTCCAACGCTTCCAGCCATCCGGGAATCAAAGCGGCCTGGTGGAGCCTTAATACAAAGTTCACACCGACTGAGCTTGCCATCCAGACTGGCGCCGGAGATGAGGAGGACACGAAAGAGTGGGGTTCTTACACCAGCATGACGGTTGACCCCATAGACGAATGCACTTTCTGGTACGTAGATGAATATCTTCCCGCCAACGAGACTGGCCCGCCACCGATTCGCAATACCCGGATTGCCAACTTCAAGGTTCCCACTTGTGGTCGCCAGATTTCACCAATCAACTTCGTTCAAGTGGCCGACACCACGCCCTCGTCGCCTCAATCCACCGTCACGGTCACTTATCCTAAATCGCAAACTCAAGGCAACCTGAACATCGTCGTCGTTGGCTGGAATGACACCGTGGCCACGGTGCAATCAGTCACCGACAGTTTTGGCAACACCTACACCCTGGCGCTTGGTCCAACCATCGGCACCGCGCTTACCCAATCGATTTACTACGCCCCAAACATTCATTCCGGCAGTAACACCGTCACCGTGACTTTCAACCCGGCGGCGGTTTCCCCCGACGTCCGCGTTCTCGAATATAGCGGTCTGAGCACGACAAACCCTCTAGACGTAACCGCTGCTGCAAGTGGAAACAGCTCTTCTGCAAGCAGCGGATCCGCAACAACCAACTTTTCCTCCGAATTGATTTTCGGGGCCAACATGGTATTCACCGCGACTCAGGGACCGGGATCGGGCTTTACCTCGCGCGTCATTACCCCTGATGGCGATATCGCCGAAGACGAAATCGTGAGTGCAACAGGCAGCTATGGCGCGACAGCGCCATTGACTTCCAGCGGGCCGTGGGTGATGCAAATGGCCGCCTTCAAGGCAGCTGGACAATAGGCCGATGCTGCCCTAAACGAATTTCTTTGTGCCAGTGAGGCCCAAGGTTCCGCAACTGGCGGCGGCCAACACGTTCACCGGCAATCAGACAGTGAACGGGAATCTGAGCGCGACCGGAGTAGTGACGGGCAGCGCCTTCCAGATCGGGAGCAACCTCTTAGGCTGAGCACACCTTCGTGTAGGAGCAGCAGACTTGCGTGGTGGTCCTCTGCTCATCCTTGATTCGCTGAACGTCTTCACTCAACGCCGAAAATCCTGAAGGGTTGTTTTCTTGTCTTACACGATCACATCCGAGGCGATGGGCCTCAGCGCCGCAGGAAATAGATTCTATTAGTCCAGTCCCAATTCCCTGTTTCTCTCGCAAGAGCAACCTTATGATGCGCCGTGATGACCAGGTGAGCGTGTAGACGATCTCGGCTGCGGCGGGCTGCGGACCAGCCAGCATGCCCACTCCAGCGGCGCTCGCTGCGGCCGCGTACCGCAGCATATCCCTTTCCAAGATTGCGTCGAGTCGAGATTGGTTGCCGTCTTTGTTTGTGGGTTTGGGACGGGAGTTAGATCGGACCATATTCCTCCTCATCATCCAGAAAAACTCGCCCAGCGCACGGCTGATACTAGCGGGGAAGACAAGTGTGATACCGTCCAAGTCAAACCTTTGCAAAAACATCACCTTACTTTCCTCGTCCCACCCGCCAAATCGATAGTCCGCCCATCGCCAGCACACCGCCGGTTGTCGCTTCTCACGGCCCGCCAGTTGTCGCTTCTCACTGCTCCCAGTTGCCGGTCTTGGAATTCAGTTGCGTCGGGTATAAAGTACCTTTGGGTTTTCGCCATGAGCGCGGAAGTAGGAATGAAGCGAGCGGCCGTGCTAATCGCAGTTGTCGCGCTGGCGGCGGTTGCGTCACGCGCCCAGAATGCGGCGGAGTCACAGGGAAAATGTACACTCGCCGGCACGGTCGTGGATGCTATCAGCCAGCAACCGGTGCGGGAAGCGGTAGTATCGGCGCGGGGCTTTCTCGCGTCCGAAGGAGCAGCTTCTAACGTCGAGCCTGCGGTCACTGATAGCACTGGCCGGTTTTCATTCGACAAGTTGCCGCCGGGACGATACTTCGTTTTTGCCTCCCACGAAGGGTACGTGAACCATGTTCCCGGCACGCGTGGCCCCCGCCGTTCAGCGTTCGACCTTGCCTCCGGTCAGCATCTCGACGGCGTGGTCATTTATTTGATGCCCGGAGGGATTGTCACTGGACGGATCTCCAGCGCCGATGGCAAGCCTGTGTCCGGTGTAACCATGCAAGCGCTCAAGCGCTCCCACCGGTTCGGGAAGCCCGGGTTTGACGAGGTGGCAAACGCCCAGACCGACCAATCGGGTGAATACCGGCTCACGGGTTTGCCCGCTGGAGACTACTATCTTCGTGCGGTTCCACCGAAGCAACCCCGAGCGGACACGAAAAGCGCCGGCGTCTACGTGCCGATTTATTATCCCGGAACTGCGGACCTGAGCCGCTCCGGTCTGCTGACGCTAAGCGCGGGAGAAGAACTGGCAGGTATCGCCATCGCGCTCAGCCGCGTACCCGCCGCCGTAGTCACGGGAAAAGTTATCGACGCTTTGACGAAATCTCCCATCAGCCGGTCTGAGTTGACGCTGATGGAAGAAGGCATCGTCACCCCGGTGCCTTATTCGGCCACCTCCGACGCCAAGGGCAGCTTCGAACTGAGGGGTGTCCCACGAGGCAGTTACCTGCTGGTGGCGGAGAAGCAGATCCAATCAGGAAGCGCCGAGTCGATGTGGGGACAGAAGTCTGTTCAGGTGGGCGATGCCGACGTGCGCAATGTGGAAGTCGCCGTCAGCCGCGGAGTGGAAGTCAGCGGCCGCATCCTCGTGGATGGCAAGGCCAATGTCGATCTCACTCTCCTGACGGGCGTTTTGCAACCCGAGCAACCCTCGCCTATGCGAAGCTTCACTCCCCACGTCGAGAACGCATCTGTGAAGCAGGATGGAAATTTTGTGTTCCAGGATGTTCCCGAGGGAAGGTACCGGATCGACTTCTTTCGCATTCCCGCCGGTTTCTACCTCAAGTCGGGGCGACCGCCGGGCGTGCTGGAACTTGGCGTCACAGTCATTCGGGGCCAATCGGTGCAGGCTCTCGAACTGGCCTTGAGTTCCGGCGTAGCCCGAGTCGAGGGCACGGTAATGAAAGAACAGCAGCCCTGCCCTGGAACGGCGGTGGTGCTTGTCCCGAACTCAGAGCGGCGCAGTCAGCCACGCTATTATCGGCAAACCTTTTCCGACCGGCAGGGTAGGTTCGCACTGCAAAACATCATTCCCGGCGACTACGAAGTGTTTGCCTGGCAAGACGTTGAACGGGGCCGTTACTTGGATCCGGATTTTCTCGGCCAATTCGAAGACCAAGGTAAGGCGGTGACCCTCAAAGACGGCGCTAACCTCAACCTCCGACTTGAGGTAATTCCTACGGAGTGACCCACGGTGCTTGACGCACCTACGCAGTCCCGGGTGAAACTCATCCGCGGACTCTCAAGCACCAGTAAACCTCTGGACCACACGCCTCGGCACAGCATACTGTCAACGGATCCCGCCTTCATGAATCGTTGTGGCGCTGTGCGCCGTGCAGAACTTATCCCATCTGATAACAAAAACTATCGGTAAAAAGCAAGCGACGAAGCAGCATCTTGTTGGGCTTTTGCAGCTTCTTGCTTGATCTGCATTGGATTCTTTCAAGATGGGAAGGCCCGAGGCCCAGGCACCACTAAAGTGCCATTGACCAAACAGCATTCTCGTTCTAGGGTTCGTGTGCGCCGCTTTCCAATATTCCCCCCGTTTTGCAGGGGCTTACCCACCTCTGCTCCTCGACGCGGCGTGTCGTAAGACACGGGTCACGCCCAGCCAGCGTCAGACTGGATCTTCAAGTATTCGATCCACGAGGAGCACAACATGAAAAAACCAACTACGAGGATTCTCGCATCAGCGCCGCTCTGCGCGACGTGAATAGAAGACTCTGTCTCGGCCCCCGGGGTAGTACATCCTTACGCCACTGAGGTGTCCCATGGACAGCCGGATCTCTTCACGCCTAACTTATGCTCTCGTCTCAGGGCTCGTGCTTGCCATATTCGTGCCCCAAGGGATAGCTCAGGCCAACGTAACCGGGCAGTGGAGCACCCTGCCGTCTGTTATGCCTATCAACCCCATCCATGTGGCGCTCCTGAACAGTGGCAACGTCCTGGTGGTGGCGGGCTCGGGAAACTGCCCCCCGTCGCAGTCCGGTTGTCCCTCGGGCCCGCCCTATGGCCCGTCGAATAACTCCGGGGCGTTGCTATGGAATCCAGTAACCGGAGCATTCACTCAGTTCTCAATATCGTGGGACATGTTCTGCAATGGAATGGTAGTACTGCAGAATGGAACCGCGCTAATCGATGGCGGCACGATCCAATACGATCCTTTCTACGGACAGCAGCAGGCAGCAATTTTTGATCCGGCCACAAATACTTTCACCAATACTGCAAACATGGCAGACGGGCGCTGGTACCCCAACCTGACCACCTTGGGAGATGGCAGCGTCATGGCGTTCTCCGGGTTGAATGAGGTCGGTGGAACCAATACCTCGGTCGAGTTTTATACGATCGCCTCGGGCTGGAGTCAGGAATACCTGGCGGGGTGGACTCCGCCGCTGTACCCGCGGATGCACCTTCTGCCGAATGGCAACGTGTTCTACTCGGGGCCGGGCACCAGTTCAGCGTTGTTTGATCCCGCAACGACCACCTGGACCCTGGATGTGGCCAACACCAAATATGGCGGCACCAGGACATATGGGACGTCAGTGCTGCTGCCTTTGACGCCGGCCAACAACTACGATCCCATGATCACGATCATGGGCGGGAACAACCCAGCCACCAATACCACGGAAATCATCGATATGGGTGCGGCAACGCCGAAATGGGTGTATGGGCTAACCATGTCGGAGGCGCGCATCGAGATGAATGCGGTGATTTTGCCCAATGGCGAGATTTTGGCGGTTGGTGGTTCAGCAACTGACGAGGACACGGAAACCTTGAGCTTGAATGCGGACTTGTTCAATCTAAACAGTGTCAATCTCAATACTAACCCTCCAAATTTGGGAACGGTCACCTCTGCCGGGGCGAATGCGACGGAGCGACTGTACCACTCGGTGGCGTTGTTGCTGCCGGATGCGACGGTGTGGCTGGCGGGAGGCAATCCGGAGCGGGGCACGTACAACAATACGATGGAGATTTATCAGCCACCGTACCTGTTCAACTCAAATGGCGGGCTGGCGACACGGCCGTCAATCACGAGCGCGCCAAGTTCGATCACTTATGGCAACAGATTCAAGGTGCAAACCCCGAATGCGTCCAGTATTTCCTCAGTGGTTCTGGTGCGCAACGGGACGGTGACGCACGCTTTCGGCATGGACCAGCGCCTGGTGGGTATGAATTTCAGCGTGGGGTCTGGATCGCTGACCGTTACGGCCCCTCCCAATGGCAACATCGCGCCGCCGGGATATTACATGTTGTTCATTCTGAACAGCTCGGGTGTGCCCTCCGTTGCGCAGATGGTTCAGCTCTTGCCAATGGTGAGTAGCGTCTCCCCGAACAGCGGGTCAACGGCGGGCGGGACGGCGGTGACGATCACGGGGACGAACTTTGCCTCGGGAGCAACGGTGACGTTCGGAGGTAAGGCGGCGAGGAACGTGGTGGTCGTGAACAGCACAACCATCGCAGCCACGACCCCGGCACATGCGGCGGGAGCAGTGACGGTGACGGTGACGGTGAACGGGCGAAGCGGAAAACTGGTCGATGGATTCACCTATACCGCAGCGCGGATCCGTTTCATTCAGGTAGCGTCCGCTACGCCGCAAACCAAGACGGCGACGGTGAGCGTGACCTATCCGGGAGCACAAACGTCCGGGGATCTGAACATTGTGGTGGTGGGCTGGAACGATACCGTGGCGACGGTGCAGTCGGTGAAGGACAGCGCAGGGAATACCTATACCCTGGCGATCGGGCCGACGAAAGGGACGGGCTTGCAAGAATCCATCTACTACGCCGCCAACATAGTGGGCGGGTCCAACACGGTGACGGTGACGTTCAAACAGTCGGCAGCCGACCCTGACATACGGATTCTGGAGCACCGGGGGGTGGCGGCGCTGGACGCCAAGGCGGGGGCGAGCGGCAGCAGTACGACAGCGAACAGCGGCTCGGCGACCACTACCAGTGCGAACGAGTTGATCTTTGGAGCGGACATGGTGGCCACGAGCACCGGGGCAGCAGGCAGCGGGTTCACGTCGCGGATCATCACGCCGGATGGGGATATTGCGGAAGACAAGGTGGTGACGACGGCGGGCAGCAACAGTGCGACGGCCACGCTGGATGGTTCAGGACCCTGGGTCATGCAGATGGCCACTTTTAAGTAAGCGACGATTGGTTGCGGCATGCAAAACGAGAAGTTTGGCAATTCACCACTGTTTGTGGTTCGTTCCGAAGGAGAATCACGATGACCAGCAAAATCTTTTCATGCCATGTTCTGTTTCTCTCATTTTTGCTGCTGATGACGGTGCTGGGAGCCGCGTATCTTTACGCGCCCGGCCCGGCCGGCGCCCAGAGTAAGCCGGCCGCATTGACTGCCGGCTCGACGCAGCAAGCTGCGGCCGAGATGAAAGGAACATGGTCAGGCACGTTCTTTTCCAGGCATTCAAATGTTGCGCCCTTCACGATGACAGTGGTGATTAATCCAGACTCGCAGGGACACCTCATTGGCAGTTCGACCCTGAACTCGGATTGCCTGAAAGGCGCGCACCTTGAAATCACGGTGACGGGCTCGAAGGTTGTGCTCGCGGGCAGCGACGACGAAGGGGATAACATCACCGTGCGAGGTACAGTCGATAATACGGGCACGCTGCTGAAGGCTTCCTACATTCTGAACGGCAGCGCTACGGGGAGGTGCGAAACGGACGGCGGGACGGGCAGCCTGGCGAGGCGGTAGTGTTTGAAGTCTGACTATCCCAGCCGCCTCCAAATTCAACATTGCCGTTGCCCGAATAGACGCAGACAACTGTTTCAAAATCTCTTTCGTTTGGAGACAATTACACATAGGTCGAGATTACCGTCTCCGTTGAAATCGGCCGCACCTGCATTGGGTATACCATTACGAGGATCACACGCGCGGAAGGCTGGGTCCTGGATGAATTTCCCATTGCGCGTCTCGAGGACAGTTTGTGATGCTCAGATTCGGTCCACCCCAAGTAAGTCGAGCTTCCCGCTTATTGAAGTCGGCTGCGTACCTTGGGCCGTAAGAGGCTTAGAGGTGGAGTCAATTCGGACCTTAAACGTACCGTTTCTATTTCCCAGGAAAACTTGAATATCCCCGGCACCATGGGCCGTCTTCTTGCCCCGCAGCCACGTCCAGCTTGCCATCTTCATTAAAGTCACCCACAACGAATCCCCAGGGATACGCACCTTTTTCATCCGCGCGCACCAATGCCACCGATTGAGCACCTTGCGAACAGGGAAATCAACCACGTTGGACATTCCGCCGCCATGAGGCGGATTCTTCACTGTGACCGAAGCGGGTTTTTGCTTTGCCGACGTCCGAGGCGTTGATCGTGGCCTGCGCCTGGCTGTTAGACAAGACCTCAATAACGTGCGGCACTCCGTTCTAGTTCGCCACCGCTCCGGAAGCAAACCCTGTGCCGTTCACGATGATATTGAATTGAGGGTTTCGGGTACGGTGCTGTCGGGAAACAGTCGTTGGTTGATAAGAGGTAAAGGATTCGATTGCGCCAGCAAACCTGCCGCGAATGCGAGAAAAACGAACGGAAGAAGACGACATTTCATGACTCTTCCAGAACTCTCAAGGTGGGACCGATGGAGGCACATCGATACTCTCGGATGATCGCCTGTTTTCTAAGTTCCGGTTCCCGTCAAGCTCACCTTCTGCGGACTGCCTCGACCGTTGTCGCTAATCGAAACGTTGGCGGTTCGCTTACCTTTGACCAAGGGCTTAAACGTGACCTTAATAAAGCAGCTTCCTCCTGGTGCCACGCCCTTGCCGCAGGTATTCGTTTCGGCAAAGTCTCCCGGATCGGTGCCACTGATCGAAATGTCAGAGATGCTGATGGCGACGCTACCTTTATTCGTCAGGGTGATTTTCTTGGGCAGACTCTTGTTCCCAACCGGCCGAGTGCCGAAGTTAAGGCTCGTGGGAGTCAGCTGTATGTGTAGTGATCCAATTTTGGTTACAAAGGCGTTTGAGCCGCCGCCGTTGGCTGGCTGCAAGGGATTCATCGTGGGAAAGTTGGTTGAACTGGTGAAGCCGGTGACGTAGGCGTTGCCCGAGCTGTCCACGGCAATGCCGTAGCCAACGTCGTCTCCGCTGCCGCCAAGATAGGTGGAGTAGACCAACGCTGAGCCTCCGGCGTTGATCTCCATCACAAAGGCGTCCTCGCTGCCGCCGCCATACGCAGGCTGCAAGGGGTTCATTGTCGGAAAGTCGACTGAGCTGGTGAGGCCCGTCACGTAAGCGTTCCCCGAGCTGTCCACGGCAATCGCGTAGCCAAAGTCATCTCGTTTGCCGCCAAGATAAGTAGAGTAGACCAACGCTGAGCCTCCGACATTGATCTCCGTCACAAAGGCATCGATGGTGTTAGCATTCTGGGGCTGCAAGGGATTCATCGTGGGAAAGTCGGTTGAGGAGGTGAAGCCGGTGACGTAGGCGTTGCCCGAGCTGTCCACGGCAATGCCAGAACCTTGGTCCACTCCGCGTCCGCCAAGATAGGTGGAGTAAACCAAAGCTGAGCCCGAGGGCTGAATTTTCGCCACAAAGGCGTCCGTATCGCCGCCGTTGGCTGGCTGCAAGGGATTCATCGTGGGAAAGTTGGTTGAGTCCGTATTTCCCGTGACGTAAGCGTTGCCCGAGCTGTCCACTGCGACGCCGGAGCCTTGGTCTTCGCCGCTGCCGCCAAGATAGGTGGAGTAGACCAACGTTGAACCTCCGGCGTTGATCTTAGTCACAAAGGCATCGACGGTGCCACCACCATTCTGTGGCTGTAGGGGATTCATGGTGGGAAAGTTGGTTGAGTAGGTATAGCCGGTGACGTAAGCGTTGCCCAAGCTGTCCACGGCAATCGCAGAGCCAAAGTCATAAGAGCTGCCGCCAAGATAGGTGGAGTAGACCAACGCCGAGCCTCCTGCGTTGATCTCTGTCACAAAGGCGTCATAGGCACCGCCGTTGGCTGGCTGCAAGGGATTCATCGTGGGAAAGTCGTTTGAGGAGGTGAAGCCGGTGACGTAGGCGTTGCCTAAGCTGTCCACGGCAATGCCAGAGCCTTGGTCATCTCCGCTGCCGCCAAGATAGGTAGAGTAGATCAACGCTGAGCCTCCGGCATTGATCTCCGTCACAAAAGCGTCCTCGCTGCCGCCGCCATACGCAGGCTGCAAGGGATTCATGGTGGGAAAATTGGTCGAGGAGGCATGTCCCGTGACGTAGGCGTTGCCCGAGCTATCCACGGCAATCGCAGAGCCAAAGTCATAAGAGCTGCCGCCAAGATAGGTCGAGTAAATCAGAGGATCAATGTACAGCGGCCTTCGTGCATCGAAATCAGATACCTCGAATCCTACCCGGTTCTTATGTTTGACGACATAGTGCGCGGCGATCTCTTGTCTAATGCCGTCTTTCCTTTGGTACACAACCGGCTTGTGCCAACGAAGTTCGCCCTCCCCCATTTTCAGGACCAAGTCGCCGTCCTTTTTTTGGCTGATGCTCTTTGCTCCGCCCACATCGAACTGGATGCGATGGGGGTCCGCACCCGGCCTGACGATAAAGTCATACTCCAGTTGCCGCTGGTTGCCGTAGTAAACGAGGTCAATGCCGGAATAAATGCCTTCGTACTTTACCTTCGCGTAGTTCGGGACATTCGTCCGCCACATCGCCGGACCACCGATGAAGTAGTTGCTCTTGCCCGGCAGTTCATCCAAGCCAGTCACCCTGGCCGCATGGTTGGCTTTCACGAGCTTCATCCGCAAGACCGCCGTGCCAGTCGGTGCGACCGCCTTTGAGTGCAACGGATCGCCGACAGGTGATGTGTTGCCCCTAGCCACGCCCCCGCGCAACGAGAACACAGCTTCATCTCCACTGAGGAAAAGCGTGTAACCACTGCCACGCGAAAGAAACTTCACTTGCGAATCGGTCTGTCCGTGGTTCGCCTCAAAGCTCAGCGGCAACTTGCCATAGCTATCGAGAATCTTCGCTAGAACTTTCGCGTCGGCTTCGGACTTACCTATCGGAGACACAACTCTCGTGCTCTGATTGGTCGAAGAAACAGGATTGGACTGCGCCAGCACCAGTGTGCTGATGGAAATTACGAACAGGCAAGTGAAGCGAAGTGGCCTCATGAGGTAGCTCAAGTTAACAACTCTACGAACGGGTAGATTGAACTGCGATGAATCAGCCCCTGGGGAGGATCTATGAATCCTGCTCCTCCCGCGACAAAGTGTCGAGGCTGATGGGAGTTCGTGTCATACCACAATAGAAATGTCCCCGTCTTGTCCACAACAGAGATATCCCGTAGAAGCTCGGTTGTATCGCTCGTAGTTTCCCTCTCACATAGCGTTACTCAACGGATCAGCCTGCTAGTGCCAGGACACGACCTGACCGGCGCAGCTTCCCGGATTGCACGTCGAGCTTGGTTTCCGACCCGCCACATAAACGTGTCCATTGATTACGGTCGGCACCATGAACCTTCTTGGCAGTGGTCCGTTCTTCGTATCGCTCCATTCTTGCGTAAACTGGCTGCCGGGGGCAGGCGGTACGGCCTGGTAGGCGAACAATTTTGCTGGGCCACCAGCGTAATCGCTGGTGTCCAGAATCCAGAGGATCGCATCGGTTGCTAGCCCGCCATTAATGTTCCAGCTAATAACCGGTGACGAGCCAGGATACGGGATCCGATTGTTCGCGTCAGGATTGGGGGCAGGTGCATACCCGAAAAGCGTTGCAGCAAATGTGCCTCCTCCGCCGTTCATCTGATATGCCCTGATCTTCGGAATCCGTGCTTCCTGCAACATAAAGAACATTTTCCTGGTAGGTGGCATTTCCCGCCCAGAAGGCCGCGATACCGCGATTCCCGTATTGTCGCCTTCCTTTGCAACAGGGCAGCGGCAGTTGAATGGCTCCGAAGCATTGAATGGCGTAGGCTCCGCATGGATCCTGTGTGTCAGCGCCAGAGTTATTCATGTGGGATGGGTCGATGACGTAGAACACGCCTTCTTTGCCGCTAGCTAACACGACAAAGTTGTCCTTGGGCGGCAGGTTCCCCGAGCCAGTCGGCCTGGCCAAGATCACACCCCCTGAACCGAGGTCGAAGTTGTTTGCGCTACAAACTGTTGTACCGGACGGGTAAGGTGGTGGCATGTGGAGGGGCGATGTACAGTTGGCGCCGCTGCCATCATTCAGGATCGCCCAAGCGTTGGGTGTGTAGGAACCGGACACTGAAATCGAGTTGCCGATGTCATGGAGCCGGATCACACTTTCTCCGAACTGGCCATTGGTAACACTGAACGAGCCGTTGCCGGAGGCCAGATAAACGTCGGCGGCATCGTACTCCTTTTCGCCTCGGGGGTTGACAGCTGGCGCCGCGCCGGACATCCAGATGCCGCCCTCTTTGCCGCTTGAGACCTCATCATCGAAAGCGGCGGATAGCTGTAGAGCGCCGGATACCAGATGGAAGGCGGCTACCCTTCCGGTGTAGGTCCCCGCGTCGCAGTGCGAGCCCCAGACGACGTAAATCAAAGGTCCGCCCGGAAGGATGCCCTGGCTAGCCAGCGCCAAGCCCGCTCTTTGGTTCTGGTTCAATGCTGCAAACTTGCCGCCGAGGGCTTGTCCAACATCAAGCGCAGGCGCCGCAGCACTTCCGTCGAACAGGTTCAGGGCATTCAGTCGCTGCTTGACGGACCCGTTGACTGTGTTGTAATGCTTCGAAACGACATACAGCACGTTGGCCACCGCATCTATTACCGGCGTGCCTGTAATTCCCACCTCGGGCGCAATATCGGTGCACCCGAGCGGGAGGATGCTGTCAGGCACTGCAGTCTCCTTGGCGGCTTTGTTCAAATTCACTCCCCAAAACGGCTGGTGACTAAGGTTGTCGCCGTCCAATGCGTAAACCCAGTTCTCCTCGGTCGCCACAAACACCACGTTCATGGGGTGCGAGTGCCCCGTAATAACGATTTGGGAGATGTAAAGGGGCTGGGCATAAACCACTCCGTTCAAATCGGGAGAAAAAGTAACGTTCCCGAACGAGGAAAGGCCAGTCGCTTTCAGTATGCTTTCGTTTGAATTGACGTTATCCCGCGAGTCGTTGTAGCCGTAGGTGGTGACACAGCCCTGGCTGCATTGAGCGCCGGGGTGGGCCGTGACTCGCGCGAGAAGAACAATCCAGGAAGCACACAGAGCAGCCATTCCCGCGATTCTGAGTGCGCTCTGCAGTGTCATCTCTTTCGTTTCGAATCACGGAGTACGAAGTGGGCGAATACCGCGCGGTGACCCTTCTGCTCTGCCTGCAACAAGATGCGTAGCAATCTGCCCGTTATTCTTGTCGAACAGGCTGAATAAAGTCAATATGCACAAACTTGCATACAAGCGCAACCCGCTGGCACCGGCGATTAGATGCCGCGAGGCGATGAGACTTGTGAATAGCTAAAATTTTCGCCGCAGAAGCCTACCCGGAGACGGCTGTGAAGTCAATGTGGCCTTTCTTCTCTGTAGTGTCCCAATAGTGCTTTGGTGGCGGATCCGCAACCCAAGGACTTTTTCGATTCCTTGAGGCAAGGACCGGCGAGCGAAGGCTCGATCAGGCTCGTGTGAAGCTTTCGACTGTTGTCCCTAGCCACCCGACGGCAGACATCATCGCATGCGCGCGCGAAGGGAAGGGGAAATGGGGAGACGATTCCTTTAGTTTTCGGCATCGGGGCCGGAACCAGCATGAACGATGAATCGTTGGTTCCGCCTACCGAGCTGTATCGTGCGGCCCTCCCGGAATTCCTCAGCGGTCATGGCACACAAGCCGTATCGATGAAGTCGATGGGGCAAGAATCATAGGTGAGAAGAGAAATCTCAATTTAGCAGAATTGGCTGCAGGCCGATAGTCACTTTTCCGTTCTGAACAAAGTGCGTATTGCCGGCGAGGTCTGCGTAGCGCTGGTACTTAGTGGGAAAGCTGGAGTTGCCGGCCGAGTCCCAAACCACGAGATTCGGTCCCACCACGCAGGCCCAAACTGTTAATTCAGCCGTGCATCCTCCAAAGGTTTGGCCGCCAAACCATTTCTGAAGTTGCCGGTCAGCCTCCCCGGCCGGCGTTAGCTTGCCGGTTTCTTTATTCCAGAGCGTGCCAGAGTCAGGGAAGTCGTAGCCGTACCAATACGAACGGGCCACACCATTATTAAGCAGGACGATACGCCAGCGGGCAATAAATCCAACTTGCAATGCCGAATCGGGTAAATTGCTGTTCCGTCCCCAGCCGCCTTCGGTTATCCAGAGTGGCTTCTGCTTGTCGGTGTCCGAAAGATAGCCCTTGAGATTCTTGAAGGCCCAATCCAGCAGTTCAGGCTGGCCATGGGTCTCATAAGCGTGGTCAGAGATTATGTCCACCGCCTTGCTTCCGGCTGAGCCCTTGGTGCACTGCGTGTGCGGATTCTGGTTGCAGTAGAGAAAGTTTGCCAGCATTTGGCTGCCTGCATTACCGACTGTGCTGGATGGAGTTGCAATCCGCGCACCTGGATCAATAGACTTGATGATCGTCCTGGCATCTTGTGCCATGCGGATGAGCTGGTTATAGGTACCCAGCCAAGTAAAACGGCTGGTGATATGCGGGAAACCCTTATTGCGAAAGAACTCATTCCAGATTTCCCACGCTCCTATGTGGGCGTACTTTGCCGGGTCTAGACTGTTAGCGTGAGTAGCTACGGCCGTGACCCAATTCTTCCAACTCTGATCCGTGCCCGTGCCATCGTCCTTCAAGTCCGCGTTCGTGTAGCACATGGCGTGAATTTCACACACCGTATCCGCCGGTCCGGTACAACTATCGTCGGGGTCCCCCGGTCCATTGCAGCGACTGCCCCGTTGCGACGCCCAATCCGGCGTGTCGGACAAAGTATAGAGAATATCGTCGATCCCGGCGGCCTTGGCTCCAGCCAGGAACTTGTCGAAGTCATCCCAATCATAGACACCCTCGGCCGGATTCACTTTCAGTCGTTGCGCCCCCCAGGCATTCCACATGCGATCTGATCCGGGCACCTGCCCGGTTGGCCACGGATCTGTATTCATGCTCATATGCATTCCGAAGAACTGTGCCCCGATGCGCTCGTCTTGGGCCTGCGCCGACGTATTGGTAGGAAACAAGACCATCACCTGAATAACAAGCAAAGATAACAACCCCCAAGCTCTCGCAAACTTCATTGTGGACACCTCTACCGTAGGGGATCTGCCGCTGCTTTTCCCTGGGAGTGATCAAGATAAGGTTACGGCCGGATAGCAACCCACCAAGAACACCAAAATAGGCAGCGGCTGGACGTTTAGTGTGGCGTTACTGAAAGCATATATCAGGCCGGAAAGTCTGCAAGACTCGTTAGGACATCCCTCGATCGAGCCTAGTACATGTACTCGATCGCGAGCCAGAGAATGCCAATCAGCCCGATGTAGAGTGAGACAAGCCTAATGGAAGGATTGAGGTCCCTCATCGGACTCCTGGCGCTGATCTTCGATACCGATGAAAATTCTTTCACGGTGTTGCAATGGAGGCTAGGTGTGCCATATTTGGCCCTTCTCTTGACGTCCTCGAAGTCAAAGACGAGTTTCGTGATGAAACGTTCTCCGAGGGACCAGGTGAATCCTTGCTGGCGCCGTAATATTCGTTGTGCAGCACACACCGCCACTACAGGTTTGTGAGGTATCCCAGATGGCCATGGAAGACGCACTTGAGCCGGTGATCGTGCAACTCCACTGGTTCCGTTCTGCACGCAAGGCTGACCGTGCCCCCGGTCGTCCATTTCACAATTTGCTCGTAGGCCACACCCGCCGGATTCAGCGCCTGAGTGTCCGGGTCGTAAAACCCACCGCTGTCCTTGAAGTCCCATCCGTACCAATACAACTTCGCTACGCCGGGCCCCATCTGTTCCGGTTAATGGCGCGCAGCGAAAGCCGCCTGTGCTGAGGATCGGTGATCGCGGGAACGCCGTTCTCTGCGCCCCAACTGCCTTCGGTATCAAACAGCGGCTTGTTCTGCTGGCCAAAGCTCGTCGTGACGTTCCGCAGATTCTGAACGATCGCGGATGCCATGCGGACGCTTATGCCAGGGGCCTCGACGCTTTGTTTAGTCTGCGGCACTCGCGACCGTTTCGGACGATCCAAGCGCTGCACGACGCAAATTATTTCCTCCATTACTCCGCCCCACCCCTTGATCTCGACGATGATGGAGACGACGACTGAGACCTAACATTTGGCGGCTGCGTTCAGGAAGTTGAGCGCTGCATTGCTTCTGAACAGTCAGCTCGCACCGACAGCATGTTGCAATTTCTTTCACATTGACAGACAGCCTTAGCACATCCACAATAAGACCCCACCGGATCTACAGCGGCAATTTCTCGCGATTCCCAATATCTTGGGTTTCGGTGCACTGACCACGGGCCCAAGTTTCAGTTTTGCTTTGGAGGTAGTGTGAAACGCTCCTTGGTTGCCCTTCTTGTTCTGGCTCTCTCCTGCGTCTCAGAAGTCCATGCCCAACAGCAGCCCGGTTCTCAGACTGTGGTGCCGAGTCTCATTAAGTTCGGCGGCCACCTAGTTGATTCCAGCAGCAAGCCGTACTCAAATATCGCAGGGGTTACGTTCGCTCTTTACAAAGACCAGCAGGGCGGAGCACCTCTCTGGATGGAAACACAGAATGTGAATCCCGACGCGACTGGCCATTACACGGTATTCCTCGGCTCGATGACGACCGACGGCCTGCCAATAGAATTGTTCAGTGAGGGTGAAGCCCGCTGGTTGGGGGTTCAGATCGAGGGCAAGTCCGAAGAACCTCGCGTTCTGTTGGTGGCTGTGCCCTATGCCCTTAAGGCGGCGGACGCCGAAACGTTGGGCGGAAAACCCGCATCGGCGTTTGCCTTGGCGGCGCCAGACGCTCCCTCAAGTACTATCTCGCAGACCGGCACCGGGACTGCGACGCCTTCTCTTAGCGGTCAGACCAGCCAAGCCGCCATTACGGGTCAAGGTACGGCCAACTACCTGCCAATCTGGACGTCCAACACGAACTTGGGTATTTCAACTCTGTATCAAACTAATGGTAACAATGTCGGGATTAACACGACCACCCCGACGGCCAAATTGGAAGTCAACGGCGCGACCATTCTTCGCGGACTCCTCACACTCTCTCCCTCGGGGAATGGATCGGCACTGAGTCTGACGGGCACGGCATTCAAAGTGAGTACCGCCGGAGTCGTGACCTTCGTCAACGGTCAAAGCTTCCCTGGAGCCGGGACAATCACAGGTGTAACGGCAGGAACCGACCTCACCGGTGGCGGGACCAGCGGCCCGGTCACGCTCAATCTGGACACCACCAAGGTGCCGCAGTTGAGCGGAGGCAACAGCTTTACCGGCAACCAAGGTGTGAATGGAAACGTAAGCGCCACGCAACTGAACTCCACAGCCGCGCAAGGCACGGCTCCCCTGCAAGTGACTTCGACCACTCAGGTAACAAACCTGAACGCCAGTCTGCTCAACGGATTTTCCGCCAGCGCGTTCCAACTCGCCGGTTCCTACGCCACACTCGGCGCCAACAGCTTCACCGGCGATCAGAGCGTCACCGGAAATGTGACGGCAACGGGATCGGTCTCGGGCGGAACGGGAAACTTCACCGGGCTGGTGACCGAAGCAGGCGCGTTGCTGCCGGCCAGCGGAACAGCGACGACGGGGCAAGGCTACAACTCGCAGCCAATGGACTTGGTAGCTTCTGCTTACAACAGCGGGCCTCAGGGCGGCGCGCAGCCTCAGGACTTCCAATGGCTGGCCGAACCGGTAGGCAATGACACCAGTTCCCCGTCCGGCAAACTCGACCTTTTGTTTGGGGCGAATGGCGCGACGCCGACCGAAACCGGATTAAGCATTGCCAGCAATGGCCAGATCACCTTCGCCACGGGACAAACCTTTTCCGGCATCGGCACGGTGACCAGTGTAGGCAGCGGCGCGGGACTGACGGGCGGCCCGATCACGACGAGCGGGACGTTAAGCATCGCCACCGGCGGGGTCAGCAACCTCATGTTGGCTAATGCATCCACGACGATCAATGCCGGTCCGGGTCTGACAGGCGGTGGTTTAGTGCCGCTCGGCGGCAATCTAACATTGAGTATAGATCCAACCAAGATTCCAGTACTCAATGGTAACAACACATTTAGCGGTAGCATTACGGCAACCGCCTTTGCGGGCAGCGGAGCGCAACAAGGTGCTCTGGCAGAGTGGACGGGGACGGGGCCGCCCTATATTGTGGGCAACTCCCCAATTACGGATAGTGGTGGAAGTCTGACGTCCACCGAGTCGATCTATGCACCCTCAATCAACACAAGCGGTTCAGGGGCAGGACAGGTCCAGCTCGCATCCGGAGCGGCCATCGTGACGTGGACATTGGGCGCGGGTGCGCCGCTTTCATCGTGCAATGTCGGAAGTCTGTACTCGCGTACAGATGGTGGAGCCAATTCGACGCTTTATGTCTGCGAAGGGCCGGCTCAGCCGGGACAGGGAACATGGGTGCCGAAATGAGGCCGAGCTTGATCGCAGGCGTAGCGCTGTTTTGGATCGCGATGCGACGGCCTCCGCCCAGGTGAGCCTCACTGGGCAAGTATCCACTTCGGGTGCCGCACAGTTCGCGAACACCCCGTCAGTCCCCACCTCGTTCTTCGGAATGATCGTTGCAACTCCTACCGATATGCCTCCTCAGGTTTCCTTTGGGCAGTTTCGCTTTTGGGATGATCAGGCAAGTTGGCCGTTCATCGAGCAATCGGGTCCCCCACCACAGTACCTACCTACTTGGACTAACTTGGATAGTTATCTTCTCTCGCTCAAAACCCAGGGCGTAAATAATGTTCTGTACACTCTTGGACGGGTGCCGCAGTGGGCGTCCAGCCAGCCGACAAATACGACCTGCGATTACGCGGCGCCTAATTATGAAGGGTCTTGTTATTTGCCAGCGGATATCAACCCCGACGGCACTGGAACGGACCAGACCTGGATCAACTGGGTGAGCACAATCGCGACCCATGTCAATGGTGTCAATGATCCCACTTACCTGCAAACCCACGCGCACATCAAGTACTGGGAGATTTGGAACGAGGTTTACCGTAGCCATGTTCTCTCGAACTACATACCCCCCAACGGCAACACCTGTTGTTATTCGTTTCAAGGTACCTACGCTCAGCTGGTGCGACTGACCCAGGATGCCCGCTGCGTGATCACCGGGCAAAGTACGGTGACGGGTCCGGCCTGCACCACGAAGGGTATCGATCCCACGGCGCAGATCGTCATGCCATCGAGTGTGGCGAACACGAACGGAGCGCTCGCGGTGGCACAGAATTTCCTCTACTGCAACGACAATCCTCTCCAAAAATCAAACTGCGATCCTTTCCATACTCAAAATACTGGTGCGAGTGCAGTAGATATCATCAACTACCACCTATACGTCAACCAGGAACCGGTCGAAACACTTTTGACGCACTACGTGAACGGTGGAGGGGGATTGAACGGCATCAGGCCGAGCCTGCAGCCAGCGGAACTGGCGAAACCACTCTGGAGCGGCGAAGACAGCTGGGGAGTAACCAACAACAACATCGGCCAATTTAAGGATCCGGATTTGCAGGCTGCTTTTGTCGCGCGATATCACATGATTGCCTGGTCGCTCGGTATCGCCAGCGAGTTCTGGTACCAATACGACAATCCTAACGAGGGTACCTTGTGGTCTTCATCATCAGGCCTTACTGAGGCTGGCACAGCCTACACGCAAGTCTATAAGTGGATGGTAGGCCGCAGCATGACTTCCCTGTGCTCTTCGACAGGCACGATATGGAACTGCACTCTGACCGCTCCGGGTGGCTACCAGGGCCTGGTCGTGTGGGATACTTTGGAAAGCTGCAGCAACGGAACGTGCACCACGCACTCGTACAGCGTCGGCGCCCAGTATCTCCAGTACCGAGATTTGTCTGGAAACATATACCAGATTAGCGGCAACAGTGTTCAGATTGGCATCAAGCCCATCTTGGTGGAAAACCAGCAGAGCGTTATGCATGCAGAGTCGCGCCGCCACCGGTAGCGACAGGATAGATAGATCGAGGTCAGGCCGGGCAGCGAAGTATGTCTACCAGCGCGTTGATGGAGTTCCGCTTTGCTGGCCCGCAATCTCTTAGAGGAGTCCCGGATGAAATTCTTTCACATTGACACGCACAGGGATTGCAGGGAATAATCACTGCCGCTTGGGGCCAGGAAAGAGATTACATATGAAAGCTGTGGCCCAGCCGATGTGCAAGCTCTTGCACGTTGATAAGGTTCTTTTAAGGTTCGCGCAAGCATTTCGGTGGCGATGCGGGCAGAGCCTGAAGAATTCAGTCCCATCGCTGGTAGTACCCCCGCCAACTGTATAGCGTACTTCGATGGAACCTGTCTTCCTAAAGGAAAAGGTTATGAAGGACTTTTAGAGTCCCGCTTATTGCCTGCGGCTGCGCTGATCGCGGCATTCTCGCCATGAGCGGTCCTGCTACGGGAGAAACCCGCTACATCGTTGCCAATGACGACCAGTCGGGCATTGTCCGCGAGGGAGTGAGCTTTTATCCGGTATCGTCAGACGGTCTGCTGACTCGGAAGAAAGAGGTGTCCACCGGTGGCTTCGGCATCTCGGCGGCTATTTCGGGACAGACCGGAGCAGGACGCTCAACAGCAGGAGCCAGGGTTGCGTCTATTCCTCTTCCGGGGCGGTGGTGAACAACCCCTTCAGCATTTCCTCGCAAAATGGCGTTCTTTCTGCGCAATTCGTGATGGCGCACTCGGTGGAGAACAACGGTTATACCCACTATTGTTACAAGTACACCTCGCCCGGCCAAGTCGTCGAGTCCCCGACCTTGCGTGTCAATCCAGGGGACCGATCACAGAAGAAAGTTGTTGTATTGTTATGTGAACTGTTCGTCGTCAGAATCTGTGAGACCAGCTTGGCCCGTGGGCCAAGCTACGGTTTGAGTTTCAGTTCCACCCTGGGTTTCTGGTTCCAGCGGCCCAGATTGTAACGCAGCCGCTGCTCAATCGTACGTTGTTTCTGTTCGGCTCTCCTGCGTAAGATTTCTTCCCGCCGCCCGTAGTACACATCCGCCGGGGTCACGTTGCCAATGGCTTCGTGATAGCGGCGATGGTTGTAATACTCGATGAAGTCCTGCATGGTTCGGCGCAGCTCGTCCGGGCTGGTGTAGACCAGGAGGTTCATGCGCGCCTTGAGCGTCTCGTGAAAGCGTTCGATCTTACCATTGGTCTGGGGATGATGCGGGGCGCAGTAGATGTGGCGGATTTCGAGCACGCGCAGATACTCCTCGAAGACCCACGCCAGGTAGCCCGCGCCATGATCGCTGAGGAACTTGGTGCGATCCTCCACCGGTACCTGCCGCATGCCCGTGAACGCGACCGCCTGTTCCAACCCACCGAATAACTCGCTCCCGGCCGGAACCGATCCCTGGGTTCCCAATTCCCTTAAATTTCGCGAACGGGCTCTTAGTCCTGACGGGTCGCACGCGCACGCCATTTTCATCGCTCTCAAATGACAACCTGTCGCCAGGGCGAACACCCAGCACACGGCGAACCTCGTGCGGTACCGCAATCTGCCCCTTGCTCGTGATTTTCGCCTGTTTCTCCAATACCTTACCTGCGAGATTCCTTACTTTACCACAGAGGCTCCTTACTTTGAAAATGATGCTGCGGCTTCATGGTGCAACCCGATTTCTGCATCTCGGTTGCACCGGGCACGGCAAATGCCCAAGGGAGCAGTTCAAGCAGGAAGTCGAAAAGGAACTGACGGGGCAGAAACCGAACCGTGGGAGATTGTCTACTTGACTTTGTTTGCAAAACGCTGAACCTTTGGTCGTTCATCGCTGGAGGGATTCTGTGAATGCGGCTAATGCCCTTCTCCCCGCAATATCCAATCCACGTTCTTGTGAAATCGATCTGACAGCAGCAATAGCACGTCTACACTAGGTGCGGACTTTCCCGTTTCAATCTTCGACAGCTGCCCTTGGCGGATGTGTAGGTAGCTGGCTAGGTCCTCCTGCAGGGTGTCGCCCCTCAGTGCCCTAATCCGAGAACCTATCGCCGACAAGTCTGCTTTGGGCCTGCGGGTGATCAAGAATACCTCTTGATTTTCTTAATATTCCCTGTAGAATATTCCTTTTGGAATACGACTGGCCCAACACTCAACCAGGCTGTTTTGAACTTAATTCAATTCACACCGTCTTGCCAACTAACTCTACGAGAACGGACGCCGAAGCCAAAACAAACATGAGGTGAAAAATGACCAGACTCAATAACGCGGTAGTGGCCGAAACCCTCTGGGGAAAATGTCCCAAACTGCGCTCGATGTGTTAGACGATCTAACGAAAAAATACTCGCTGCGGATCGCCTTCGGTGAGCTTCTGTATCTAGACGGAAAGTGGTACATCACCCATTCGGGGCTCCTCCGAATCGCCCGCCGAAATCGTTGCTCAGGAATTCACGTTCGACCAGCATTTCGACTCAGCGATCCTGCCGCATCCCGCTGGGCGTTCAAAGCGACTGTTTACAAGTCTAAGACCTGCAGAGGCTTCGTCGGATACGGCGACGCCGACCCATCCAATGTCTCGTTCCTCGTTCACGGTGCCGAAATGCGCGTAGCCGAAACCAGAGCCGTTAACCGTGCCCTGCGCAAGGCCTACGGCATCGGTATCTGCTCCGTTGAGGAGATCGGTTCGCTCGCCGAGCCGCAGCAATCCTCCCGAGCGTCGAAGAAGCTCCCGCCACAACCGTCCAATGGCAACGGCAACCACAGCGCCCCGAAGGTTCGAGACCGCCTTTGCCAATTGATTCGTCAGCATCAGCTTGATCCCAACCTGGTCAAGGCCTACGCCACCGACTTCTGCGGCGTGAAGACCCTTCGCGATGCCACGCGTGAACAGGTCGAGAACTTCGTAAAGCAACTGGCCGACTGGGCCGAGAAAGACCGCAATGCCCTGCTCTGCCAGCTCAACAGCTATCCGCTGACAGAAAGAAGAAGGTGCCGCATGAAACGCCAGATCACCGGCCTGCACGCCGCCGATCGTTGTGCCGCCGACCAGATCCCCGACGGAGTCTTCCTGGTTCGGGTGCAACGTGTCCAGTTTCGTCGCCAGGCACAAAAGCCTTACTACACGCTGGCTCTGGCCATTCTGGAGCCCAGCCGGTTTGCCGGGCACGTCCTTTCCAGCCGGCTCTATTGCACCCAAAGCCCTATGGAAGCTGAACTGGTTCCTGCGCGACTTTGGCTACGACACCGAACTGCTCGGTCGCGATGAGGTCGACGAAACCCAGCTCGTTGGGCTGAAGGGCGTGGTCAAGATCAGCCACATCGTTTGCAACGGCACTTCCCTGCTCCGACTCGATGGCTTTGCTCCCGCTGGCCGCTGGGAAGAACTTTCCCCGGCAAATCTGGACAGCCCGCAGGTGGCCTGAAATGACCTATAGCTACACCCAGATCAGCCAATACCTCACCTGCCCGCGGCGGTATCGGCATCGCTACCTCGATGGCTGGAAGGAGAAGGACACCCGGGCGGCAATGCTCTTCGGTCGTGCCTTCGAACAAGCCCTGGGCGCCTTTTTTCGTCGGGAAGATCCCGGAGCGGTCCTGTTCTCCGAATGGTCTGCCTGTCAAAGCCAAGACCTGCACTATTCCAACCGAGACTCCTGGGATCGCATGCTGCGGCAGGGCATCATGCTATTGACCCGGTTCTGCCAGGACGATCGTGTTCAGGTCCCCAGCCTCGACGGAATCTGCAAATCAAGTTCAATCGGCCGCTCACCGGAAAGAACGACTTCGTTGCCTACATCGATGCCATCGGCAAACTCGACGGCAAGCGCTGCCTGCTGGAGTGGAAAACATCTTCAAGCCGATACCCGGAAGAGCCTGAAGGTCTGTTGTCTCTGGATCCGCAACTGGTTTGCTATTCCTGGATGACCGGAATTTCCGAGGTCGCTCAAGTCGTCTTCGTCCGCAAACGGCTGGTCGAGGTTCAGTACCTGCGGACCACCATTACCGATGAGCAGCGCGAGGAATTCGGTCGCCTGGTAGGGGACACGATCCAAAGAATCGAGTCCGCCCAGTTCCTGCCGCACAGCGGCATCCGGTTCCTCAGAACCCCTGCAGCAGCTGTCCGTATGTGGGACTTTGTCTTGGGAAGCAGGAGATGGCTGACGCCCGTTTGGTGCGGCGTCCAGGAGCAGACAGTCTTGATTGGCTTGACGAGCTTACTTACTGAAAATCCGCCCATGCCGCCGAAGCTCAATCGCCGCCGCGCCCTGTTCGTACTCGGCAAGATCGACGAGATTCTGGCATGGGAGGAACAGAAAGAGACAGAGCGGGACACCAGGTTCGTCGAACTTGGGCGCTATTTGTGCGAGGTTCGGGCGGGACAGTACTGGCGGGTGGAGAAACTGAAGTCTTTCGACGAGTTCCTCGAAAGGCGATTCCCGGAATCGCGGCGGAAGGCGTACTACCTAATGTCGATTCACGAGCACCTGCCGCCGCAGGCACGGAAGCAATTGAAGGAAGTGGGCTGGACGAAGGGGTTGGAGCTAGCCAAGTTGGCCCGGAGGGACCGGCAGCACTTCGATTGTGCAACCTGGTTGCACAAAGCCCGTCAGATGCCGAAAGAAGAATTCAAGCAGGAGGTCGAAAAGGAACTGACGGGAAAGAAACGGAACCGTGGGAGATTATCTACTTCAAACTTTACGAGAGCCAGATGCCGGTCATTGAGCAGGCGATCGAGACGGCAGCTCTGATGCTCGGAAGCGACCGATCCCGAGGCTACTGTCTGGAGATGATCTGTGCGGACTTCCTGGCCGGGGCCAACCTGGACCACGGAGATCCAGAGATGCTGCTGTTCTCGATGACGAGGTTCTTCAAATTTCTGCCCGAAGAGCAGCGGCAGGCATTTCTTGGAGACCTGAGCGAAAAGGCATCATGAATCTCGATTGGCCCGAAACTCCCACCCTTGCGGCTCGATCCGTTGTCCTACGAGAAGCTGCGGCAGCAGGTTCTGCGTCGCGATGGCTGGCGGTGCCAATGTGCGGCACGATGTCGAATCTGGAAGTCCACCACAAAGAATTTCGCAGCCACTCTGGCGACGATTCCGAAGAGAACCTGATCACGCTCTGCACCGCATGCCACGCCTCTGCGCATCACGGCTGAAGAAGTTGGGCGTGACTGGTCACGGTAACTAGATCGTTATCTAGACCCTTACCACAGTAAGATTGGGGAATGCAGCGCGATAGAGATGATCGTCGAGCGTGAGTAGTGAGTGGCCGCCTTCTAAAGCATGGGCGCCGATCAGGAAGTCCGCCAGAATCCGGCGGGGGGCCGCGTCTCGTTGTTTCCTTCGACGCGCAGCGTAACCCTGGAAAGCTCGCCCAGCTGTTCGCCAAACCGATTCATCCAAGGCCCAGTCAATGCGGATGTCGGTCTCTCTGAAGAACGAATCCAAGAATGATTCGCTGCGGCCAGGGGCTGCCATCAACTCAGCGAAAACCGTGGCAGTAGTGGTCAGGGTTCCGCGCCCTAGTGCAGCGTCCAACGCCGACTGTGCAGCGGAGCTAAGGCTTAGATCCCGATTCCACAGCGCCACTATGACATTAGTATCAATGGCTGTCGTCATCGCCCGCGCAGCTCCCGAACCCAGCGAATTATTCCCTCCCTGCCGGAACCAATCCCTGGGTTCCCAATTTCCTTAAATTTTGCGAACGGGCTCTTAGTCCTGACGGGTCGCACCCGCACCCCTTTTTCATCACTTTCAAATGACAGTCTGTCTCCCGGGCGAACACCCAGCACACGGCGAACCTGGCGCGGTACCGTAATCTGCCCCTTGCTCGTGATTTTCGCCTGCTTCTCCATTACCTACCTCCGACATTCCTTACTCTACCACGCATGCTCCTTACTTTGAAAATAGTGCTGCGGCTTGGTCCCGCTCCAACACCCGCTTCAGCTTGCGCGGTCCCCAGCGCATGTGCGCCTTGCCGCAACTCGATCACCGCCTGCTCCGTCTCCGGCGGCGTCTGGTTCCCATGATGCAGCGCCGCCCGGTTTAACTCCACCAGCCCTTCCAGCCCTCGCTCCCGGTACCGCCGCAGCCACACATACCCGGTTTCCCGCGCGATGCCGTAGACCTGGCATAGCTCCGTCATGGTTCGTTCAGCCTGTTCATTCTCAAAGACAAACCGTACCTTCTCTTCCATCACACTGCTCGCTTTCCAAGGCATGCCGTTGTTCTACACGCCTTCGCAAATCGATCGCAGTATTAGGAATCCGCCCGGTCTGTTTTGTCGGCATCTTTCGCCCGGTCTGTACCGCTCCTCGACATACCCCTTCCCCTTTCCTTCGTCCGAAATCATAATCAGGTTTGTTGGGAAAGAGGGCAGCAGGTCAATTCGTGGGGGGCCGGACTCTCCACAGTGGTGGCATGGACTGTCCCACGTCAGCGGAAATGGGACAGTTTGAGACCGGAAGTTAAGCTACAGATCTGAGATTCAGTTCACCCGCAACAGGGAGTAGACTGGCGGCGCCCCTCAACCGGGGCCGAGAAGGGTGAACATGCCGGAAGAAAACAAGCCAGAAAGTAATCCCACCGAAATGGCGGGGCCGACCCGCTCTGCCGAGACCGCTCGTGCTCTGATCCGCAAGACCAAGCGGGCGACGCGGCGAAGGTTTCCCACCGAGAACAAGATCCGGATCGTGATGGAGAACGACAGCGGGGAGGTATGGGTGGCGGAGCTGTGCCGCCGCGAAGGCATTCACCCCACGATCTACTACAAGTGGCTGAAGGACTTCATGGAGGCGGGCAAGGGCCGCATGCGGGGCGATGGGCTACGGGAGGCCACCAGCGACGAAGTGAAAGCGCTGCGCCAGGAGAATGAGCGGCTGAAGCAGTTGGTGGCCGATCTGAGCGTGGCCAATATTCTGCTGAAAAAAAGCCAGAGTTAGGACTGATCGAAAGCGGAGGTACGAGCGGGTGAGTGCGGAGAAGAAGCGGGAGATGATCGAGTTGGTGCGGCGTTCGCCGCAGCCGAAGCGAGCGACGATCGCCGAGCTGGGGATGGCGCGTTCCACGTTTTACCGTTGGCAGCGGCGCTATCGGGACCAGGGCGAGGCCGGGTTGCTGGATCGCAAGCCGGAGCCGGGCGCGGTGTGGAACCGGCTGCGGCCCGAGGAGCAGACCGTGATCGTGCGAGAAGCGCTCCGGTTGCCTGATCTCAGCCCCCGCGAGTTGGCCTGTCAGGTCACCGACCACGCGGGTTTCACGGTGTCGGAAGCCACCGTATACCGGGTGCTGAAGCGGCATGGATTGAATCGCACGATCATGCTGGTGGGCTTTCCCGCAGGGAAGGAGTTTCGCGTGAAGACGACAGCACCGAACCAGTTGTGGCAGTCCGATGCTAGTTACTTTTTCGTGGTGGGCTGGGGCTGGTATTACTCGATCCTGGTGCTGGACGACTTCTCGCGCTTCGTGTTGGCCAGCGATCTGAAACCGGACATGACCGCGCACTCCATCAGCGACGTGGTGGAACAGGCGGTCGCGTTCACGGGCATGCGGCAGGTACCGGTGGAGGATCGCACCAAGTTCCTCAGCGATCATGGCGCGGGCTACCTGGCGCGGGTCTTCGAGGAGTATCTGCGCGTGCTCGAAATCCGCCACATCTACTGCGCCCCGCATCATCCCCAGACCAATGGTAAGATCGAACGCTTTCACGAGACGCTCAAGGCGCGCATGAACCTCCTGGTCTACACCAGCCCGGACGAGCTGCGCCGAACCATGCAGGACTTCATCGAGTATTACAACCATCGCCGCTATCACGAAGCCATTGGCAACGTGACCCCGGCGGATGTGTACTACGGGCGGCGGGAAGAAATCTTACGCAGGAGAGCCGAACAGAAACAACGTACGATTGAGCAGCGGCTGCGTTACAATCTGGGCCGCTGGAACCAGAAACCCAGGGTGGAACTGAAACTCAAACCGTAGCTTGGCCCACGGGCCAAGCTGGTCTCACAGATTCTGACGACGAACAGCATGGACTATGCAAGATCATTCATGTTGACAAGCAGTGATGCTGCGACGAGAATTTCTTCTGTTGGCCTGTTTTTTGGTTCTTCGAGAAATCCTGGGTGATAAACATGAGAACAAGTGCTCGCCCGAAGTTTGCGATGTCGGTGATAACTATATTGTCACTGGTTGTTGCCGCTGGGGCCCAAATTCCTGATGGTGACCGGCTTCCCTACTCGGGCGGCCTGCGGTTGGGCGCGCCATTGCCAGCGGTAAGATGGAGCGTCCTGATCACTCGGCGCTGGCCGCCGTTGTAAGCCGAGCAGAAAAAGTTACTTGTAGTCCCCAGCCTTGCGTCCTGCCGAACGTCCAAATCTCGCCGGCTCCCGATACGACCACGGAACGAAACACGATTGTCGCCAATCCGGGGAACGGTCAGCAGTTGTTGTCTGGCGCCAATGACTATAACTGCCCGTATCTGATAGGCATTTTTGCCTCCACGAATGGCGGAACCAGTTTTACCGAACCTGCATGAATGCCGCACCCGGTTACACTGGGGCCGGTGAACCGAGTGTGGCCTACGATTTGACGGGCAACAAATACATTACAGGAATACAGCTAGACTCCCTGGGTAACGGAGCCGTCGCGATCCAGAAGAATTCCGGCGCGGCCTCCATTGTGGTGCCCGCGTTCTTCACTGGGGGCTCCGCCGACAAAGACTGGCTCCAGGTGGACACCAGCTCTACCAGCCCCTATAAGAACCATTTGTACATCTCCGCCACGCAGTTCGACCCTTCCAACAATTCGGAATTACCGTCTCGAGTTCCACGAACGGTGGAAAGAGCTTCACAACCGTTCCAGTCGACGCCGAACAACTCTACCCCACCGTCGATCAGTTCAGCGACCTTACCATCGGGCGGGGCGGGACGGTTTATGTCTCATGGATGCGCTGCGTTGCCACCAGTATGCAAGCGACTGCGGGCAGACGGTAGCAACGCTGTTGATTTCCAAGTCCACCGATGGTGGCATGACTTGGTCAGCGGAAAGCACGATCGCAACTGCCACCCTCGCTAAGGATAACTGCGGGGAATTCTTCGGTTGTTTGCCAAACACGCACGAGCGCGTGAGCGAGATTCCCGTGATCGCGATTGACAACAGCAGCGGCGCCTTCGCGGGCACTCTCTACGCCGCCTTCACAACTGGACTGGGTCTACATGCTGGAAGAGGTCGCTCACTCCAAGAATGGCGGGCAACTCGGTCCACGCCAGTGCGGGTAACACCGGCTACAGATAAACACGATCAGTTTTTCAATTGGATTCATGTCAGCAGCAAGGGAGTCGTGGGAATCACGTGGCTGGATCGCCGGAACGACCCGGCGAATATCAACTACCAAGCGTTTGCCGCGTTTTCAACCAACGGGGCGTCAGTTTTCAAGCAAATAAAAATCTCGCAAGCGCTCCGTCCAATCCGCTCAATGACGGTTTCGGTGGTTACTTCATGGGTGACTACACGGGCAAGCTGGTACGGCACGAAGCTATACGTCGCTGCCTGTGACACCAGAAATGGCACTTCTTGCCAGGACGAACTGTACGGCTACTTCAACGCACCCTAACCGCGAACTGTCTCCCGCTAAACAAAACTGGAGCCACTCGGCTGTAGACTTTTGTCTCTACCAGTAAATGGCTCCCTGTGCTAACTAGTGTTCCCCCAAGGCTTGGCACTTGGCCTCCCCAAACGACCCTACTCCGGAACAATAATGAAATACCCTATCCTGTCTTTCCTCTTCTTTCTGGCTTCATGCTTTGGCCAAGCTCAAACGGTTACCTCGTTCGAGGGAATCGATGATTCCGAGGTGCCGACTCCGCAGTTAGACATCGATCCCAATGGAGCAGTTGGCACCAAGCAGTACATGGAATGGATCAACGTTTATTATCAGGCCTACGATAAGGTCACATTCGCTCCAGTGTGGGCCACTCCACAGCCTGGGCCTACGCCATGGGTGAATAACGGCATAACGAACTGCTCGGCTGTGGGTGGCGATGGCGTGGTTATCTTCGACCGCTTGGCTTCACGGTGGGTGATTGCTTTCCACACATCCCCAGCTAGCGCTCAGTACCACTATTGTGTTGCCGTTTCCAGCACTGACGATTTAACTTCTCCGACCCTTGTCTGGTACACGTATGCATTCCTTCTGAATCCAGTGCTGGGCGCCAACTCACAAGGCCAGACTTATTTCCCGACTGGCCCAAGATTGGCACCTGGGCAGACGCTTACTATGCCACCTTCGATCTGGAGGATGTCGCCCAGAAGCATCTGAACATCGGCAGTATGGCTTGTGCGTTTGATCGAACCAACATGCTGATCGGAAATCCGACGCCCAACCCAATGCAGTGTTTTCACACCAATCCGAACCAGAACGGCACACTGTTTCTGGGACACAGCCTCATTCCTGCAGATGTGGAAGGCACGACTCCGCCACCAGTCGGTCGCGACGAATTCCTGGTAAGCATCCAAAATCCTCCTAACGATGGCAAGACCACCACGTCCAACACCATCAACTTGTGGGACTTTCATGTCGATTGGGTCACTCCGGCAACTCGACTTCACGAATATTCCGCTCACGGTGACGGCTTATACGCCTGGGTGCTACACGGCGACGGAGATCTTCAACACTTATTGCGCTCCCGAACCGGCAATCAATCCGATTAACCATGCTCACTTTCATGTGGACACAATCGGCGATCGGCTGATGCCGCGTCTGGATTACCGAAATTTCGGAACCTACGAATCGTTCCTGGTGAGCCACACCGTCCGGGTAGGTAAGAACACCAGTACGCAGACCGGAATCCGGTGGTATGAACTCCGCGGCAGCGGAACCCCGGTGGTCTATCAGGAAGGTACCCTGGCTCCCGACACCATCCTCTACCGCTTCATGCCGAGCATAGCTCAGGATCAGGATGGCAATGCCGCCGTCGGCTATAGCGTATCCAGCGGGTCCACCCATCCGGGGATCAAAGCCGCTTGGTGGAACCTCGGTAGAACATTCTCGCCGATCGAACTCGCGATCCAGACGGGTGACGGAGATGAGGAGAACACGAATGAGTGGGGTGACTACACCAGTATGACGGTTGACCCCATCGACGATTGCACTTTCTGGTATGTGAACGAATATCTTCCCACCAACGAGACAGGTCCTCCTCCGAATCGCAATACCAGGATCGCCAATTTCAAGGTTCCCACTTGTGGATCCAAGATTTCGCCGATCAATTTCGTTCAAGTGGCCGCTGCCACTCCTTCGTCGAATCAATCCAAAGTCACGGTAACCTACCCTCTAACACAGACTCTGGGCAACATGAACATTGTTGCCGTTGGCTGGCATGATGCTGTGTCTACCGTGAAATCGGTAACCGACAGTCTTGGCAATAGCTACAGCCTGGCGATTGGTCCGACCACTGGAGATAAACTCAGGCAATCGATTTACTACGCGCCGAATATCCACTCCGGCGCCAACACCGTCACCGTAACGTTGAGCCGGGCAGCGGCTACCCCCGACATCCGGATTCTCGAATATAGCGGTCTCGACCCTGTAAGCCCGTTCGACGTAACCGCCGGTGCACACTCAAACAGCTTGCTTGCGACCAGCGGATCGGTAACGACTAACTTTTATTCCGAGCTTATTTTCGGGGCTGACATGGCGGCAAAAACCTCGGGACCGGGCGCGGGCTACACTTCGCGCGTCCTTACTGCTGATGGCGACATCGCGGAAGACAACATCTCGAGTGTTACAGGCAGCTATAGCGCGACGGCCCCCTTGAAAACCAAGGGTCCGTGGGTAATGCAGATCGCTACCTTCAAGGCAGCCGGACAATAGGCCGGGCGGCTTAAAGCACTGCACCGCGCGCACGATGTGCCGACGAGCGACTCAGCTGGCGAGCGCAATCAAACATTGATCTTGCATAGATATTGTCGGCAAACCCCGTCCAGGAAAATGCCGGTGCCACGACCGGGTCTTTTTCAGCGGGCTTGGTGGATCGATACCGCTTTCTTGTGGTCGAGCAGAAGCATAAGAAAAGGCACAGCCGAATCGGCTGTGCCTCTTGGTTTTGAAGCGTTGACAGTTAAGTTATCACGGAACTACGGCATCTGCGTCGGAATAACCGCGACTGCCGATTGGCAAGCGCTGCCGGGGCATCGAGATCACGTTCTCCGGGCTTCCGCCTGCTGGGTACGGGTACTCATTCGCGGCCGCGATCACCGGCATCAGCCGTGTACAAGTTATGGTTGTGCACCTTGAATGCAAACGTCACGGGATCGCTCGAACCGCCGAGCGAGGTCGTCGAGACCGGAGAGCCGAGTGAACCTCCGACTCGGTGGGTTGTAGGTGTAGATTGCTAAGTCTAATCTGGTCGTCGATGGAGATGGTGCCGTTGTTGTTTACCTGAACCCCGCCGGGGAACGAGATCGAGTTGGTGGTCGTGAGGAACTGAACCGTCCTGCCGCCACGTGTTCGCGTGCGGCGATCACGGCGACGAAGACAAAGCCGTTCACGTCGGTGCCGTCTAAATAGAGGTTGCCGTCGTGATCGAACGCGCAGAAATACACGCCTCCCGAAAGTGTCGGATCGGTGACAGTCGCAACTGCGAACGCCATTCCTGTACAACGTGATGCTGCCAGGACCACCGTTAATCGTCGAATGATGTTCGTCACCGCGCCGAACCCCCCGTTATTTCGTTGACATCGACACCAGCCGGGTACTGGCCCGGATCGCTCCATGATCGTCGGCGGGTTCGTGAAGCCGGCGGCATAGACTTGAATTCGGTTGTTGTACCGTATCGGCGACGTACAGGTTGCCCTGGCGGTCAGCTCGCCATGCCCTGCGGGTTCGATGAAGCCGGTGAGCGTCGCCCGAGCATCACGCCGGCGTCGTTGAAGATGTCCACGACGTTATTTGCCGCGTCGGAAATTGCGATGGTTGACGGCACTCCAGTGACGTTGACCCACTGATGAACGGCAACAGGTTGCATGCGGGACCACTTTGACGTACGCCGCGCTAGTCTTTTGCCGCACTGCATCTTGGGCGACGCTCTGCAACGAACCCGCCAGCAATGCCAGAATTGCCGCGCCAGTTACGACGCAGCCACGATTCAGAGTTAAACGCATGGAATTCTCCTTTTCAATTTTTTTTCCTAAAGCGTTGGTGCTGCAAATGGGCTAAGCTCTGTTGCGGTCTCTTTCACGAGGCCAGCTGCAAAAATCAACAACCCAATGTTCTGGGCCATGCAACTTCATCCCCCAACCCAAAAGCAAAGGCCCGCGAATACTAGCGTAAGCGTGGACGCCTGTCAATGTGAAAGATTTTGCAACCGCCCGTCTGGCACGGGATTTGGCCGATTCGTCGCATTCGCTTCGTCGCTTCACAAGCTCCTGATCGAGTTCAAACCGACAACGTCCACGAGGTTCATGGGTCTCGGGCTGCCGTGTATCCAGCCGCGCTGGGTCCAAATGGCTGCGTACCTTTTCGCAGACCTATGCGCGTTCCCGCAGGAAAAACCGCGAGACTGTCTTTCGTAACACGACTTCGCCGCATGCGTTAAGCAGAACCAAAGGCGCAAAGATGGTTTTGCACAGGATATGGCCGAAAGGGCCATTTACCCAACGGCTCTGGGAGCCTAAAGACCCTGGGACTGCGTTGGGTGCGTGCCTTTTGGGCCTTCAAAAGAATATGGCGAACATCCTACCGATGAGTCCCAGGTTGGTCGGTACGTGGTGGCCTACCGCACTCACGTCGCCGATCCGTGACACCAGAGGGGTCGTCCAAGAGCCCGTTTCGCTCGATGCAAGCGCTGGAGGCCTCGATTCGCGGATCGGCACGTAAGTGCCATTTGCCCCGTTAGCCTCCGCAAGCGTACACTCTGCACAACGGCACGCCGCGAAGTGTACCTTGTTCTATCCAAAGAAAAATGGCGAACATCTTACCGGTAAATCCTATTTTGGCCCGAGTAATCGTAGCTGACCGCACAGCCATGAACAGCCAGCTGCTTGCCGAGGCATTGGTAAGAGATGGCCGGTTTGAGATCTGCGGCGCTGTGTGTACGTCAAACAGCATCCTGTCCGCTGTGGCCGATACCATGCCTGATGTTGTGGTGGTCAGCGCTCAGCTGGAGGATGGCGATTCGAAGGGATTTGAGGTCACCCGGGAATTACGCGCGCTGGGGCGGGACACGCGGGTCGTCATGCTCCTTGACTCCTCCGATCGCGGCAGCGTTGTCGATGCTTTCCGGGCTGGCGCCAGGGGGGTCTTTTGCCGCAACCAGCCTCTCAAGTTGCTAACCAAGTGTCTCCACAGCGTGCACGGTGGTCAGGTATGGGCGAATAGCCAGGAATTGGCGTTCTTTCTCGACTTGCTCAGTGAGATGCCAGCAGTGGCGAAGCGCCGGGCCGACTATGATCTGCTCTTCAAACGAGAGCAGGACATAGCCCAGGGCGTTACGAAGGGCCTCGCGAACCGAGAGATTGCGCGGGATCTCGGTCTGACCGAGCACCCGGTGAAGAATTACATGTTCCGGATTTTCGAGAAACTCGGATTTTCACACGGGTCGAATTGGTCCTGCACACACTGGGACCGGTACCGGCGCAAGGGAGATAAACCGGTAAGCGTGCCGCGAAAAGCTTTCCCACCCGCTCAGTCCCACAGCTACCTAAGCAAGGATACTGCTCCCAGCCTCCCGGAAGAGAATCAGGTAAAGTGTTTCACGTCCGGTAGTCCTGGATCGTCAAGCCTGACGTCAGGGCTCGTGCCGGCATCCGCGAGCTCTCCACATCCTCGCGCGGCCGTCCAGCTGACTTATTGTCCAGTCCCGTGCAGAGCCGCACTATTTGGCGCGTCCAGATCGCTGTCTTCGAACGTCACCCTGCCTCTTCGGGGGCCGCTTTTCTTCGGGGTAAAGGTCACAGACACCTGGCATTTTGTTCCTGGGGCAAGCGAAGAGGGGCAATTATTAGTCTGGGCGAAATCCCCGTCGGCAAAAATTTTGCCGAACGTTACAGGAGACGAGCCATATGCGGTCAGAGTGACAACTTGCGGCGGGCTGGTTTGCCGACGGGCTCCGGTGCGAACGTTAACTGACCTGGGGAATACTCTAGCGCGGTGCCATAGCCGCGGTAGTAAACCGTATGAGGACTCCCAGGATCACTATCCACAATTGTGAGAACTCCTGCCCTGTATCCGCCGTCGAGCGGAGAGAATGCCACGTTGATGTTGCAGCTCTTCCCTGCCGGAAGTGACTTGGGACAATTATTCGTCTGGCTGAAATCGCGCTGCGTGATGATGCTGGTGATTTCCAGTGGAGTGGAACCTTGATTCTTTAGGCTGAAAGTATGATGACTCGGCTTGCCGAATGCCACCGTGCCAAATTCGAACAGAGCTGTGTCCACGCCAACGTTGGTGCCCGTACATTCAACTGAATGACCTGGGGACTCGTGGGGTCGCTGTCTTTAATCGTCAGCGTGCCGGGTTTCGATCCCGCGGCATCGTTTTAAATACAATATTGACCTGGCATTGACCCATGGACGGCACGGAAGAGCCACAATTGCTGTTAACCGAATAATTGGGCGATGCTTTAATACTGGAAATTGTCAGATCCTTCGAGCGATTGCTAAAGAGGATGAGCTGATTGGTGAGGATTACCCCACGGCTACATTTCCGAAGAAGCTGTTGGATGCAATCAGCGGACAGGTTCGGGTGTTAAGGAAAAGCGGCGAGAGGAGTATTGGTGAAATCGAACATGTCTAGCATATTGCTGGCGTTCGCATCCGCTTGGTAAGCGAAGGAAGGTTGAAGCGCTTCTCAATGAACTTGAGCATGGAAGAGAACTCAAAGACCTCGTGCGAAATGAAGCCCGCTCTTCGCGTAAGGGGAGATTACCGATCCCCCGCTACGTGGGCCAAAGCCGTAGATGTCCACCGGGGCTGGAGGTGGCACATGGTCGTAGACCCCGCCGAAATCATCCCAAACGATAAAGACCACCGTGCTGTCCCAGTCCGGCCCCTGCATGAGCGCGTTTAGCTGTTCCACAACCCAGTTCTCTCCGTAGCACAGACTATGCGGAGGATGATTCATTTGCTCCTGGCCGCTGCCAGCCAAGTTACCGCCGGGAGATTACCACTTGAGCATCCGCCGCAAACTGGGTGTATGGAAATATGTTTGTGGTCCACTCAGGGCCTTCACGGATGCCCTTAATGGCATCGTAGATATTGAAGCCGTAGCCCGACTGGCTAGCCGTTGGCGCATCGGATTCAGGGAAATACCTGCCTGGTCCAGTAAGTCGGCCATGGTGGTTACGTTGCTGTAGCACGGGTAAACGCTGAAAAAAATACCTTGGGGATTCTCGGACCGCGCCGACAAATCACTCGGAGCGTCGCATCCCCATGTATCACCGCCTGGCTTACGCCCTGCGGAATGTCAACCGCCGGACGTTCTGACAGCAATCGTGAACAAATGGGCAGGATAGCTATCGGATGGGATGGAGAGAACATTTCTCGCCCCGGCGAAATAACGCCCATAGGCGAAGTAGTTAGGAATATCCGCCTCAACTTGCTGGGAAAGAGAAAGATAATCACCGTTACGGTTACCGTTGATAACAAGGTCGAAGGCGTCCATCAGCCCACCGTCGATGGCGACTCGCGCAGACTTCGTTGCCGTGGTCTGGATCGCGAGCATACTGGTCTTCGCCGTGCACGAGCGGAATCACCTGCCCGGTGGAGATGGCTTCGGAAATCTCCTTACATTCGCGCCAGGAAACGTGCCGAACAGGTTGTCGAATGTGCGATTCTCGCGAATCAGAAGAACAATGTGCTGAATTTGAGTAATGTCTTTTGCTTTAGCCTGTTACGTTCAATTCGGTCAGACTTAGTACGAAGAGCCAATGCCACAATAAGGATCCCAACCCCCAAAGATCGCACTTGGTATTAGGAGCGGCTACGTTGAAGAACGTATCGAATGCGCGCTGAGAAGTTCGCTGCTAAACCGTTGCCGCCTTTCATATATGACCTCCGAAGAAATGTGGTGGCAATTGATAAATGAATCAAGGACCAGAAAGCGCTGGAATGGCGGCCGTGGGAACTCGAAAACCACAAGCATTGTATTAGAGCCTGGACCCTGTCAATAGGTCCAAATACCCTATTCTCAGCCACCCCAAGATTGGCCGACTAAGAAGCGGAGTTTTCAAAGCTCCAGGAACCCTAATCTTCAAAAACCAAGGACTGCGATTCCTCAGTAGCGGCAGAGGTTGCGGTGTCGAATCCTCTCCGGTCCTGTTGGTGACGCCCACGCAGAAGCTTGTTCCGCCATGCTTTCCTCACCCGGTCCAGGCAGCCAAAGTGTCGGAGCGCGGCGATAAAACACCCGTTTATGAGATGAACGGCGGTGTGCAAAATGTTCAACTGGAGGCCACGCAACGTAGGCGCAAAAATGTGGGTGCGCGATTCCGGCGCGTTGTACATCACGGAAAACACTCTCGGAGCTGAGTGTTGCCCCCTGCCAAAGTCGATGTTCTCAATGTCTTCATAGCGTAGATCCTCCAGGATACTTAGAAACAGAAAGATTCCTGGCAAAACCTCGCTGTAGGATGGGTCGTAGGCCACGTGATCCGCGTGCAAACAGCATTGATTGACCAACTCCATCTTGCAGAAAGCAACCGGCTTGCCCTCAAGATAGAGAACGTACGCTCTCAGCCATCCGTTCTCGGCGGCAATCGTCATTTGCGCGCGAGCCCGCAGAGTATCGGAAAAACCGAACCCTAATTGCCGTTTCGCAGTCTTGCTGGCTACTAACTCCATGTCGGAGGCGACCGCATCAATTTCTGCGAGCGATCGGTAGCACTTGACCTGGACGTTCCCCGGAAAAAGCGCGAGGACCTTCTTGTATTTGCGGCGTAACTTGGAGCGCTGACTCCTGCCCAAACTCATCAGGAATGCGTCCAAGCCGCTGGGAACTTTCATAAGCCAGCGATGCTTTAGGCAACCAGAGTGATCGCGCTGCAGGAAACCGGGTAACCGAATCGCCTGTTGGTGTAAGGAGAATTTCGCATGGAGGTCTTACCGAACGGCCAGGGCGACTTCTCCTTTTTTTAACAACCACATCACTTCCGGCGCTGGATCTTCCGCGTACTCCTCGGCTGCGTTCCCGCCCAAGCCGCCATGCACGAATTCGATGACTTCGACCTCCCGCAGGCAAACGGTCAGATACCCGAGTCTGAAGGGCATTCTCTTGCGCTCACGCCGCCCTATCAGGATTGACTCCGGGTTTGCATTCCGGCTGAGCAGGACGACGTAGGGCTGGGCGCTTGACTTTACCGCAGAGGAGAAAAGATCGAAATCAGATTCTCGAGCGCCTGGCCAAGAGTTCCAAATTGAGCGCAGAGTCTCCAGTTCGTTAAGATCGCGGAAGGTACGAAACTCTAAACCATCCGCCCCAGTCCGAGGACTGATAGTGAGCAAAAGAGGGGGTCGGACCGAGTGTTCCTCAGCAAACTTCGTCTGCAGTTTGTTTTCGGCCAAACGCATAGTTCTCCCATTGAAACGACACAACTTCTGAGCTAAACGGGAGAGAGTTTCCTGGGGCGTGCTCAGGACGCGCCCGGGGGAAGGAAAAACCAACTCTAGCTGCTCATCTACCCTTGCAGGTGTGTTGCCGATTGGCCACGTCGGCGGGCCATCCACAGCGGCAATAACCACCTAAGTCCACACTCGACAAGGGGTTACGCAAGTTGCGCGAGATACGGGATACGCCGGAAAAACAGAATTCCCATCTGCGCTGCACCTGTGCAACTTCTTAGCCAATCGGACTGAGGATTTACACACAGGAGGGCCAAGAAACGTTGTTTACTGCAATTCTCGACCGTGGGAGCCGCGTGATCCTAACGGGACTGGTTGCCTCGACTGGCATCCAGCGGAGTGACATTTACGGTGGTGCGATTGCAATTTCTTGCATCTTGACTAGGGCAATCCCGTGGTCCATATTGTTGAGCGGGATCGGACACCCGGTTGCCCAATCAATTGCATTCGCCTGCGTTTGTCAGGCTCGCTCCCTTCACGGTACCCAATGTCATTCTAGTAATCATGATAGTGAACGGAACAAAGCGATGTGCGAATTGAGGAACTCAAGGTCAGGCGGGAGATCAATGAAAATCTCGGGGCACGATCGGCGATGGCTCTCGCCCACCCGACGGAGTCTTCTGAGCTTCGCCTTGCTTCTGATTTTCGGCAGCGCCGCAATACGCTCTCAGTCGGTGACGGCCTCGCTAAATATCGGCGTCTCGCCGCAGGCGATCGCGGTGAACACTGTGAACGACAGGGTCTATGTGGTCGGAGCTGACACCGGCAGTAGCGTAACAGTGATCAACGCGGCCACCAATGCCGTAGTTTCCACGGTCACAGATCCCAACGCTCAGGGATCCGTTGCCATCGCGGTGAATGCGCTAACCAATAAACTCTATGTCGCAAACTTTCAGAGCAACAACGTCACGGTAATCAACGGAATCAGCTATGGCACGACCGTAACCGACCCTAATGCGAAAGGGCCCACTGCGTCGGCAGTGAACCCGGTTACCAACAAAATCTACGTAGCTAATTACAACAGTAACAACGTCACGGTGATTGACGGCGCAACCAACACCACCACCACCGTCACCGACACACATGCGATTCAGCCTATCGCCATAGCAGTAAACGAGGTGACCAATAAGATTTACGTGGCAAATTACGGCAGCAATAATGTGACCGTGATCGACGGCACGACGAACTCCTCCACTACCGTCACTGATCCCAACGCGAAGACAGCGTGGGCCGTGGCTGTCAACCCGGTCACGGACACAATTTATGTGGCGAATGGGAACAGCAACAACGTAACCGTAATCAACGGGGCCACCAACACCGTCGCTGCGACAGTCGCCGACCCCAAACGCCAGTCACCCCAACGATCTGGCCATCAACCCTGTAACCAACAAGATCTTCGTATCCAATGTGTTCAGCGGAATCTCAGAATGATCGATGGCGCCACGAATCTAACCATCACAATCAACGATCGCAACGCCACCGGATGTGCGGCGGTGGCTGTAAATTCCCTAAACAACCAGATTTATGTAGCGAACAAGAACAGCAACAATATAAGCGTGATCGACGGAGCGACGAGCAACACGACTACTTTCACCGACAGCACTGCTATGTTCCCTTGGTTCGTGGCAGTTAATCCACTGACTGACAAGATTTACGTTGCCAACAAAAACAGCAACAACGTGACGGTGGTCAACGAGCCACCAACCGTACCAGCAGCATCACGTTGGCCAAGGCCTCCCGCTGTGTGCTGTTACGGTGAACTTAGGCACAAACAAGGCATATGTCGCCAACGCAAGCAGTAACAACGTAACGGCAATCACAGGGGCACCAACAAAGCCACGCTCATCACGGATCCCGAACGCAAAGAGCCCCGGAGGCCCTGGGAGCAAACCCCATGACCAACAATATTTATGTGGCGAATGTTACAAGCAATAATGTAACAGTGATCAACGGAGCCACCAACAAAACAACCACGGTTGTGGATCCCAATCCGCCAAGGAGACTGACTGCCGTAGCTGTAAACCCGGTTACAAACCAGATCTATGTCGCGAATTATCTCAGCAATAGATAACGGTGATGAACTTAGTGTATGAAGGATATGATGTTATGACAACCGTCATCGATCCGAATGCGAAGGCACCTGTGGCCGTTGCCGTCAACCCGGCAACGAATGAGATTTATGTCGCCAATGAAACCAGTAACAACGTTACCGTGATAAATGGGACAACGAACGCTACTACTACCGTGGCGGATCCGAATGCAATTGGACCAGCAGGCGTGGCAGTGAATCCGGCGACGAATGGCATTTATGTTGCCAATGGCGCCAGCAGTAATGTCAGCGTGATTAATGGCAGCAACAATGCGGTCACTACTGTAGTCGATCCTAACGCTTCGGGACCGTATAGCGTGGAAGTAAACTCTACGACTAATCAGATTTACGTGGCCAATTACCGCAGCAATAACGTGACGGTGATCAGTGGAGCCACCAACCTCACCACCACAGTCGCCGACCCGAATGCACAGGGGCCATGGCACCTCGCTGTGAATCCCGTATCCAACAAGGTATACGTAGGCAACTACCTGAGCAACAACATCACCGTCATCGATGGAATCACAGATAGCACTTCGACGGTTGTCGACGGGGATGGAAGCGAAGTCATTGACGTTGCCGCAAATCCCGTAAACGGACAGATCTATGCGGCTAACTGGGCAAGTAATTTTGTGACAGCGATCGCCGAACAACAAGTGCAGTCGATCCCGGTCACGGCGACGATCAAGGCTTTGACGGGCAACAAGACGCAAAGCACTACACCAACTTTCAACTTCTCAACGACGGACACCTTCAAACCTAACAAGACCGGGGTGAACAATCTCCTATTCCTGACGGACACGTGGCAAGGTCCGTGGCGCGCCGCCCAGAATAAAGGCTCCGGCACCTTCCAGGGCAAGATCGTGACGCCACTGCAGTTCGGGGTTCATGTGCTTTATGCCTACGCCACCGACGGCCAGGATGCTACCTCTGTGAGCACAGGCGTAACATAGCGATCCCCTTGTCGGAAACATTGCAGCGTATGTGTTCCTTGTGTACTAGGTAGAACGGCGCCTGTAACCGAATGGGTAGAAAATTCCGGCTGTAGTGCAGCCGTGCGCTCGAAGCGAGGAAATCCAGACATATCGGTCATTGGTAAACGCCATGAAATCACTGACAGTCGCGAGAGCGCTTCTAGGAATCGTTTCAACAATGGTATTCGGAACTTTCGCAGTATGCCAAGGCGGAACCGAGATCAGTTCAGTTGAGGTGATTCCCGAGGCGTACCACGGTACGTCGCGTCCCCTTCAGCAGATCGTCCCCGACGCGGTGCATGCCCATCCGGTACCGGCGGCAGGCTCAGGGGGAACAGGCACTGTTTCGACAACCATTGGGCTGAGCTTCGACGGAATCGGTTCTTCTCCAGGCAAGTTGACGGCAGACAGCAGCGGCGCCGTGGGAGCAACGCAATACGATCAGTCCGTAAATACCCAGTTCGCGGTCTATGACAAAACCACAGGAGCGCTTGATTTTGGACCAGTGCAGTTGAATTCGGTATTCACGGGATTTGGTGGACCGTGCCAGTTTTCCGACCTCGGTGACCCTAGCACTCAGTATGACAAGGCAGCTGGTCGTTGGCTATTGAGCCGACACACGTCGGGTCCGCCCTTCTACGAGTGTTTCGCAGTTTCCACCACCTCTGATGCTACCGGCAGCTACTACCTTTACGGGTTCCAGTTACCGACCAGCTACTGGCCCGACTATCCAAAAGTAGGGGTGTGGCCGGACGGCTATTATGTGACGTTCAACCTCCAGAACCAAGCCAAGCAATACGGGGCCGTCGCCGCCCAGCCTTGTGCAGTCGACCGAAATTCCATGCTGACAGGTGCTGCGGCCACCATGATTTGCTTTCAAGTTTACGCCAAGGGACATGACCTGACTATTCTTCCTTCTGATTTAGATGGTGCGACTCCACCCCCAGCAGGGAGCGCCCAACTACTTTTTGGGGCTGAGTACCAACTCGCTGCACCTTTATAAATTCCATGTGGACTTCCAGACACCAGCGAACTCGACCTTCAAGGGTCCGAAGGTGCTTGCAGTGGCAGCTTTACGGAGGCCTGCAAGGAAAAATTTGCGTGCCCCAAATGGATACGAGCCAGTTGGTAGACTCTCTCGGTGATCGGCTAATGAATCGGGTCGCCTACCGTAATTTCACCTCGTACGAGGTGCTGGTGGCAACCCACTCCGTGGCGGTGGGTACGCCACCTGTCGCGCGATCCGTTGGTATATGATTCGCAACCCTGCGGGACCCTAGGTGATTCAACAGCAAGGCACTTTTCAGCCTGATAGCAACTTCCGCTGGGTGGGAAGTATCGGGATGGATAAGGTAGGAGACATTGCGATTGGGTACAGCGTTTCCAGCAGCACGCTGCACCCGGCAATCCGCTTCAGTGGCCGTACTTCGTTGACCCACCTGGCATTCTGAAAAAGAAGCAAGCATCATGGAAGGCGGAGGATCCCAGCAACCCAGGAATCCTTACTGGAATGACGTCACCAGCATGAGCATAGACCCAGTGGATGACTGCACATTCTGGTACACCAATCAGTATTACCAGAAGGACGGCGTAACTGATTGGAGCAGCCACATCGCGTCCTTCAAGTTCGTCTTATGCCAGTGACAGCAGAATGCGTTTCTGAGTGGTGGCCTGTTTCAGAATAAGCGCAATTGCAGACAAGTCAGGCACTCTTGGTAGAGTCTTTTCTCCCTAGCCACGTGTGGTCTTTCTTCCCGTTGCGCGATCCGGCAGTACCGGTTAGCATAGCCGGCTCCGTAGGTTGGCGGTTTCGTACCCCTCGTACCCTTCCAAGCCGGTCATGGATAACGCGCGCAGAACCAGGGGAGGATTATCTGAAATGGAACTGAAGGAGTCAGCGCTTCGAACTAAGCATTCTTTCCGCGTGCTGATCTTCTGCTATTCCGCGTTTGCTCTACTTTTGTCTGGATCGGTGCATGCTCAGAATCCCCCCGGCGCGTTGACGATTACAACGCAAGGCGTGGATGACTCTAACAACAACTTCCCGTATAGCAACACCCTGCATGCGAGTGGTGGAACGCCGCCCTATGCCTGGACTATCACAAATGGGTCTTGCCGAAGGGACTGCAATTGTCGGGTCCTACGGGCATGGTCGCTGGCACTCCCAAGGATAAGATTCATACATACACCGTTACGTTTGAGGTTACTGACACTGCTCAGAACTCCGCGAGCCTGGAGATCTCATTCAATAATGTTTATGGATTTCGGGCTATTCCCATACCGGCGACCTTTTTTGGAATGTCGATCTATAACCAGAACGGTGTTTACCCTACCGTTCCCTTCGGTTACTTAGGCAAGGGTGATGCTACTACCTGGCCCTTCCTTGAACAGGTCGAGGGCTCTTACAACTGGAAACCTTTGGATGAGTACGTTGCTCTGGCCCAGACCCATAACCTGGCCTTTTATTGGACCAACGCCAACATTCCACCTTGGGCGGCGGCCAACCCTAGCTCGTGCTCATACTACAAAGGCACGAGGATCCAGGCTTGCACCAGCATGATAAAGGCCAGCAAAATGGCGGCATTTGACCAGTTTCTTGCGACCCTGGTTCAGCGTTACAAAGGCAGGATCACGATGTACGAGCTCTGGAACGAGCCCAATGTTGGCAACGTGTTCACGGGGACGGTCGCCCAAATGGTGACGCTCACCGAGCACGTATACAACGCGGTGCGGTCGAACGACCCCGGCGCACTCATCGCGGGTCCTTCGTCGACTTACGCACCCTACTTGCTGAGCTATTTCCAGCATGGCGGACCGAGGGGCATCGATCTCATCGATATCCATGGGTATCCGAATGTCGACCAAAACGATGTCCCTGAGGCAATTGTTGGGTTCAAAAGTGTGGGCGTGAAGGTTAACATGGCGTCGATCGGTTTGCAGAACAAGCCGATTTGGGACAGTGAGAACTCCTGGGGAGGCCCGCACGCAGACAGGGATCCTGATTACCGAGCTTCGTTTGTGGCTCGCAGCCTCCTGGAACATTGGTCGGTCGGCATGCAGAAAGCCTTCTGGTACGGTTGGGACGAGCCAGTGTGGGGCACTCTTTGGACTTCAACCAATGGGATCACGCTGGCCGGCACTGCGTTTGGGGTAGTGGAAGGGTGGATGGTAGGGGCCACCATGCCTTATCCGTGTACAGAAAACGGGGGCACGGTTTTTGCTGCGGTCTATACCTGCGACTTGATCCGGTCCGGCGGCTATCAAGCACGAGCAGTCTTTGATACCACGCAGACCTGCAAGAAGGGAGTCTGCACAACGTCCTCTTATACGCCTGATCTTAAGTACATTCAGTACCAAGACATCACGGGAACTGTCTTTTCCATATCTCCGGGCGAAACGGTTCAGATCGGCCTCAAGCCGATCCTTCTGGAAAACCAGAACCCATAGTGCCGGCTGTTACGAATAAGTTGCTGGCGTCCGTGATGACCTCCCTCTTCTCGTCGTCGCGCGGGAGGATCATGTGCCTAATCCTGTACACTGAACTCGACCGCGGGTGTCTTGTACAAGAGGTCAATCCTAGCCCTGTACTTATGGGTGATCGACGTTCTGCCGAACTTCGCTAGAATGAGAAATTATGCGTTCGTGGACGGCATCGTCGCGACCACACAGAACCAGATACCGGCGCTGTGAACCAGGTCAATGCGAAGCCAAGTTGAATCGATGTGCTAGTTACGCCATTTCCAGCAACATCATCGCAGTTTGGCGAGTATTGAGTGATCTATTGTCCTTTTCTTCTCGCGTGCTGCGAATCTGCTCCTGGCGCCTTTGGCGTTGTGCGTGAAATCGCGGTCAGGACAGGTTGCCAGAACTCTATGGTCGGATGCTGAAGTCATCGGCGCGACAATTTATCCGAAGCGGTGTTACATCATCCGTAGACCTGGAATGTTGACTTCGTGAGCGTAAAAGAGATGCCGAGTTTCTCGCTAGATCGATTCGCCATAGGAACATCTCTAGTCGTCTTGAGCACGCTCTTGCTTCTTGGCTGCGCCGGCGTGTCCACTCACTCAAGCCAGCCACCTCCAGGGGGAGTAGCGACTGTAACCGTGACGCCTGCCACGGCCTCCATCATCGTGGGAAAAACCCAGCAGTTCACGGCCGTTGCCAAAGACTCCAACGGAAACATCATCATCGGGGTGATTTTTACCTGGAGTTCGGACGCGACTCCGATTGCCACGGTGAACAGTAGCGGACTCGCAACAGCCGTAGCTCAAGGCACGGCGCACATCACAGCCACGACGAGTAGCGTAAACGGCACCGCTACCCTGACGGTGAACCCACTGGTCGCCAGCGTGACCGTTTCACCCCCGACAGCCACAATCCAGGTAGGACAAACCCAGCAATTCACCGCCGTTGCCAAGGATTCCCACGGAAACGTCATCAGCGGAGTGACTTTCACCTGGAGTTCGGACGCGACTCAGATTGCCACGGTGAACAGCAACGGACTAGCTAGTGCCGTGAGCCAGGGCTCGGCGCATATCTCTGCATTGGCGAGCGGAGTGACTGGATCAGGCACTCTGACGGTGAACCCTGCACTCATCGGGAATGCCATACCTGCATCGTTCTATGGATTGACAATCAACAACCCCTGTTCCATCTCAGACACGCGGCCGGATGGCAGCAGTTGTAACAACCCGGAGTCGCACAGCTTTCCCGGACTTCCCCTTACTTGGTCACGCTCATTGGGTGAAAGCTATATAAAGTGGAGTGACATCGCGCGGTGCGATCCGACCGGCTCCGTGTGCCCCGAGCCTGGCTCAGGTTGCAGCAAGGACGGGCTAGGCCCTAACGGAGCACCCTGCCCCAACAGTGAACTCGTGGCAAATTGCGCCCCAAACGCCAAGGCTCCTGATGATCCGACAAATTGTGCGTATCTCTGGGTCACCTTCGATTTCTTCGCCAACCAGCTTAATGCTCACTCGGTTGACTTTATGTACGACGCCTACTACACGCCGGATTATTTGAGTGTCCGCGGCTCCCGGTGCACGGCAAACGGACAAGCCGACTTTGGGCCGGACCCCACTTGCATCGCCCCGGTCGACAGTTGCGGCGGAGGATCGAACTTCAACTGGGGTTGCGACCCGCCTGCCGACATCGACGCTACTCCTGGCAGCGGGCTCGCAGACGGCAGCGATCAGAACTTTAAGTGGTTTGTGACCGCTTTCATGACGCACCTACAACAGAATGGTGAACACATCACCTACTGGGAGGTGTGGAATGAACCCAACGTCTGTAAGGAATGGAATCATGGCGATGAGAATGGCATCGACTGCACCGTTCAAAACCCCGGCGGCGGGCCCAGTATCGCAACGGCAAAACAACTCGTGCGCATGGCACAAGACGCGCGCGGCATCATCCCGACGTTCGATCCAACTGTGCTGATCAGTTCACCAGCACTTGTGGGTCTGCAGGGATCGAATACCGCCGCGTACATGAACAAGATTCTGACCCAGGGCGGCGCTCTATTTGACGTGATTGGATTTCATGGCTACTACGCGAATGGTAGTTGCCCATCCAGCTGCCCTGTACCAGAAAATTGGCTGGAGCAATGGGAAAATGTAGTCAAGGTGATGAGCGACACGGGGCAGTCTTCGAAACCAGCGCTCAACACAGAGTACAGCTGGGGCGCCGACACGAATGTGACTGATCCGGACATGCGGGCCGCCCAAGCCGCGCGGCTTTTCTTGCTGCAGGAATCGTATTATCCAGTCCTTGCGCGCGAGTCTTGGTACGCAGAAGACTTCCCTATCAAACCGGGCGGTGGATCAGGCGAGTTTTGGGCCTCCGGCACAAACAATGTGCAAGACAGCTGTTCTGTGGGAGATCCAGTCCAGGGTGGGTTCCGGTGTCCGGCGGGACTGGCGATGAATCAGGTCTACGTGTGGACGCTGGGGGCGACCTTCGGTGGAGCGTGTAGTTGTTCTGGGCCTCACTGTTCCGATGCGCCCGAGGTGGGAATTTTTCAGTGTGGTATCACCCGGTCGGGTGGCTATGCGGGATTGTTTGTCTGGGACAGCTCTGCAACGGTCTTCCCCTGCACCAATGGCCCTTGCGGCACGACGACATTCACCATACCAGCGGGGATACACAACCGACTGGCAGGATCTGGATGGAAATGTGACGCCGTTGGGAGGCGCCAAGACCGTGACGATCGGCGCCAAGCCGATCCTTATTGAAACTGCCCCCTAACTAATGAAAGGGCGATAGTCCAGCCCGTTCGTTACTTCCTTCTAACAAGACCGGCGCGAAGTCGACGTCCACTTTCGTATTTTGGTCCAGGATGCGTTCCTCGCCATTTAATTGCCGGAGGACACTCACTTTCCAGTCCCTCGGTATGTCGAACTGCACGCGACTGTCGGGATTCCAAACGATCCATGCCCGATAACCTGAATCCCTGGTTAACTGGCAAATCCAAATACCTCGATTGTCCTGGTCACAAGAACGCACGCGGGACCCCACTAGCCATCTCTGAATTTCGGCATACGCCAAGGCGGCGGTGCGGGTCCGCGCATCGTCGGACTCGGCAAAAACAATGCTGAGTTCCCGGTTATCCCAGGAATACCAGTACAAGCGGCGCACTCCGGCCGCCCAGTCGAGGATAACAACACGCGCCACATACGCTGATTTCTCTCGTTCCGACTTAAACGACTTACGTACGGGGAAGCAACATCCATTTTCCGTATCCCAGAGAGGCTTGTTGATGTTACTCTTCGCCATCACCCGCTGCACTTCGCGAATCCGTTCCAACATTAACTTCCGGCTCAGCCGCCCCCATATAGAAATGGTAACCGATGACATCGGCATAGCTGGCGCCGCCTAACCGGAAGTATCGTTCCAACCAAGCCGCTCCGGTCGGACCCACGGCAGAAGGAGCAACAACCAAGGCTGCAGGATCTACTTCCTTTATGATCGTGTATGCTTCCCGGGCCAGCGTAATCATTTGCTCGGGAGAACCGGAATAATAATTCATCAGATTAGGTTCATTCCATATCTCGTAGGCTTCGATCCTTCCTTTGTACCGAGTTACCACGGTGCGCACGTAGTTCTGCCAGTCGGAAAGGCTCTTAGGTGGAGCAGCGCCGCCTGGTGCAGGGTTACGACGCGAGCCTGCGACCTCGTCAGGCCGGGCCGAGGCCCACTGCGGGGTTCGGCCCAAAGTGAGGATGACCTTAACCTGGTGCTTGTCTGCCAGCTCAACACATCGATCCAGAGTCGCAAACTGCCATACGCCTCGGCCGGGCTCCAGTTTAAGCCAGTTGACTGCTGCATCCCACAGGCGCCAACTGCCGAACGGCACGCTCGGCCACGGTGTTGTCGTGGTTGCGCGGTGAATATGCAAACCGAAATAAGCTTGGGGGATCGGGTCTGCTGGGGGAGGGAGGGTGATGTAGTGAGGAACATCCAAAGATAGGGACCGAAAGCTTACGCCAACAATTAAGGCCAAACGGACGAATTGCCTGGCTGAAATCATCATTGCTAGTCCCGCTGGTAAACGCCGTCGACCCCACCTGGGCTCAGAGCCTGGGAGAGTTGGTTATTTGTAGGCCTGATGAGAGCTAGAGTCAAAGAGAGATAGGAAGGGGAATAGGTGGGCGGGATAGTGCAGAAGAAAACCGGAGGGTAGGAGTTGCCCTACCCTCCTGTTCTGATTCTGGCTCAGCGACTACGGGTTCTGGTTTTCTAGCAGGATGGGCTTGAGCCCGATCTGAACCGTTTCACCGGGAGATATGGGATAGATAGCTCCCGTAATATCCCGGTACTGAATATACTTGGGATCTGGCGTGTAAGTGGACGTTGTGCAGACTCCGTTACTGCAAGTCTGCGTCGTGTCAAAAACTGCTCGGGCTTGATAGCCTCCCGTCCGGGTCAAATCGCAGGTATACACAGCTAGCCAGTACGTGCCCCCATTCTCGCTACAGGGGTAAGGCATGGTGGCCCCCAGCATCCACCCTTCCACAATCCCATAGGTAGCACCGGCGAGCGTCTCGCCCCCGGTCGGAGTCCAAAGAGTGCCCCACACCGGCTCGTCCCAACCATACCAGTAGTTTACTTGCATGCCGACTGACCACTGTTCGAAGAGGCTGCGAGCCACAAACGAGGCCCGGTAGTCCGGATCCTGATTCGCGAGCGGTCCGCCCCAGGAGTTTTCGCTATCCCAGATCGGCTTGACCTGCAAGCCAATGGACGCCATGTTTACCTTGGGGTTAACACTCTTGAACCCAACAATCGCCTCGGGAGAATCATCCTGGCCGACATTCGGATAGCCGTGGAGGTCGATGAGATCAACGCCCTTGGGTCCCCCTGCTTTGAAATAGCTCAACAGGTAATCGGCATCGGTCGACGAAGGACCCGCGATGAGTGCGTTAGGATCGCCGGCTCGAACGTCGTTGTACACGTGCTGCGTGAGCGTCGCCATTTGCGCTATGGTCCCCGTGAACACATTGGTTACGTTGGGCTCGTTCCAGAGCTCGTACATGGTGATTTGGCCTTTATAGCGTGCGACCAAGGCATTGATGAAAGTGTCTAGATACGAAATGTTATTCACCATACTGGTACAGGCCTGGATCTTCGTGCCCTTGTAGTATGAGCACGTGCTAAGGTCGGCGGCCGCCCAGGGTGGAATGTTCGCGTTGGTCCAATAGAAGGGCAAGCCATGGGTCTGGGCTAGAGCAACATATTGGTCTAACGCCGTCCAGTTGAACGTTCCCTGCACCTGTTCGATGAATGGCCACGTAGTACCGTCACCTTTGCCAAGGGACCCGAAAGGAACCTCGGGATACACGTTGACTTGGTCATAAATCGACATTCCAAAATAGGTCGCCGGAATGGGGATGGCCTGAAACCCATAAATATTGTTCATGGGAAGTTGTTTCGAGGCGCTCTGTGGAGGTTGGGAAGAGTCGGTCACCTTGAAAGTCGGGTAGTAGTTATTGATCTGACCATTAGGAGTACCAGATAGGGTACCAGTCGACGAGTTCAGAATCAATCCGCTAGGTATCTTGCCGGCGCTGAGAGTCCAGGTCAGGGGCGGCTTTCCCCCGACAGAGTTTATCGTGTTGCTATACGGGAGATGGTTGTTGGAATCATCCAATCCCTGCGTCGTGATACTGAGCAAGTATAGATAACCGTTGACCACAGTGTACTTGCCGTGGGGACTCTGCACGGTGACGTTGGTGCTGCCCGCGCCACTAGGGGCCACGACATCCACTTCGCCCGGGCTTGTGGAATTGATTGTCGCGGCTGAGGTGCCGAAGAGAACCAAGTTGACCGGCTTCAGATTAGCTCCCAGGAGCTTCACAACATTGCCACCCGCAGGCTTACCAGAACTTGGCGAAACCGTCCAAACCACTGGGCCGGCCGTATAGGTGTAAGCGTTGGGAAGACTCCCGCTACCGTTGGAGTCGCTGACGCCGACAGCGACCTTGCCAACAATGTGCTGGGGGGTAACGGCGGTCAACTGCGTGGATGACACGAATGTAACGGAAGTCGCGGCAACGCCACCGAATGTCGCCGCCAGACTGCTGTTGACGAAGTTAGTGCCATTGATCGTGACCTTCCGGTTCCCGGACGTAGGTCCGATGTTGGGCACGACACTAGTAACGGTCGGTGCCTGGGCATGGGCGAGCTGGGATAGAGCAACACCCGCCAAGAAGAAACGAAAAACACCACGCCATGGGCAAAGCCCCTTGTCAAAAGTCCTAAATCTGCAAGTCGAGTCATCGAAGTAATACCTCCTGGAAGCATTGCTGCCTTCATCCTCTGTGTGGATGTGCAAACGCTTTGAGTTCTTGAAAGGATCAAAACCCGCAGAAAAAGTCTTGTCGAAGAAAACGTCGATTAAATTAATGAGACTGTAGTCGGTACTACAGCTTACAGCTATTTCCCTAACTTGAGCAGTGCAGCTCCGTGTGTAGGCACCACTATGAGATGCCCGTCTTTAATCGGCCCCAGATCCTTGTGCGCCCAAAGATCGCGCGCTGCAATTTGACCGCTAATGCCGAGCGACTGGAAGTTGAGAGGAATCGATTCTTGTCCCATTCCCCGATTAAACACGCCGACGGCGAGACACGGTGTATTCGAGCACTCTGCATTTGGTCCGGTCGTCGACAAAGGCTTGACCCACACTTCCAGCGGTCCCTGCTCCCACACGCGCTTACCCTGAATGCCAAGTGAATCCTGGTCGACCGCGGTAACCTCCTGGTTCGCAAGAAGTGCGAGAACGGGAGGTGTCATCGCGGTCAGGTCGTTGCCTGCTATCAAGGGCGCGCTGAGGATGCACCACAATGTCATCTGGGTTTGGTATTCGCCATTGGTCATTCCTCCATTCCCGACCTGCAACATATCGGGATCGTTCCAATGACCTGGCCCAGCATATGATTGCAGTCCCATCTGTCCAAAACCAATCTCCACCATCTCGTAGAAATCGTCTTTCACGTCCTGGCTGGTGCGCCAAAGGTTCGCCCCCGTGGACGCTCCCCATTTCCACACACCCAGCATGCCGTATTGGTCAATGCTGTAGACGATCGGCCGCCCCGTGGCTTTCAGCGCATTATCCATCAGGTTATAGGCTTCCTCCATCTTCGCGACGTTAACCGGCTGGTAGACCTTCCCTGCGCTGCACCAGTCATACTTGAGATAATCGAATCCCCAGTTGGCAAACGTTTGGGCGTCCTGTGCCTCGTGGCCATAACTGCCCACATAACCTGCGCAACTAGTCGGTCCCGGCGAAGAATAAATTCCAATCTTCAGCCCCAGGCCGTGCACGTAGCTGGTAAGCGACGTCATGTCGGGGAATCTGCTGTTCGGCTGGATGTTGCCGTTGCCATCGCGGGTGCCTTGCCAGCTGTCGTCAATGTTGACGTAGCTGTAGCCCGCGTTCTGCATGCCGCTGCTGACCATTGCTGCGGCCTGCGCGCGAACCGTGGCATCGTCAATCGTCTTGCCGAAATGGTTCCAGCTGTTCCACCCCATGGGCGGGGTCTGCGCAAGTTGGGCGCATGCGGCTATCGAGCTCCCGACAAGCACCAAGAAAACCACGCACCGCATAAGTATCGCGTTCTTCCTTGGCTCCATGTTTTCCTTCCCCATTCGGCGCAATGTTCTAAATGAAACATGGTGTTTGCAACAGATATTCGGTGTGCTCCCGTCGCTCGCGCCACGACCCAAACCCCAAGGCGGATGGCTGGTTACCTACTCATCATCGATATCTTCCGTATTTGGTGCCTTATGAATAAAGAATTCTGCATCGTACTTTGCCGGGATCTTGTGGAATGCCCGTGCCTTTTTCGTGAAGTTGAAGCAGTCGGAAAGATCGTCGGCGCGGGAATCCGCATACTCTGACCCGTTAATCAGACCAAGACCAAAAACCTCCTCGATGAACTTTAGTATGCTGCCGAAATCATGCTGAACATGTGAAACATAACCCTGCTTCGCGTAGGGAGAAACGATGAGTAGCGGCACGCGAAAACCCAATTCGTAATCGTGGTAGAAAGGTGTAGGCGGGGCAACGTGGTCATACCATCCGCCCCATTCGTCCCAAGTGACGAATATCGCGGTATTGGACCAGTATGGACTGGCGACCGATCGTATTCACGATGGATGCGATCCAGGATGGGCCCGAGCCGTCGTTGCCATTGGGATGATCGGATTCAAGAATGTCGGGCACAACCCAGCTTACCGAAGCCAACTGACCGGTGGTAATGTCCGTCAAAATTTGCGCCTGATTCAGGATGACGTTGTTCCAATCGGGACCGTTACGAATAGCCGAAATAGCGTTCGGTCCCGTCCAAAGGCTTTTCGCCGACGGAGTGTAGTAACGCCAACTGATCCCGGCGGTGTCAAGCAGACTGATCAGCGTTGGATGCGTGAAGCACGGAAATACCTGATAGATTTCATTACCGAAAAAATCACTCGCCGGCAGATATTCGTTTGGAGGGGCGCTACACCCGGTGTTCCAGTTGGGATTTGGAATCCCCGCCCCCACGGGATTATCCGCGGCTAAGATATTGCTTGGATCTGTTGGCTCGGAAGTCCCCGAAATAATATACTGATGCGCTTCAAAACTTGGCCCTTGCTGAGACTGGAACATTCGATCGCCAAAGACGTACTGTTCCGCCATCTGGAAATACGGTTGCACATCGTCTAGGATAGACATACTTGAATTGAGGGTTGGCCGGAGGGCAAATTACTTGATGAGGGTTGGGGTTGCAGGTTACCGAGATTAGGTCAGCCCCATCCATTTTCCCGTTGTCGTACTGTTTCAGGAATGAAGAACGCAAGTGGTTCGGCCCATAGTGGCTTGCCAAATGTATAGGTTCCAGCGTAATGATCTGGCCCTTCGAGTTCATGCCTGTGTTGGCAGTGTCGGCGCCGGGCAAGCCATGAAAAAGGTTGTCTGTGCTGCGATTCTCCTGCATGATCACAATCACATGCTGGATCTGACTCTGGGCAAGCGCCGGCACGACAGGAGCCAGCAGCAGAAGAAGAGCCATCGAAAGTGGCTTCATGAAACACCGATTCATCGTTCCCTCCCGATCAGGTGCGCCCTTAACAACCTATTGCAGGTAAGAACAATAAATAAAACTTGGCATGCTCGCGACAACTTCGATGAAACCAACCTGGCAAGACCCTACTCAAGAATGACCTTCGGCGAGCTTCCCCGACCCCTTCGTCAATCGCTTTCGGTAAACTCGCAACCAACTCGCCGGCAGCAGATAGTAAATAATCCTAACAACCAAGTCCCAGGCTTGCAAAGCCCACCCTGCAAGATGATCCACGCATAATTCCAGAAAGCCTGGAGGCTTGGGCTGGCAATCCGTGAAACACCGGCTGAGCAGTAAAGAAGGATATTTCCCCGCCCACCGCGTCTGATACCTTCCGATTTTTCTGCGAGTTCTCTCTGAGAGGGTCCGTTCTCTTTCAGGGACGGTCTGTTCGGCGCGACGCACTCTCTGGTGGTGAATGCCATCCGGGACCATGGACAAGTCGCGGTTCTCACTTGAGAGCATCGAAGCGTCAAATTCCAAGTCCAGGAAGTCGCAGACACGCTGCATGGTCTCCTCGCGGTTTTGCACCAGCGATTCGTAGTCGACTTGCAAGATTGGCCATCCCTGTGCCAGCAAGCGATCGCAGTCTTTCTGCAGCAACTCAAAATGGTTAAGAATTCGGAACACCATGCCACGCTTGCGGAAAAACCGGGAGGTCTTGCCCGCCCGACAAACGCTATCGCAGACATCAATCGGATTCCGCCACAGAACGATAATCCTGACGTTGGGAAATCTGTCCGCCAGCTTCTCTAGAGAATCGGCATAGGAGGGAGACTTCTCCCCGTATATCCTTGCGCCTTTGCGGTCAGCGTAGTTCTTGTACAACCAAACCGCGGCTTCCGATGGACTCGGCCTTAGAGGCAAGTCGGCAGGCGGCGAAATTCCATGCCGATGCATGGACGAATTCCAGAAATCAATACGCTCGAACCAATCTTTCTTTAGCCGCCCGCCGAGCAACGTGGGATGAAAACAGGCTATGTCGGATTCGTACAAAAGAGCAATTTCCGGGTGTTTATTTAGGAGTGAAAAAAAGAATGAGGTGCCCGAGCGAAAAACTCCGACTACGAATACTGGCCCTTCAGGCCGCGCCGGGAAATCGGCGCTGATCACAGATGTTGGATCCAATGTCCTCACCGTTGCCATAGGTAGATCACCTTGCACATCCACTTCTACGTGTAATCCAACGCGATTCAGGTACTGCTTACTCGAACTGCTTCAGACCCAAGAATTCCAGACAGACATTGAAAACAAAGTGAGAACCGAAAACCAGATAACGGCGCCACAGACGTCTGGGCTCGGTGAGCAAGCGGAAGAACCATTCCAGGCCATTCTCGCGCATCCAGCGTGGCGCCTGTTTGAGCCGTTTTGTGTTCAAATCGAATGCCGCGCCGACGCCCAGCATCACTGGCACACCGAGCTTGTCTCTGTGCTCGTACATCCAGCGCTCTTGCTTGGGTGTGCTGAGCCCGATCCACAAAACATCAGGAGAAGCGGCGTGGATCAAGTCGACCAGTTCGCGATCTTCCTCTACCGTCAGCGGCCGAAACGGCGGGGAGTAAGTCCCCGCCACCTGCACTGCATGGCGTTCTTGCATCACTTGCGCGAGTTCTTCTGGTACGCCGGGAGCTCCGCCATAAAAGAAGTGACGATACTTGGGGCCGGTCTCACGGCAGAAACTTTCCACGAGTTCGGGTCCATAGACCCGGCGCTTGATTTGGCGGCCGCGCAGACGGCCGATCCAAACCAGGGGCATACCGTCAGGAACGACAAGGTCGGCAGCCTTCAGAATGACGCGGAAATGCGGGTCGCGCAGCGATTCGGTGATCCCGTGCATGCCCGTCACGGCGACGTATCGGGAGGAGCGGCGTTCGTCAATCCACTGCGAAATCTGGCCGATTACCCCCGGGATCTGGACCGCATCTACCGGTACGCCGAGAACCCGAAACCGCTCGTCCGCGCGGACGGAAGCCGAATCGTTGCCATTCTGGTTCTGCGTCATGCTTAGTCCTGTCAACAGGCTCAAGGGAGATTCACGAAGAAGATTTCACGACAACATTGCTTTCGTTGGAGTTGTTTTTTCCCTTACCAGATATCTGGACAGAACGCCCAGCCAGCAGCCGCTGCGTTCCGCCCCGATATAAAGCGTGCGCGAGCTAAGTCGCCGAAGACAGCGCATCCTCGCCAACCCCGACGGGTTCACGCCTGTGGAGCTGCGACGCAATCCAACGGTAGGTGATCGCTAGCCCGTGATGGAGTGGGATCGACGGTTCCCAGCCCAACACTTCCCGAGTACGGGAGTTGTCGCTGTTGCGTCCCCGGACTCCCTGCGGACCGCTGAGGTTGTGTCGCTTGTTGATACGCTTGCCCGCGGCGCTTGCGACCATCTCCACCAACTGGTTAATGGTGACCAGTTCATCGGTACCCAGGTTCAGGGCCTCGCGGTAGTCGGAAGCCATGATCCGGATCAATCCTTCGACACAGTCATCCACGTACATGAAGGAACGAGTCTGCTCACCGTCCCCCCAGACCTCGATTTCACCTCCATCGTGGGTCAAAGCAATCTTGCGAGAGATCGCGGCGGGGGCTTTTTCTTTCCCACCTTCGTAAGTTCCGAGTGGTCCGTACACGTTGTGGAAACGCACGATGCGAGTTTCGAAACGATAGTCCTTCCAATAATACCGGCAGAGTTCCTCAGCAAATAACTTCTCCCACCCATAACCGGGTTCTGGATCAGCGGGAAAGGCATCCTCTTCGCGCAAAGGTTTCACATCGGGATCTTTCTGTTTTCCCTGGGCGTACACGCAGGCGGAGGACGAGAACAAGAAGCGCTTCACTCCATTTTGCCGCGCGGCCTCCAGCATGTGAGCGTTGATGAGAATGTTGTTGCGGCTGATGTCGGCATGAAAGGCAGTGATGTAACCGATCCCACCCATATCCGCGGCGAGGTTGTACACCTCATCGATACCACCGCGGGTGGCGAGTAAACAGGCATCTGCTTTGCGCAGATCCTGAATTTCAAACTCATCCCCCGCACTCTGATCGTACTCGGGATACTTGATGTCCACACCCCGTACCCAATGTCCATCCCGTTTCAGTCTCTTGACTAAATGATGACCGATGAAGCCACCTGCGCCAGTTACTAGTACCCGTTTCTGAGTTTTCATTAGTCCTATCCTTTTCTGGTTAGCCGATTTTTGTGGAAGCCCTTACTGGGTCTTCCGGTTTTGAAAAGCTAAACACTTGAGATTGGGGGATGTAACATGCCCGACTATCAAGCGCTCTGTCGAAGCTAGCCAATGAGACCGCGAAGCATAAACGCTACGCGGATGCAGTGATAGCTTCCTGATAGATGTCCATGAGTGCAGCGTAATTGTGTTCCGAAGTGTAGTGAGCCTCGTATTCGGCTCTTGCCTGGCGGCCCATCTGTTCGAGGTCAGCAGGATGTGACCAGGCCCATTCGACTTTGCGGGCTAGATCGTCAGAATCGCAGGGACGGAAGTGCAGCCCCGTCCGCCCGTCGTCCACGATCTCTTCCATGGAGCCGAGAGCAGGGCAGATCACTGGCAATCCGCTTCCGAGAGCCTCTACGATGGTCATGGGGAAACCTTCGTACCATTCACTGGGGAAGATCAGAAAGCGCGCCTGCTTCATGGCTGCCAGAATCTCATCGTGGGAAATTTGCCCCAGCAGACAAACTGTCGACTGGCGGCCTCGGCCTATCTCGGCCTCAAGTTGCGCGCGCAAAGGACCGTCGCCGGCAATTCGGAGCGGAATCTCTTGTTTCAGCTCCCGCCATGCCTTCACCAAAGTGAGTACGCCTTTATCTTCGGTAAGGCGCCCGACGAACAAGCCGTAATCTCCTCCGCCTGTGCGAGCGCCGGGATCCCCGACGAAATTGGGTTTGACCCGGATTCGGTCGGCTGGCAGACCTCCCTGGATGAACTTTTGACGCGCAAACTGGGTAAGAGCTACATAGCAGCGAACCAGGTTGTTCCAAGTGCCGAGTTGGCGATGGAATTCGAGCATCAGTTGCGGTCGCAGCCGTGGTCAAGCGCGAGTCTCGATAGCAGCCGTGATATACGCCACGCCAGACTCCGTGGTCAAGACACTCTTCGCAAACATGACCGTCACGATATAAAGTCGCCGCCGGACAAAGCAGACGGTAATTGTGCAATGTCTGTACGACGGGCACGTGCATTTCCTGACAAGCCGAGTAGATCGAAGGCGATATCATGAAGAACGTGTTGTGAATATGAACTAACTCAGGTTTCGTGCGCTCGCAGAAGTTCGACCATCTCCCGCCGGCTGTCATCCGCCCATACAAAGCTTTTCAGCAAGGTAACGCGGCCGAAAGGTGACAGGTTACTCGCCTCCCAGTTGCTGCGGCAGTAGGTCGAGACTTCATGTCCGGCGCTTTCCAATAACTGGCGCTCGAGATTGAATACCACATCCTCGCCGCCGGGCTGCTGGTAAGAGTTGTGGACAAGCAATATTTTCACGGGCTGGTGTGCGTGTACGGTCTGCGAAGCTAAACCTGACTGTGGACCGGTCGATAGTCTATCGCAGGATTTACGGTCATCCGCACTCGTCCCGGAACGCGCTCCTCAGGGATCTTGACCAGGCGGTCGCTAATAACGACCAGGGCCAGAAGCAACATGAAGGGAGCCTCGGCCCGGCCTCCAAAGCTCGCGTTGAACATGCCATTGATCAAGAGGTTCAAGTACAGGACGATGGATCCGATGGCGAACAAATGCATCCCCGCCAGATGTATTGCGTAAGCGAAAAGCTTTGAACAGATTTCTCACGATTACGAGATGGATGATAACGATCAGAATCAGTCCGATCAGACCCTGGTTGTACATGACTTCAAGAAACCCGTTGTGCATGTGGGGGGCGCCAAAGGGAACATTCTCGATTTGGAGAGCGACAAACCGGCTCGCCAGGTAACCGTGCCCTATGATGGGATGCTGCCAAATCGCCGGAGCCACGGTCCGCCAAAGATCCGCTCGACCGCTGATGGTGCCAAGCTGGCCTGACGAGAAGTACCAGGAGAAGTGTGAGGCGAGAGGAGTAAATGCCAGAATGAACGCGCCAACCGCCGCCACCGCCGCCGTCAGGGTCACGGCGGAACTCAGGCGGCCCTGCAATACAAAGTACAGGAGGCCGCAAAGAATTCCCGCCACTATGGCCGTCTTGCCACCGGCGAAAATCATAACCGCCACACCTACAACGGCCATCACCAGAAGCCAGCGCTTGCGGGTTATGTTGTATAGCATCAAGGAAAGCAGAAGCAAGGTACCAGCCGTGGCGGAAAGACCATCGGGAGCGATGTTAGCGAGACGCCCATCTTCGCCGTAAGTTGGATTAATCAAGGCGACGGCCAGCGGAGCCACAGAGAGCACAACAAAACCCCACAGAGTGGCTCGGAAAAAAGACGCGAGCCGCTCCGAGCTTTGCAAGGAAGAAGCGGACGCCTTCACCACGAAAATCACCACCAGCAGTTTAAGCGCCCAGGCCAAGGCAAACAGCGGTTTAGGCGTATAAAGCGCCGAGCCGAGGCAAAGCAATCCAAATAAGACGACCCAACGGTAGGGCTTGCTCCAGAGACCTTGGACGTAATCCCATCGCCGCCAGACGCAAAGCAGACTGATAAGCCCCGCGAGAATCCAGAGGGCTAACTCGCCGTAGGCGGCAACCGAGAATCGTCCGGCAAAAGCATTCTCTGCTGCCTCTACGCCAAACTTAGGCAGCACGAACGGATCGAACACTTCTTCGGAGACCAACAAGACCCACCAAATCAGCAAGAGGGTCTTCTCCGGCCACGTTTCCCGTTCACGGCTCGCACTAAGAACAAACCACAGCGAGAAGAGAACAGCAGTCAGTCCGATGACCACAACTACTGCCTGCCAGGAGAGCAGGCCGGCAGGAAGAGCCAGCAGAAGACCGGCAGTGGCGCAGGAGACGAATGCCGGCAACAACCAGGTTCTTCTCGGCGACGCATTGTGAGACAAGCTCATATGGTTAGAATCGTGGGCAAGCATGTTCGAAGTCCACTCCTTCATTGAAAGTTCGCAAACTCACACCTGGAAGGAGAGGGCTCAGGTCTGACTAGCTATGCTTGCGGGTTCTCCACAAGGATATCCCACACGCAACAGAGTTCCAGCAGCATACTTCTCGATCATTTGTACCTGGGCATCGCTGAGCTTGCTTCGCCAGCCTTCGACCGAACCACTGCCGACAAAGCGGCCCTTCTGCGAGACCCGTTGTGGATTCTTTTTTTCCTTCTCGCGCATTCTTTCGAGGGAATTGCTCTCAATCGCTCGTTTAATGTCGCCAGTCTTGATCTCTACTCCCAGAAAAACGCCTATCTTGGAGAGAGCCGTCGCGGTGTCCCGCCGCATATCTTCAAAACGCAAGAGCAGCAGGTTGCCATTGCTGGCCAAGGGCGAGTCCACCCATGACGATACGTGGCTCTGCCACGAGCCGTATCCGCTAACGTGCCCGCGAGCGAACGATTGCACGTACTCGTCCAAGCTGCCTTCGAACCAGCCTCGAGAGGTCTGAAATGCATATTCTGAGCTGACGACGTCGCGAGCATCGCGCACCAGATAAATGGCCTTCTTGTACTCCGGACGATAGCTCTCATGGGTCTTGAGGAGGCGTCCGGTATTTGGCAACAAGGGCGAAACCCCTTTATGTGCGCCGACATCCGGAAGCAGATCATTGGTGCGGCGGAATTCCGCCGACTTCCCCGTGAGGATTTCCAACAGAAGAAACCGCAGCCAGGTATTGCCAGATCTTGGGTAAGAACCGAGAAAAACATCGGCTGCGTTAAGGCCGCGATGGCGCGCCCAAATCACTGGAACTCGGGCCTTTGTCTTTGAAACATAATGACGCAGCTGCTGCAAGGTAGAACTCATAGCTCGGTTTCTCCGCTGAAGGGAACCTCTTACGGATTGGATAGCACCCACCCTGTTACTGAACAGGAGCACAGTCTGAAATAGCGCGAGTTGCGCCGATGTCGCCAGCCAGTTTCCGACGCAGCAGAACCACAACGAAGAACAGCGCGGCGCCGGAAGATGCTGCCATGGCCCACAACGCTCCGTGAATCCCGTAAAAGCGAGTGACCACAATCCCCACCGCTACAGATACGAAACTGGCAGCGCTTCTTGCCCAAAAGACCGACGCTGGGGATTCGATACCTCGCAAGGCAATCGCAGGGCCACAGGTTGCGCTCCACAGTATCGAATCCAGCGCCACCAGGGGCACCAGATAACCTACTTCCGTGTACTTTCCGCCGTAGAGAAGATGGAAAGCCGTGCTGGAAAACGAGAGCAAAAGTGCCCAGTACACCATGGCGCCGGCGACGAACATCATCGTAATTTTTCCCGTGAACGCCAAAATGGCCTCGGGCGTCCCCTCCTCGCGAATGCGCGCGATGTGAGGGATGTACAGCATCGACAGAGCAGCATAGGTCTGGAAGAGCGGCAGACCCAAGTTGGTCAACGCCTTCAATTCCCCAGCGCTGGCCATGCCCGAAAAACTGCTTAACATGGGATAGTAGATATAGGTCGGCACCCATCCCGCGACGCAACCCGCCAGAGCCCAGCGGCCATAGCCCCAATGACGACGCCAGAGTTCGCCATTGCCGGGGACGGCTTCTCCTCGAACCAGCGCTTTTCTCAAATGTCCTAACAAGACTGCGGAGGTGAGCAGCGCACTCACTCCCATCATTACGAAAGCGCTGGCCACCGAGAGCAGCCCAAGGCGACGAGCCGCGTACATCCCGGCGATCAGGACCACAAAATAAATAACTGCCGAACTCGCTGCGGGTACTAAAGAAAGACCGGAGTAGAAGACGCGGCGCGCCAGCCAGAAAAGCAAGATACAAGGCGCTGCAAAAGTGATGCCGACCAACGCTCCCGGCAACGGCCCCGGAGGGCCGATGTACCGGGCGATAATGCAGGCGATCCCCAGCACCGCAAAAATCGCGCCTGCAACCGCTCCATGCATGGACAGCAATCGACGAAAGTATGCGCGCAGCGAATAGCGATAAACGCCGGCGCCAAACACCGTCATCGGCTCCAGCATCAATGATTGATAGAACAACAGCAGGAGCAAGAGAATAGAGAACGCCAGGGCGTAGGCGCCATAGGCCTCCGGCGCCAGCCAGCGCGCCAACAAAATGCCGACCAGGAAATTTGATCCTGAAATGAGGCCCTGATCCATGATTGCAAGGCCACTCTTGGTTATCCAGCGCAAGAGTCTGGCGGCCGTGTTCGGCTTCTCCACGTACGCTTCGGCTTCAGGCATCGAGCAATTGGGATCCAACGTATCCTCTTTCGTAAGACTGATCTTCATTTGACTGATCTTTAATTATGCTGAGCGGCGACCGCATCAGAGGGCGTTGGAAGCGCCTTCGCAATCTGCGATGGAGTGAGAAAGAACTTCAAGGTGTTCCGCCTGGGCCCGTTCCAGGCAAGCTTTCAATTTTTCTGCCAGGAACGTGACCGCCGGCTCATCGATAACACTGCCATGGCCGCCCGGGACCTCGTGGACCTCCAAACCTCCAAGCGCCAAGGTTTTCCAGGTCTCGTAGGGATTTTCAGAACTAAGCGATCTCTCTTCCGCATGGAAAAGCGTGATCTCGCCCAAATAGGGCTGCACAATGTACTGTTTGGCGGCCTGATGGCAGGCTTGCCTGACCTCCTTCAAGACACGAGGTAATCGAGCCATCGCCACGGTTTTCCTAATGCTCTTACCGAGTAATCTTCCCTTCCGCCGGACGTGATAAAGCTTCTCGCGCGGAGCAAGCGTCAGGAATTTCACCAACAACTCCCCCTTGGATTGATATGTGCTCGCAAATGTATCCAGCAAGGCGACGATGCCTACCTCTTCTCCCTCTTCTCGCAGCTGGCGCGCCATCTCCAGGGCGACCGAGCCGCCCAGCGAATAACCTCCCAAGTAATAAGGGACCTTGCGGTTGCAGATGACGGATTTCCGTCAGATAGTGTGCCGCCATGTCCTCCACCCGGCTGTGACAGGGATGCTTCCCACTCACCCCTTGCGCCTGCAATCCATACACCGGCTGCTCCCGCCCGAGATGGCGCGCCAAGTCGTAGAAGCGTAGTACCGTTCCCCCTATCCCATGCACGCAGAAAAAGGGTGGGCGCCATCCTTCCGGCTGTATCGCTACCAGCGATGACCAGTCCTCTCTCGCCTCTCCCCTCCCTATCACCTCCGCCATCCGTTCTACCGTCGGGGCTTCCAACAACGCTGTGATCGGCAGCCTCTTCCCCATCTCCCGCTCGATCCGGTGCATCAGCCGCACTGCCAGTAACGAGTGCCCTCCCAGCTCGAAAAAGTTCTCCTCCACCCTGATCGCCCTCTTCCCCAACACCCCTTCCCAGATCTTCACCAACTTCTCTTCCACCTCGTTACTCGCCCTCTTCTGCTGCTCCACTCCTCCGGATTCCTCATCCCCCATTGCTTCCGGCAGCCGCCGCCGGTCCACCTTCCCGTTCGGAGTCAGCGGCAAGCTTTCCAGAAACACATATCCCCACGGCACCATGTACTCCGGCAGCTTCTCCTGCCCATACTTCCGCAACTCCCCGGCCGTCGCCGCCTTCTTCCCTTTCGCCGCCACTACATACGCCACTAACCGCTTCTCTCCACTTCCCTCTTCTTCCCGCACCACTACTACCAATTCTCCTACCCCAGGATGTCTCCCTAGTACCGCTTCCACCTCGCCTAACTCCACCCGGTATCCCCGGATCTTCACCTGGTCATCCCGCCGCCCCAAAAACTCCAACTCCCCGCTTTCCAGGTACCGCACCACATCCCCAGTCCGGTACAACCGCTCCCCCGCTTCGAACGGGCTAGCTATGAACTTCTCCCCCGTCAGCTCCGCCCGGTTCACATACCCTCGCGCCAATCCCACTCCTCCAATATGCAGTTCTCCCGCTACCCCCACCGGCACTGCATTCAGATCCTGGTCCAGCACATAGACCTTCGTGTTCGCGATCGGACGACCTATCGGCAGAACTGAACGCTTCTGCAGAGCTAGGTGCGGGGGCGGTTCGTAAGCGGTTGCGATGACGCTTGCCTCGCTCGGACCGTAGGTATTGATCCAGCGAACTCGTCCACCCGCCAGCTTCTGCCAAGACTTAAGTATTGATGGCGAGGCCTTTTCGCCACCTACGATGACTAGGCGCAGACTGTTCGGCAGAGGCTCACTGGAGTCAGAGAGCTGGTTGACTAGTTCATGCCAGTAAGCCGTGGGCAGGTCCAGCACAGTGATGCGCTGCCTTCTAATCCACATCAAGAAATCCTGGGCGAGAAGTGACGTATCGTCCGTTCGAAAAACGACGGTGGCGCCAGCCACCCAGGTTGGAAACATCTCCTCGATGGCGATGTCGAAGCTTATAGACGAGAACTGCAAAACTCGGTCTGCCGCGGTGAGGTCATATAGCTTTACAGCCGCAGTATTGTGGTTGACTAAGCCACGGTGTGTTAGCAAGACGCCGCGGGCCTTGCCTGTCGAGCCCGATGTATAGACAACATACGCTAAGTTGTCCGGTTGCACGTCGACTTCAGGTTTATCCCGACCTTCCTGCTCAATCGATTCCCAGTCTGGAGCCAAGTTAATGATTCGCACTTTGGTGGACGTCATTGGCAGCAGTCCAGGTTTTGTTACCAGTACTCGGACCCCTGCATCCTCCAGCATGTAGGCGAGCCGTTCGCCAGGATAGTGTGGATCCAGCGGCAGACACGCGCCACCAGCTTTGAGGACACCAATCAGCGCTACCGCAAGTTCCAAAGATCGCTCAAGGCAAACACCGACGCAGGCCTCGGGAGCGACACCTTCCTTCCTGAGAAGGTTGGCCAATTGGTTCGCGCGAGTATCGAGTTCTCGGTACGTCAGCTGGCGCCGTCCACACTCGACCGCAACCGCGTCGGGCGTGAGCTTCGCTTGAGCTTCCAGGAGTTTATGGATGCTGCTGTCGCGTGGGTAGTTTGTGCTGGTGTTGTTCCACTCCTCCAGAATCCTCCGCGATTCAGCCGGGGTTAATAGAGGCAGGCGCGAGATATTTTGATCGGGGTTGACGAGAATTCCACGGAGAATGATTTCCAGATGATCGCGCATTCGCGAGATCATTGCGGAATCGAACAGTTCCGCGTTGTACACAATCCTGCCCGCAATGCCTTCCGGCCTGTCCTGCAGTTCGAGCCTGATATCGACCTCGGGGAGAGTATTGTGCTGGCTCTCACCGCTTTCGGAAAGCCAGTCCGCGGTCATAGCGGGCTCCCAAGGCAGAAGCGTAAATGTCACCTGGAACAATGGATGGCGATTCGGTTCGCATTGCGGCCGTAATTCGCTAACCAGTTGTTCGATAGACCCATCTTGATGTGCAAACGCATCTGTTACCTCTTGATCTACGCGTCGCAGCAGATCCCGAAAACTGGGATTCCCCCGCAGATCTATACGCAAGGGGAGACTCGAGCCTGATGATCCGACACCCTCCTCAGTTGCGGGCCCGCAACTGCGATCACCGGCAGAACCCACCAAAATGTCATCCTGCCCGGTGTAGCGTTTCAGCAACACGGCAAAAGCCGTCAGCAATGTCGTGAACAGCTTCGTTCCCTCACTGCTGCTGAGGGTTCTCATCGAATCGCTCAAGTCCCGAGTAAGAGTCAGCCGTTCGCGGGCCTCCCTAAAGGACCGCGAGGCTTGTCGAGGATGGACAATCGGCAGTTGCAGCAGAGTCGTTGCCGTCGAAAGATGTTGTTCCCAGTAGGACAAATGCCCTCGGCTTTCGTGGAGTCCGGGCGAACGAAGAGGAACGCCCCCGCCAATTTCGATTGAGCGATTATTCACTGTGATGGAAGCTACCAAATTCTTTTCGTTAGGTTATCAATCGCCAGCTTACGCCCAGGATACGCTCCACTGTGACTGCTTTTTATCAAGACAAACTCGTATCTGGGCAGCCAGTTGTCGGACCTGCGGGTCCTGCATCATCGTGGCATGATCGCCGGGGATCTCGTGGACCTCCACTCCCCCCAAAGATACGCTCTCCCAACCCTTCACTTGCTCATCGACATATGCCAAATCGGTCTCCCTGGCTCGAAACAGGGTAACTCGACCCGGGTAAGTCTGCGCCACATATTGCCTCTCCGCTCGCAAAGCAGCCGCGCGCACGTTCTTTAGATCTCGCGGCAGCCGCAGATTTGACAATCTTCGCCGCACACCCTTTGGAAGAGATTTCAACTTTCTCAACAATCGGAAGCGTCCTCCCCGAAGCTGTGTTTGGAATAACCTCTCGAAAACTCCGCGCTCGAGTTTGGGCAAGTAACTATCTAATAAGGCCAGGAATGCAGTCTGTTCCCCACAGATGAACAGCTGCCGCGCAATTTCGAAGGCTATCTGTCCACCAAAGGACATCCCTGCAATATAGTAAGGGCCATGTGGTTGCAGGCGACGGATTTCCGTCAGATAGTGCGCCGCCATGTCCTCCACCCGGCTGTGACAGGGATGCTTCCCACTCACCCCTTGCGCCTGCAATCCATACACCGGCTGCTCCCGCCCGAGATGGCGCGCCAAGTCGTAGAAGCGTAGTACCGTTCCCCCTATCCCATGCACGCAGAAAAAGGGTGGGCGCCATCCTTCCGGCTGTATCGCTACCAGCGATGACCAGTCCTCTCTCGCCTCTCCCCTCCCTATCACCTCCGCCATCCGTTCTACCGTCGGGGCTTCCAACAACGCTGTGATCGGCAACCTCTTCCCCATCTCCCGCTCGATCCGGTGCATCAGCCGCACTGCCAGTAACGAGTGCCCTCCCAGCTCGAAAAAATTCTCCTCCACCCTGATCGCCCTCTTCCCCAACACCCCTTCCCAGATCTTCACCAACTTCTCTTCCACCTCGTTACTCGCCCTCTTCTGCTGCTCCACTCCTCCGGATTCCTCATCCCCCATTGCTTCCGGCAGCCGCCGCCGGTCCACCTTCCCGTTCGGAGTCAGCGGCAAGCTTTCCAGAAACACATATCCCCACGGCACCATGTACTCCGGCAGCTTCTCCTGCCCATACTTCCGCAACTCCCCGGCCGTCGCCGCCTTCTTCCCTTTCGCCGCCACTACATACGCCACTAACCGCTTCTCTCCACTTCCCTCTTCTTCCCGCACCACTACTACCAATTCTCCTATCCCAGGATGTCTCCCTAGTACCGCTTCCACCTCGCCTAACTCCACCCGGTATCCCCGGATCTTCACCTGGTCATCCCGCCGCCCCAAAAACTCCAACTCCCCGCTTTCCAGGTACCGCACCACATCCCCAGTCCGGTACAACCGCTCCCCCGCTTCGAACGGGCTAGCTATGAACTTCTCCCCCGTCAGCTCCGCCCGGTTCACATACCCTCGCGCCAATCCCACTCCTCCAATATGCAGTTCTCCCGCTACCCCCACCGGCACTGCATTCAGATCCTGGTCCAGCACATAGACCTTCGTGTTCGCGATCGGACGACCTATCGGGATAGAACGAGCCTCCGAAAGAGCGGTGGGCGAGATGTGGTGGCAACAAGTAAAGGTCGTGCTTTCCGTGGGACCATAGCCATTCGTAATCCGGACGTTGGGCAAAAGCTGGCAAGCACGACGTACGTGCGCAACGGACAGAGCCTCGCCGCCAATCAGCAATTGGCGCAACGTCGTGAGGATCTCCGGAGACTCATCAATAACCGTATTAAACAAAGAAGCGGTGAGCCAGAGGATTGTTACACCATTCGCCCGAAGGGTTTGGCCCAAGCTCTCGACCGACGGCACCAGATCAGGAAAGAGCACGCAGCGGGCACCATGCAATAGCGGACCCCAGATTTCAAAGGTGGAGGCATCGAAAGCAAGAGGAGCTAAACTGAGAAACGTATCCTCGGGCGCAACGTTGACGTACTCCACACCAAACAGCAGACGAACAATGCTGCGATGGCGAATCTCCACTCCCTTCGGACTGCCGGTGGAACCCGATGTGTAAATCACATAAGCGAGGTTGTCAGGAGTGATCTGGCTCGCTGGATTCTCGACTGGGCACCTCGAGATGAACTCCCTTTCGCCGTCTACGCATACGATGGAGGTTTGGCTCTTCGGAATACGCCCTAGAAGGCTCTGCTTGGTCAAGAGCAAGCAGGCTCGCGTATCCTGAAGCATGAACGATAGCCGCTCTCCCGGATTCCCTGGGTCGAGCGGCACGTAAGCACCGCCTGCCTTTAGAACACCCAACAGTCCGACTATCATCTCCGGAGAACGCTTCAGGCAAATACCAACTGGCCGATCAGGCCCCACGCCTAAAGATCGCAAATAGTGTGCTAACTGGTTGGCACGTTGGTTGAGATCCCGGTAAGACATCTGCGTCTCACCATAGACCAGGGCCACGGCATCGGGCGCCTGCCTGACCCTCTGCTCAAAAAGATCAGCAACGGAAGACTGCGGATAGTCGAGAGCGGTGCGGTTCCACTCGACGAGGATTTTTTGTTTTTCTACTTCTGTCAAGAGAGGAAGTCGAGAGAGTCGCTGGCTCGGATCCGCCAGGATGCCTTCCAGCACGACCTGTAAATGGCGTGCGATGCCCTCGATTCGATGAGCATCGAACAAGTCCGTGTTGTAGATGAAGCGTCCTTCCAGACCCTCTGACTTGTCCTGCAGCTCGAGGTAGATGTCGAACTTTGCTAAACCTGTGTCCACGTTGAACTGTGTCGAGCTCCAGCCCGGACTTTCCGCAAGCTCCGCCGGAACAAGCGAAAACAGCACGTCAAAGAACGGATGCCGGCTGGCATCTCGGTTCGTGCACAACTCGCGTACCAGCTGCTGAAAGGGCACGTCATCGTGGGATAAAGCGTCTAGCGTGGTTTCCCTTACCCGATCCAGCAATTCGCGGAACCCTAGGTTTCCTGAAAGTTTCGCGCGCAACGGCAGCGGATTCTGAAAGCAGCCTAGAATGGCTTCAAGTTCCTGCCTCTTCCTCGCCCCCGTCACCGTGCCCACAATGATGTCGTCCTGTCCCGAGTATCGGTATAACAAGGTCAGGAAGCCCGCCAGTAACATCATAAAGAGCGTGCATCCTTCAGCTCGGCCCAATTGCTTCAGGTCCTCGCTCAACCCTTTGGGCAACACAAAGCGGTGGATCGCGCCGCGGAAAGTCTGGACAGCGGGACGCGGATAATCCGTCGTCAATTGCAGCACCGGCAGGTCGCCAGTCAACTGTCCGCGCCAATATTCCATATGGGTGGGATCTGGAGCCTGTCGCCTCTGCCAGTAAGCGAAATCGCCATATTGTATGGGCAATTCTGGCAAGGCACACGCCCGCCCTGTGGAGAACGAATTGTAAAGACTGACCAGTTCGTTCAGGAAAATACGGTGAGCCGAAAGCCCATCGAATATCAGATGGTGCAGCGTCATGCAGAGGCAATACTCCGCCTCTCCCATTCTTATCAAAGTGACGCGGAAAAGACGGTCGCGTCGCAAATCGAACGGTTTTCTTGCCTGCTGCATCGCTACAGCATGAACTTTGAGCTCTCGCTCAGCCTCGGGTAGAGGGCGCAAGTCGATGATCTCGAAACGAATCGCTGTAGCCGGACGCACAACTTGAAACGGCTCTCCGTCCCCTACTTCGAAGTTCGTCCTCCACGCTTCGTGGCGACGGACGATTTCGCCCAGAGCGCGCTCCAGCGCTTCCACTCCAAGAGGACCTCTTCGGAAAACAGTAAGAGGCTCGTTATAGAGCGGGACGCCCGGGTTTAGCTGTTCATGGAGCCAGATCTGCTGTTGAGCGAAGGAAATAGGAATACGAACTCCTTCGGGGCTTTGAGTGATCTCTTTCTCTGCAGACGGAGCCGGTTCCACTTCCGCACCCAACTGCTCCTTCAGTCCGGCCCTGAACTTCACACCAAATGACACTGGCAGGGACTTGAGACCCCGTAAACCGAGGTTCGTCCGCCACGCCAGAGGTCCCGGTTCAAGGGTAATCTCAGGGAAACGCCGCAGGAGTGCATCAAAAACGATCTGCCCTTCCAGACGCGCCAGCGGAGCGCCGAAGCAGAAGTGAGCAGCATAGCCAAAAGCTAAGTGCCGATTCTCTTTGCGGGTAATATTGAACCGATCAGGATCGGGGAAGCGTTCTGGATCGCGGTTGGCCGCAGCCATCACTGCGATCACCGCATCGCGCTTCCGGATGGTCTTACCCCCCAATTCGCAGTCGCTGGGTGCGAGGCGGGCTGTATGCTGACTTGGGCTCTCGTAACGAAGCATTTCCTCGACGGCCGAGGGAACCAGCGATAAGTCGTCGCGCAACCTCGTCATTTCTTCCGGATGCCGCAGGAGGGTCAACAAGCCATTGCCGATAAGATTGGTTGTGGTTTCCTGGCCGCCCACCATCGTCACGATGGTGTTGGCAATCACTTCTTCATCCGTGAGCCGGTCACCATCGATCTCAGCAGTGAGAAACGCGTTCATCAATCCGTCCCGCGGGTGGCAACGCAATTCGGAAATCGTATTGCGGAAATATGCGGTCATCTCTTCCACGGTCGCCAGCATGCGCGGCGCATGGTCAGGGTTGTGCTGGAAGTTGCCCAGCATTTCCGCGAAATCCGCGGACCAGATTTTCAGTTGTGAAAAGTCGCTAATGGGAACACCCAGCATTTCCGCAGTGACAATCGCCGGCAGAGGTTCCGCCAGATCTCTGATCACATCCATCTGCCCAGCGCGCGTCACTTTGTCCAGCAACCGGTTCACGATCTCCCGGATGTGGGAGCCGAGCAGCTCAACCCGTCCCGGCGTGAATGCTCGGGAAGCCAGGCCCCGCAGGCGAGTGTGCGCTGGGGCGTCCATGAACAGCATTTGTTTCACCATCACTCGAGCGATGGGATTGAGCTGAGACAGGCCCATGGCATCCAGTTGCTCGGGCGTCGGAGTGCGCTCGGCCGAGAAGCTGTGCAGTACTTGCAAGACATCCTCGTAACGTGTTGCTACCCAGGCATGCAGGAAAGCATCCCAATGCACTGGGTCCGCGTCCTGCAAGCGATGAAACAGGGGATAAGGATTCGCCAACACCTCGGGATCCAGTAGCTGATAGAGACTCAGCGAGGCATCCTTACTGCTAATTTCCGAGAGTGGAGGGGCAGCCATCATTACCCTGTGCGTTCTGACTCGAACCACGAGGTCTCGCGTTGCGCCTCGATGCCGTCTTTGGCCTTCACCCTGGCAGCAATAAGCTGCTCAATTTCAGAGGCAATCTCTGCCACCGTCGGGTGTTTGAACAGATTCAGCAGCGACATTTCCACTTTGAAGGTCTGGTTAATTCGGGTAATCAGTTGAGTGCCCAGCAAAGAGTGTCCGCCGAGGAAGAAGAAGTTATCGTTCAGGCTGATACTCCCAACGTGCAGCAACGGAGCCAGGATCTTAACGAGATGTTCTTCGATCGGAGTGCGAGGAGCGACAAAAGACTCGTCACGAAGAACGTTGCCCCTGTCGGGTGCAGGCAATTTCGCTCGATCAACTTTGCCGTTTTCCGTGAGCGGCAGCGCCCCAAGTTGAACGAATGCCGCGGGAACCATGTACTCGGGCAACCTGCGGCTCAGAAATTCCCGCAGTCTGACTTCCGCGGAGTCGACTCCTGGAGCCAGCACAACGTAGGCAACCAGTTGTTTATCCCCCTGCTTGTCCTCCCGACAAATCACTGCGCTGACCTGGACAGCAGGATGAGCGTCAAGATGACAGACAATTCCTTCCGGCTCGACTCGGTAGCCGCGGATCTTGACCTGCTCGTCCAACCGGCCAAGAAAAGCGATCTGGCCGTCATGACGATACCGGCCCAGATCTCCAGTCCGGTAAAGACGACCCTCTGTGCCAACTCCAAAGGGGTCGGGCATGAAACGCTTCGAAGTCAGGAGGGGACGATTCAGATATCCCCGAGCCACTCCGGCACCGCCGATATAGATCTCGCCTGCCTCGCCCTCGCGTACCTTACGCATTTCCTCATCGAGGATATAAACCTGGGCGTTGTCGATAGGGCGCCCGATGGGCGGGAGCCCGACCTGCTGTTCTCCGGCTGGCACCAGACCCGAGGTTGTGACCACCGTACACTCGGTGGGCCCGTAGTTGTTAACGAGCTTGAATGGCAGTTTGGGAGACGGGTGCAAGTGCAAGACATCGGCACCGGTCAGTAAGATACGCAAGGGCGCATCCGCAGGCCACGACAACAAAAGCAACCGTTCCGCGAGAGCGGTTGCCGCAAAGGTGATCGTGATCCCCTGTGTCAGCAACCAGTCCCGAAAACTCTCCGCCTGGCTAGTGATCTCGTCGGGAGGCAGGTAGATCGTCGCGCCCGCCTCGAGATATGGCCAAATTTCCCACACCGCAGCATCGAAGCCGATCTGGGCCTGATGACTGGCACGATCGAAAGGTGTGATCTCGAAGACCCGCTGGTGCCAATTCACCAGGTTCCGTAAACCACCATGCGTGATCTCGACACCATTCGGCTGGCCGGTGGACCCGGACGTATGAATTACGTAAGCAATGTCGCTCTCGTCGAGAGTCGTCTCAGCGGGCTCCAGCGCATTGCCCGCGAAGCTCGCCAAGTCATCCAGAAAGACTAACTTTCCATTGTAGGACGGCAGTTTTGCTTGGGTCCGCGAGTGCACGATGACGACGGGCGGCTGCGCATCGTGGAACATCGAGCGGAGGCGCTCGGCGGGCACATTCGGATCCAGCGGAACAAAGGCTCCGCCTGCCTTGAGGATGCTCAAGGCGCCCACGACAAACTCCACCGAACGATCCAGAAAAAGTCCGACTAAAACATTGGGACCAGCTCCCAGAGATCGGAGGTGGTGTGACAGCCGGTTAGCCCGCCGCTGAAGTTCGGCATACGTCAGCGTCAGCGTGTTCGACACCAATGCCACCGCGCCGGGGGCGGCGGCGGCACGCTGATCAAACCGGCGAGGCACGAACTCTCGATTTGAGAATTCACCGGAACTGGGATTAGTAGACGAAGTGGTAGGGGGTATTTCTTTCCTGGAAGTCATTTGAGTGGCGGCTTGCTTTCGACTTATCCCACGGTTGCAACAAATGTCACGCGGCGCCTTCGCCCTTCAGAACTGCGGGGATGGTCCTTGCTAAGATGCGCAGGTCGAGCCAGAGCGACCATTTGTCAATGTATTGCAGATCCAGTTCCATCCATTTGTCGAAGGAAATGGAACTGCGGCCGCTGACCTGCCACAAGCATGTAATTCCGGGGCGCACGCTGAAACGCCGCCGTTGCCAGTCTTCACTGAATCCCTCGTAATCCCGCACAGGAAGCGGCCTCGGCCCCACCAGGCTCATGTCACCCTTCAGTACGTTGATGAGTTGCGGCAGTTCGTCGATGCTGGTCTTACGGAGAAACCTGCCCAGCGGTGTGATCCGAGGATCTTTGCTTATTTTGAAGACCGGGCCGCTGACCTCGTTAAGATGCTCAACCTCCCGCATCTTTTTCTCCGCGTCAACCACCATGGTTCTGAACTTGTAGACCACGAACTCCCGCTTATGTAGACCAACCCGCCTTTGTACGAAGAACACGGGACCGCGTCCGGTCAGAGCGAGCAGGATGGCAGTCCCAACCAGGACCGGTGATAGCAAGACGATCGCCGTGAGGGCGATCACAAAATCCAAGACTCGTTTAAGGATTAACTGCCAGCCTTCTGAAATGCCGTTGTGGTGAGTGACGAGCGACTGCCCTTCCAATTCTTCCGTCCAGTGACGCGACCGCTTCAGATCAAAAAGATTCGGCAAAAGACGGAACAAGATTCCCTGCTCCTCACATAGAGTGGCAATACGCGCTGCGTCATCGTGGAAGGAGCGTATCGGTAGAGCGATGAGCACTTCGTCGACTACGGTTTTGCGAAAGACGTTCGGCAACTCGTCGAGACTGCACACCAGACGGTACCCGCTGTCGCGGAACTGTCCCATGCCGTCCCACTTCTGATCAGCGAAACCGATAATGCGGTATCCCAGCTCGGGTTTGGATTGAATGCTCTTGGCGAATCCAACTGCCCGGCTGTTAGTGCCCACAATGAGCAGGTCACGCAGGTTGCGGCCATGAAGCCGGGTTTGCGCTAGCAACCAGCGCAAAATCAGCCTGCTCAACACCATTAGAAAGCTGCTCAACACCCAGAAGGCTGCCAGGAATGATGGCGTCGCCATCTTGATGTGGAAGATTACGGCTCCGACCTCCAACAGCAGCGTGGCGGAGAAAGTTGCCTTGAGGATATCCACTATTTCGGCCGAGCGGCGGGACAGCCGTCGCGAAGCATAAAGACCAAAGGTGGAAAACAAGAGATGCCAAGCCACCAACAGACTGAAGAAAATCAGGAAGTTTCCAATCTTCACCCGCATCTCAAAAAATTCCGCTACACTAATCGAATGGCTTGCCCGCAGCATCGGCACGGTGGCTGCCCCGAAGGCAGCCACCATAATGACCATATCGAACAGCTTGAAAACGTTCAGCAGTATCTGTCGTCGGATATTGTCCATCGGAGGGCCCCTGTGTCCGTGATTGTCTGGTGATCAGGTGCGTTTGGACGGGATTGCGAGTGCTGCGCGGGAAAACTAATTCTCTATTACTTGAGGGTCCAGCAGGAATCGCGCCTGGCCCCGAACTCTGCCAGCGATCCACGTTTCGCCCTACAGCCGCTTGTAGAGTGCTTCCGGAATCGGAAATGTACGCTGGTTCAGAACCGCGCCGAGCGCAGGTACATTCGCAGTCTGAAGGTCTTGCAATGCTTTCCGGGCGGTTTCACGCCGCGAGGAGTTTGCTTTCAACATCAATACGACGCCATCGCTGAGACCACCCAGGACGATAGCGTCGTTGCAAGCATTCATGGGTGCGGCATCGATCAGAACGTAATCGAATATGCTACGCAGCTCGGCCAGCCGGGAATGCATCCGGTCCGAGCCGAGCATCGTCAACCCGACCTCGGCCGTGGAACCGCAGCTCAACAGCCCGAGATTCCGCGACACACGGTGAACATAGTCCCGAATAGAGCCGGAGCCGGTCAGCGCATCAGAAAGTCCGTGATGATTCTCTGTCCCGAATTGCTGGTGCAAGCCCGGAGAGCGCAGATTGCAGTCAATCACGCAGACGGATCCACGGCCTTGCGACGCCAATCCCTCCGCGACGCGGGCGCACATCCAGCTGCATCCGCAGCCGGGTTCGGTTCCGGCAAAAACCACGCGCCGGGGAACTTGGGGCGCGAGAAACAGCTTTTGCACGAGCTTGGCAATCTCGTCCCTAATCGCTCCACTCATCTCCAGAGAAGGTGTGGAGGGAAAGTTCTCTTCCACCACTTCCACGGGTGGAGGCGCAACATGCGGTTGTTCCACCTGTGACTCCAGAATCTCACGCATCCTGCCCGCTTCAGACAACAGCTCGAAATTTCTACTCACTGTCTCCTCCAAACATTGCTTTCTGACCTGTCCTGCCCAATGGGTTAGTGCAGACTAATTAGCTAAATCTTGATCCTTCTTAAACCGTTGGATGAATTCCTGGATGTAAGCCAGCGCATCTTCGGGATTCGGGAGTTCCCCGTCTCGCGTCTTGGCGAGAGAGGAAGTGCTCTTGGCCAGCAAGGATCGTGCTTCTGACGCCGCACTGGCTAAGGAAATTGTCTCCCGCTCGAAAGCTGAGATGCCGGGGTCGGAGCGCAGACTCGCAAGATCGAAGTCCGCGGCGACTTGTTGCAGAATTTCGACATCAATCGTCTTCTGCCCGAGAGAGCACCCCAGAGACAGGGTGTTGAAGCAGATGTTATTGATGTTGCGTGGAATCCCTTCGCTCAATTCCGAGATCATCCTCGTCGCCGCCGGAGTGAAGAGGGGATCCTCTGTACGTCCGGCAACGCGGAGCCGGTGATTCATGTAACGGGCTACTTCTTCGGGGGGGAGAGGCGCGAGGGTGCTCAACAAAGACACGCGCTGCCGCAGTTGGCGCAGAGACGGCCGCGCCAGCTTATCCGCCAGCTCTGGCTGCCCCGATAGCACAATCTGGAGCAACTTCGCCTGTGGCGTCTCGAAGTCAGAAAGCAGCCGTATGGTCTCTAGCACAGAAGGGTCCAGGTTCTGTGCTTCGTCCACGACTACGATAAAGCGCCGGCCCGATTGCGCTTCTTGCAGCAGGCAACGGTTGAACTGCTCGTGCAAGGTTACCAGGTCCCGTTCCCCGCCGATCTCGCAACCTAACTCGAGCAATAGAAACCTCATGAACTCCCGCGAAGTGCACTGGGTTTGAAACACAAACGCAGTGCGCGCCCTGGAGCGGAATCGCTGGAGCAAGTGGACCAGGAGGGTCGTCTTACCCATGCCCGGCTTGGCGATCAGTGCCAGGAACCCACGTTCGGCATCAATGCCATAAAACATGGAAGCCAGGGCTTCCCGGTGCGCCGGGCTAAGATAAAGGAAGCGCGGATCCGGCGTGACCCCGAATGGTTGTTCCCGAAGGCCGTAGAAGTTGAGAAACATTATTGTTCCTGCCTCTGGTCCGCCGTCGAATCATGGCCCGCGAAGATGGAATTCGAAACTCCATTTCCGTTGCCATTTCCGTTGCCATTGCCGTTGCCATTGCCGGTGCTGGCCCCCTTTCCGTTCTTGTTCCCGTGGCCGTTGCCGTTGACCTTGGCCGAGAAGCCATTGAAACTCTGGGGAACGGCAGCGAGCACCGGAATGTTGAGTTCGGAAAATACTTCCGACGGGGTCCGGAAGGAAGCATTTGTGAACTCGAGGGTGAAGGCCATGCCAATGCTGACGCCAGTCGCCAGAAGCATGCCCAGCAGCAGCACCGTCCAGCGAGAGTTGGAGGGCAGAGCAGGCGTCGTCGGCTGCTCTGCGATTGCCACGTTGAGGATGCCCGTGCGGTCCAAAGCATCGGTCATCCGTGCCTCTTCACGCTTGTGCTGATAAAGAAGATAATTTTCCTCCTCGGTCTTCACCTTACGCAGCAGATCTTGTTCCTGGATGCCCTTTTGTTCCAGTTCGTGCGACTTGCCCTGATACTTGGTGACCGTTGCTTGAATCGCCGCGGCGCGCGCCTGCAGGCCACTGTCATCAGCTTTCGCCTTGGCCAATTCCTCATTAATCCAGGCATAGGTCGGGTTGCGATCCGTGGTTTCGTCCTTTACCGGCTTGCCTTCCTCGGTCGCAATCGATGCGCGGGTATCGGCGAGTTGCTTGTCCACTTCCTGCACCAGCGGATAAGTTGGCTGGTACTTGGTGAGCAATTCGGTGCGTTTCAGTTCCAAGGCCATTAACGTTGCCTTCAGCCCTTGCAGAACCTGCGCGTCATCAACTGCGCGCAACTGCGTGGTCAGCCGTTGAGGGGTGATACCGGATTGCTTCTCCAACGCATCAATGCGCCGTTCGGTGGCCGCGATGTCAGCATAGGTCTGCTGCAAGGTGGCGGTGAATTCGCTTAGCTTTTGCAGAGTGATGTCTCGGGCAAGTTGCGGAGAAACTCCACCCTCCTGCTCGGAGAAGGTTTTGAGTTGTGCTTCCGCATCCGCCAGATTCTTCTTGTAGCTTTCTGTTTGTTGCTCGAAGAATTGAAACTCTCCCGGCGGATGATGCACCGCAAGATTTTTATGGAGGTACGCATCGTCCAGCGCTTTTAAGACACGGGCAGCCAGTTGCGGGTCGGTAGAGGCATAGCTCACCGCGATGAGATTACTCTTCTTGACTGGCTCAATCTGTAATTCCTTCTGCAGGCGGGCAACTGCCTTCGCGATCCGCGTCGGCTCACTTGTTTTAATGCCCAGATAGCTCAAAAGCGACCAGCGCTGGTGAAGTCCGCTGGCTACGACCACCTGCCGCAGCACGTCCTCACTCTGAAGCAACTCGACTTCGGAGTTCAGCTCCTCCTCGGTAACATCGGCGCGGATTAGCTTGGCATCCTGGCCGGCGCTCACGATCGGGTCCATGCGCGCGCGCTCAATCAGGAACTTGGTGGAAGCTTGATATTCGGCCGGTTGAACGATCGTGGCCACGGCCGCACCCAGCAAGATGGCGCAGAACGTGATGACGATTGGCCGCTTATAACGAAATCCAATGGCGATCAGATCCCGCAAGGAGAACGAAAAGGCGATGTTTGGCGTTGTGCTTTGATTTGTCATGGTTTGATCTCGGCTTCTGTCAGTCGTTCGATTAGTAGGGCTTAGTAACGAAAGCCCCCATACCAGAAGTTGGCAGAAAGGGCTTGACCTTGGAAAAACGGTTCTTGGGAACAAAAAGCATGTCCCCTGGACGCAATTGTGGATCTTCGCGCAGATTCCCTACTTTCTCCATCTTCTTCACATCAAAGATCTTCGCGGAGTACCAGCCCTCCGACGCCTTTCGGAAAAGCAATACTTGGGAGTGTTTTGCGCTTTCCGTGAACCCGCCCGCCATCGCAACCGCTTGGGTTAGGGTCGTGTCTCCCCGCAAGTCATACTTTCCAGGGCGTCCAACCTGGCCGTCGGCGATGAAATAGGGCTTCTCAAAGTCCTTGAGGACTACGCTGATGAGAGGCGTGTTGAGAATTCCGCTGTAGGCGCGGCGAAGGGTCGAGGTCAATTCCGGTACGGTTTGACCTTTAACCTGGATATCACCAACCCCGCGTAAAGTGATGTAACCGTCAGGTTGTACGGTCACGATTTGGCTGAACTCCGGGTTCAGTTCGAACGATATGTCGAACACATCGCCGGCCTGCAGCTTGTAGCGCGGGTGCCTCGGTTCGAAACCCTTGTCTGTCGAAGACGCGGTGTTCGCTTCGGATTCCTTGGCTGCGGCGGCGATGATCTGATCCTGTCCAACGGCAAAACCCGAAACAAGGTTGAAGCCCATCAGCAGAGTTACGAGGATCCTAGTCATTTTCATATTCATAAGTATTACCCACCTGTTCATAAGCGCTCGATAGCGCAAGTTTGTCGGAGGCGCTCCAGCGGCCGTTTGTACTCTGTTTGCCCTAATGGTCCAAGCCGGTTGCGGCGTTCCGGTTGCTGGCTTGGAGGACCCGTAGGAAGATTCAATATTCTGCGAGTCTCTCCGTGCTCACGAGTGGCCAAGCTCCAATCACGTGCTCGTGTTTGGTGTTATGTGGTGCCGACGAATTTTGTACATGAGTCCGCGATAGCTGATCTCCAGCAACGCTGCAGCCCGTTTTCGATTCCATCCTGTGTACTGGAGGGCCCACCGTATCACTTGACCCTCCGTTTCAAGCAGGACTTTGCGCAGTGTTGATTTTTCGCTACTGGCAACGCAGATGACCCCGATGGTCGCTGACCATGATGGCAGCTGCGGGTGCTCATCGCCCCGATCCATATTGCCCACGGCTTGTATTGGGAGAACATGAGACATAATTAACCTCGAATGGGAGAGAGCAGCCTGCTGGTCTAGGCAGATTTGTGTTAGGTCCGGTACCCCACAGAACGACCTTGAACCACTAGCTAGACTACTTCTACGTCGTACCCGTCGAGATTGATACAGAGCGAGCGCTGGATGGGCTCGACGGAGATGACAAGACTGCGTAAGCCATTCACCGCCGCTAGAATTCCCTCCACTCCGCTCAGGCATCCACTGCGGACGCGGATGCGTTGACCGACCTTCAGGAACGGATGATCTTTGACGGGAACTTTGCGGACGAGAAGCGTTCTGATCGCTTCAATCTGTTCTTCGGGAATGGACACTCCAGCAGCGTTTCGGCCAACAAAGCTGACCACACCACTGGCCCGGAGGACGCGAATGCGGTCTCCGGAAAAATAAGACACTCGCACAAATGCATATCCGGGAAAGAGCGGCAGTTCGACTTCTGTGCGACGATCGCTCCACTGCCGCACTGAAGCCACCAGGGGCAGGTAAACCGGGATGCCCTGCGCATCCAGTTCGCGCGCCGCGACCTTTTCATGGCGCGAGCGTGTGCGAATCGCGTACCACCTTGCGTCAGGATCGGTTACTTCAAGAGCAACCGGCGACGAAACGGGATTAACAACCTGGCTAATGGTACTCAAAGCTCCGCCCTCTCAGTCACATTGCTGACTGCAACCAAACACAGAAAAAGAAAACGGCTGCCGCGTCACGACTGCGGCACTTGAGAAAACACGAATTCTCAAATGGGGGGACTACCGAAACGGCCCTACCTGTTAAAGCGCCGTACTAGAGCGCGTCTGCGTTGATGGCAAACTACCGGACATCGCAAATCTGTGCAAGAGGTAGAAAGACTAGGAGCGCCTAGAGATAAAAGACCTCAACGACGGCGCCCCACGCGCGTTCTGACCCTACCCGGCAGTGCTATTTACTCTGAGACTTCTTTCCTATAGGCTTTGACCAAAGGCTGTGGACCGGCGCCTTGCGGACACGGCTGCGGGCCTTATCCCATAAGTCTTTTGGGGGTTTCAGTTTGCGATTCCCCACGAGCGTCCGCGTCATATCGATTGCCGCTGTTTTTTCTGTCTCAAATAAGGTCGTTGCGGTTCCAAGTTTCACCAAAACAAGAATATGGCTGATTTGACCACTTTTCCCAGGCAAGACCGGCTTCGTGTTTTAGCAGCAGACAGCACCTCGCTGGCCACACAACTTCTGGTTGAGGCTCTGGCTCGAGATGCGCAGTTTCAGATGATCGAGTCTCCATCCAGTGCGGCGGCAATTCTTGACTTGACCAAACGCGAGAAACCGCACGTGATGGTGATCAGTGCGAAGCTAGGCGAAGATCATTCGGGAGGCCTCGATCTGCTTCGTGAACTCCGGACGCAGTCGCCTTCGTCGCGAGTGATTGTGCTGCTTGACTCTTCCGAGCGGGCGGCCGTCATTGCCGCTTTCCGGACTGGCGCCCAGGGGGTATTTTGCCGGACAGAGACTTTCCGGTTGCTGGCCAAGTGTGTTCAGTGCGTCGGCGCGGGACAAGTATGGGCGAGCGGAAGTGAACTGCAGTTCGTGCTCGAGGCCTTGACTCAACCTGCGCTGGCCCACTTCAGCGGCCAAGGGGAGTCGCTGCTTTCGGCACGTGAAATCGATGTGGTTCGATGTTTGGCCGAAGGTCTCACCAACCGCAAAATCGCTCAGCGTCTCAAGCTTACAGAACACACGGTAAAAAATTATCTATTTCGTATTTTCGACAAGTTGGGTTTCTCCAGTCGGGTAGAGGTAGTGCTCTACGTTTTGAGTGGCGCCACTGTGCACCCTGCGGGCGCTTCGTCCATACGCGGACTGGCTAGGCCAAGCGCCTCGGTTCGACCCAATCCCGCGACCCCTGTCGCGATCCGAAAGACAACCAGATAACATTCTTGCGAAATGGATTTCTCACCGAGGCAAGCGGAAGTTGAGGGTAATTCTCGTCTCCATCTCCACTGGCTGTCCCTGAACAATGCGGGGTTTGAATCGCCACCGTTTCACCGCAGCAATGGCGGCGGCGGCTAGCGAGCGTTGGCCGCTGACCCGCTTTACATCCTGGATTGCGCCATCGCGCCCGATGCGCACATCCAGCACCACTGCCCCTTGAATCCGCTGCTTCCGCGCTTCCTCCGGATATTCCGGTTCGACCCGCTGCAGCACACTGCCTTCCGCCGCACCCGGGAACTCAACATCCCCGCCGGCTCCCCAGCGGAAAGCCGCTGCTCCGCCCGGCCGCGGCCCTACGCCCGGCTTCACTTCGCGGCCCCCTCCAGCTTCCTCGCTAGGCGGCAGGCGGAAAACTTCCTTCCCGTTTTCATAAACCAGCAAGCTGCCTGGCGGCGGAGCCGCAGCCTTGCTCGCCGCCGCCAACGCATTTTTCTTCTCGTTCACCCGCGAGGCCGTGTCCGCAGGCCCCGCATTCCCTGCCTCAGTCGTAACGGACGCCAAACCCGCATTCGTTCCCAGCTGCCCACCTGCCTGCCCCGCCCCGCTCTGCGCAACCTTCCGCGCGGGATCCTGCGCCCTAACACCAGCGCCGGAGCCTGACTTCATCACTTGTCCGCGGACCGCCGCGCCTCTTCGCCACCCGAGACGCACTCCCACCAGCGTCCCCAACACCAACGCACAAACCACCACCGCAGCGCCCAAGGCCAAGCTGAAAAAGTCAAACCCAGCCCGCGCACTTCGCCAACCAATCTCTAGGGGAATGTTCTCTGCTCGGCTAAGACTCTTCAGACCCATCGCCGAACCTGCCCAAGGCTTCTCCACCTCAGTGGCCCGAGGCAAAACCGGCTCAGCCGGCCGGCTCTCCACCGCGGCAATTTTCGCAGGACTGCTTGGCAATATCAGCGGTTCGCTCGCCCGCTCCAGGTTCTTCAGTATGCGTTGAGCCAGCCCCTCGAGCGTCGGTTCGTCCCGGTCTCCGAAAGCCCCGGGCCGCGGAGAAAAAACTTCCAAAAGGCCGGCCAGCTCGCCCTTCCGCAGCAGCGGAAATATCATGACCGATCGCACTCCCAGACTCCGCGAAGCCTCCGCATCGGCCCGCGGATCGGCCTGGGCATCGTCGCAACGCTGCACTTCCCGCGTCTTGATGCACTCCGCGGTCAGGCCAGACTCACTGCCCAACCGCGCCCCTACCTGCGGAGCATTCACTCCGCTGCTGGCCCGGCACACCATCTCGCCACCCCGTAACAGCACAATCGCCGCTCCGGTCGCCCCCGTCGTCAGACACGCCTGCTCGACAATTTCATTGAGCACCACCTCCAGCGCCAGTTCCGCCGACACCTCCGCTGACAGGCCCTCGCCCCCGTGTGCGGCAAACAGCGCAGCCAGTTCGCCCAGGTCCGATTCGGCACCCGAACTACTGCCCTGCGCGTTGGAAAGCTTAGGCTCCGGCACGGGATGATTCACGCATTGCAAACCAGCCGCAGATTGGAGTCTGCGCCCGTAGCCGAGAGTTTCGCCCCAAAACCGGGGGTTGTCAATATGCATTCGCCTTTTACCCTCAATGCAATAGCCTCCCGGAAAGACCCCAGCCGCAAACCCGCCAACGCCGCCCTGCCCGCCTCCCCAAACCCCATCCCAAAACGGTAGATGGAACCAACAAAAGTAACCTTCCCGGAGTCTTCCCGCCCCTCCTCGGTTAGCCGGAAATGTTAAAATTAACTAAGCTTGGGGAAGTTTGAACCCTTCTCCAAGCCATTTTCCCGGTCCGACCCCACGACCGTTCCTGGATTGTGTTCCTAGATTGTCAGTCCCTGGAGTTTGAACATGCGGATCGCTGTCGTCGGTTCCGGATACGTAGGACTCGTGGCCGGCGCCTGCTTCGCCGACTTTGGCCATGACGTCATTCTCGTCGACAACGACGAACGCAAGCTGGCAGCCCTCAAAGATGGCAAAGTCCCCATTCACGAAAACTTCCTGCCCGAGCTGCTGAGCCGGCACCGCGGACATCGTCTCGAATTCTCCTCCGACTTGCAGGAGTCCGTGCGCGCCAGCGCGGCCATCTTCGTGGCCGTCGGTACTCCTCCCACCGATCGCGGCGATGCCGACCTCTCTTACGTCGAATCCGTCGCCCGCGAAATTTCCGGCGCCATCAACGGATACAAAGTCGTCGTCGAAAAAAGCACCGTCCCCGTCTACACCAGCGAATGGGTTCGCAAAATTATTCTGCGCAACGGCGCAGACCCCGATTCCTTCGACGTCGCCTCCAACCCCGAGTTCCTGCGCGAAGGCACTGCCGTTACCGACTTTCTTTTCCCCGACCGCATCCTTGTCGGCTGCGACAACCAGCGCTGCGCCGCTGTGCTGCGCGAAATCTACGCCCCGCTCACCGGCGGCAGCTACTACCAGCACCACGACGCCATTCCGCAACCCGACCGCACTTCCATCCCCGCTCCCATCATCGTCACCAGCACAAAGAGCGCGGAACTCATCAAGCACGCCTCCAACGCGTTTCTGGCCATGAAGATCTCTTTCATCAACGCGGTCGCTTCCATCTGCGAAACCGTGGGTGCCGACGTGACTCAGGTCTGCCACGGCGTTGGCACGGACTCCCGCATTGGCCGCCGCTTCCTGAATCCCGGCATCGGCTACGGCGGTTCCTGTTTTCCCAAAGACGTGATGGCCTTCCGCGCCGTCGCCCGCGACTGTGGTTACGACTTTCGCCTGCTCGACGAAGTCATGCGCATCAACGAAGACCAGCGCGATCGCTTCCTCCGCAAAGTGCGCAGCGCCCTGTGGACTCTCCGCGGCAAACACCTCGGAGTCCTCGGCCTCGCCTTCAAGGGCGGCACCGACGACATTCGCGAGTCGCCCGCCATCCTTATTGTTCAGGCGCTGCTCCAGGAAGGCTGCAAGGTCACCGCCTACGATCCCGCAGCCATGGAGCGCACTCAGGAAGTCATAGCCTCTGGCCTCAAGTTCGCCAACTCGTCCTATGAAGCCGCCCATGGCGCCGATGCCCTCCTCATCCTCACCGAGTGGGAAGAGTTTGCCAACCTCGATCTCCACCGCCTCCACCAGGAACTCAAGTACCCCATCGTGATCGATGGCCGCAACCTGTATGATCCCGAGGGCGTGGCGGCGCACGGCTTCACTTATTACAGCGTGGGACGCGCGGCCGCCTATCCTGAAGGCGTGCCCGCCGCCCTGAAAGACGCAGTCTCGAATTCCGGAATCTCGAGTTCCACAATAAAGAACGGCATCACCAAAGCATGAACCCACAACGCGCCCTGGTCACCGGTGGTGCCGGTTTCCTGGGATCCCATCTCTGCGATGCCCTGCTCGCCGAAGGCTGGCGTGTGGTTGTCGTCGATAACCTGCTCACTGGCCGCCGCGCCAACCTCGCTCACATAAATCTCGACCATCTTCGCCATGAAACGGCTTTCGAGTTTGTAGAGAAAGACATTTGCGAACCTTTCGACGTCGGCCGCGTCGATTACGTCTTCCACTTCGCCAGCCCCGCCAGCCCCGTCGATTACACCGTCCACGGCATCGAAACCCTGAAGGTCGGATCGCTCGGAACTTTTCACGCTCTCGAAGTCGCGCGCAAATACGGCGCAAAATATCTGGTGTCCTCCACCTCCGAGTGCTACGGCGACCCCCTCGAGCATCCCCAGAAAGAAACCTACTGGGGCAACGTGAATTCTATCGGGCCACGATCTGTTTACGACGAAGCCAAACGTTTCACCGAATCCGTAACCATGGCCTATCACCGCTACCACAAGGTAGACACGCGCATCGTCCGCATCTTCAACACCTACGGCCCGCGTCTGCAATTAAATGACGGCCGCGTGGTGTCGAATTTTATGAAGCAGGCCCTGCGCGGAGAGCCCCTCACCGTCTACGGCAACGGCAGCCAGACCCGCAGCTTCTGCTACGTAAGCGACGAAATCGACGGCTTCCTCCGCCTGTCAAAATCATCCGAGCACCTCCCGGTCAACATCGGCAACCCCAACGAGTTCACAATCCTCGAATGCGCCCAGCACGTATTAAACGTGACAGGATCAAAAAGCAGAATCACCTACGAACCCCTCCCGCAGGATGACCCCAAGCAGCGCCGCCCAGACATCACCAAAGCCAGACAACTATTAGGCTGGGAACCAAAGATCCAACTAGAACAAGGCCTCCGAATGTCACTGGACTACTTCAAGAAAGCCGTAGCCGAAGAAACAGCAACGAAGTAACCTGCAAGAGCGGCACTTCACACGCGGAGGCGCGGCGCTTCAGCCATTCGCGTAGCCTTACGAGCGAACCTGAGGTTGAAAGCGGTTCTTCTTTGCGTCCTCCGCGGATTTTCTTTGCGTCCTTCGCGATTAAAGGCTCTGCGGTCCGGCAGCACTGAGACCTGAGAACTGCCGCTGACCTCGGTATCCCGGATAATCTCGGACGATCGGCTCCATCGCTTCCGATCCTTGGTAAATGTCACCAAGGGGGACATGAGTTATCATTGGTCGCCACGCACCCGAACTCAATGCCGGGTTCGCCATCCTCGACGAATCAAATATGAATAAAGCATTCGCAAATCCACCCGAGATGGCCATCCCGCGTTTCTATACAGTTGCGACGATCGCAATCGCGCAACTGCTCGCCACCTCGGTCTGGTTCAGCGCAAATAGTGCGGCCGACGATCTGCGCCGAGCCTGGGGCGCGAGCGTTTCCGACATTGGAATTCTCACCAGCGCGGTTCAGTTGGGCTTCATTCTCGGGACGCTGGTTTTTGCCCTGAGCGGATTGGCAGACCGGTTTCCAGCCAGCAAAATCTTCCCCGTTTGTGCTCTTCTGGGCGCAACGTTCAACGCCTGCTTCGCATGGCTTTCCGCCGGCATCGCGAGCGGCGCAGTGTTCCGCTTTGCTGTCGGTATTTGCCTGGCCGGAATTTACCCGATCGGCATGAAGTTGATTGTGAGCTGGGTTCCGGAGCGGACTGGATCCGCACTCGCCTATCTCGTCGCCATGCTCACGCTCGGCACTGCGCTTCCTCATGCCCTGCGCCTGATCGGAGCGGCATGGAAATGGGAGTATGTCATCGGGAGTTCCTCCGTTCTTGCCGCTCTGGCAGCTCTGCTGATCTATCTCCTGGGCGACGGCCCTCACCTCTCCCTTCGCAAAAAAGTGGCAGGCACAAGCTTTGGAGCTGTTCTCGGAGCGTTCGCATCCCGCGACTTTCGCGCCGCTGCCCTTGGCTACTTCGGCCACATGTGGGAACTCTACGCATTCTGGACCATCGTTCCCCTGCTCATCGTCCGCACCGCACTGAATGTAAACCTCCCCAACTCCAAAGTTTCCGGACTCGCTTTCGCCATCATCTCTGCCGGCGCGCTCGGATGCGTTGTGGGTGGTCTCTTCAGCCACAGGTGGGGCAGCGCACGCGTGGCCGCCATATCACTTTCACTTTCGGGACTTTGTTGTTTTATCTTCGCGCTTGCCTGGCGGGTCTTTTCGCCCGTGGGGCTCCTGGCATTGCTGCTAGTCTGGGGAGCCGCTGTGGTCGCCGACTCGCCGCAGTTCTCTGCCCTGTCGGCTCGGGCGTGTCCTCCCCATCTGGTCGGCGCCGCGCTGGCCATTCAGATCTCTATCGGCTTCGCCATCACCATCGTTTCCATCGCCATAGTCACAGGTCTTTCGAGCGTTTGGGAGCCAACGTCGCATGGCTGCTTCTGCCCGGCCCGCTGCTCGGACTTCTCGGCTTCTATCCCCAGTGGTCGCGCAGCATCAATCCCTCACAATGATCTGGCCTTACAGTGATGAGGTCCCGGCGGACCGCCCTCAGCTGGCACAAAACACACAGAGGATGCCCCACTCTTCCGCGTTCTTTGCGGAAGAGTGGGAACCACGGACGCAAGCAACCCCGGTTCTCGCCGTCAAATGCAAACGCCCTTGACTCTATCTAGCAGAGTAATCCAAAGGAATGAAACTGAGAACTGAGAACTCACCCGCGCGCCGCCTTCTTCGGTCTCCCACCCATCCGCCCGTTTGCCTTGGAAGCGGCTCGCTTGGCCGCGCTCCTCGACTTGCCGCCAACCCGGCCCAACCGCGACGCCATCCATCGCCTCGACCCCAGAAATCCCTCCAAAAGACTCGGCAAATAAAGGTCCGCATCCAGCTTGGGAAAGTGAATGCCCAAGCCCGAAGGGCTGATCTCGATCTCACTCAGTTGCGATGGCTTAGCATTTTCCAACCCCTGCGCATCATGCGACAAGAAACTTACATCGAGCTTCGAGCTGAGATGGAGAACAATGCGCCCGGTCGCCCGCTTGTACCGCGCCGTAATCGCCTTAGGAACCGTAGCCCGCACACCGAAATCGTATCATATCCCAACCGTTTGGGTTATCGAAGCAAACAGCTCCCATTGACTTTATCTAGGCGAGTAGTTGTTAGGAATGAAACTGAGCGTGGAAGCTGTTCTTCTTCGCGTCCTTTGCGGATTTTCTTTGCGCCCTTGGCGGTTAAAGGCTCTCTCCGGCAGCATCGAGAACTGAGAGCTAGGTACTAGGTACTGCTCTAAGAACTCTCCGCCGCAGCCGCCACAAAATCAATCAACTGCTGCACTCCCTGGCGCTCGTCCTTGCTGGTCAGGGTAAACGAAACGCCCATCCCGTAGCCGGGATGCGACGCCTTCACCTTCCCGCTCAACCGCAACTTCATCTCCTGCGTGCGCACCGTGATCTCGACCGCTGTTCCCTCGGGAAAAGCCAAAGGCATTTCCAGATAGCATCCGCCCGGGCTCAGATCGCTCAGATGGCAGTAGTTCCTCACCGGCTTGCCCTGCTCGTAAACCTCGGCTCCCAGACGGCAGGCGTATCGGGTTTGAACCCGCCGGTTGGCCGGCTCCGCCCGCAGTCGGGCGCTGGCTTTCTGGTCGCGGCCCTGCACTTCCTGCTTCGCCATGTACAGGTTCCCGGAAGTATAGCGGCCCGCCTCTACCGAACTTTCGCGCGGCCCAGCGGAGTGCATCACTTCCACCGCCTCTACAGCCAGGTCTCGCCTCGGTGCGTCGGCCAGGCTCCTCTGCAACCATTCGTGCAGCGCCTTCCGCGAAGCTTTCGGCACATCCACAAACTGGACTCCCGCGCGCCCGTTCCAATCCTGCCACATCACGTTGCCCGAGAGCCGCACCGGCGCTGTCTGCCCCGGCAAATGAAATTGAAAATAAACTTTGCTCGAGGGCGGCAACGTCTTTCCGAAATGCACCGCCATGCCATCTTCCGACAGATCCACCAGCGTCGCTTTCTCGTGCTCTCCGCCGGCATAGTCGATCGTCGCCTGGGTGTGAACCGCCGCGCGCGCCTTGCCGCGCTTGTCCCGGTACAGCACTACTTGGGCCGCTTTCAGGCTGCTCATGACCCGGTCGTAGGACAAAGGCTTATACAGCACGAAGTTGACCCCCAGCGAAAACATCTCCCGGATGTCCCCCTGCTCCGCCACCACCACTGCAAAGGTCAACTCGTTGGCTCGGGAAGAACGGCACTCCCGCAAGATGGAAACCACGTCCGGCTTCTGTTTGCAATCGATGACGAGAAGGTCATAACGTTCCTGCGCCAGCCTCACCGCCGCGCGCACTGCGTCCGGACACAACTCCACCCGAATCCCCAGCTCTTGCAACGCGCGACGCAACACCTCCAACACAGCCTCGTCTTTGCACACCAATAACGATGAGAGAGTCATACCTGCCTCTGATCCTAGGGTCACCCCAGTTCCCCCAGCAAGTTACCAGAGTCATACCGCCGCCCCTGCCCTCCGGCCAAACGTGCCCTGAGCTTGTCGAAGGGGACCTGCTTTTCTTTGGCGGGTGACGAACCGGCAATTTTTTATACTAGTCCGCCCGTCCGGGCGCTTTCTGGTATCGCCACGGTTTAGAATCGTTCACAATTCGATATCAAACCTTATGCACGCATCTTCGACAGCCCAGCAAACAGATCGCAAGGCGCCAGAGCGCCACGCCTATCCTTGGCTGTGGACTCTATTCTTCGTCTCCGCGCTCACCACCGTTGGCTTCTTCTTTATTCCCGCCTTCATCATTCGACCCTTCAGTCATCAGGCGCCGCGCGCGCTCCTGCTGGCGATGGCCTTGCGCCAGCGCGCGCCTTTAAGCACGCTGATCGCATCTCTCGCGTGTTTCTGCTGCGCCTTCGCGCTGTGGAGAGCCGCTAACCGCTGGCGCAAAACTTTCATCGCGTTCACTCTTCTCCTGGTCACATTCTCCGCGGTCATGGCTCGGCTCAATTATTTCGAGTGGATGTTCCATCCCATCGCCGGCGCGCAATTTCTGGCGCAATCCGAGAGCAAGCTCGATCCCAAGGAGATGATCTTGGCCGTCCGCTTTGGCAGCGAGGCCCGCGCCTATCCCATCAGCCAGATGGCCTACCACCACGTCCTCAACGACGAAGTCGCGGGCGTGCCGATCGCGGTCACCTATTGAACGCTCTGTCACACCGGTCTGGTGTGGACGCGAACCGTGAACGGAAGAGCCCTGAATTTTTACCTGGCTGGCATCAACAACCAGAACTTCCTGATGCGCGACAAAGAAACTGGAACCTGGTGGCAGCAGATCACAGGCAAGGCGATTTACGGCCCGCTCCAAGGCGCGGCGCTCGAACTGGTTCTCAGCGACGAACTCACCTTCGGTGAGTGGAGAACCGAGTCTCCCACCGGCCAAGTGCTGGCGCCCGTCGCCAAGTACACGAAGGAGTACGACAGCAACTGGGAGCCCGACGTGGCCAAGCTGCCGGTTGTCATTAGCTTCCCGAATACTGAACTGAAGTCGCGCGACGTGGTCATCGGACTCGCCATCGACGGCTCTGCCCGCGCCTATCCCTGGGAAACTTTCGCGAAGCAGTCTCCGGTTCTCGATCGCGTCAACGGCATGCCCTTGCTGATAGTCCTCGGCCCAGACGGCAAGTCTTTCCGCGCGTTCGTCGCCCGCATCGAAGGCCACGACGCGGAATTCTTTCTGCAAGCTGGCGCGCAACCATGGAGCCTGCTCGACACACTCACCAATAGCCAGTGGAACTTTCAGGGCTGCGCCACCTCCGGCCCCGCGCAAGGAAAGTGTCTCGTCCGCGTGCCCGCTCTGAAAGATTACTGGTTCGACTGGCGCAACTACCATCCCGACACTACGGTCTACAAACACTAGAGAATTGCTTGAGTGTTCCAGTTGGAACATCGGGCAAAGTTGCTGACTTCACTTTAAGCTATTATGCGCGAATAAGCTCTTATCCTGCTATTGATTGCGAGCCTATCGACGGAGAACGGCCCATAGCTTTGAGCTTACAGATGGCGGGCGATTTTCGCGCTAGGCACAACGACGTAAAGGAGTTAGCAGGCCCTCGTTGACGAGCGGGTAGCATGGCGCTACTTTGGTAGCACGGTGCTAAGCATGGCCATCAGTTGTGCGGGGTGCAACTCGAAGAAGGTGAAGAAGATCCGAGATGAATTTTTTGCGACATACAATCATCGGCCGATTCGTTGCAGATGTGGAGATGTGCGAATGCGCATCCTGCGGAAAGCGGTTCTTCACGGCCGATTAAGTCAAGGTGGTTTTGCTTGCGGTGAAGAGGCGGGCCAGGGTTAAGGCTGGGCTGCTGGCTCCGGACGAAATCGTTGCGATCCGAAAGAAGTTAGGGTTGAGCCAGAGTGAACTCGAACGGCTTTTCGGTCTCGGATCGAAGGTGGTGACGCGCTGGGAGACGGGGCGGGTTGTCCAGAGCAAGGCGGCGGACGTTGCGCTCAGGCTGCTTGCTCTTGATCCGGAAAACCTGAAGAGGCTTCAACTGCGGCGTGACGAAGTAGATCGCGTGGGCTCGGGCGTTGCTTGAGTCTCCCCGTGTCTGGGGCGAATTGGGAAATGTCAAAACCCTAGCGGGAGGTTTGTGGAATCCCACCTTTTGCCGCAAAAGATAGGGCGCCTGGTCAAAAGCACATGTGGCGTCAACTAGGTTAGAACTGGTTTCATAAATACTCGTACTCTGACAAGGTACTTTTGGAGGGTAGGCACACTTAGATTAACTGAACTCATGCGACTTAGTGATACCTATGAGGGCCCACCAACTTTTGGCTGCGGTACTGCCTTCCAGCAAGGTTGCATCCCAGTTAATTTGGCAAACGCTCGAACGGCAAGTTCCACGTTCTCAGCGTATCTGTCGTGGCCGTCAACCCAGTGATCAGTCCGTTTGCTCTTTGGAAGCGCAAGAACAGGCCGGTGGCGTCCCAGCTAAACCCGTCCTTCATCGTAGGAATCAGCTTTCCTTTTGTCCCTGATAGATTCGACATCACGAGACTTCCGCTTGCGATCGAAATGGTAAAGGTCTGCTGGAGTTCCGGTGCGCGGTAGGTGCCCACGTATTGGCTCAAGCTTGTCGGAGGTTCTACAGGAGTCATCTTCAGCATCACGTCAGGCGAGGCTCCAAACATCGATCGAGTCAACCCAATCGTGCCGTTATGATCATAAAACTCAAAGTAGACAGGAATATCCGCAAGCTGGAACTTCGAGGCCCCCAATTCTCGGAGCGCAAATCGTGGGTTTCCCCCCGCAAGAAGTTGGTCGCCTTCCAAAACGAAGCGTGACGTGCTTCCCTGTACAGGGCTGTAATAAGTTCCGGCGTATTTTTGCAATTTAGTGCTTGAGACCTTCGAAAATGCGTCTTCGGTCATGTGCTCCCGGAGATAAATCCCTGCGATCGTCCGCGCGATATTCCACGGTTCAATTTCCGCAGTATTGCAGAGAATTGCGCCTTGAAAATCGTAATCGGGATACACAAACAAGACAGCAAGGTAACCCATGTCGGCACCACCATGCCCAATTGTCCGTAACCCGCGATCTCTGGCAATCACTACTCCGTCACCGTACTCAAGTAGCCTACCCCCCGTAATAGTTCCCGTCTGCTCTAGCTGCCGCACGATCTCCTTGCCGAGGATTGCGCCCCCAATAAGCTCTTCGTTCCACTTGGCAATGTCCTCGGTGGTGGTGAAGATTCCGGTGGGCCCCACAATCTCGTCGACTGGAAATCTGTTCTGATACCTGCCCGACTCGTCCTTTGAGTATGAGTAAGCGCGGTTCGGAACGAGCCACCGCTTTTTATCCAAGAGGATAGTATGGCTCATTTCCAGCGGACCGAAAATTCGCTCCTCCATGAACCTATTCAGTTGTTTCCCACTGGTCCTTTCGACAAGAATTGCTAACAGAAGGTAGTTGGAATTGCTGTACAGAAAACCCGTTCCCGGGTTAAAGTTCAGGCTGCGCTGCTGCGCGATGATCTTGAGGAACTTTCCTTGCGTCAGTGGACTATCGTCATCACGGTCACGCAAGTCAATCAAATCATAGATATCCCTGAGACCGCTCGTATGCCAAAGCATCTCTTGAATTGTGACTGGCGCTTCGTATTGCGGGAGTTCCGGAATGTATTTATGAATGTCGTCAAGAAGAGCCAGCTTCCCGTCCTTTGCAAGCAGTAAAACTGCCATCGCCGTAAACTGCTTCGTCGCGGAACCGATCTGAAATGCAGAGCTGGGGCGAATAGGAATGCCGTATTCCAGGTTCGCCATGCCGTATCCTTGCTCGTAGAGCTTCTTGCCAGCTCGGTACACACTTACAGCACACCCCGGACCATTATTTCTGTCAACTGCTTTGAACAGCCGGTCGATCTCAGTGTTGCGCTCGTAGGCGACACAGGGCAGCGCGGTCAGTAACAACAGCAACATGGCAAGTTTCACTTGCAATCGAGTCCTCACGATGTAATCCTCCTATCACGCAGAGACTGTCCGACCTTGACTCGTGTAGAGGAGGGTGGACACACATGCCGTCGGTCTGTCAGTGACACTATCAGGGAGTAGACCATGTCGAGCAAATTCATTCGGCAGATCCCTCCACTTTCGACGCGCTGTCACGTTAAGAGTTAGCAGCAAAGGCGGACTTGACGGCGCTCCTCCGCACCTAGAAACAGTTGGAGTATTTATGAAACCGGCTCTAGTGCCTTTGCAAAGAATGCGAAAGATGGGGCACCCGGCACCGTATCGATATCGGCGTCTCGCAATTTCAAATACACTCTTGAGCGAAGAGTGCGGGCGCGGGAGATCCCTCGTCCCGCTGGTGAAAACGCGGGACTTCGGGATGACGCCGCCACTACCGGGAACTGGGTCGCATTGATACGAGTGATGGAGGATTTGATCCGTGTCGGAAATTCATGCAATTTTTTGGGACGTTGGAGGGGTGCTGCTCAGCAATGCCTGGGACCACACGCAGCGCATCGCGGCGCTTGAACATTTTCATCTGGACGCGGAAGAGTTTCATTCGCGGCACGAGATGGTGGTCTCGTCGTTTGAGCGCGGCAAGATCACGCTTGACGAATACCTGGACCGGACCGTGTTTTACCGCAACCGTCCTTTCACGCGCGAAGAGTTTCGGGAGTACATGTTCTCGCTGTCGCAGCCGATGCCGGAGGTTCTCGCCTTCGCGCGCACGCTGGCCAATTCCGGCAAGTACTTTATGGGGACGATCAACAATGAGTCCCGCGAGTTGAATCTGCAGCGCATCGAGAAGTACGGCTTGCGGGAAATCTTCCGGCTGTTTGTCAGCTCCTGCTTTGTCGGGCTGCGCAAGCCGGAGAACGGGATTTACCGTCTGGCCATCGAGACCACGCAGATCAATCCGGAAGAATGCTGCTTTATCGACGACCGCGCGCTGAATCTGGAGTGCGCTGCGAAGATGGGCATGCGCACGATCCAAATGCAGACGCTGGATCAATTGCGCGGGGAGTTGGGGAAGTTGGGTGTGAAGCAGTAATCAGTGGTCAGTGGTCGGTGGTTGTCGGTGGTCAGTGGTTCGGTGTCCAGTGGTCGGTGGTCGGTGATCAAGTGGTCGGTGATCAGTATTGGGTCTTGCTGACCACTGAAACCACTGTCCGTCCACTAACTTCTCCGCGTTTTGGCCGGCGCATCGCCGTCTTGGGGATATCGGACTCCGCACCGGAAAGCGTCAGGTCGCTGGCCCAGCATTCGGAAACCAGCTTCCAGTCTCCGCTGGGCTGTTTGGCGAAGACCCAGAGGTATTTGCCGCGCTCCTCGCGGCGTTTGCCGGTGGCTCCGGGAACCAGCGCGCTGTAGCGTCCCACCTCGTGAGCCATGTCTCCGAAGACTTCCACGCGCATGGGATCGAGCGCCACTTCTCCGAGACCGGCTTCCAACGAAGCATAGAAGAACTCGCGCACCGCGATCGCGCCGCGAATGGGAGGAAGATTTGAGCGCAGCACCAGAGCGTCTTGAGCGTAGAGTTCGATCAGTTCGTCCAGTTGCCGGGTGTTGCACGCCAAAACCCACTCCTGCGTAAGCCGCCGGACCGAAGCCTCGCCACGGCTCATGGGCTCACCTTTGGCGGCTGCGGCAACTCTCAGACGGTCGGCTTCGCGGGCGCTCTCGGGAGCATTGGCGCGCTGCGTTGCCGAGCCGCCGTCTGGCTGTCCGCCCGGGAAATAGTGATGATGGTAGTGGTGGTGATAGTGATGGGTGCCGGGAGCGCCCGGCTCCGGATGAAGTTCATGGTTGGCTTCTAGCGCTGGTGGCGGAGTTTGGGGCACGCCGTCGTGTTTCGCTGATGCCGCAGCCGGCGATGCGGAATCTGGCGTTTCCAGCGGAAGTCCGCACGCGCCGCAGAACTTGTTGCCTTCGCGGTTGCGATGCCCGCAGACGGGGCAGGCAGCGAGAGCGCTGACGGCGGTTTGTGGCGTGGCGCTCTCGGCGACAGTTTCGGAATCCGATTCCATGGTGAGTCGCTGCATGGCTTGCAGAGCCGCGGCAATGGCCTCCTGGTTGGGCTTGGGCCGCCGCATTTCCGGATAGAGCCGCTGATAGATTTCGCCCAGAGCGGGATTGTGCGGGCCGATGCTGGGCACACTTTCGGAATCCAGCGCTGAAGCCGGTGCGGAGGGCTTGGCGAGTTTCTTGTCTTTTTCTCTTTCTCTGTCTCTGTCCACGATTCAGACCACGCTGCTGCTGCGGTCATTCTAGCTCAAGCTGAGCCTGCATTGTGCTGCCGAAGTCCCGGGCGAACCCTAGGCGGGCGCGAAATCTTAGCGGCGGGAGAACTCGATCTTGCCTTCGGCTTCAGTGGGCACACCATTGCAAGTTGCGGGACGATACCGCCAGGTGCGAACCGTTCGGAGGACGTTGCGGTCGCCCGCGGTGCCGGCGCTCTGCAGAATCAGAGGACTGTGCACGCGTCCGTCAGCGCCGATGATGAAGCTGACTTTGACCTTCAGTCCCGCTCCCGCCGGAACCAGCAGAGGATCAGGCGTGGTCAAGGCCTCAGGAGGTTGCGTGTCTTCGCAACGTGGGCGCGCGCTCACATGCGGTACATCACTGAACTCGGCGGCACGGGCGGGAGTCTTCCAGATCTGGTGTTCGCGCTCGGTTAAGACGGCCTGGCGCAAACGCGGAGACGGAACCTGAACAGAAGCGTTGCTGGTTGCGGGAACCGCGAGGATCAGAAGCCATGGCCAGATGCGAGGAAACATTTGCGCGAAACCCTCCGGGGCGCGAACCGGGGCTGCCCCTGACTACCCCTGTTTACCGGCAAGTGTGGGGCCAGCTTCACGCGGTGCTAAGTATAGTGCTGTCAGTATGTTAACGGAAGTTCCGGAAGACGTGAAGTTTCCCATGTGAAGGTGCTTGCATATTTCATGCTGAGTGATGCCGTGAGACCGACTGCGTCTCGCCAAGGTGTGGGTCAGAAACTGAAGGTCGCCTGCAGGTCGATGCGGCGAACGGCTACTCCGGTGGAGAAGGGCCCACCGAAAAGACCATTGTATTTGTCGAAGAAAGGCGATCCCAGGACTCCGCCCGGATTGGCAAAGTTCACCTTGTTGAAAACGTTGCGGGCAGAAGCACTTAGGGTGAAGCTGTAACGGCGATCCGAAGCGCCGCCTCCCATCATGGGTCCGCCCCCGCCGCCGAATAGCGGACCGCGCGGACCACCCCCACCTCGACCACCGCCGCCGCCACCACCGCCGCCCGGGCCGCCCTGGTTACCCTGATTGCCCTGGTTGCCCGTGCCTTTCACTTTGGGGCCGAAGCCGAACGTCTTGCTTAGCCGCAGGTTAAGGCTGACATGCGCCGGGCCGGTGCCGTAGTTAATCGGGACTAGCTTTTCACCTGCCGTGGGTGAAGCGTCGAACGTTCCCAGGGGGGTGCAATAAACCGAGGATCCTGCGCCCGGCGTTACTGCGGTGGGGCAAGTAGCGGTGGAGAGCAGACCGGGCCGGTCGTTGAAAATCGAGTCACCGTTCAAATCGGTGCTGGTGAGAATGTTGAAGGGGGAGCCGGAACTCGCCACCAGGAATGGGCTTAGACGAACGGCGTAAGGCATGGCGATGGAGCCGCCTAGAAACAGGCGGTGACGGATATCGAAGGAGGCCCGGCCGTAGTCCTGGCTGATGTCGTAGGAGTTCGAGGCAAAGCTTGAGACTCCAGAAGTATCGCTGTTGGCGTAGTTGAGCGTGTAGTAGCCAAATAGCTGCAGCTTGGTGCCGGCGCGAATATTCGTGTTCACGATGAGCTGGTTCTGGCGGAACACGCCTTCGGAAACGTACTGATAGATATTGCCTCCGTTCGGGTTGGGCCGCACGCATAGATTGCAGGGTGTGCCCGGGTTGGGTGCGTTCGCATTGATGCTGAGCAGTTGATCGAAGCCGCGAGAATTCAGATACGTGACAGAGAGAGTGGCAGACTTGGTGAGCTGCCGCTCTGCGCTGATGGCTGATTGAAGCGTGTAGGGCGCGTAGAGCGAGGGATTGATCTGGTAGATGGTGGAAGTACTGGAACTCACCGTGCCACAGTTGGAAAAAGAAGGGTTGGGAGGCGCGGTGTCGACTCCGGGAAAACATGTGGGATTGTTGATGACGAACTGCTGCTGGGTGATGCCGTTCAACCGCTCTGCCTGCAGGATCTGCATCGATTGGAAGCGGTCGTAAAAGATGCCCGCTCCGCCGCGAATCACCATGATCGGAGGACCGCTCTTTCCGCCGACGCCCCAGGCGACGCCCAACCGCGGCGCCAGATCCACGTGATCTCTTATGTGGTTTTGGGTTTCGTAGCGGAAACCAAAACTGAAAGTGATGTTCGACCGTACTTTCCAATCATCCTGCACATAGAGCCCGGCATCGAAGGTTGTGACGCTCGCCAGGGGAGAGCCTTTGGTGAAGGTCAATTGGGTTGCGAAGGGAGGCGCTCCATTGTTGCCTGACGGGTTCTGAATCTGGCCGAGGGCGAAGGCAAGGGAGATGGGACAAGGCGGGTTGGGATTCGGATTCGTTTGAAGATCAATCGCGCAATTGGCCGGAGTATCTGTAGCCCGGTTCAGGGATGAGAATGTAAATGTTCCGTTGAAGCCCAGGTTGGAATTGCTGGCATCGTGCAACGCGCGCAGACGGCCTCCGAACTTGATGGTGTGATTGCCGTGAATCACGGACGTATAGTTCTGCAGTTCGTAGTGATCCTGGTGGTCGGCGCTGATGGTGCCGTCGCCGCCTCCGATAAATGCGCCGGGTACGGTGACCTGCGGATTCGTATCCAACGCCGTCTGGCCGCTGTTTTCGCGCAGGTACTGAAAGCGCGTTTCGTTGATTACCTTCGCCCCGAGGATTTGCGTGTCACCGATTTGCAGCGTGTGCTCGGTGGAGGTGGAGTCGTATGCCTGCGTCGGCAAGGTGGTTTGGCCGATGCCATTGTGCGTCTGCGTGTCGCGGTAGTATTGGTAACGCGCGGTCAACGTGTTGTTCTTGGAGGGTGCGTAGTCCAAACGCAGGCTGATGTTGGTGCGCCGGCGCGGATTGGATACGGACTCCAGGGTCTGAACCGGATTGAGGTTCTGATCGAGAGTCTGGGCGTCGATGGCGGAAATGTCGTTGATATTTCTGCGATCGACGTTGAAAAAGAATGACGACTTCTTCAGCCACTTGATCGGACCACCGATGTTTCCGTTGTACTGCACGGAGTCATAGCCGGGCTCAACCCCGGCAAATGGGTCGGACGAATTAAATGCCGAGTCGTTCCCATTGACCATGAACTGGCCATGAAATTTGTCCGTGCCCGGCTTGGTAAAGACTTCAATCCGTCCGTAACCGAGCTTGTCGTATTCCGCCGAGAACGGATTCTGGTTAATGCGAATCTCGCGAATGGATGACTTGGGTGGAAGCTGACCGGCGGTGAAACCGTCGATGTAGAGTTGACCGCCGTTTGGTCCCGCGGAAGGCCCCGCCAGCGCCTGCAGGTCGGTGAGCAATTCGTCGGGATCGTCGGGCAACGCGTCGAGTTCCTTGCCCGAGATGATTATGGCCCCGGCATTGTTTGCGGGATTTACATCAACGGTCGGCACCGTATCCGACACCTGGATGTGCTGCTCCTCGACCTCGATGGTCATTGCGACGTTGAGGCGCATGGGCTGACCGCCGGTGATGACCACGTTGTCGTTCTCATAGAGGGCGAATCCCTGGGCAACCACGGTTAACGAGTACTGAGCGGCCGCCAGCCCTTTGAATTCATACGCGCCCTGCCCGTCGGTTTTCGTTTTCATCGATGTTGAGTTGGTGGCTGCGGGCGTCATGATGACGTCGGCCTGGGCAATAGCGGCGCCGGAGGGGTCGGTTACTTGCCCGCGTAGAGTGCCGGAAGCGGCTAGGGACGCGCCGGTTTGCGATACAGCGAGTGTTGCACAAAACTGCAACGACAAAAGAGTGAGTACAAGATACAGATAATTACGAACCTTCATTCCATCATTCCATTCCACGACATGACACAGCGGTATGAATCTCGGCTGCAGAATTCACTTTGCAAGAAGAGCAAGACTATGGACCCCCAGCGTCGAGGGAGGGGCCGCCCAGGCTCCAGGGCGCAAGCATCATGGCTTGGGCAGCGTTGGGCGCAGCCTGCAGGATGGGCTCGACACCGCTGACCAGTTGGATAGCGGTGCTTACACCCGCAGTGCCCTCCGTCGCGACCATCACCACAGCATCGCCTTTGTGCAGATCGTCAAGCGATGAGGCAGGCAAGTGGCTAAGCATTTGCTGGAAATCCGGTGCGCCGCCGGAACGCCGGCCCGGACTATTTCCTCGCGCGCCCGTTCCACCTTCAGCAGTTCCCTCGGGGGACGCCGCTGGACTAGCCGCCTGACCCGAGGCTGAACTGGGTGTTGGACCGGAAGCAGCGCCGGTCTCTCCGGCGGCCGCTCCTTTCAGGCGCATGGCGATTAGCTGAGCCATCTCAGGGGGCAAATGACGAAGTTGCGAGTCCGCGGTTACTTTGACAACCACGGATTTTCTCGATAACACATCCTGAACGCTGAGGGTCGACGAACTTGAGTCAACGGAGCTTACTGTGCCAGCAATATTGCGGAACGATCCCGAAACAATTTCTTCGGCCGTCACCTCAGTGCCATCAGGGTTGCGGTCCCCGCGCGCGCGTACCTGATCGCCGGGATGAACTTCCTGCAGCGTACTGGGCCTGGCATCGTCGAACTTCACGGAATCCGCAGCGTAGCGGCGGATCACCGTGGTTGTGGAGGAATGAATGACGACGTTTTTTTTCCCCGTGAAACTGGTGACCGAGATGGTGATTGTCCCCGCCGCGGGATCGACAGCATTCGCCAAGCCGCCCACTCCACGCTTCTGCCACTCCTGCAGATCCTGCTGATGACGGGCTTCAAGGTCGGAGTGCTTCATCACGACAATCTTTAGAACGGGCAGGGGCAGGTTATCGTCAGTGGCCCAGCCTGTGGCCCGGATGTGGTCGCCAACCTGCAAGTCCTGCAACTGGATGGGCGTGGCATTGTTCAGATTCGTCTCGCCCGGTGCAAAACGGACGATTTGCGTTGCGGCTTGAACCGTAACCTTGACTTCCGGGCCAGAATCCGGGGTCAGCGTGATCTCATTTCCGTTGATGGCTTTGATAACGCCGATGCGTTTAGCGACAGCCCGGGGCGAAGCAGTTTCCTGGGTCTGCTGACTGGAGGGCAAGGCATCGCAGAAGGGAGCCGCAAGAAAGACGGCCGCGCTTGCGGCACAGAGTGCAACGGCCCGAAGCCGGCGCGTAGTCGCACTCGAATACCCTTTGTTCACCTGCTCATTCATCTGTTTATTAATGTACATGCGCGCATCGCGCAAAACCGCAGGATTTACAAAGTTTTACTTCTGCTTGAAGAGAATGTGGGAATTCTTATTTGGTGGGAGAGCACATTGATGGGCTCAAGTAATGGATAGCGGGCGTTGCTCAGAACCAGACGCGCTCGCCTCGCTCGCTGGACAGCCGAGAGCTTGCTCTGAGCTTGCCGAAGGGCGGCTCTCTCCATATGAAGCAAGGAAATTCTCGAGGCTCCCTACGCGACTATTCCGCGATAAGCAAATTCTCGGCGAATGGCCATTGCTCGTCGATCCATTGCGCTTCGCAACGGAAACCTGCGGTGCGGGCCATGGGAACAATTTCTCCCGGGGAATATTTGTGGCTGCTTTCAGTCCAGATGGTTTCGCCCTCGACAAACTCGACGAGAAGCTCGGCGGCGGGAATGTGCACGGTCTGGCGGCACGTGGACCGCAGATGCATTTCCACACTGCGGGCTTCGTGATTGAGTCTGGCGACGTGCTCAAACTGCGCGAGATCGAAATCGGCGTCGAGTTCGCGATTGATGCGCGCCAGCAGATTCAAGTTGAAGGCTGCGGTTACTCCCAGGTCGTCGTCATAGGCCGCGAGCAACTGAGCGCTGGATTTCTCCAGATCGGTTCCGAGGAGAAGTGAATCTCCGGGCAGAAGAATGCGGCGGACTTCGGCGAGAAACTGAATGCCCGCGGGACGATCGAAGTTGCCAATCGTGCTACCGAGGAACAACACAAGAAGATGCTGGCCGTTCGAGCGGTGCGCCGCCACTTCCAGGAGTCCGTCGAGATATTCGCGCTCGAAGCCCAGGATGCTGATGGACTCGATGTCGCGGAGTTCGCGTTCGCACATGGCGAGAGCGGACGGGGAAATCTCGATGGGATAGTAGGCGGTGCGCTGGCGGCGGCAAAGAGCTTCGAGGATGTGGCGAGTTTTTCTGCCGCTGCCGCTGCCCAGTTCGGCGACGGAAACCGGAGTAGCCAGCCGCTCCACGATGTCATGACTGTGCCGCCGCAGCAGACGCTCATCGGCACGAGTGAGTCCGTACTGCGGGAGGTGGCTGATCACTTCGAATAACGCGGAACCTACGTCGTCGTACAAATATTTCGACAGCAGTTCCTTCTGGCCTGGCTTGGTGAGGCCAGCATGTACATCGGCTGCGAATTCATAGGTCGCGTTCGGAGTGATGGTTTGAACCAGCATTTGGCAGCTCCTTTGACGATTGCCGTTAAATGATCTTTCTGTTAGACGATCAGCGGCTTACGCAGCGAAATCCGGTGTAGGCAAATTGGTAGTGCGCCTGAAACCAGTTGCGGAATGTGCGCCGCAACATGCAGGCCGCGGTGCGCGCCGATCCGCCTTTCAGGACAAAGTGTTTGCCATCGAAAAAATCGGCGGAGTAACCGCGGTAGAACGGGAACGGCTCGAATCCGGGGAAAGGAGCGAACTCGGTGGAAGTCCACTCCCAACCATTGCCCAACATGCCGTGAACACCGAAGGCGCTGCGGCCTTCAGGAAACGCATTCACCGGCGTGGGACTCCAGCGGGCGAAATCAAAATTGCCGTGTGCGGCGTCTGGAGCTTGTTCTCCCCAGGGATATGTTCGTTCGCCGCTGTAAGTTGTGGCGTAGGCCGCGCGTTGCCACTCGGCTTCGGTGGGCAACGACTTCCCTGCCCAGCGCGCATACGCTTTCGCTTCCGCATGACTTACATAGACCGGCCAATCCAGCGGCAGCGGGAGGTCGTCGAACATCGTGCGATACAGCCACTGATTGTTTGCGCGCTTCCAGAAAGCCGGATGCGAAATTCCCTGCGCGGATATCCACTCCCAGTCTGCATGGTTGTCACCGTCGCCCCAGAACGCGCGGGTTTCGTAGCCGCCTGCATTGATGAACTCGAGATACTGCTGGTTCGTCACCATGTACTGATCAATGGCAAACGCCGGGGACGTTGACGGTGTGAGCCTCATACTCGTTGTCCCAGCCAAATAAACTGCTGGCCGCGCGGAAGGCCGAGCGTAACCGCACCGGCCGGAATCCCGAAGCTGCCGTGATCCACGGGAGAAGTAACGGTTGCAAAGAATTCGGATTGCCTTCACTTTGCGATCAAGCGGCAACTGATGCAGCATGTAGGCCAGCGTTTCGGCGTGCATGAGGCGGTGCTCGATAGCAACGTTGAGTAGAGTGGTCAGCGGAAATCCGTCGCTGGTTGGAAAACGGGAATCGGTGAGTGCATCCGCAAGTTTGACGTCCAGAACGGCGCGGATTTTTTCTACGTAGTCTTGTACCGCGCTGATCCTGGGCCAGTCGGCAGGCTGATCCATGGGGAGTCCGCCGCCAACCGGGTCGATGCCGAAGGCAAACAGCCGGTCAAAGTCGGGATGAAAGCTCTTCAGTCCAAGAGCGCGTTCGTGGAACAGGTTCCAATCGAAGGCCTCGAGATGTCCGATATAGAAGATGATGCGGTGACGCTCGGCGATCGGCCGATCATAGATTGCATCGGGGTTGATCACAGCGAACAGGTCGTCGGTACGTTGACGGGCGTCGGCGAGTTGCTCCATCACATCGTTGTCGTTGCGGATGACGGAATCGGTCTGTGTGGCTGGCATTCAGATCTCCCAATCTCATGGTGAGCTGACGAAAAATATCACGGCAACCGGATCGTTTAACGGCGGCTGGCGCAGGAGCGTTGCATTCTATTCCCCGAGGCTCCCCGAGTACCATAGGGTAATGTCCCTACAGGTATTTCATGTTGACGCCTTTACCGCCGGGCCTTCGGAGGCAACCCGGCCGCGGTTTGTCCGCTTGCAGGATGGTTAGATGACGGGTTGCTGCAAGCGGTCGCAGCCGAGAACAACCTTTCGGAGACGGCATTTTTCGTGCTTCTCGGCGATCACTACGAATTACGCTGGTTTACACCGCGTTGTGAGGTGAAGCTTTGCGGACATGCGACGCTGGCTTCGGCGTTCGTCGTTTTGCAGATTCTGGAAGCTGGGCGTGATTCGGTGCGCTTCGAAACACGTTTCAGTGGTGCACTTACCGTTTCCCGTGACGGGGACCTGCTGGCCATGGATTTTCCCTTGCTCGCGCCCTGGACGTGCGCAGTTCCGCCTGCGGCGCTGATCGATGGCTTGGGCAAGGCTCCCGTTGCGGTGATGCAGATCGAAGACAACTACTTCGCAATCTATGAGTCGGAGGAAGAGGTCAGGCGTATTTGTCCTGACTTTCGTTTGCTCGAAAGACTTCATCCCGCGGGAGTCGCGATCACGGCTCCGGGCGACGATGCGGATTTTGTGTCGCGGTATTTCGCGCCCAGTTATGGCATCCCGGAAGATCCCGTGACCGGCTCGACTCACTGCTCATTGGCGCCGTATTGGGCGCAGCGACTGGGGAAGACGAGCCTGCACGCGCGCCAGGTCTCGGAGCGCGGCGGGGAGCTGTGGTGCGAAGTCAGAGGCGGGCGCGTGATTCTGAAGGGAGACGCTGTGCTTACTTTGCGGGGCGAGTTGCTGATTTGACTCAGCAGCGGTTGAACATTACGTCCCTCAGAGGCTAAAGCCCGAGTCATGCCATGTCCTAATCGCAGCGCTTAAGCGCTGCGCCACCCAAAATCAGGTTTTAGAGAAGGGCTAGTGGACTAGTCCCTTGCTTCGCAGGAATTCGTGAGCGACATCCTTGACGTCGCGATGCTGGCCATCGAGGGCGTAATTGAGTTGCTGCATCTCCCGATCGGAAATCTTATCGCCTAACTCGGCAATGGCCTGGGCCACTTCGGGATGCTGCTGTTCGGTCTGCCGCCGGACCACCGCGACCGCCTCGTACGGTGGAAAATAGTGGCGGTCATCTTCGAGCACAAACAAGTCCAGCGCGGGAATTAGTCCGTCGGTAGTATTGCCGGCGGCCAGGTCAATCTGATGATCCTTCAATGCAGGGGCGAGCAGGCCCAGATCCATGACTCGTGGCGCTGCAGCGAAGTGCAAGCCATAAGCGGCAGCCAATCCAGTGTAACCGTCCGGCCTTTCCATGAATTCGTAGCCAAAGCCGGCTCGCCATTGCGGAGCGAATGCCGCGGCCTGCGATAAAGTTTTGACGCCCAGGCGGCGGGCATCTTCTCCACGAATCTCCATGGCGAAGGTGTCGTTGAAACCGAACGGCGGGCCGAGCGTGAGGCCGAGGCGCGCTTCATATTCACTCTTGACCCGTTGGTAAACTTCGGCCTTGCCGCCGCCAACGTTCTGCTTGAGGATGGCGGTCAACGCCGTCCCGGTGTATTCGGGATACATGTCGATGCGCCCGGCCAGTAAAGCCTGCTGGCAAATGTAAGTCCCGGCGAGATAAAAGCGGCGCTCCACTTTCAAATGCGTGCGCGCTTCAAGCTGCTGGGCAAGAAGTTCGCCGAGGATCAGCGACTCGGTAAAGTTCTTGGAGCCGACCACAATGCGATCGGAGCGAGAAGACGAGCACGAGGACAATAGCAGGGCCAGGAAAACAAGGCAGATTGGAGCCCAGCGCCCTGCTTCGAAACTGCCGCAACGTCGTTTGAGCTTGTCCCGTTTCATCTTGGGCGCAAACGCTTCTCCAGCCATCCCAAGCCGAAATCCGCCGACAGCGCCAGAACGGCGGCGGGAATCGCTCCCGCCAGAATGAGTTGATTGTTCACCATGGCGAGGCCGCGAAAAATGAACTCGCCGAGGCCTCCGGCGCCGATCGCGGCAGCGATGGTCGCGAGTCCTACTGAAACGACGACCGCAACGCGTACACCGGAGAGAATCACGCTCACAGCCAGCGGGAGTTCGACTTGAAACAGGAGTTGGCGGTCGGTGAGTCCCATCCCGCGCCCAGCTTCCACCACCGCGGGATCGACGCCGCGGATGCCGGTATAGGTGTTGCGAATCACAGGCAGCAGCGCGTACAGAGTCAGCGCGAGAATCGCCAGGCGATCGGCACGATCGCCGAGCCAGGGAACTGGCAGCAGGAATCCAAAGAGGGCGAGACTCGGGATCGTTTGAATAATGTTCGCGGTTCCCAGCACCGGCTTGTTCCATACCGGCCAGTGCGCGCACAGTATCCCCAACGGTATACCGATCAGCACCGCGAGCAGCGTGGAGATCCCCACCAGCCAGAGATGTTCCAGTGTGAGTTCCAGAACCTGCTCGTGGTTTTGCCAGAGGAAGTGAAAGAGGTTCATGACGCGCCTCGAATTGTTGCCGAGTCCAGTCCGCCTCCGAGAGCCCGAACGTAAGCTGCGGCTAACGGGTCAGTTGATCGCAAGAAATCCTTTGGAGAAAGAACCGTAACCAGCCTTCCGGCTTCCATGAGAGCGACGCGCGAACCGAGCAGCAAAGCTTCGCGCAGGTCGTGGGTTACGAAGACCACTGTCTTGCCCAGCCGCTGCTGGAGCAGGAGAAACTCGCGCTGCAGTTGGTCGCGAGTGATGGCGTCGAGCGCGCCGAAGGGCTCGTCCATCAGCAGGATCGCCGGATCCGCGGCCAGCGCCCGAGCCACCCCCACGCGTTGCCGTTGCCCGCCCGAAAGCTGGTGAGGATACCGTGACGCCAGGTGCGCCTCAAGCCCTACCATCTGCAACAATTCCTCGACGCGCCGATGTATCCGCCCGGCGGGCCAGCCCTCGATTCGCGGAACGAGGCCAATGTTTCGTTCCACGTTGTAATGCGGGAACAAGCCTACGTCCTGGATGACGTACCCGATGCTTCGCCGCAAGCGAATGACGTCGCCCTCCGCACTGGGTGCGCCATTCACGCGCACTTCCCCGCCGGAGGGCGTCAACAGCCGATTGACCAGTTTCAGCGTGGTAGTTTTTCCCGAACCACTGCGCCCCAGCAGGACCAGCGTCTCGCCGCGTTGCACCTGCAGATTCAGCCCCGAAAGCAGCCGCTGACCGTTGGGCAGCGCGTAGGCTACGTCGCGAAATTCAATCACCGGACCAGCGGCGAGATCTGGTTCCATGTTCTGTACCCCCATGTTCGGCCACACCCGTTCATTTAGGCAGCTTCCTCAAATTATGCCCGCCCAGCATACCGGAGTTCGCGAGCGGGACACAGCCCGGCCCGCCAAGGGGTGCAAATATCCTTGCGCGACCCGCATCCAGAGAGCTAATAGACGACCTCACTCCGCCCCACTACGATCAAATTGAAGTCTGCCGTGGAAATTTGGTTTGGTTATGCGTGTGCCTGCTTTACACAATTCTGTTTGCTGGATGATGGTTGTGTTGTGTCCGCTGTCGTTGCTGGCGGGGAATGCCACGACCGGCGCTGCCGTGGTGCATAGCAAGGGTGGAGTATGGGTGAACGGCAATGAAGTGGCGGACTCCACAGCCGTCTTTCCCGGCGATTTGCTGGAGACCAAGCCCGGCTCCTTCGCCAACCTCGATGCCGAAGGGTCATCGGTTCTGATTCAGCCGGAATCAGTCGTAAAGTTCCTAGGCAACTCGCTGAATCTGGACCACGGGAGCGTCTCCGTGGGCACCTCCACGGCGATGAGCGTGCAGGTGAACTGCATCAAGGTTGAACCCGCTTCGCACGAACGGACGCAGTACGATACGGCCGACGTGAGCGGCACCGTGAAGGTTGCCGCCCACAAGTACGATGTGAATATTACACAAACCATTGCGTTGCGAAAGGCAGCAACGCCAGATACCAACTCTTCTCAATCGGCCGTGGTTCATGAGGGAGAGCAGGTAACCCGCAACGAGGCGGCAGCCTGCGGATCGCCGCTGCGGCCCGCAGGGGCCAGCAATGGGCTGAATACCAAGTGGCTCGAGATTGGCGGCGCTGTTGGAGGAACGGTGGCGCTCTGCCTGCTGCTCTGCAAAGGTTCCAAGCCCGGTAGCGTCAGCCCTTCGCAGCCCTAGGTTCATCAGCGGCGGGGTGGTGAATTCTCTGACCTTCAGTGCCTTCCACTTGGGCAAAACCTGAGCAATATCCGCGAAGGCAGCGTATACTAAAGATCTTAACCTCGAAGACACCCTAACAGCTCGTTGCGCCTTCGCGATTGAGAAATTCTCTGAAAGGCGAACGACGTGTCGAATCTGAGAGCCTGCGAAAGTCAGATCCTTCAATCCCAAAGCATCGACTTCAAGGAACGGCCAGGGGGTCTGGCCGATTCTGCAAGTCGCTCGTAGCGGGATCTGCAGCGTGCTCACAACTTCGACGCCTGGGCGGGATCAAGAAACATCGTGGCGCCAGGCGTTTACGATAATCAGCCCACAAGGCGGGAGATAAACATGTCCGGAATCAACGGCGACAAAGCCCGATTTAACCGGCGGCGCAGACAGAAGATCAGCCGCCGCCAGAGCAACCAGAAAATGTTGCAGGCCCTGGCTGAGAAAAACTTGGTGGCCCCGGCAGCGCAAAGCAACGCCAAAGGGAAGGTAGCATGACCACTTCCGTCGTCACATTGTCGCAGCCCCCGGTTACCATTGCGGCTAAGAAGAAGCGCGTATTGCTGCTGGATACGTCGCAGACGAAACGCGATCTGCGGGCCGACGTGATGCGCAAACTCGGCATCGACGTGGACTGCGCGGCCGACGTTCTCGAGGCACGCTGTTGGTGGCGGGCGGATCTGTACAATCTGGTGCTCATCAACGTGGCCGGGGAAACTGACAGCCGCGACCAGTTCTGCACGGACCTGCGCAGCGCCACTCCTCCGCAGAGAATTGCTTTCTTCGTTGGCGGCCCCGAGTATCTGGCGGCTGCGCCCCATTCTGACGAAGCGCCCCCGGAGCCGGACGCGGATGCCCTGCACAAGGAGATGGTCGCAACGCTGCTCGCTCAGGCGGCGGCAGCTACATCGCAGCGCTGGGGAATCCTGGAGGCCTGCCGGAAAATTTCCAGCGCCCGCGCGGTCTGCGAGGCTCGTTCGCGCTCGCTACGGGAAACCCCAAGACCTTCCCGCTGGGCGGAAGCCATCGAGCAGCACTCGGCACCAGCACCGATTGCCTCCCAACCCTTATTTGCAACCGAAGCAGTCGCAGCAGAAACATTCTCAGCAACAATAGCTGCGGCAGAAACATCTGCCGCGGAAACAGAAAGAGAAGAACTCCTATGAAGAATCTTTACGTCGGCAACTTACCTCACAGCACCACCGAACCAGAGCTGCGCGGCTTGTTTGAAGCGCATGGCGCAGTCGAGAAAGTCAGCATTGTCACGGACCGCGAGACCGGCCGCGCCCGGGGCTTCGGTTTTGTCGAGATGACCAATCCGGCGGAGGCCGATAAGGCAGTAGCCGCATTGAATGGAACGGAACTTGGCGGCCGCGCGCTGAAGATCAACGAGGCGAAGCCGAAGACCGATGCGCCGCGCGGCGGCGGAGGTGGAAAGCGTTTTGGTGGCGGAGGCGGCGGCAGCCGCGACGATTATCAGGGGCATGCACGTCAGCCCCGGGAACCTCGCTGGTAGCTGGACCCGCGCGGCCCGTTTTGAAAGGGCGCGGCTTCCGGCCGCGCCGTGAACTCCGCAAAATCAACAGCGGCTTTAACCGCTGAGCGGAACGTTCGGTCAGCCAGAAACTATGGGAGATTGCTATGCCAGGACGAGGTCGATCAAGTTTTACCAAACGCCAGAAGGAACACACGCGCCAGCAAAAGCAGCGCGACAAAGCCGAACGCCGCATCCAGCGCAAAGACGAACCGTTAGGAACGCCGGGCGATTCGAACGAACTGGATTTGGATGAATTGCAGAGGCACGCCGCTGAGCAAGCGGCGCTGTTCCAACTGGGAGACGACGCCGATATTTCCAGTATTCCGCGAGAGCGCGAGCCGGAGAAAACCGAGCCATAAAACGCCTGCTAACGCGCAAATAGTTACATTTCAAAAAAATAGGGGCGCGTCTTTAAGACGCGCCCTTTTATTTTCATCCCTGGGGTTCTCCGCCCTTGGCGCGGCGAGCGCGACGCCCGCCTGACAGCCGCCGAGAGGGCGGCGCTACGCGAACACTTCCCCCGGCAACTTCGTCAGCGTCCGGCTGGCCAGCGTGTTTTGGACCATATGCTCGGACCGCTCTGCGTTGGCCCAATCGACTTGCTTGCGTTCGATTTTCAGCTTAAGCGTGCGCTCGATATGCCGAAGTTCGATAACCTCGCCGCCCGCGACTAAACTTGTGGCGAGTCCTTCTGAACCGGCACGCCCCGTTCGTCCCACGCGATGGATGAAATCCTCCGCCATCTTGGGCAGGTCATAGTTGATCACATGCGCCACATCATCGATGTGCAGGCCGCGCGCGGCGACGTCGGTGGCGACCAGCACTTGGAAGCGTCCCTGCTGAAATCCACTAAGCGCTCCATTACGTTGCGACTGAGAGCGATCACCGTGAATCATGGCTGCGGAGAAGCCTTCACGCACCAGTTCTTTGGCCAGCCGTTCGGTGCCGCGCTTAGTGCGGGCAAAGATCAGCGTCTGACCTTTCTCGGCATAGAGCAATTGCCGCAGCACGTCGGGCTTCTCAGCCGGGCGCACTTCGTAGGCTTGCAGCCGGACGCTCTCCACCGGCTTCAGCACCGAGCCAACCGCCACGCGCACCGGCTCGCGCATGGAATCGTTCACCAGGCCTGCGACCGATTGCTCCAGCGTAGCCGAGAAGCAGAGCGTCTGCCGCCGTTGCGGCAGGATCGCCAGGATGCGCCGGATCGCGGGCAGAAAGCCCATGTCGAGCATGCGGTCGGCTTCGTCGAGCACCAGGATCTTGATTTCGCGCAAATCGATCAGTTTGCGGCTGATGAAGTCCTGCAAACGGCCCGGAGTCGCTACGACCAGGCTGGAGCCGGCGCGCACGGCCTGAATCTGCGCCTTTTCGGAGACGCCGCCGATGACCAGCGCCGCTTTCGATAGTCCCTTCCCGCGAAGTTTTTCGTACTCTTCGTTGACCTGAATCGCCAGCTCGCGAGTGGGTAGTAAAACCAGCACGCGGACTTTTTGCGACGGTTCGCGCTGCAGCATCTCGATGATCGGAATCAGAAATGCCAATGTCTTGCCGGTTCCGGTTTGCGCCGTAGCCAGCACATCTTTGCCCTCAAGGGCGTAAGGAATAGCCTGCGCCTGAATCGGCGTAGGGATAATGAATTGAGCCGTCGCCAGCCTCTGCTGCAGAGCAGAAGATAGCGGTAGATCTGTAAAGCTTGTCATTCGTTATTGTTCTTTCTGGAGGGGCTTGATGTGTACACGTGTAGTGAGTTCCCATGCCGCTCTTGTTATTTGATTTGACGCTGAATAAACGGCAGGCAGGAAAAGCGGAGATGAATCTGATCCAACAGGATCACCGCGTCACGAGCAAACCGTGGCAGTAGCGTTGGGAACCATTATAGCACAACATTCGGTGCAGCACCTTGAAAACAGAAACCAGCCAATCGATAGTAACACCATGGAATCCGCCAAGAACATCAAGACGGGCACGGGCGTTCAAACTGGCGGACGACCCCGCTCGGGCGACTACAGCAGCATGGCGATCGATCCGACGGATGACTTTACCATCTGGTACGCCCAGAAATACTTCTCCAGCAACGGATTCAACTGGCACACCCGGATGGCGTCTTTCAAGTTCACCGGCTGCATGTAACCTGAGTTGTTGGCAATCCGTGCTTCGAACCGCTGTTCCCGGTTGGGAAGAGCGGTTTTTTCTTGCCTCGTGGCCTTAACTCTTCCCGCGGTATTATGGTCTCCCCGGGGTGTATTCTCCGATGACCGAAATCATGGAGGCCCCGGGCGGAGTCGAACCGCCGACCAACGGTTTAGGAAACCGCTGCTCTATCCAACTGAGCTACGGGGCCGTTTGCTGCTATCTCCATGATTTTACACTGCTACTGCGTTTGCGTATCCGCCGTGACACTCGAATCTAGAGCACAAGTTGAGCACAAAATGTTATCTAGGACAGCCATTGCCCGCACGGAATCCTCGCTCAGTGACTTGACGTAGTACGTCATCGTAGTGCCGACATCGGCATGCCGCAAGATCGCCTGCACCGTCTTTTCGTTCACTCCCAAGGCGTACAGGTTTGTGCCCAAGCCTCTGCGAAAAGCATGCCACCCCCGCCACCGTGGAAGCGACTCATCTCTCTGGTACTCATGCGCAACCTTGGCTGTGTGATCATCCTCTGGCCTTTTGCAAGTAGCGCAGCGATTCAATACCGGAAGAATCTGCCGATTCAGTGTGTTGTTAGGGTCGAGCGCCGTGCCTATGCTCGTTCTGAATATTGGGCCGCTCACTGGCCCCCGGTTCCTCTCCCTGTGGACGTCTAAGACTCGCGCAAGCGAAGGCAGCAATGGCACAGCGGCACGACTGGCCCGCGTCTTACACTCTTGCACAGCGGTGAATTTCTCGTCCTTATTTCGTGGGATGCTCAACTCCGCTTCAGATATTTGGTCCATCCGACTTCATCGTGCCTGATGGTCGTCGTGTCGGCTCTGTCCTCAAACTGGACGATCACGTTGTTTTCATGGTTGGACAATACCACCGCCTTCACTCCGCTATGTCCGGGACGACCATCGTCATAGACCAAGATGTCTCCAGAGTTCAGAGACTTCATGTGATCCGCATTCATGTGAGTTCCCTTCGTTACAGAATCCTCACTGCTTCGTGAACTCCGTCGGTTTCTTGTGCTCCCGAATCTGGGAGTAGTTGACAGCGAGTTCTGAGCCGAGTTCGATCTTGTCGTTGTAATCATTCACCCGCGCATTGTCCAGCGTGCCGAAAACCAGCTTCTTTGAATCGTCGCAGTGATGGACGCGAACCCACATCCACTCACCGGGCATTTCAGCCTCGCCCGGAAACTCGACCTTGATGTAATCCCCGCGTTCGTAAGTTGGCACAGTTTTACCTTCCATAACTGTCCTCAACGTCTCCCGGCTGGCGTATAGCGAACATCTCCACGACCGCTGACACTGCAATCCGAGGCATCAATCGCCCAGCATTCGTTTTGCAGCTTTCAACCTTGCCTTCCGGTACGTCGGGTCTTCTTCATTCTGGCGGATGTAGTCGTGAAGAATTTCATTGAGCATGTTCGCGTTGCGACCGGCAAGAGTCTTTATCTCGTTCAGTTGTCGGTTCGTTCTGAGATCAGAGGTGTGTCGGCTCTCGCAGAGTTCTACGATCTCTTCAAAAATATTCGGCATCTCCTTTGCTCCGTGGAATGCATCGGGATTGTGCCAGCATTTCTGACTGAGCTTCTTCGGATTCCGCGATCCGCATTTGGGGCACTTGCCGCTGGAGACTCGAATGTCGAACTCTCCGAACCGCGCGACCTTCGCTCCGGGCAATATCTTCAGCATCGAACAACTTGAGGTTGAAGTCGGTGAGGCACCTTCAGGCCGGGGCCTTTGGAAGCTGCCCTTGCCCGCCCCTGACCGTCCTTCACTTCAGGCCGAAGGCATACACTTTGCCGTTGTCCGAGCCGACGTAAACCACCCCATTCGCCACTGCGGTCGGAGAATTCACTCCCCCGTTAGTGGTGTAGTGTTCGTCGTCAGAATCTGTGAGACCAGCTTGGCCCGTGGGCCAAGCTACGGTTTGAGTTTCAGTTCCACCCTGGGTTTCTGGTTCCAACGGCCCAGATTGTAACGCAGCCGCTGCTCAATCGTGCGTTGTTTCTGTTCGGCTCTCCTGCGTAAGATTTCTTCCCGCCGCCCGTAGTACACATCCGCCGGGGTCACGTTGCCAATGGCTTCGTGATAGCGGCGATGGTTGTAATACTCGATGAAGTCCTGCATGGTTCGGCGCAGTCGTCCGGGCTGGTGTAGACCAGGAGGTTCATGCGCGCCTTGAGCGTCTCGTGAAAGCGTTCGATCTTACCATTGGTCTGGGGATGATGCGGGGCGCAGTAGATGTGGCGGATTTCGAGCACGCGCAGATACTCCTCGAAGACCCGCGCCAGGTAGCCCGAGCCATGATCGCTGAGGAACTTGGTGCGATCCTCCACCGGCACCTGCCGCATGCCCGTGAACGCGACCGCCTGTTCCACCACGTCGCTGATGGAGTGCGCGGTCATGTCCGGTTTCAGATCGCTGGCCAACACGAAGCGCGAGAAGTCGTCCAGCACCAGGATCGAGTAATACCAGCCCCAGCCCACCACGAAAAAGTAACTAGCATCGGACTGCCACAACTGGTTCGGTGCTGTCGTCTTCACGCGAAACTCCTTCCCTGCGGGAAAGCCCACCAGCATGATCGTGCGATTCAATCCATGCCGCTTCAGCACCCGGTATACGGTGGCTTCCGACACCGTGAAACCCGCGTGGTCGGTGACCTGACAGGCCAACTCGCGGGGGCTGAGATCAGGCTGTGCCACGTCAGCGGAAATGGGACAGTTTGAGACCGGAAGTTAAGCTACACATCTGAGATTCAGTTCACCCGCTACAGGGAGTAGACTGGCGGCGACAGCGGGGCCCCAGCCAGCCCGCATTTGGCTGGCTGGGGTGCTGCGCCGGCAGTCTACTCCGGCGCCCCTCAACCGGGGCCGGAAGGGTGAACATGCCGGAAGAAAACAAGCCAGAAAGTAATCCCACCGAAATGGCGGGGCCGACCCGCTCTGCCGAGACCGCTCGTGCTCTGATCCGCAAGACCAAGCGGGCGACGCGGCGAAGGTTTCCCACCGAAGACAAGATCCGGATCGTGATGGAAGGCGTCCGCGGGGAGGTATCGGTGGCGGAGCTGTGCCGCCGCGAAGGCATTCACCCCACGATCTACTACAAGTGGCTGAAGGACTTCATGGAGGCGGGCAAGGGCCGCATGCGGGGCGATGGGCTACGGGAGGCCACCAGCGACGAAGTGAAAGCGCTGCGCCAGGAGAATGAGCGGCTGAAGCAGTTGGTGGCCGATCTGAGTGTGGCCAATATGCTGCTGAAAAAAAGCCAGAGTTAGGACTGATCGAAAAGCGGAGGTACGAGCGGGTGAGTGCGGAGAAGAAGCGGGAGATGATCGAGTTGGTGCGGCGTTCGCCGCAGCCGAAGCGAGCGACGATCGCCGAGCTGGGGATGGCGCGTTCCACGTTTTACCGTTGGCAGCGGCGCTATCGGGACCAGGGCGAGGCCGGGTTGCTGGATCGCAAACCGGAGCCGGGCGCGGTGTGGAACCGGCTGCGGCCCGAGGAGCAGACCGTGATCGTGCGAGAAGCGCTCCGGTTGCCTGATCTCAGCCCCCGCGAGTTGGCCTGTCAGGTCACCGACCACGCGGGTTTCACGGTGTCGGAAGCCACCGTATACCGGGTGCTGAAGCGGCATGGATTGAATCGCACGATCATGCTGGTGGGCTTTCCCGCAGGGAAGGAGTTTCGCGTGAAGACGACAGCACCGAACCAGTTGTGGCAGTCCGATGCTAGTTACTTTTTCGTGGTGGGCTGGGGCTGGTATTACTCGATCCTGGTGCTGGACGACTTCTCGCGCTTCGTGTTGGCCAGCGATCTGAAACCGGACATGACCGCGCACTCCATCAGCGACGTGGTGGAACAGGCGGTCGCGTTCACGGGCATGCGGCAGGTGCCGGTGGAGGATCGCACCAAGTTCCTCAGCGATCATGGCTCGGGCTACCTGGCGCGGGTCTTCGAGGAGTATCTGCGCGTGCTCGAAATCCGCCACATCTACTGCGCCCCGCATCATCCCCAGACCAATGGTAAGATCGAACGCTTTCACGAGACGCTCAAGGCGCGCATGAACCTCCTGGTCTACACCAGCCCGGACGAGCTGCGCCGAACCATGCAGGACTTCATCGAGTATTACAACCATCGCCGCTATCACGAAGCCATTGGCAACGTGACCCCGGCGGATGTGTACTACGGGCGGCGGGAAGAAATCTTACGCAGGAGAGCCGAACAGAAACAACGCACGATTGAGCAGCGGCTGCGTTACAATCTGGGCCGTTGGAACCAGAAACCCAGGGTGGAACTGAAACTCAAACCGTAGCTTGGCCCACGGGCCAAGCTGGTCTCACAGATTCTGACGACGAACAGCTAGTTACTTTTTCGTGGTGGGCTGGGGCTGGTATTACTCGATCCTGGTGCTGGACGACTTCTCGCGCTTCGTGTTGGCCAGCGATCTGAAACCGGACATGACCGCGCACTCCATCAGCGACGTGGTGGAACAGGCGGTCGCGTTCACGGGCATGCGGCAGGTGCCGGTGGAGGATCGCACCAAGTTCCTCAGCGATCATGGCTCGGGCTACCTGGCGCGGGTCTTCGAGGAGTATCTGCGCGTGCTCGAAATCCGCCACATCTACTGCGCCCCGCATCATCCCCAGACCAATGGTAAGATCGAACGCTTTCACGAGACGCTCAAGGCGCGCATGAACCTCCTGGTCTACACCAGCCCGGACGAGCTGCGCCGAACCATGCAGGACTTCATCGAGTATTACAACCATCGCCGCTATCACGAAGCCATTGGCAACGTGACCCCGGCGGATGTGTACTACGGGCGGCGGGAAGAAATCTTACGCAGGAGAGCCGAACAGAAACAACGCACGATTGAGCAGCGGCTGCGTTACAATCTGGGCCGTTGGAACCAGAAACCCAGGGTGGAACTGAAACTCAAACCGTAGCTTGGCCCACGGGCCAAGCTGGTCTCACAGATTCTGACGACGAACAGTGCGATGCCCAACAGATCATCAAAATAGGCATGTGATATTACTGCAACGGGGGAAATTAATGCGTCCCCGTGCGGCGGCCAAGAAACTCAGCAAATTCGATACCAAGATATTCCTTTCGACCATCAACGGCGGCGGTAGGAAGATCGAGGCTTTTCCCAAAAAGCAGACGGTCTTTGCTCAGGGCGACTCTTCCGATGCTGTTTTTTATATACAGAAAGGAAAGGTAAAACTCACCGTTGTGTCGGAGATCGGGAAGGAAGCCACAATAGGCATTCTGAACGAGGGCGATTTCTTCGGAGAAGGTTGCCTTACAGGGCAGCCTCTCCGCCTGTGCTCCGCAATCGCGATGACCGATTGCTCTGTGATGCGGATCGACAAGAAGTCCATGATGGAAGTGCTGCACCGGGAGCACGCGTTTTCCGATATGTTCGTGGCATATTTGCTAACACGGAACATCCGATACGAAGAGGATTTGGTTGACCAGCTTTTCAATTCCAGCGAAAAGAGGTTGGCTCGGATTCTGCTATTGCTGGCTCATTTCGGCAAGGAAGGCGTGCCCGAGACTGTAATCCCCAAGATCAGTCAGGAGATGCTGGCGGAAATGATCGGTACAACTCGCTCGCGGGTTAGCTTTTTCATGAACAGGTTCAGGAAGTTAGGCTTCATCGACTATGACGGCGGGAGTGGGTTTCAAGTTCACAGTTCACTTCTCAACATCGTTCTCCACGACTAGTTTCTGCGTCGAAATCCGAAGCTCCTCGATACCGTCTGCTATTTGTCACCTCTGCCAAATTAGTCATCAGAACTGAGCAGTTTGGATCAGCGAGCCGTCCTTCCCAAGCCTATGCTCGGTTTAACGAGAAGCTGAACAGGGGCAGCAAAGCCGATGAGGAAAGAGGACTTGGATTATGAGCCGTAACGGTAAATTGATACCCAGACTGCGCAAAGCTCCGCAACCGCCTCTGTCACATGCTGGAGCGACCCCTGACTCAGACCGTGCCAGGAAGCCACCCCTCACCCGGCCCTCTGCTCCTGACCCGGAACTGAATCCCGGTGATCGCGTCGAGGGTTTGGGCAACTTCGGAAAGCCGACTGGAGAATTCGGCACAGTCGAACGAACGAACGATGACGATGCGATTGTAAAGTGGGACGGTGACGGTCGTATGCGAATGCACCAACCGTGGCTTAAGAAAGTTTAGCTATGCCACACCAACAAAGGCCGCAGTCGGCGCATTTTGACTTTCCGTAGGCTGGCAGTCGCCTCCGAATGCACAGTCCCTCTGGGTGCGAATCGATCACAGGAAATTTATAGCAGGCACACGACCTTCTGACGTGGTATAGTGGCTGCCGGGGTGGTTACCACCTTCTCCTCTTTCAGGTCTTCTGACCTAAGCCAGTCCATCTGAAGTTCTCCTACCTTAGGCGTCTTAGCGAGAGAGCGGTGTACCCATGCCCTTTCAAGCGATCTTGCGCGAAGTCGATCAACTCCACAATGTCAGTACGCGTCTTGAGGCACTGGCGGAGAAATATCCAGCGATGTCCGAACCACTCATAACCATCGCGGGAAGCATTCAGAACACGGCCACTTTGTTGGAGGTGCTGGTAGCGACTAAGAGCACCAAGCCGATCTAAGTTGCGCGGCAGCAAATTTGCCAAAGAATCCGACTTTGGAACATTGAAACATTCCAACTCGGTCGGCACGGAACTCGCCACGAAGGGTCGCTTTTATGAATGCAATCACTATTTCCTTCGGTCTGCTTATCGTAGTGTTCACACTCCTGCTGCTCTACTGGATACGCAAGAAACCACAGATCACCGGGTTCCGATCCCAAAGAATGTGCCCGTTTTGCGGATTGATCACATCCCGACTGAAAGCGCGTTGCTTGGAGTGTGGCGTGGCAAGCGTCTCAGGGCGCTAGGGTGGCTTGACTGTGAAGAAATGAACTGCTGCTTTCGGCTCGCTGACGTTGGCATGAGCATTATTGCTCGGACCTTTGAATCCTGATTTGCTAATGAAAGCTGCGGCGGTAGTCTGCAAATAGTTGGACTGAGTGGGACGGGGGCGTAGGCGCTGGGTTTTTGGGCGGGAAGAACTATTTGAGAGGGGAACGCGGTGGTGATCCGGATTTCGGCTCCGGCAACTGGTTGAGCGAAGAGCAAAGTTCAGAAGTGCTCAAGCATCTTATGGCGATAGCATGCGTGCCAAGCGAGACCATGCCATGCTGGCCATTCTGTTTGGTTGTGGCTTACGCAGATCGGAGCTGGTCGCGACTAAAAAGCTTGCGCTGCTTGCTGTATTACTCGGGGGGTGGTTGGCTGGGTACACTCCAGCGTTGGCTCAAGCCCCCTGTCTCGGAAAGATCCGCGCGTGTCGACCTAGGAACCTGTTCTCAGAACCCACCGGCTTACCCTCTTCCCCTAGGGCCGTTTACCGCCCCATCTGCTCACCATCGTTTGAATACCCCGTGGGGTTGCGGAGGGAGGGCCAACGTTATACCACACAAACGGAAATCTCATTATTCCGCTGGCGTGGAGGCTGGCTCAGCGGGCTCCATCTTCTCAAGCTCTCTTTGGAGGGACAGAAGTCTTTCACGCATATGCTCTATTTCGTCGATTACCTCTGCGAGAATCTTCGGTGGATCGCTGGTGTGGCTCATGGTTCTACAAGGCTACTCTTTTTGAGGGAAGGAGTACGGTGCGCTACCGCTCACTGCTCTGTGGGACGCTTGGGCCGGGGGGGAGCTGGGGGAGGCCGAAGCAAGAACATTATACTACCCGATTTCCTGTCGGCGGGCCTTCCACCGACAGATGTTGGCGAGGTCTCTTTTTTCGCCCCGCGGAGCCGAAAGGCTTGCTCTGCTCACAGGCTGCCTGCAACAACACGGCAAACCAGGAACGTGCTAGTTAGGAGAAAGCTGGCACCGCATGCTAGCATCGTTTCAGTTTTGGGTTCCCGCAGTCTCAGTTGAACTGGCCGCTGCAGAATTAACAAAGCACCCTTTGCTCCATGCAGGACGGCGCCGAAGGGATTCCGCTTGGCTCTTGACGACATTAAGAAACTCATAGATGCCGGAAAGGAAAAGGGCTATCTCACCTACAACGAGGTGAATATCCTGATTCCCCATGACGCCCGTTGCCCGGAGTCCTTGGACGACCTGCTCAGCACCATCGGCACGCAGGGCATTGACGTGCTTGAAGGCCAGCCCAGGCTGCCCGCCTCGGCCCTCAAAAACAAGCTTGAGAGAGAAGTTGAGGCCAGCGACGAAGTCGATCTCGACCTGGCCCTACCAGCTCTTGAAAAGACCAACGATCCGGTGCGTATCTACCTGCGCAAGATGGGCATGGTCCCTCTGCTCACCCGGCAAGCGGAAGCGGACATTGCGAAGCGCATCGAGCGTGGACAGCTGCGCGTGCTGAAGGCGCTGTCACGCTCGCCTATTGTGATCAACGCGATTCTGGCCATTGGCGAGGATTTGAAGCGTGGCGTGCGCTCGATCAAGGAAATTGTCGTCTTCGATGAGGAAGAGATGACCGAGGACATCCTGCAGAACCGCGTCCAGGACACCACGCGCCGTATCGACGAGCTGCAGAAGCATTACAAAAGAGCCGGCCAGTTGGGCGGACGACTACTGACCATCCCAGCAAGAAAGAAAGCCCAATACCGCCGCTGCCGACGTGGCCTGGGCCGCGAGATCGTTCGGCTTTCGCTGATCATCCGCAACCTCGGTTTCACCAACTTCGAGCGCAAACGCCTGGTCGATCGGGTGAAGAAAACCGTGGACATCATGCGCTCACTCGACCGCCAGGTCAGCAACCTGAAAAAAAAGATTGAGGGCACGCGCAGCCAAGAGCTCAAGAAAGATTACTGCGAGGCGCAGCGGCAGCATCGCGCCGACCTAAAAAGCCTGGAAGGCGACGCCGGCGTGAGCTTCCAAGAGTTGCACCGCACACAGCGCGAAATTATCCAGGGTGAGATGGACGCGGAGCAGGCCAAACACGAACTTATCGAAGCCAACCTCCGCCTCGTGGTTTCCATTGCCAAAAAGTATGGCAACCGCGGGCTTCAGTTCCTCGACCTGATCCAGGAGGGCAACGTCGGCCTGATGAAGGGAGTGGACAAGTTCGATTATCACCGCGGCTACAAGTTTTCCACCTACGCGACGTGGTGGATTCGCCAATCAATCACCCGCGCCATTGCTGACCAGGCTCGCACCATCCGTCTCCCGGTTCACATGGGCGAGATCGTCAACAAGCTAATTCGCACCTCGCGACAACTGGTCCAGCAGTTGGGCCGTGAACCCACGTCGGCAGAGATTGCCAACCGCATGGACATTCCCGCGGCCAAAGTGCGCAAGGTGCTCAAAATGATGCAGGCACCGATCTCGCTGGAGACGCCAATCGGCGAGGAGGGGGATTCCCACCTCGGCGACTTCATCGAAAATCACGCCGTGGTCTCCCCGGTCGAGGCCGTCATCAACCTGAACCTTAAGGAGCAGACTGCACTCGTGCTACATACCCTGACTCCGCGCGAGGAGAAGATCATGAAGATGCGCTTTGGTCTGGAGGACGGCACGGAGCGCACGCTGGAGGAGGTTGGCCGGTTCTTCGCCGTCACCCGCGAACGCATTCGCCAGATCGAAGCCAAGGCCCTGCGTAAGCTGCGCCACCCCTCGCGCTCCCTCAAGCTCAAGTCATTTCTAGAAGATGTGCACGAATGACGCCGGAATCCGTGCACGATGGGAGCGGAAGTCTAGGAGCGCGGGGACGACCTGTGCATCCCTTGTCCCAAATCGCCCGCTCGCTGGGGAGGGCCGATTGTTGCTGCCGTGGTCTCAGTTGAGGTACGTCTCAAACGACCGCACCACGGGCGGCATTTAACCAGTGGTTGATTTGCGATGTGTTTCGCAGAGCATGCAAGGCGTACATCGCGTCATCAAGAGCTTCTCCCTCTTCGATGTTGTCTCCGGCAACGTGAAACAACTCCCGTGCCCTCAGTGCAAGCGCTTCCTCAGCCTGCGCAATGCGGTCTGGGAGTCTGGTCTTATCAACCTCAAAGAGTGCGGCCTTGTACAAATCCTTCCAGGCTGCGCTGTCCGGAGATTTAGAGCTGCCTGTGTTCATAATTCCCCCGTGTTTCGCTTGACAACCGGGTCTGAAAGTGTGTCGAATTGTCCCGACTGCTTTCGCAGGAACAGCCAACAACGTTGTCTCCGCAATCGTTAGATATGATGGCGCCGATGATCCCTACTGGGAAGTGACTCGTGTTCGCCACTGCGGTAGAGCTTAGGACGAGCTTCATTGACAATCAGGGCGCGCCCGCCGGGGACCGAACCGTTCAGGGTACGAATAGCATCTCGCGCCTCCCCAGTATTAGTCATCTCGACGAACGCAAATCCCCGCGGTTGACCTGTGTCGCGATCCGTGACGGCCGTGACTGTTTTAACAGCTCCGTACGCCGCGAATAATGTCTGAAGCTGGTCTTCGGGAGTGGAATAATCTAGGTTACCGACGTAGATGTTAGTCATGGCTTACCTCCGGTGGTTTGAGCATCGCTCTCCACCACGTGATCGTCCAAACCGTCAGGCTTCACCAACGATTTTCACAGTGATCTTTGAGCTTGAGGCTCGGACGTCTTTTCGTTCGTTGTTTCCTGTCACTTCGCCTTCTGCCTGAAGCCAGTCTTCTTCCGCATGGCCATCTATTCTGCCGCGCACCTCATACAGCTTGTAAGCGCGGGAGCGCACGTTCTCCTCATCATGAGTCGTGATAGCTGCGTCTCGATTGATCAAGAGCTCCGGTTTCATGGAAGTTTCTCCTTGATTTATTGTCTTCATCTGGCTGCGATCGGTCTGTAAGGCCTTATGCGACATGCAGGAGTCCTGGCCGCTGCACCCCGTCTTCAGGAACCTTGTCGCGGGCGATGACCTCGTCGGCGCAGGTGGGAGACAGGTACGTTGGGGGTCCAACCAGGAAACTGATCCGCTGCCGTGGATGCTGGCGCCGAATCGTTCGCCAGAACTCCACTGCTTCTTTCGATCTCTGGCGCACGTCCAGCAGTACCAAATCGAAAAAATCAGGCACCCAGAGCAACTCTGCTTCGGTGACGCTTTTGGCTGTGTGCACGTGAACTCCGCGGCTTCTCAGCACGCGGGCGCGTAGCTTCTGCATCGCCTCATTGCCATCGACGATGAGCACGTTTTTCGTGCGAACTTGAAAGGAAATCGGCGATTGCTGGGGCACAGAACACCTCCCAAAGTCTTCCGGAGGCGGTGCGTTTCGGAAAGCAGTGTTCCCTTTGAGAAGCGGGCGTCACCAGAAAGATCTAAACCTCGACTCTTGTATCTTTCGTAAGGGGGGCGGGGATCGGCCGCCCTCAACCGAACGCGAAAGCCTGCCTGCTTGCCTCAGGCTGCTACGCGAGCAGCGGTATTTTGCAAGGTCGAGTTCGCAACTTCAAAGTTTCGGACCTCAGGAGTACCGTTGACCACTTTCGCCAGGGCCTTCAGCACTTCTGGATAGCTGCCGCGGAGATAGGCTTCCGCGTCCTCTTTCTTGTCCCAAAGACTGATAGCGACCACTTCCGTTCCGGATCCGGGGGCGACGAAGACGATTTCGTCTTGGAAGCCGTGCTGTTCCCGAAGCAAGGGAAGAATCTCGTTCTCGATCGTCTGGGTAAACTCCGCACGGGTATTGGGCTTCAGGTGCATGGAAACGTGACGAGCAAACATGTCAGCCTCCTGGGTTGTCGTGGCTAAGAGGAGAGAACTTCAGATGGACTGCCTTAGTTCAGAGGATCTGAAAGAGGTAAAGGCGTAATTCGCTCTGGCTAACAGCCTATACCTAATCCTTGTGTTGTCAAGTCGGAAATATCCTAGGTCGTGCCACGACGTTGGCTGGTTTGTGACCTGACTCGGCTTCCGTAAAGAGAATCCCGCCGCTGATTGCAATTTAAAGTTATCATTTCAGCGGCGCTAGCGGACTCTTGAAATGTCATGCTTACTTTGCCGGTCTGCGGTGATTGAGGCATAGTGCGACCAGATCCGAGACATTCGCTTCGCCCACGCACATGACCGTGTCTGCGCCCCCCCAATCCGGTCATTTGCGTGAACGATGACCCCGAATGCAAGAACCCTAACAGGCTGCGGAAAAACTCGGTTCAAGGCGGTTATTCTGAAGCAGATATGAAGCTCGAATGATGACGCCCCCGATTCGTAGCTTCCGACAGCAGGTCTGGAAACAGCTCACTGGGAAAGAGTCGAGCCGGTCTTGCGACCGAAACGACGGGTCGATGGTCGCGGTCGTCCGTGGCGGGACACAAGAGCTGTGCTAAACGGCGTGCTGTGGATCCTGGGTACGGGCGCGCAATGGCGCGAACTGCCCGATAAGTATCCGCCGTTCCAGACTTGTCATCGCCGTTTTCAGCAATGGGTACGCAGTGGCAAGTTGGAGAAGGCGCTGCGTTTACTAGCTACGCATCTGCATGATCGGGGCAAACTCGATCTGCAAGAAGCCTTTATCGATGCAACGTTCCGAGCGCTAAAAAAGGGGTCTTGCGGTTGGCCCAACACGCCGAGGCAAGGGGACAAAGATTCTCGCGAATCGCGGCTGATAACAGTCTTCCACTCGCCGTGTCCGTTCAGAGCGCCTCTCCGCACGAGTCACAACTGGTGGAAGCGGTGCTGGCGGGAAGCTTCCTTGATGAACTCCCAGCGAGACTCATTGGCGACAAAGCATACGACTCGGACGCACTCGACCAAAGGCTCAAAGCCGAATATGACATCGAATTGATTGCGCCCCATCGTGGGCAACGAAGGGTTCGAACGCAGGATGGGCGAAAGCTACGGCGTTACAATCGCCGGTGGCGCGTAGAACGGCTCTTTGCTTGGCTCCATTGGTTCCGCCGACTCGTCATCCGCTACGAGTACCACATCGAGAACTTTCTGGGCTTTGTTCATCTCGCCTGCCTGGTAGTGTTGCTGAAACATTTCAGCGATGCAAAATGCTAAGCTCAAAGGGAGTCGCGTTACGGGATCACACTATCCCCATCTTGGAGCAGAACAGTGGCTTCCCGAGAAGCAACGAGTTGTAAGCTCGCTATCCTCTTGCTGGCCGTTTGTCCCCCGGCAGCCACGCAGAAGGCGTCTCAGCAGGCACCGGCTATCAATGGCTTGGTTACCTCCTACGTTTCGGATCACCATGTGCCAGGATTGTCAGTGGCCGTGGTTGATCGCGGCCGTGTCATCCTTACGCAGGGTTACGGTCTAGCCGACGTTGAGAACAGCGTGCCCGCCACCGCCGATACGGTTTACCGCATTGCATCGATATCCAAATCCATCACTGCGACGGCCGCAATGAAGCTGGTCGAAGCAGGAAAACTGGACCTCGCTGTCCCCATCCAGAAATATTGTCCCGACTTTCCCAGGAAGCCCTGGCCGATCACGACAGGAGAACTTCTCTCCCATCAGAGCGGCATCCGCGATTACCGGAACGAAGAAGAAACTGTCAATACCAAGCACTATTCGGGCATCAAGGAAGCATTGACTCAGTTCGCCAGCGATCCTCTGGAGTTTGAACCTGGAACCAAGATGAAGTACACCAGCTACGGCTACATCGTACTCGGTTGCGTGATCGAGGGCGCTTCCGGGATGAGCTACGACCGCTATATGCATCAGGCAATCTTCGAGCCCGCACAGATGCCAGCTACGCGACTCGATGATGTTTTCGCGATTATCCCGCACCGGGCGCGGGGGTACAGAATTACCGCCAGTGGCGAACTGCACAACTCTGTCTTCGTGGACGTTAGCAACAAACCTCCGGGGAGTGGAATTAATGCGAGTGCGAGAGACATGGGCAATTTCGTGGCTGCGCTGTACTCGGCAAGCTTCGTTCCCAAGCCGGTTTTAGATCAGATGCTCACACCGGCGACGACTCCTGACAAAAAGCCGACAATCTATGGCCTTGGCTTTTTCCTAGGGGGCCCGCTTGGCAAGTATCGCGGGTTGCAGGAGGCCGGCCACGGCGGCGACCAGCAGGGTGTCAGCAGTGTGCTGTATCTCTTGCCGGAACGACAGTTCGGAGTAGTGATCCTATCAAACCTGGAAGGACAGCAAAGCTCGCTGGATTTCATCGAACTTTCGCGCAAGATTTTCGAGGTTGCTTCTTCCCAATGAGTCAGACCTGAGGCATGTTCGCGGTCGGACTATTGTAGAGTCGAGGAAGGGCGCGGGTACTGGCGCGAACGCGGCCCCGTTTCCCTTCCCCGCTCATCAAACCGGACGTGCCGGATTTCCAGCATCCGGCTTTCCGACGGACTTCAGCGCGAGGCCACGGAGGCGGTCCCAGATGGCTTGGCGCAGGCCGAAGCACTCCCCAGTCTCCGAAAACCGCTTCGGCGGGGAATTGCTCCGTACCCCGCGATGCCACCTTGTGCCGTCGCCGCAGAAAATGCCGCACGGCCTGATAATAGACGTAATTGTCGACTGCCCGATAAGCCATCAGCCGGGTCCCGTAGCTGAAGTAGCCAGACCAGCCTCGCAGCTCTGCGATTCAGCCGGTCGCGCACTTCCTCCCACGGCTTCAGCGATGACGAGTCGCAGCAAGTCTCCCACGGCTTGCTTCATCCGGTTCACGCTCTTCTTCGACGGACTGGCTCCCGAGGTACCATTGACCATCCTTCCAGTAGCGATGTGGCCCGAACGTATATCCGAGAAAGTGAAACTCTCCGCGCGCCCATCCTTGATGCTGGTCTTCGCCTCGTTCAGGGTCAGCCCCAGCCGCGTCATCACCTGCCGCGTCCAATCCAGCGCCTCCGCCGCATGTCCGCGGCTGAGAATCACGAAATCGTCCGCGTAGTTGACGACTGCAGCGCTGAAACGCTTGCCCTCCCCGGTCTTCCGCCAATACTTCAGGAAGCGGTTCATGTACAGGTTGGCCAGCAAGGGACTGATCACGCCGCCTTGCGGAGTTCCGCGGTGTCCCTTCGTCCCCCCGTCATCCTGCCGCTTCCCTTCTCGTCCCGCTCCTCGACCGGAGCCTTCAGCCACATCTTGATCAGATGCAGCATCGTCCCGATCCACGATCCGCCGGGCCACCGACTTCATCAGTTCCGTGTGCGGAATCGTGTCAAAATACTTGGACAGATCCGCATCCACCACATCGGTGTAGCCTTCGCAGAGCAGCTTGTGCACTTCCCGGATCGCGTCCTTTGCGCTTCGCTTCGGTCGGTAGCCATAGGCCTCCGGCTCCAGGTCCGCCTCGAAGATCGGCTCCAGCACCAGCTTGGCAGCGGTTTGCACCACCCGGTCCCGAATCGTCGGAATACCGAGCGGCCGCTCCCCGCCTCCGGGCTTCGGGATCATCACCCGTCGCACCGGTTGTGGTTGGTACGTCTTGCCGCGCAGTTCCTTCCGCAGTCCCCGCAGCCACTTCTCCGGCCCTTCGTCTCGATCCGCCTCGAAGGTCTCCCCGTCCACGCCCGGCGCGCCCCGATTGGCACGGGCCAGTTCGTAGGCGTGAACCAGAATATCTTAACGGTAGATCTTGTCGTAGAGCAGGTAAAAGCGGTACTCCGGTTCCTCCTTCGCCTTTCGATACAGCTTTCTCTGAAGTGTCCGGATGTTTTCTGGTGTTGCCAGGCTCATCGCCAATCACCGCATCCTATTCTTCTTCGAAAGCACGTCCAGAAGTGAGGACCCTTCCCTCCGCCGGCGTTACCCGGCTTCCTCGGTACTATGGCCCTCTCCGAGGCCCAGACCGGCCGCCGACCTTTCTGTCGGCGTTGGAGTCTACCTGCATCCATCCGGGCTTCCCCCAATTACCCAGACCGCCTTCCCGACATGCCGTGCCCACTACCCCGGTGGACCGGTCCAGGTGCGCGCGTCGGTTGCTTCCCGGCCCGTGCTGCCTTCCCCGTTATTCAGGCGGGTCGGCGTCCACGACTTCACTTTCGAGGCCTGCTCAGGATTCACTCGCGTTACGGCCTGCCGAGCTTGCTCCCCCACCTTTCGTGGGCTTTGTCACGAGGCTTCATGCAGCGTTTCCCGTCCTATGCTCGTCAGCTACCAGTCCTACCGACAACTGCGGGATGGGTCCTTCCCCCACCGGTGATCTGCGCCGTTGGGGCGCACTATGAGACCGGTTCTAGCGTGCTTATCACCAGCGATCCGATCTGGTCTTTCCTTACTGGATTGGAAACGTACACGGAAAACGCAGGGCGAAGCGAACCTCCGTTGTGTTGGCTCCCGGCGCGAAATCGTCAGTGAAAAAGATTCAATGTGTTGCTGTTATCGTCCACAAAATAGGTGCCCACATTTCGTGCAAGTCAGCCCGAATAGAGCATCCACCCCCGGCGGACTACCATTCGTGTCTAATAAATTCTGCTGAGTATGTAACCGCCCGGAACTTCCATAGGGATTACTTTCCCATCACCAGCATTGACTGCGAAGAGTTCGTCCGTAGTTTGGTTCTCCGGCGTGATTGCCAGTCCAACCGGGCAATTGATTCCAAAAATCCAGACCCCTCACCACCGTCGTACCAGTGCCTGCAGATGTGCTGCGCGTCACGGGATTCTGGATGGAGCTATACGATTGTCAACGCTGTCGGCAAGGTAAAGCGTTTTGTGGTCGGTGCTGAGGGCGACCCCAGCCGGCCCGATTACCAATTCGGCGGGATCGGTCCGTTCCGGTAATGCAGAACCGATTATTGTCGTGGATTTCAGGCTTGGCATTGATGCCTTCGGAATGTTCAGATTCAAGCGCAGCACAGTACCCTGCTTCACAACCTTACCGCCGCCCACAACAGTACCGTTCAAGACGTTGGTGACAAAAAGGTTTACATTGCTCCTGCCATCTGCAACGGTCAGGCCCCAAGGTCCGTTGATGTTTCGACCCGAGAGAGTCTCCACCACTTGGCCCATGCTATTGAGCACCAAGAGGCATCCAGCTTGGGCCGTCGCCGAGGTTCCGTCCGCGGTAGGTAAACTACCAATGATTACCCATCCTGTGCTGAGCGCGACTAACGCCGAGGTCAAGCCAACGCCGCCGGGACAAGTCCCAGGCAACTTGTTAGGATCGATCTGGGCAAACAAGCTAACCGCTCCAGTTGGACTGATTTGCACAATTGTCGTACCCGTACCGTGCAGATTCGAGGTGTTGTTGAAGTTGCTGACAAGGAAGTTTCCTTTTGATCAGCGCTCCGCTCGTAGCTGGTATTTGGGCGACGCCGTAAGGGTTCAGATCACCGTTACTGGGAATCGTGGAAGCAATGGTTGTAATGGTTTGGCGTCTACCGGGTAGTGCCAGCGCAACCGTAATCATCACGGCGGCAACACGGAAAATATGGAAGTGCGGATTAGATGACCTCATATCTCTCCTTTTCCTCGCTCTCGCGTAAGCAACTGAGTCTCGCCCGGGAAACCTCGATTTTGAGTGAAGTGCCTGAAGTGTCGTATAGATCACGATTGCGCAACGACTGTCGCACTGAGTGCGTCACCATGTCCGGCTGCGACCAAGTCTTCTCAGCACCCATCACAGCCTGTTTGTGGAACGTAAGTCTGGCGCATCAAATCATCTGAGTTGTCATAAAATTGTTAACCAGGGACAGATACACATTGTTCGTCGTCAGAATCTGTGAGACCAGCTTGGCCCGTGGGCCAAGCTACGGTTTGAGTTTCAGTTCCACCCTGCGTTCCTGGTTCCAACGGCCCAGATTGTAACGCAGCCGCTGCTCAATCGTGCGTTGTTTCTGTTCGGCTCTCCTGCGTAAGATTTCTTCCCGCCGCCCGTAGTACACATCCGCCGGGGTCACGTTGCCAATGGCTTCGTGATAGCGGCGATGGTTGTAATACTCGATGAAGTCCTGCATGGTTCGGCGCAGCTCGTCCGGGCTGGTGTAGACCAGGAGGTTCATGCGCGCCTTGAGCGTCTCGTGAAAGCGTTCGATCTTACCATTGGTCTGGGGATGATGCGGGGCGCAGTAAAAGATGCGGCGGATTTCGAGCACGCGCAGATACTCCTCGAAGACCCGCGCCAGGTAGCCCGAGCCATGATCGCTGAGGAACTTGGTGCGATCCTCCACCGGCACCTGCCGCATGCCCGTGAACGCGACCGCCTGTTCCACCACGTCGCTGATGGAGTGCGCGGTCATGTCCGGTTTCAGATCGCTGGCCAACACGAAGCGCGAGAAGTCGTCCAGCACCAGGATCGAGTAATACCAGCCCCAGCCCACCACGAAAAAGTAACTAGCATCGGACTGCCACAACTGGTTCGGTGCTGTCGTCTTCACGCGAAACTCCTTCCCTGCGGGAAAGCCCACCAGCATGATCGTGCGATTCATGTTCATGCCGCTTCAGCACCCGGTATACGGTGGCTTCCGACACCGTGAAACCCGCGTGGTCGGTGACCTGACAGGCCAACTCGCGGGGGCTGAGATCAGGCAACCGGAGCGCTTCTCGCACGATCACGGTCTGCTCCTCGGGCCGCAGCCGGTTCCACACCGCGCCCGGCTCCGGTTTGCGATCCAGCAACCCGGCCTCGCCCTGGTCCCGATAGCGCCGCTGCCAACGGTAAAACGTGGAACGCGCCATCCCCAGCTCGGCGATCGTCGCTCGCTTCGGCTGCGGCGAACGCCGCACCAACTCGATCATCTCCCGCTTCTTCTCCGCACTCACCCGCTCGTACCTCCGCTTTTCGATCAGTCCTAACTCTGGCTTTTTTTCAGCAGCATATTGGCCACACTCAGATCGGCCACCAACTGCTTCAGCCGCTCAATTCTCCTGGCGCAGCGCTTTCACTTCGTCGCTGGTGGCCTCCCGTAGCCCATCGCCCCGCATGCGGCCCTTGCCCGCCTCCATGAAGTCCTTCAGCCACTTGTAGTAGATCGTGGGGTGAATGCCTTCGCGGCGGCACAGCTCCGCCACCGATACCTCCCCGCGGACGCCTTCCATCACGATCCGGATCTTGTCTTCGGTGGGAAACCTTCGCCGCGTCGCCCGCTTGGTCTTGCGGATCAGAGCACGAGCGGTCTCGGCAGAGCGGGTCGGCCCCGCCATTTCGGTGGGATTACTTTCTGGCTTGTTTTCTTCCGGCATGTTCACCCTTCCGGCCCCGGTTGAGGGGCGCCGGAGTAGACTGCCGGCGCAGCACCCCAGCCAGCCAAATGCGGGCTGGCTGGGGCCCCGCTGTCGCCGCCAGTCTACTCCCTGTAGCGGGTGAACTGAATCTCAGATGTGTAGCTTAACTTCCGGTCTCAAACTGTCCCATTTCCGCTGACGTGGCACACTACGAAGGGAAAAGCAAAAGCCACTTCAAAATCGGCCAACGAGAACGAGGTGATCACCGACTCTGCCGTGATCACCAGCCCCAGCGCCTGCGAACCGTACCGCGAGGCCATCGACTTAGGACTCAGCCGCGGCCGAGATCCGTACCAAGCGAGTACGCAACAGAAGACGGATCGCCAGGATGCGCAGTGATTCTGAAACTCATGCTGAAAGATGACTTTCCGCGGAATCTGGGTACCGAGCTGGGAGAATCGCGATCTGCGGCAACTGCTGTGGCACCGCCACCAATCTTCTCAAAGTCGATGCGGCGAATCCTGTCAGGCGTAATCCGGCACCCGCACTTCGGGCAGACAGCGTTGAGGGATGCCTTGACTTTTTCGAGATTGATTTTCTGCTTATGAGGCACGCGGAGATCGTCTCACGCTCCAAGCGCACGGAAAGCGAAAAGGCGAGAGCACAAAACCGAGCACAAGAAGCGGAACATGAGAGCAATCTACGGCACATTGGAGCGCTCAGCCGCAAGTTAAGTGATTGAACAACCACGGAGGGAACAGCAAACGAGGTATTTAGGAAACCGCTGCTCTATCCAACTGAGCTACGGGGCCGCGATGTAGCGTCATTATCTCACGCTGGTTTACCGAGGCGAGCGGTGCCCGTGAGTCTGAATTGGTGTAGCCGAAGTTGTCCTGAGGCGGCGCGCGGGCGGCTTCTGTTCAAGTTTTCCCGCCGCTGGACCGGCGGCGGGCGTTAAATGACTGTAGGTGACGGCAGGGCTTCCACCCAAGCGCTCCTCATCAAAAGCGCTCGAGCCGCGTTGTGGTCTCCGGGGCGGGCGAAGAAGTAGCCTTGCACGAGGTCGCACTTCAGTTCCCTAAGCAGACCGACCTGCTCTGCATTTTCAGCGCCCTCAGCCACGACTTTCAGACCAAGGCTTTCCGCCAGCATAATGATGATACGCACGATTTCGCCGGTTTCGCCGTCGGTTTCCATCTTGGAAATGAAGGCGCGATCGATCTTCAAGGTGTCGACTGGCAATCCTTGCAATCGGCTCAGTGAAGAGTACCCGGTTCCGAAATCGTCGATACTCAGGTGAACTCCCAGGGTCTTCAGTTCCGAGAGGACGAGGCTCGATCTTGCCGGGTCCGCCATCGCGATGGTTTCCGTGATCTCCACGTTGATGCAGCCCGGGTCGATTCCAACCTCGGCCAGAATAGTTCCCATCTGCGCCGCCAAGTCCGGCTGGGCAAACTCTCTGGGGGTGACGTTCACGCTCATGGTCAGCGGCGGGTCGCAAGGAAACTGAACGTGCCATGTACGAAGCTGCAGGCAGGCTTCGCGCAGCAGCAGGCGGTTCATGGGCAGGATGATTCCGGTCTCCTCAGCAATCTGGATGAAATGAGCAGGGGACAGGAGGCCTTCAGGCCGCTGCCATCTACTGAGTGCCTCGAACCCGGCAATCTTTCCGCTCTGCAACGACACGATGGGCTGATAGTGAACGCGGAACTCGCCCAGTTCCAACGCCCGGCGCAAATCAGTTTCGAGACTCAATCGCTTGACAGCGGAAGTGTGCATCGCACTATCGAAAACCTGACAGCGCGCCTTGCCTTCCCGCTTGGCCCGGTACATTGCTATTTCGGCGTCGCGCACCAAATCCTCTGAATTGGTGTATGAAGTTGCGCAAAAGGCGATTCCAATACTGGCGCTGGTCACCACCTCTTGTCCCTGCAGAACAAGAGGAATGGCCAACCGCTCCTGAATGCGCTCCGCTACGCGAATGGCGTCGCCGCAGTCTCTGATGTCCTCCAACAGTATGGTGAATTCGTCGCCGCCCAGTCTCGCCAGAGTCTCTTCACTGGCGAAAGTGGTTGTACCTCCCGCTAATCCCGGGCGCGAGATCGTATCCGCGCCTCGAACGGAAACACTCAATCGGCGAGCGATCTGCAGAAGAAGAGCGTCTCCTGCGGCGTGGCCCAGGCTGTCATTGAAAACCTTGAATTCATCCAGATCGATGAACAGCACAGCGAACTTGTAGTTGGTGTGCCTCTGGGAAAGCGCCAGTACATGCCGCACGCGATCCAGAAACAGGCTGCGGTTCGGCAGGTTGGTCAAAGTGTCATGCAGAGCGTTGTGCGCAAGTGCCTCCTCCGCCCGCTTGCGCTCTGTGATGTCACGATTGACGATGACCAGTCTCTCGGTCTGACCCTTTTCATTTGGAATCGCCGTAGCGACCGATTCCAGGATGCGCCAGGTTCCATCCTTGTGGCGTATGCGGTATTCAAGCCGCTCTCCTCGGCCAGTGAGCCGGGCTTTCTCCGCCGCCTCCAGCACCCGCTGGCGATCCTCGGGATGAATTTGATCGATTGCCGAAGTCGCCTTCAACTCCTTCGACGAATAGCCGAGAACCTTCTGATACGCAGGGCTGTTGTAGAGCCGATTCCCAGCGGCATCGATGACCGCGATCATATCGGCGGCATTCTCGGTGATGACTTCAAAAAGCTGATTGCGCTGGGTCAGTTCGCGACGGATTCGTTGAAGTTGAAACTGCTGGTAGACTGTGTAGACGTCGAACAGAAGCACGAGGCATGCCAGCCCGCGTACCCATTCCTTGAGATCCAGCCACTCGGCGTTCTGCAGGAGGTGAGTGCCGGAGAAGGTCAGCGACACAATGCCCGCCGTCAGCACCAAGGTAACTGTGACCGCAAATCCCCACAACCACCACTCGCGCGCCTCAACCTGCCGCAGCGGCTTCGCGCGGCGTCGCTTCTGTTGTTCGTTATTCATCGATATCCGGACACACTACGGTAGAGAAATCTAGTGTGAGAACAATTGCCGGAAAGAGAAAGTTACGAAAGGCAGCCAGCGATAGTTTTGGCCTTACCGGCAAAGTGGATTGGTTGCGTCGCCGTCCGTTTAACTGACGGTTTGGGCGGTTTACTTCGCGGAGCCGGTTTGCTCCGGGCGCGGCAAATGATTTACCCTCAGCCGCAGTCGACCATGAATCCAACCAACGCCAATTCCAACCTTGCGGCCGCCGGTTTTACCCATGCCATGCGCCGGGAAATCTACGAACAGCCCCAGGCCATCGCCAAAACCGTTGAGAAGCATCTGCAGAATGACATTCTCTTCCCCGGCGAACTGCACGCGATCGAAAGTGCATTGTTGACCTTTGAAAAGCTGATCATCGCCGCCAGCGGATCGAGCCGCCATGCCGGACTGGCCGGCGAAATCATGATCGAAGATCTTTCCGGCGTCGCGGTTGATGTGGAATACGCCAGCGAGTACTGCTATCGCTCCACGCACGCCGCCGTGGATCCCATCGTGATGGTGGTCACACAGTCCGGTGAAACTGCCGATACCATTGCGGCGCAGCGCGAGGCTCTGACTCGCGGCGTGAAGACGATCGCAGTTTCCAACGTGGCTGACGCTACGATTCCTCGCGAGGCCAGTGCCGCGTTGATCACGGGCGCCGGCCCGGAACTGGCTGTGCCCGCAACCAAGAGTTTCACCACGCAGGTCACCGTGCTTTATCTGATGGCGCTGTTTCTGGCGCGAAAACGTGGCCGCATGACCTCGGAGGTCACGCGCTCGTACCTGCAGCGGCTGCTGCGGCTGCCGGAGGCGATTGAGACCAATCTTCGAGCCTGGGACGATCTCGCGGAGCAATTCGCTCAGAAGCATTTTCAAGCGGAAAAGTTTTTGTACCTGGGACGAGGCGTACATTACGCCATTGCGCGCGAGGGCGCTCTCAAACTCAAAGAAATTTCCTATGCTCATGCGGAAGGTTACCCCGCAGGCGAACTCAAACACGGTCCGAATGCGCTCGTCGACGAGCACCTTCCGGTCGTGGTGCTGGCGACCTGCGACCAGCATGATCCGGATTCGGTTCTGCGCTACCGGCGCACCCTCGAAGTGATGAAGGAGGTCAAGTCGCGCCGCGGACGGCTAGTGACCGTCGCCACCGAAGGGGATCACGAGGTCACCGACGTTGCCGATGATGTATTCTTCGTGGCGGCCGCGCCCGAACTATTGCTGCCGATCGTCGAAGTGATCCCTCTGCAACTGTTCGCCTATCATGTGGCCGCGAAAAAGGGATACAACGTAGACCGCCCGCGAAATCTGGTAAAGGCCGTGGTCACCGAGTGACGGCCAATTCATCGCATATCGACCTGCAGGCCGTCGCAAAGGCCGTGGTGCAACAACACGGCTTTCAACCGGACTTCTCGTCAGCGGTCCAGCAGCAACTTCAACAATTGCGGGCTAATCCTCCCGCTATCGCTGCCGCGGGAGCGGTGCGCGATCTGCGGAGCCAATTGTGGTCGTCCATCGACAACGACACGTCCCGCGACCTGGATCAGATCGAAGTTGCCGAACGCTTGTCGAACGGCGACACGAAAGTTCTGATCGGCATTGCCGATGTAGACGCGTTCGTCCCCAACAAGAGCGCCATCGACCAGCATGCCGCCCGCGAAACGACGACGGTCTACACCGGAATCCGAAACTTCCCCATGCTGCCGGAGGAGCTTTCCACGGGCAAGACTTCCCTGCTGGAACATCAGGACTGCCTGAGCGTGGTCACCGAATTTATCGTAGACGGCAACGGCCATGTAACTTCGAGTGACGTTTATCGCGCCCTGGTTCGCAACCAGGCGCAACTGCAATACAACTCGCTGGGAGCGTGGCTGGAAGGCACAGCGGCGGCGCCGCCGAGAGTGGCCGCTTCGGCCGACCTGCAGGCGCAACTACGCCTGCAGGATGAGGTGGCGCAGAAGCTGAAGGCCCGACGCTATGAAAATGGAGCGCTCAACCTGCAGACCGAAGAAACTCTTCCCATGGTGCTGAATGCGCAGGTGGTTGACGTGGTGAAGCAGCAGAAAAACCGCGCTACCGAGTTGATTGAAGACTTCATGATCGCCGCCAACGGTATGGTGGCGCGGCTGCTCGAAAAAGTTTCGTCTTTGCGCCGCGTCGTAAAGCAGCCGGAGCGCTGGGACCGCATCATCCAACTAGCCGCGACCTATGGTGAAAAGCTTCCGGCCGATCCTGATTCCAAAGCGCTTAACGATTTTCTAATCAAGCGCAAAACGGCAGACCCGGATCATTTTGCCGATCTTTCCCTGGCCGTGATCAAGCTGATCGGCCCGGGGGAATACGTTCTCGAGCGCCCCGGCGGGGCTGCACCCGGACACTTCGGCCTGGCGGTTCAGGATTACACGCACTCCACCGCTCCCAACCGCCGCTTCGCTGACATGGTCACGCAAAGACTCATCAAAGCTATGCTCGCGGGCCAGCCCAATCCTTACTCCGATAACGAACTTAGCCTGATTGCCGCCAACTGCACCGAACGAGGAGACGCCGCACGAAAGGTTGAGCGTGAGATGTCGAAGCGCCTGGCTGCGGTTGCGATGCAGAATCGCATCGGCGCCGTGTTCGACGCCATCGTAACCGGCGCAACTCCGAAAGGAACGTTTATCCGCGTGGCGCAACCGCACATCGAGGGATTGCTGGCTCAGGGGCAGCAGGGAGTCGACGTTGGAGACAAGCTGCGGGTCAAACTGATTCGCGTCGACGTGCAGCACGGCTACATCGATTTCGCCCGCGTGTAGGAGCAGTTCTCAGTCCTCAGTTTCCGGTTCTCAGGTTCACGTTCTTGCTTCCGGCCTCTCTTCGTCGTCTTTCGCGGAGAGGGATTGCTGGGCTTTGCCTTGGCGGAAAGCCGAGGGCGGCTCTCCCCACGCGAGTCCGCTCCGGTAATCAGACAAGACAATAGGCGGCAAAAACAGCGGCAGGCTACCCTTGGGGAAAGTCGTTTCATGCGGAAAACAGGCGGGAGCTTTCTTGAGTGAATGGCGCAAGCTGGTTTGCGGCGCGATGGTCGTTGTTCTGCCGGCGTCGCTGATCGCGCAGGACTTCGGGCGGGCGATGCTCCACACCGATGGAGGCACCTGGCTGAATGGGAAGCCTGCACCCCATTCCTCCGCGATTTTTCCCCACGACTTCGTGCAGACGCCGCAGGAAAGCACCGCGAAAGTCGACATTGACGGCTCCACGGTCACGATTCAACCTGGCACTCTCGTGCAATTTGAGGAAGACGAACTCGTCCTCGACCACGGCACCTTGCAAGTGAATAGTGCGCGAGGCATGAAAGTGCGCGTGCACTGCGTGACCATCGTTCCGCTAACGCAAGAATGGACGCGTTATGACGTCATCGAAGCAGGTGGAAAGGTCATGGTGGCCGCATACGAGAACGATGTCAAGATCCACATCCGAGAGGTGGCGGCGCAGCGTTCGAAGTATCACGGATCGGCGGACGTGACCGTACATCGCGGGGAACAGATCACGCGAGACGAACGGTGCGGTGCAAAGGCCAAGCCTGCCCAGATGGTCGATGCCAAGGGAGCGATCCTGAACAGCCTTGGGCAAAGGGAACCGGGATCGTGGCGGTCGGCGTAATCACGTGTTGGGCTCTATGCCGTGGGAACGAACCCGTCAGTCCTGACAGACCGTAGGGCCGCGTCCGCACGGCATTTCACTAGGTGCCATGATGTAGTCGATCGATGTCGGCGTTGGTATAGACCCGATTTGCGTGGCGGGTATGCGCCCTGCCGAATGCCGCCCCTTGCACTAGAGAAATTCCATAGCCGCGCTCGCGCAATTCCTGTGCAGTAGTGATCTGCCAGACTCCTGTATCGAAAATGCTGGCTGGAGACTCATTGGCGGAGGGTTCAGAGAGAAAACTGATCTCGATGGTGCTGGCCGTGGGCTCGCCGTAGAAGATGGGAAACAAATCTGCCGTGGGCAGGGCGTCCGGACTTGGCGGCAAGACAGTCTGATTTCCGGCTCCGGCGATGAGGGCGCCGGTGGCATTGCTGGCCCCGATTTCAAGAGGCGCGTCGGTCAGTGACATAGTCGGCGTGGAAATGGGACGCAAAAAAGGCGACCCATTTCTCATAGAGTCATAATTCATCAGGTACTGCGGGCCGCTGGGAAAATTTGTGTCCTGGCAGAAGGCTACTCCAAGAGTGGAAAGCACGAGAAACAAACAGCAGGAAAAGACGCGCATAGGGACCTCCGCATTGCGATCGTCGTAAATTATGAAGCAGAGGGAGCGCGTGTGGCCAGAGTCGTTGGTCCCTACTTGCCGCACTGGTCAGGGGTTTCGGGGTCAATCGACTGTAACTCCCGGCGGCGGCGGCCGGCGCGCAACAGGAAGAACATGTATAAAACGATCCCAAGATTGGCCACGAACATCGTCGAGCGCAGGAGGGTGATGCCCCGCATGAGCTTCCGGACCTCGAGCGGAAGAAGCAGGGTTCCAGAGCCGAAGGCAAGCCACTCCGCCCAGGTGCGTTGCTTCCACAGGCCGTAAGCCTCTGCAAAACGCAAGGCGGAGTAGGTGAATGCGAGTTGCGCAGCGGCCCACAAGCGGGCGTCAGTCAGGTTGTCGGCAAAATCGAGAAAGACCTGCGCCGAGTGCCGGTCGGTACTGATGTGCAACAGAGCCAGCAGGCTTTCGGCAATCACCCAGGCGTCCTTGTGGACGAGCAGCATGGCGCTGAGTCCGATGAACAAAACAAAGATGCCCTTGGCGAACTCGAAGGAAGCGACCGCACGCAGCAGATTTCTCTGGGCGTTGCGCAAGTCGATTTTCGTTGCCGGCGAAAGCATGCGGCGCGCAAGGAGCGTTCAGAGTACCACGGGTGCCTGATCGTTCTCTTTCCCGAAGACAGCAGGAAGCGTCTCTCTCCCTCAGCTTTTTCGTTCGCGAACCGCGGCGCGAAGTTCGTTCACGATCTCGCGAGAAGCCTTGATCGCCACGGCGTGCTGGTTCACGTTGAAAGAGATGGCGCCTACGCGGGCGTGTCCGCCTCCACCGTAGCGCTCGCAAATCTTGGCCAGGTTCACCACCGGCTCTTGCGGGGCCCAGGGATTCGATCCCACCGAAACCTTTACGCGAAAGCTGCTCTTGCTGAGTCCCACACTGTAGATGGATTCGGGATGAAGATAGTAGGGAACGAACTTGTTGTAGCCTTCGAGATCGTGATCGGAGACGTCGAAGAAAATTGTTCCGTCGATGCATTCGGTCCGCTGCTTGAGAATTTCGATGGAGAGTTCGTGGCGGCGCAGCAACGGGGGCAGGAGCGGGGCCACGAAGGGCTCTTCCAGAATGGCGGCCAGGGACTTGTCAGCCAGCAGCGGAATCAGGTTGGGGACGAACCGGTCAGGCGCGGACTCGATGACCATGGTTAACTTCATGGCGGCCGCCTGCATCTCGACCGCGGTTTTGGCGTCGGGATAAAGAGCGCCGTCGATGATGTCAGTCCAATGCACGAGGTCGGCCACGGGAGCGGGATCGAAGCCGAAGCGCTGCTGCGCGATCAGCGCAATAAAACTGGTGCAGGACTTGAAATCCGGATCGTAAAACTTTCGATTGCTCTGGTCGCGCTCGAAGTGAGCCGCATCGTCGGGCGAGAGGAACGCACTCAGGTGATGGTCGAACCACCATGTGATTTTGGGCGAGGGAGAATACTTGAAGTCGACAATGGCGTTTTCGTCTCCGTCGAAATGAGATTCGTCAAAGAGCGATCCGGCGCGATGCAGGAGGCCGGAGAAGACGAAGTCAGCGTCTTCGCGAATGCGCTCGCGATAAAAACGAGAGAAGAGCGCAGCCGAGCAGGCCCCATCGAAACATTTGTCGTGATAGAAGACTCTTACTCTCAAGGAACGCCTCAGTTGGCACAGAATCCCCGCCGCCGAAAAAGGCAATCCAATGCATCTTCGCGCGTGAGGTAAAAGCTAATAGGAATGACAGCTTAGCGGAAGAAAGTCAAGGGGCCAAAGCCTTAAACGCAGAGACCGCTGAGCACAGCCGCGGAAGCGCAGAGACAGCGTGCCCCTTCTCGGGAACCTTGGAGGTGTGGGGCACGCATTGCGATTGAGTGGAATCCCAAGGTCATTCTCGATGCCGCCGTCAGCCTAGCCAGCCTGTTGCTGGGCCAGGTCGCCGAGCACAGGCAGCTTGAACATTTCGCCTTTGTTGGCCTTCAGCACGAGGATGATCCAAACGATCAAGCCGCCCAGTCCGACTAGCGGCCAAACCAGCAGTGAGAGAAAACCCAGCAGTGGAATGTGAACCACAATACGCAGACCTATCCACAGAATCCACCAGGCCACATTGAAAATGATCGACTGCCATGCGTGGAAGCGAACGAAACGGCTTCTGTTGTAGGGCTCCAGCACGAGAAAAATGATTGCCGGGATGATGGTGAAATAGGCCAGCATTCCCGCTACGTTGTCAGCGAGACCCGCGCCAGTACCAGCGGGAGCGACGACGGACCGGCCGGCACATGCCGGGCACGTAGTCGTGCCGTCGGCGACCTGTGCGCCACACATATTGCAAAATGCCATTGGAGCCCCCTTGTTCGTTCAAAACCTAGGCGCAGTTAGACCGCACGTAGTAACGTCCCAACAGACGATGCGGCAAAATACCAGAAAACCGCCGGGGAAGCAAACTGCAACTGGCGCGGACGGGGCTGAGACTCACGTGCCAGTAGTCTGCTGTTCCGCAAAGTCGCCCAATACCGGGAGTTTGAACATCTCGCCTTGCAGAGCCTTCACGACGAGTACGACCCAGACCGCGAAAAACGCGAGGGTCACCACCATGGACAGCAGCCAGATCAGCAGGTGGCCAAGCCCCGGAACGAAAAAGAGTATGAACCCCACAACCCTAAGCAGCGCCCCAACTATCAAGGTCACCAGACTCAGTCCGAGGCATTGAAGGGAATGAAAGCGCACGAAGCGATTCTTGCTGTAGGGCTCGACGAAGAGAAAAACCATGGCCGGAATAATTGTGCAATAAGCGAGGGCTCCGGCCAGATTCTCGGGCAGGGCGCCCACCGTGCCGCGGGCGCGCTCCACTGGACGCATAACACGGCCGCAGCCGGGACAGTAGGCCGCGGTGTCGGGCATCTGCGCGGCGCAGTCTGGGCAGGAGATGGACATGAATTCCTTCAGACGGCCCGCGCTGCCGGATTCTTCCTGCGGCAGTCTTCGCAAACGCCATAAATCTGGAAGGTGTGACGGGTCGTAGAGTAATGGTGCCTGCGCCCGATTTCCTGCTCCAAGTGGTCTACTTCACGGGAAAAAAACTCCACCGAACTGCCGCACTCGGTGCAGACCATATGGTGATGGCTGCGCCGGTTGTACTGATGCTCGTAGCGCGCGATGCCATCGTGGAACGCGACTTCGCTGGCCAGTCCACACTCGGCCAGCAGCTTGAGAGTGCGGTAGACGGTGGTGTAGCCGATGCCGGCGTCCTTCTTTTGGACGAGGCGGTGCAGTTCGTCGGTGGAGAGGTGGTCGCGGGTTTCAAGGAACGAGCGCAAAATCGTGTCGCGCTGCGCCGTCTGCTTCAGGCCGACACGCTTGAGGTGCTGGTGCAGGATTTCCTGGGCCTCCCGCACCATCTCGCGGGAGATGGAGGGCTGGTCGTCGATTCGCTTCTGGAGCATGAAGGGTCAGGATAGCACCGGGCATCTTGAAAATGAAATTCATTTTCAGCGGGGGCGGGTGGACCGGGCGATGGGTCCTACCGCGTCTTACTGAGTCTCACGTCTCCAAATCAGCGGCTGAAGACGCGTTGCTAAAGCAGCACTTGCGGCACGACTGAAGGCGCGGACTGCTAGAATCGAACTGCTCATGAGCACTCTTACTGTGACTGGCGTTCCGGTTTCCCGGCGTTCGACTGGGCGACGCGTTCTCCTGGGGCTGTTATTGATTCTGCTGCTGGTGGCGGGCGCGGCGGCTTATGCCTACCTCTTGGCCCGCTCGGCTCTGCCCCAGCTTGATGGAAGGCTGCAGGTGAAAGGGCTTTCGGCGGCGGTGAAAGTGACCCGGGACAGCCATGGAGTGCCGGCCATCGAGGCGGCGACGCTCGAGGATTTATTTCTTGCTCAAGGTTATGTCACGGCGCAGGACCGGCTCTGGCAAATGGACGTGATGCGGCGCTTTGCGGCGGGGGAACTTTCCGAGATTCTGGGCGAGGATACGCTCAAGATCGACCGCGAGCACCGCATCCTGGGACTGCGGGCGGCGGCCAGAAAATCTTTGCAGATGGCGAGTCCCCGCGATCATTCTTACTTTGAAGCGTACGCGCGCGGGGTGAATGCGTTCATCGAGACTCATGGCAGCGGCCTCCCGATCGAGTTCCGCATTTTGCACTACCGGCCGAAGCCGTGGCAGGCGGAGGATTCCATTGTTATCGCGAACCAGATGGTGAAGGATCTCAACTACTTCAGCTTCGGGGACATGCTGGCGCGAGAGAAGATTCTGGCCAAGCTGGGGCCGGAGTTGACCGCCGATCTGTACGTGAACCGTTCGTGGCACGATCGTCCCCCGACGGTGATGCGGGAAGACCTCGCCAATCAGGAAAATCAGGGCGACTCCAACGACGAAGATGAGGACGACGACGAGACGCTGGACAACTCGGTGACGCAACTGAGAAGTACGGGGAGCGAAATCTGGGCACAGGGCGTTCCGGAAGCGGTAAAGGGATCGAACGACTGGGTGGTTGCAGGAGCGCACACGGTCACGGGGAAACCTCTGTTGTCGGATGACATGCACCTGGGGCACCAGATGCCGAACCTGTGGTACGAGGCGCATCTTAAATCGGGGAATCTGGATGTGGCGGGAGTGACGCTGCCGGGAATGCCCTACGTGATCGTGGGCCACAATCAGCGCATCGCATGGGGATTCACCAATGTTGGGCCCTCGGTAACGGATGCATTTATTGAGAACTTTAATGGGCAGGGAGCCTACCAGACGCCGCAGGGCTGGCAGCAGCCAGAACACCGAGCGGAGGTGATCCACGTCAAGGGCAAGCCGGACGTCACCGTGGACGTAAGGATCACACGGCACGGGCCGATCGTTACGGACACATTGCCCGGAGAAACGCGGCAAGTGGCGCTGCGGTGGACGTTGTATGACGGTCTGCGCACGCCGCTCTTCGATGTCAACAGCGCACAGAACTGGGAGGAATTCCGCAAGGCGTTTTCGCAGTTCGATGCGCCGGGGCAGAATGTGGTTTACGCCGACGTGGAGGGCAACATCGGTTACCAGGCTACGGGGCACGTTCCGATTCGCGCCGCAGGCGATGGCAGTTTGCCGGTCAGTGGGGCCGACGATGCCCACGAATGGACAGGCTACGTCCCTTTTGAAAAGCTGCCGAGTATCTACAATCCTGCTTCGGGAGTGATCGCAACTGCGAATGGGCGCATCACGCCGGATGGTTATCGTTATTCCATCAGCACGGAGTGGGAAGCGCCCTGGCGCTCGGAGCGGATTTATCATGTGCTGGAATCCGGGCGGAAGTTTTCGGCCGCGGACATGCTTGCGCTGCAGAACGACGTTCACTCGGAAAATGATCTGTTCGCGGCCGAACGCTTTGTCTACGCCATCGATCACGCCTCGAAGCCCTCTGCACGAGCAAGACAGGCGGCCGATCTCATGCGTAACTGGGATGGTCGAATGCTCGCCTTCTCGACCGCGGCCACCATCGCCGTGCGCTCGGGTGAAGAGTTGACGCGCCTGCTGCTCGAGCCGCGTCTGGGACCTGTTCCGGAAGATCGGAAGCAACAGGCAGAAACCTTGAGTTGGAAGACTTACCATTGGCACATGCAAACGGTGTGGCTGCAGAATGTTCTGCTGCATCAGCCCAAGCGCTGGCTGCCGGAAAAATTTACGAATTACGATGAACTGCTCAGCGCCGCGGTAGAGGCGGCAGTGAGCGGGCCGGAAGTTCCAAAGGATCTGGCGTCATGGCATTGGGGCAGTGTTAACGCGGTGGAAATCGACCACCCGGTGCTGGGCAAGATTCCGTTGGTTCGGCGCTGGTCGGGCCCGGGTGTGAGGGAGCAATCGGGCAGCAAATACACGGTGAAGGCTGTGACGCGCCATGAAGGGCCTTCGGAACGCTTCACCGCTAACCTTGCGGAACTGGATCAATCCACGTTGAACACGGTCACCGGCCAGGGCGGAAACTTTCTAAGCCCGCACTACATGGATCAATGGAAGGCCTGGTACGAAGGCTCGACGTTCACGTTGCCTTTTACCTCGCAAGCGGTGGAAGCGACTGCGGCGCACCGGCTGGTGCTGGAACCGGCTAGATAGTGTTGGGCGACTGTCCCGCGATCGACGCCTGAAGGCGCTCTTCATGAGGCGCTTGCGGCGCACGCAAGATGGGTGCCCTCGAACTTCCTTTACGATCAGCGCCTGTTTACCCGGTGATCAGAAAAAATCGATGGCTTTCACGTCGATGATATAGCCGGTGATGATGATGGTTCCGGTTTCAATGAAGCTGTTAGGGGGCAGCAACTTATCGATGAGCGTGTCGTAGACGCGCAGGTTGCCGCCTTCGACGACGTATTCCACATCGCGGGTGGTGAAGCTCTGCAAGCCGGTAACATCGCCGTTGTCCGGCGGAATTACGACCGCGCCGTCCGCGGTGTTGAAGATGGAAAGGCATCCGCGCACTTCGCCCTGTACGTTATTCACGTCGCCGATATTGGTGCAGCCGTTCGAACCGATGAAGAGTTGACCGTTGACGCTCATATCGATGCGGTCGTGGTAGCCGTCGGTGATGGCGATTTCGGCGGCCGGATTGTTGAAGTATGGATCCTGCATTGTGGTCAGGTCGACGAGATCGAGCGTGCCGCAATAGGTCGCGGCTGTGGGGGCCGCAGAGGGAATCGAGGCACAGAGGGGCCCGGTCGGCGTCCCTTTTCCAGCCACATAGAGCGTCGATCCGGAAAGGAAGCCGATGGTTGCGCCGTTCACCGGGATGACCGCACCGACTGTTGGCGGGGTCGTAGTCATGTTCAGAATCTGCACGCTGGCCTGCGTGCCTCCGCACTGGGCGCCACAATTCAAAATGTAGGCCGTTCCGCCGTCCGCGCTAAAGACTCCATACACGGGCATGTCGAAACCCGGAACGGTGACTGTGACCGGATTCCCCGTGTTCACGAGAAGTTGGGACATGATGGTGACGGTGTTGGAATTGTTGAAAACCAGCAGCTTGGTTCCATCCGGACTCGAAACCAAGGTTTGCGCGTTGGGGATGCTGATCGTAGCCGTGAGACCGCCGGCAGTAAGGTTCATTACCTCAACTGCTCCGGGTGACGGGCCAGTTTCAAATGGAGCGGATGGCACTGCCGCGTAGCCGAAACCAGTGTCCAGGGCGACCATGCTGGTGGTCGGCCCCGGCAGCAGGATGGCGCCGACTTGCGACTCGGTTGCGGTATGGATGACTTCCACCACCGAATTATTGACCGCGGAATTAAACACGAGCAGGGTCTTTCTATCGGGCGATATTGCCATGAGGCCCGGAGAGTTGCCGGCGCTGATCCCCCCTCTCACCAACGTGTCGATCTGACCGTCAACAATCACTAAGCCGGGAAAAGCGGTAGCGCTTGAGACACTTTGCGATGCGAGAACCCTTGTGGTTACTCCGCTAGGCGGCCTGGCAATGGTCGGCCCACCGCCGGCACACGAGACGAGAGGAAAACCAGCGACCAGGAGCAGGGCAGACAAAAGCGCGGCTTTCATCCCATCAAAATTCAAACGGCAGGCTCCTAACGACATGAAAGATGAAGATTTAGGTGCGAAATAGCGGATTATAGCAGACTCCAGGGTTCGCATCATTCGCCCTTCGTCGTTTCGCAATTTTCGCAACTCGGGGACGGCGGCGCATTGGAACCTCTCGCCTGAGCGTGAAGCGCAGGTGCGCGACCCCAGTTAATCCTGTATTCTGAGCAAGTATATGGCGGCTGACCTTCTTACCCGGATCAAGCAATCCCCAGTTCTCTGTGACGGGGCCATGGGAACCCTGCTTTACGCCAGGGGCGTCTTTATCAACCGTTGCTACGACGAGTTGAATCTTTCCCAGCCCGACCTGATTCGTGCCATTCACCACGACTACTTGCAGTCTGGGGCCGAAATCATCGAAACCAATACCTTCGGGGCCAATGCCTTCCGCTTGGCGCGGCACAGTATCGCCGACAAAGTGCGAGACATTAACCGGGCAGGCGCGCGACTGGCCCGGGAAGCCGCCAAGAGCTTCGATGTGTGGGTGGCGGGATCGGTTGGCCCTCTAGGAACCAGAATCGAGCCCCTGGGAAAAACCTCTTTCGAGGAGGCCCGGCAAGCGTTCCGCGAGCAGATCGCTGCCCTGGCAGAAGGCGGCGTCGATCTGCTGATGCTCGAAACCTTTGGCTATCTGGAGGAACTGCATCAGGCTGTGCTGGCCGCCAAGGATGTGGGTGCAAAATTGCCCTTGGTCGTGCAGGTTACGATCGACGAAGACGGCAACTGCCTGGACGGTTCCGATCCGGAGACATTTGCTCCCCGCCTCGAAGAGTGGGGCGCCGACGTCATTGGGTGCAACTGCAGTGTGGGTCCGGTAGCGATGCTGGACGCCATCGAGCGGGTGCGAGCCGTCACTTCCCTGCCGCTTTCCGCGCAGCCCAATGCAGGCATTCCGCGCTCGGTGGAAGGCAGAAACATCTACCTGTGCTCCCCGGAGTACATGGCGAGCTATGCTCGGAAGTTCGTGGCTGCCGGCGCGCGGATCATCGGGGGATGCTGTGGAACCACTCCTGACCACATCCGTGTCATGAAAGCCGCGCTACGGGTTGGAGAAGCAAGGGGAAGGACGGCCTCAGTACAGGTTGCCGGAAGCGCGTCTGCGCTGGCGACTGCACCTGTTCAACCTTTAGAAGAGCGATCGGTTTTGGGGGCAAAGCTCGCCCGCGGAGAATTCGTCACCATGGTGGAAGTGGTTCCTCCCAAAGGAACCGATATCCAAAAAGAGCTGGAAGGATCGCGGTTCCTGAAGTCGGTGGGGGTGGATGCGGTCAACATTCCGGACAGTCCACGGGCTTCGGCGCGAATGAGCAACCAGGCGCTCTCGTTGCTGGTGCAGCGGGAGGCCGGAATCGATGCGATTCTCCACTACACCTGCCGCGACCGGAATGTACTGTGCATCCAGAGTGATCTTTTGGGAGCGGCTGCAGTAGGGATTAAGAATCTGATCTGCATCACGGGCGATCCGCCGAAGATGGGCAACTATCCAGATGCGACGGCTGTGTTCGATGTGGATGCCATCGGCCTGGTCAACATTGTCCATAACTTGAACCGTGGGCTCGACTTAGGCGGAAATCCGATCGGAGCAGGCACGGGCTTTGTGATCGGCGTGGGAGCGAACCCGGGGCTTACCGACCTGGACGAAGAGATCCGGAGGTTCGAGTTCAAAGTGCAGGCCGGGGCTGAGTACGCCGTGACCCAACCGGTTTTCGACATCCGCCTGCTGGAGAACTTCCTGAAGAGGATTGAGCAGTTCCGCATCCCGGTGGTGGCAGGAATTTGGCCGCTGGTAAGCGTGCGCAACGCCGAGTTTATGAAAAACGAGCTTCGGGTTTCAGTGCCGGACTCGATTCTGGAGCGTATGCAGAGGGCTCCCACACCGCAAGCGGCCCGGGAAGAGGGTGTGGCAATTGCCCGGGAGATGCTGGTTGCGGTTCGGCACACCGTGCAGGGGGCGCAAATCAGCGCGCCGCAGGGACGTTACAGCTCGGCGGTGGATGTGCTCGAGGCTCTGGGAACCAAGAGTCCCGCCCCAGCCTAGAGTTCCCTTTTTTGAAGAGACGGGGTGTTTATTCACAGATTATTTACAAGAAAATACTGGACACACTGCGCAGAAAATTGCATACAATAGGAAGGAGCTAAATCCCGTTGGCGAAGTTTGAAGAGTGTCTTCAGCGCTTGGAAAAAATTGTTCAGGAACTGGAAAAGGGAGAAGTGCCGCTGGAAAAGTCTCTGACGCTTTTCGAAGAAGGCATGCATCTCTCCTCCACGTGCCGGAAGGAACTGGAACAGGCTGAAGGCAAAGTGGAGATCTTGCTGAAGAAGAACGGGAAGCTCCAGGCTGAACCGTTTGAGCCCTTGGCGGAAAAAGCGCCCGCCCGCAGATAGATGCTGCTGGTTGGGAATGACTGTCGGGCTCGTTGTTGTAATGCTGTGGAGTGGCGGTTCCGAAACCCTTCCCCGCAGCCCTAGTCCGCCGTAGCTGACGGTTGTAGGTCAGGAGGATCTATGGGCTTTTGCGCAGTTGTTCTTGAAAGCGATTCCAGACTCGCTCGGTCTCTGGCCGGTGGGCTTTCTTCTCATTTCAATCCCATACACTTGACGCGCTCCGGGGACGAACTCCGCGAGCAGGTCGCCGGGAAGCGGCCTGAGGTCGTGATTCTCGATATGGAGTACTCTCGTCTGACCGATGTGCGGAACTTGCACCACGATTTTCCCTCATTGCCGATTGTGTGCACCTATCGCGTTCCAGATGAGGAGTTGTGGATTGCCGCCATGGAGGCTGGCGCCAGCGACGTGTGCCCGGTCGATGACGTGCAGAATGTCTTGAGTTCCGCCTTGCGCAGCGTGGCATTCGCAAAGAGCGCCGCCGCGTAGCGTCATTCTAAGTCTTGCAGCAGCGAGGACGCCGAAAGGCGTCCTCGCCTTTTTCACCTTCCCCAGCCGCCTTGTTATACTCACTGCTCCATGCTGCAAGAGACCCTCGAGCACGGGCGGGCGTTGACGGACGCGGCCCTGGACCGGCTGATTCCGCTCGAAACCCAGCATCCAACATCTATTCACAAGGCCATGCGCCACAGCGTGTTTGCCGGCGGCAAGCGCCTGCGGCCGGTACTCTGCATGGAAGCTGGCAGGATGATCGCGGGATCGTTCCCGAAGAAAATCGAAGAACTGGGCGCAGCGCTGGAGATGCTGCACACTTACTCGCTGATCCACGACGACCTTCCGGCGCTGGACAACGACGATCTGCGGCGGGGACGTCCCACGTGCCACAAGGTGTTCGGGGAGGCGCTGGCGATTCTGGCGGGAGACGCGCTGCAGACGCAGGCTTACGGAGTGCTGGCGCGGATCGAGTGTCCAGCGGAAGCGCGGGTGCGCATTATTGAAGAGATTGCGCGCGGCACCGGCACGCTGGATGGCATGATTGGTGGGCAGGTCGTTGATCTGGAGGCTGAACATACTCCGCCCACGGCGGAGATGCTGGAGTATATTCATCGCGCGAAGACCGCAGCTCTGATCGCGGCGAGCTTGGTGAGTGGCGGGCTTTATGGCGGGGCGAAGGACGACGAAGTTAGAAAGCTGCGGGCGTTTGGCGACTCGATTGGGCTGGCCTTTCAGATTGTGGACGACGTGCTCGACGTGACCCAAACCTCGGAGCAACTGGGCAAGACCGCGGGCAAAGATACGGCGGCACAGAAAGTGACTTACCCGGCGCTGTTCGGAATTGATGAGTCTGTACGCAAAGCGGATTCTCTGGTGAGCGCGGCGTTTAAAGAATTGGAAAGCTTCGGTGAACGGGCGGAGACGCTGAAGGAGTTGGCGCGGTATTTGGTGGAGCGGAAGAAGTGATGCGCAAGGCAGCAAGCATTCGGCTTGAGGCAAGCCTATGACTTCACCGGATTCCCGCCAAGGGCTCTGGCGCAAAGTTGGTCGGATTGCTCTTTCCATCCTGCAGACTTTGCTGCCGATGAGCGCCGGCGTTTTTGACAAGAAACAGACCCGTTATTGGCAAGCGCTGCCGCTGCATCGCTTGGCGTGGGTGCTGGTCGCATTGTTTCTTACGGTTGCGGCCTGGGGATTTTTCCTGGACCTGACGGAATGGAAAAGGCTGCCGCTCTGGGCTCTCCTCATCTCCGCTTCGTTGTTCGGCACGACTGGAGTTGTGTTCTTTGTAGTGGTGCGCCGTCGCGTGTTCAAGCTGATTCCCGCGTTCATCATTCTGACCGCCGCGACCGTGTATGTTCCCAGCCGGCTGCCCCATGGTCCACACATCTCGGTTTCTGACGCCGCCCACGCGCGGATCGCACTCGATGCGATCTGCATCATGGCAGCTACATTGCTGGGATACCGGTTGTTCCTTCATTTCATCAACACCCAAGGCTTGGAACAAGTACGGACGAGGACCGAGTTGGATCTGGCCTACCACATGCAGCAGATGCTGGTTCCCCCGATTACGCATCGCACGGAGCTTTTTGAGGCGTATGGGCTCAGCTTGCCCAGCGAAGAAGTCGGCGGCGACCTGGTCGACCTGATTCCAACCGAGTCGGGATGGATTGCCTGTCTGGCCGACGTTTCAGGTCACGGCATTCAGGCCAGCCTTCTGATGGGAAATCTAAAGACCGCGTTACGTTATGGATTTGCGCAAGGGCAATCACTTTCCGGTGTGGTCGCGAGCGTCTGCAAGGTCTTGCCTGAGGTGAAACCGTCCGAGATGTATGCCACGTTCGCGGGACTGCGCTTCGAGGGCGGGGGCCGGGTGGAGTACCTGATTGCGGGTCATCCCGCCATTTTTCACTATCACGCAGCGAACAAGAAGGCGGAACGCCGTGGCATGGAGCAGTTTCCGCTGGGACTGACTGGCGATTGCGTTTATGATTCGGCCATTGCATCGTACGATCCGGGCGACCTGTTTGTGCTGCTCAGCGACGGCGTAATTGAGACGGAAAACTCGCAGGGCGCGGAATTCGGCTTCGACGGCGTGGAGCGGGTGGTGGTTCAGCACGGCGCCGAGCCCCTGAAGGAAATCATGGACCGGCTCATGAGCGAACTGGAGAAGTTTGGCTACCGCGCGGATGATCAAACCGTTCTCCTGATACGGGCGATGGCCTAACTTCCGCGGCGGGACACGCTTCCCGATGGAGCCGTCTTACGCTCCTCCGGTAGTAACGGCGATCATTTGCTGCATTGTGGTTTAATCGTTTACGGCGATGGAGTTCGCCCATAACCGCCCGAAATCGCGTTACGCGCACGAGGCTGATGACTCCTACAAAATCCAAAGATTGATTTGTAGGGAGAGAACTCCATGGTGAAGGACTTCCTTGTTATCTCTGTCGCCGCCATCGTGGGCGCGAATCTGCGTTACCTGCTGAGCCGGCTCGCTGCCATGGAACTGGGCTCTGTCTTCCCTTACGGAACTCTCTTCATCAACATCGTAGGCAGCTTCATCGTGGGCTTCTTTGTTATCTGGACCACCGAGCGCGCGCTGGTAGATCCGCGCTGGCGGCTGCTGGTGGTAATCGGTTTTTGCGGTTCGTTCACAACTTTCTCAAGCTACGCTTTCGAAACCATGGCGTACTTCGAGCAGGGGCAGTGGGGGCTGATGCTGGCCAACGTGCTCACGAACAATGTTCTTTGCCTCAGTGGAGCTTTGGCGGGCATGGCCCTGGCGCGGGTGCTGTAGAATGGCGGACGCGATGGCAGTTCAAATCACTATCTACTTGAATGAAGCCGACCAGTGGCGCCACCGGCCGCTGCATCTGGAGATTCTCAATTACCTGCGCAAAGAGAATGTCTATGCTGCGACCGCCCTGCACGCCGTGGCAGGCTTTCTGGGACGGCATCGCGTGGAAACCGCGCACCTGGTCGAGGCCGGCGGCAAACTGCCTGTCGTCATCATCTTTGTAGATACCGACGAACACGTGAGCCGCGTGTTGCCTACGCTGAAGGAAATGGCAGCGCACCGGCTGATCGTGCGCGAGAATGTCGTGCTCGAACAGGGCAATCTGGACTAACATGGCCCCGACTTCTCTCGACCTCGACATTCTGGCGATTGCGGCCCACCGCGACGATGTGGAGCAGACCTGTGGCGGCACGCTGTTGAAGGCGGCACAGCGAGGGCAGCGGACGGGCATCCTCGACCTGACGCAAGGCGAAATGGGCACGCGTGGTACAGCCGAAGATCGTGCGCGTGAAGCGGCAGATGCGGCAAGAATTCTCGGCGTGAGCTGGCGGCGTGTGCTCGATATTCCCGACGGGCGGGTCGAAAATACCTGGGAGAATCGGCTGAAGGTGGCGAGCGTGATCCGCGAGACTCGGCCGCGCGTGGTGATTCTGCCTTACTGGATGGGGCGGCATCCGGATCACTACACTACGTCTGTGCTGGGATATGAGGCTTGCTTTCTGGCAGGGCTGGCGAAGTTAGCCGTCATCCATCAGCCGTCAGCCGTCAGCCAAACCAAATCCGGCGTCGATGCAAGCGTCGAACGACGAGATTCGCTGGCTCCTCATCGTCCCTTCAAGATCATCTATGCCACCCTTTACTACGACGTGCGCCCCACATTTGTCGTCGATATAAGCGGGCAGTTCGAGTTGAAGTTCGCTTCTATCCTGGCTTACAAGTCGCAGTTCAGCGATCAGGAGGCCGGCAAGGACCTCTTCCCTGCTCACGACGAAATTCGCGCCCGCGTGGAGTCTATGGCGCGGTATTACGGCATGCTCGGCGGAGTAACTTACGCCGAGCCGTTTTTACAGAAGGAAGTCGGGCTGGTGGAAGATCTGCTGGCGGTTCCGGTCAAGTCGATTTGACTAATCTGGGCATGTCTTGATGTGTCATCCCCGAGCGAAGCGAGGGAACCTGGTTCTTGCCCCGGGTGGCACTATCGCTGCAGGCATACAACCAAGATCCCTCGCTTCGCTTCGGGATGACAAACACTGATCAACTACGCGTCTTACTTCTTCAGCGCGACCGCCAGGCCGTCGCGAATGGGCAGGATGGTCGTGTAGAAATCCGCGGAATCGTATAGCAAGCGGTTGAATTCGAGGATCGCCTTGGTGCGCGGTTCCCTGGGATTTTTTTCCGCGACCCGGCCGCTCCACAAAACATTGTCGGTGATGAACAAGCCACCCTTGCGCAGTCGCGGCGCGACCAGGCGCAACACGCGCGGATAATCCTCTTTGTCCACGTCGTTAAAAATAATGTCGAACTGCTGCTTCTGCTCGGAAAGAACTTCCAATGCATCGCCAGTGTGGAGCGTAATGCGCTTCGAAACGCCGGCGCGCTCGAAGTAGCCGCGGGCGCGTTGAGCGTTCTTGGGATCGCCATCGGTGTAGATGACCCGGCCTTTTTCGCCGACCGCTTGCGCCCACCAGATGGTCGAGTATCCGATGGCTGAGCCCAACTCGAAGACGGTCTGCGCATTGATCATCAGGGCGAGTTGCTGCAGCACGCGCGCCACGGCGGGGCCGACGATCGGGATATTGTGCTCGCTGGCGTAGCCTTCCATCTCCTCCAACACTTCCTCGCGTTTGGGAAGCATCGAGTACATGTAATCGTCGACCGGGCCGGCAGTTGTGAAGTTGTAGTGCCGCCAGTTGGGTTTGATTTCCTTTTTCGGTTTGTTTGCGGCCACTTGCTTCCCTCGCAGTTAGACTTTTGACATTTCGCTTGAACGCGGGCCTCGAAGGCCGTGCTCCACCCGCCTCCAGACTTCACGCACCCAGGGTGACTCCGGGCTTCATGGTAACGACTTCGACGCCGGGCGTCAGTTTCTGCAGCTCGGCGGGACTTCCCGTCAACACCGGGAAGGTACCGAAATGCATGGGGATCACTGTTTTCGGCTTGAGCAGGTTGCAGGCGTAGGCGGCCTCGCGCGGTCCCATGGTGAAGTGATCGCCGATCGGCAGCATGACGATTTCAGGAGCGTAAAGCTCGCGGATGATGGCCATGTCTCCGAAAACATTGGTGTCGCCAGCGTGATAAATCTTGACTCCGTTTTCAAATTCGACCACGTAGCCGCAAGCTTCACCACCGTAAATGAGCTGGTCGCCGTCCTGGATGCCGCAGGAGTGATCGGCGTGCACCATGGTGACTTTGATGTCGCCGATCTTTTGCGTGCCGCCCTTGTTCATCATGGCAATTTGTTTGGCCCCCTTTTTCTCGAGCCATCCGCACAACTCGGGAATGCCGACGACCCGGGGATTGTGCTGCTGGATGATCTCAACAGCGTCGCCAATATGGTCGTCATGGCCGTGTGTGCACAGAAGAATATCGACGCGCTTCACTTTCTTCTCCGAGGCCGGGCACACCGGATTGTTCATGATCCAGGGATCGATAATGACGATGCGGCCACCGGGCGTCACGATGCGAAACGTCGCGTGACCCAGCCATGTAAGTTGAATGCCTTTGAGATTCATAAACAAAAACTCCTGCTTGGTTTGCGTTGCTTTGAGCGTTTGCGGCAGAGATGCAGCCCGGCATGGGGTGCGGGTTTAGTTTAATATGAAACGCCATGACCGGACTCAAAGTGCTGATTTCCAAGGAAGAGATTGCAAAACGAGTTGCCGAACTTGGCGCAGAGATTACGCGCGACTTTGTGGGCCAGCCCGTGATCCTGGTCGGCGTCTTAAAGGGCTCGGCGATTTTTCTGGCCGACCTGGCGAGAGAGGTGAAGCTGGATGCAACCTTTGACTTCATTGGCGTCTCCAGTTACGGGAACCGTCCCAGCCCCACTCAGGAACTCAAGAGCGGGTGGGATTCTACGGGCGAGGTGAAACTGACGAAGGACGTGGACCAGTCCATGAAGGACAAGAATGTAATCGTCGTGGAAGACATTCTGGACACGGGATTGACACTCACGGTCCTGAAGAAGCTGCTGTTGGCGCATCAGCCTCGGTCACTGAAGATTGCGGCTTTGCTCGACAAACCCTCGCGGCGCAAGCTGCCTCTGCAAGGCGACTATGTCGGCTTTACCATTCCCGACGAATTCGTCGTGGGCTACGGACTCGACTACGCTGAGCGGTACCGCAATCTGGCCGATGTCTGCATCGTGCCTCGGGAGTAAAGCAGTTCTCAGTTCTCAGTTCTCAGTTCTCAGTTCTCAGTTCTCAGTTCTCAGTTCTCAGTTCTCAGTTCTCAGTTCTCAGTTCTCAGTTCTCAGTTCTCAGTTCTCAGTTCTCAGCTCCCAGTTCTCAGTTCCCAGTTCCCAGTACTAGATACTGGGTACCAGGTACTCGGTACTAACAGCACGGCTGCTATCATAGAAAAACCAATGGGGTCGGTTCTGATCAAGCCCGAAAAACATTTACAGGTTGAGCCGTTGCTGCTGGAGGTCGCCGACGTGATGGCGACGTCGCTCGACCTGGATACGACTCTGCGCCGGGTCGCAGAGGTGGTGCGTGAAGTCATCGAGTATGAAATCTTCGCCATCCTGCTTCTAAACGAGAAGACTCAAGAACTGCGCTTTCGATTCCAGGTGGGATATCCCCCGGAGTTCGCCGAGCGCGCCCGGATCAAGGTGGGCGTCGGAGTTACCGGACGGGCAGCGCAAATGCGGCAAACGATTCTGATCGATGACGTGACGCAGGACCCCGCCTACATTGCTGCCGTAGCCAACGTGCGCTCGGAACTGGCTGTGCCCCTCATCTACAAGAACCGCGTGGTTGGAGTAATTGACCTGGAGGCGCGGGATGCGGGTTATTTCAACGAAGAGCACAGCCGCCTGTTGACCCTGATCGCGTCGCGCATGGCGGCGGGCATTGAAAATGCCCAACTCTACACGCGCACCACAAAGCAAGCGCGAATTCTGCTGCTGCTCAACGAGATCGCACGCGAGTTGACGTCGATCCTGAACCTGGACGAACTGTTGGGCCGCATCGCGGAGTTGCTGCGGCGCTTGATTGATTTTCAGATGTTCAGCATCCTGTTGCTCGATCCCTCCGGGGAGAAGTTGCAGCATCGTTTCTCGTTACGCTTCAACGAGAATGTTCACCTGAAGAACGATATTCCGCTCGGTCGAGGGTTGGTGGGTTACGCGGCACAGACGAGACAGGCAGTGCTGGTGCCCGACGTGAGCAAAGACCCGCGCTACATCGAGGGCAATCCGGAAACGAGATCGGAACTCGCCGTGCCGCTGATCTATAAAGATAAAGTAATCGGCGTTCTCGATCTGGAGCACACGCGGCGCGGATTTTTTACGGACGATCACCGGCGCACCATGATGACGCTGGCCGCGCAGGTGGCGATTGCCATCGAAAACGCCCGCTTATATGAGGAAATTGCGCGGCAGGAACGCCGGCTGGAGAGGGATTTGGCGCTGGCTCGGGAATTACAGATGCGGTTGCTTCCGCAAACGCTGCCGAAGCCCGCACACTTGGAGTTAGCCGCGAAGTTTGTTCCGGCGCGAGCGATCGGCGGAGATCTTTACGACTTTATTCCGTATTCCCTTTCGCGGTTGGGAATTGTGATTGGGGATGTCAGCGGGAAAGGAGCGCCCGCCGCCATCTATGCTGCGTTGGTGAGCGGAATCCTGCGTTCGCACGCTCCCATTGAACCGGGTCCCGCCGAGATGCTCTCCGCGGTGAATTTGTCGCTGGCAGAGCGCCGCATCGAAGCCCAATTTGTGTCGCTGATCTATGCCGTCTGGGACGACGAACATCGCACACTTCTGGTGGCCAACTCGGGCTTGCCACGCCCCGTCTACGTACACGATGGTAAGAACAATGTGATCGAAGCGACAGGCCTGCCGCTGGGACTCTTTGACGATGCGAGCTACGATGAGTTCCGCTTCAAGATGAAGCCCGGGGACATGTTTGTGTTTTTCAGTGACGGCATTCTGGACGCGCGCAACCGGCGCGGAGAGCTGTTCGGCCGGGGACGAGCGGAGAAGATCATCGCGGAATGCGGAGGCACGTCGGCGGATTGCGTGGTCGACTCTCTTTTCAAAGCTGCAGCCGAGCACTCAGCCGGAGTCGAGACGTTTGACGATCAGACTGTAGTGGCGATCAAGGTCAAGGGCACCGCCGCACAAAGCTCTTCCAAGCGAAAATGACCCGGCGTAACCAAGTCGCGGGAGCAATCCGTGCCAAGACCAAGGTTCATTTCGAGCGGCCGCCGGGATTCGCTCTCCGTGGTCCACACTCGGCGCTGCACTGCGAAGATGTTCCGGTCACCAAACTGGCGAAGCGCTACGGAACGCCTCTCTACGTTTATTCGGCGACAACGATTCATGAACGATTGGCAGCTTTTAAGAATGCTTTTCGCGCTGTTCCCCACACGATCTGCTATTCGGTCAAAGCAAACTCCAATCTGAGTATTCTGCGTCTGCTGGCGCGCCAAGGGTGCGGCTTTGACGTAGTTTCAGGCGGAGAGTTGGAGCGGGTGCTGGTCGCCGACCGCCGCGCAGCGAGCAAGATCGTGTTCTCCGGCGTGGGAAAGTCCCGCGACGAGATGAAGGCGGCGTTGAAAGCCGGCATCTTGCTGTTCAACGTGGAGAGCGAATCGGAACTCGGAGCGCTGGCCGAGTGCGCCGCGCGATTGCGCAAGGCTGCTCGCGTGGCTATGCGGGTGAATCCTGATGTCGCGGCCGATACCCATCCATACATCTCCACGGGTTTGCACAAACACAAGTTCGGAGTGCCCATCGGCAGCGCTCGCGCTCTCTATACCAAGGCCTCCAAAGAGCGATATCTGAAAGTCGCGGGCGTGAGCGTTCACATTGGCTCACAGATCACTGATGTCGCGCCCTTCGCGGAAGCGGTGGCTCGAGTCGCGGACTTTGTTCGCGAGTTGCGCGCTGACGGGCATCAGGTGGACTACGTCGACACCGGAGGCGGCCTCGGGATTGCTTATCAGGAACCGGGATTGGCGTTTGCCGAGCATGTTGCGAGTTATGCGCGCGCGGTGACTGATCCCCTGCGCGGTCTGAATGTCCGTCTGCTGCTCGAACCGGGACGAGCGATTGTGGGGCCTGCCGGCATTCTGGTGACATCAGTCATTTACAGGAAAGAAAACGACGGCAAACGATTTCTCGTGGTCGATGCAGCCATGAACGATTTGATCCGGCCCGCGCTCTATGGCGCTTACCACGAGATCGTTCCCGTGGTGCAGCGCAAGGGCGTGTCTACCAAGAAAGAGACTGTCGATGTGGTGGGACCGGTGTGCGAGTCCGGAGACTTCTTTGCGCGCGACCGGGAATTATCTCGCGTGGAAGAGGGCGATCTGCTTGCGATTCTTGATGCCGGAGCTTACGGGATGGTGCTGGCCTCAAACTACAACACGCGTCCGCGGCCAGCCGAGGTGCTGGTAAGTCGAAAATCAGTCAAAGTCATCCGGCGGCGGGAGAAGCTGCGGGAACTTTATTTTGCCGAGTTGAAAATTGCTGATTGCTGAATGTTGATTGCGATTGAAAAGTTTCCGGAGCCAGGGTTTCAATCAACAATCACAAATCACACAATCAACAATTGCCTATCCTTCTCCCCACTTCAGTTTATCGCGCAGCACGTGGAAGAAATCAGGATCAGTGCGGAACAGGCTGATTTTGTGTTCGGAGCGGCGGCAGCGGACCCGGTCTCCGTCCTTCAGTTCGAGTCCGGGCTGGCCATCCAGGCTGAGATACGCTACATCTTCGTCGCTGCGCAGCCGAAGCTCGACCACCGCCGAATCAGGCACAACCAGTGGGCGGTGCGTGAGCGAATGAGGCGCCACGGGCGTGATCACAAACGCATTGACCGAGGGCATGAGCACGGGGCCGCCCGCGGAGAGAGAGTAAGCGGTCGAGCCCGTGGGCGTGGCCACGATCATTCCATCGGAGCGGTAGCTGGAGACAAACGCCTGGTTGACGAAAAGGTCATAATTATTGAGGCGAGCCAGCGCGGTTTTGTTGACCACGACGTCGTTAAAAGCGTTGTAGCGTCCCAATATTTCTGAGCCCCGCAGCAGATCACATTGCATCAGGGAACGCTGTTCCACGGCGGCCCTGCCCTGCGCGATTTGATCGAGCATGGAGAACAGAGACGAAAACGGAACGTCCGTCAGGAATCCGAGCGAGCCGAGATTCACGCCGAGCAGCGGCGCGTCAGTGGAAGCCGTGTCGCGAACCGCCGAGAGCAGAGTGCCGTCGCCGCCCAACACGATAACCAGATCCAAAGACCGCGAGGACATTTGCGAGCGCTCTACTTGCTCGTGGTCACTGGAATATTTCGCAGTCTCCGGATCGACGATCACCTTGTAACCGTGCGCGTGCAGCCATGCCAGCAGTTCGGGAACGGTCCGCGCAACCTCCACCCGCTCCGGACGCGAGATGATCGCCGCTACTTTCGATTTAGAAGATGAGGGAGAGCTTGGCATGTTGGAGGACAGAAAGAAGATTGTACCGAATTCGCGGCGAAACCTTAACCGAGAGGGGCTCGGAGCGTTAGAAGAGTCCTCGCAGAAGGAATTCACGGTTCCCTTCTGCGCCGAGAATCGGTGATTCGATTACTTCTGCGCTGAAACAACGCAGGTCCAGCAAAGCCTTCTTCACCTTATCGACGGCTGCCAACTGAGCCGCCTCGTCGCGCACAATCCCTCCCTTGCTCACGAATTCCCTTCCTGCCTCGAATTGAGGTTTGACCAGGACGATCACCTGCCGGCCACGGCGTTCCTCATCAGATGTCGGGAAGGCGGCTTTCACCACAGGAGGCAGGACCAGCGTCGCGGAAATGAAGGCAACGTCGATTACGATGAGGTCTACTTTCTCGGCGATGACCTCATCCGTTACGTATCGGGCGTTGGTCTTTTCCAAAAGTCGAACCCTGGGATCCTGGCGGAGCTTGAATTCCATCTGCCCGTAACCTGTATCAACCGCGATCACGCGGGCGGCGCCATGCTGCAGCAGGCAATCGGTGAACCCGCCAGTGGAAGCGCCGACGTCGAGACAAACTTTGCCTTTGACATTAATGTGCCAGTGTTCGAGCGCGCGTTCCAGTTTGAGTCCGCCCCGGCTAACGTACTTGAGATCTTCGCCGAGCAGGCGGACCACAGCCTTCTCTTCCACTTGCGCGCCAGCTTTCTCGAGCTTCTGATCGTTGACCAATACTTTCCCTGCGAGAACCAGCGCCTGAGCACGTTCGCGTGATGCAGCCAGTCCGCGGTCTACCAGAAGTTTGTCGAGTCGGAGTTTCAAGCTGGGCTCTGGATCAGAAACCGTGAGCGGCGCGCTGAAGGTTGCAGCACAAAAGTGCCAGCACTCGCTCCGGTGCAAAATGCTGAACCATCTCTCGTTGCATCACTTACAAAGATACATTCGTGCTTTTCCACAGAATTTTCCACGGTTGTGTTGAAAACTTTTTCACCTCTACTTGCTGCACTAAGAAAAGCCGCCCGCAGGGGCGGCTCCTCAGCAACTCGCGATGCGAAGTTAGCCGGCGACTTCTTCGAGCAGCTTCTGGTCAATATCGAAGTTGGAGTGCACGTTCTGCACATCGTCCTGATCTTCGAGCGCTTCCATAAGCCGGATCATGGTGTTGGCCGCCTGACCTTCCAGCTTAATATAGTTTTGAGGAATCATGGCCACGCTCGACGATGCCGGCTCGATTCCGGCTTTCTTCACCGCTTCGAGCACGGTTTCGAAAGCGGCGGGCTCGGTGAGTATCTCCCAATTCTCGCCATCATCATTCAAGTCCTCGCCGCCCGCTTCGAGAACAATGTTCATCAAGTCGTCCTCTTTCGCGGCTCTCTTGGGAATGATGATGTCGCCCTTCTTGTGGAACATCCAGGAAACGGCGCCTGCTTCGGCCATGTTGCCGCCGTTTTTTCCGAAGCAGTGGCGGATTTCGCTGACCGTGCGGTTGCGATTGTCGGTGTTGATATCGAGTAGAATGGCGACGCCACCGGGGCCGTATCCCTCGAGAGAAAATTCCTCGTAGGTTGCTCCCGGCAGTTCTCCTGTGCCGCGCTGAATGGCCCGCTTAATGTTATCGGCAGGCATGTTTTCCGCTTTCGCGGCCACAATGGCGCCACGTAAACGCGGGTTGGAATCAGGATCGCCGCCCCCGTTTTTCGCGGCAATGCTAATTTCCTTGATGAGGCGGGTGAAAATCTTGCCGCGCTTGGCATCCAGCGCGCCCTTCTTGTGCTTGATTGTGGCCCACTTTGAATGGCCAGACATGGTTAGACCTCGGTTCTAATGATCTTAGTTGACGCGGGATTCGCCCGTAGAAAGCTCACAGGCTGCCTCGAAAGTATGCAGGCGAAAATGGATTATAGCACGATCGGTGCGTTCGGTCGTGCCGATCACGTCCAAAAGAGCCGCTCGAGGGTCCGCTCCAATACTCCCCAATCGGGTAGGTGCATTAGCTCTATTAGGTGATTGACTGCAATCAACATGCGCCCCTAACATCCCAGCGGGGCGTTGTCGTCATGACGGATCAGGTTATAGGTCACTACCGGATCATCGAGAAAATTGGCGCTGGCGCCATGGGCGAGGTCTTCCGGGCGCGCGATGAAAGGCTGGGGCGCGATGTAGCTCTGAAGATGATCCGTCCGGCGTCCAGCGAAAATCCCGATCATCTCCGCCGTTTCGAACTGGAGGCCCGAGCCGCGGCGGCACTGAACCATCCTAATATTGTGGCTATTTACGACGTGGGTTTTGTCGACGGCTCCCCCTACATCGTTTGCGAATTGCTCCAAGGCCAAACCCTGCGCAAGCGGCTGGCAGAGGGAGCCCTGCCGCTTCGTCTGGCTCTCGACTACGCTCTGCAAATCGTGCAGGGCCTGATCGCGGCGCATGATCGCCGCATCGTTCATCGAGACCTTAAACCTGAAAACCTGTTTGTGACCACCGATGGCCGGGTGAAGATTCTCGATTTCGGAGTCGCAAAGCTGCAACGTCCGCCGGAGGAATCCGGACGCTCCGTCGAAGATTTGACCACGGTGACCAAGAGCGGCGCTGTCGTCGGCACCGTCGCCTACATGTCACCCGAGCAACTGCGGGGCAAGGCCGTGGACCACCGCAGCGACATCTTCAGCGTGGGCGCGATTCTTTATGAAATGTTGACCGGAGGCCGGGCCTTTCGCGGCGAGACCGAGGTGGACACCATCACCGCAGTGCTCCTGGAGGATCCTCCCCAGATCAATCTGGAGCAGGCCAGCGTTCCGGTAGCGTTTCAACAAATTGTGCGTCACTGTCTGGAGAAGGAACCGGAGAATCGCTTTCAATCGGCACGCGATCTGGCGTTTGCGCTGGACACTCTGGCCAACGCTTCCGGCCCAATCCGGCTCAGTCCTCCCAAGCAGCAGACGAGGATCGTCCCTTGGGCGGTGGCCGGAGTACTTCTGGTTGCGACGCTGCTTCAGCTGGGAAATCGGTGGCAACAGCGCATGCAAACTCCATCCTATCGGCGTCTGACTTTTGACCAGGGCACAGTGTACTCGGCGCGCTTCGGAGCTGACTTTCGGTCGGTTGTGTACGGTGCGGCGTGGAATGGCAAGCCGCTGCAGCTCTTCTCCACAGTCGGCGATTCCCTTTTGAGTCAACCGCTCAACCTCGCCGACGCAAATCTGTTGGGGATCTCGCGGACTGGCGAACTCGCCGTGGCGCTTCGCGGGGCTCATGGGGCACACCTGGAAACCGAAGGAGGCATGCTCGCCCGTACACCGCTTGCCGGAGGTTCTCCTCGAGAGGTTCTCGAAAATGTTTCGTGGGCCGACTGGGACCCAAAGGGTGAACTCGCCGTAGTGGTCCACCATGCTCCGGACACTGATCGGATTGAGTACCCGATTGGCCGCGCCTTATACCAAAGCAATGGCTGGATCAGCCACCTTCGTTTTTCTCCGAAAGGGGACAAGATCGCCTTTTTGTCTCACCCTGCACCTTGGGATGACCGGGGATACGTTTCGCTCATAGATCTTGGCGGCCATCTCACTGTGCTCTCCATCGAGTGGGAATCTGAGGCTGGTCTGGCCTGGAGCCCCGATGGAAAAGAAGTCTGGTTTGCGGGCGCTGGAAAGGGGCTCAACCGCGACCTGATGGCGGTGACTCTGTCTGGACGGCTTCGGAAACTGCTGGACCTGCCCGCCGGGATAACCTTGGAGGATGTGGCGCCGGATGGCCGGGTGCTGGTGAGCCTGGATACAGAACGTGTCGCCATGGCTACTACCGCTCGAGACGGCAAGACCACGGATCTCTCCTGGCACGATTGGGATATTGCCAAAGACATCTCGCGCGACGGGCAGTCTGTGTTGTTTGAGGATTCCAGTGAAGCCGCCGGACCGCACTATTCCACTGCCGTTCGCAAGATCGACGCCACACCACCGGTGCAACTGGGCGAGGGCAGCGCCGGTAAACTTTCCCCGGACGGAAAATGGACGATTTCCATTCTACCGGGCAGCCCAGGGCGAGTAACGCTGGTTCCACTCGGCCCTGGCCAGCCCCGCACGATCCCGATAACGGGCCTTGAGCACATCGACAACGGCGTTGCTCATTTCCTGGCAGACGGAAAACGAATCACTCTCAACGGCAACGAACCCGGCCACAGGATTCGCACCTATCTCGTCGATTTGGACGGGGGAAAGCCCGTACCGGTCACACCGGAAGGGATTACTGGCGGCTTAATCTCACCCGACGGCCAATACATTCTTCACAAGAACGACACCGGAGGCGTCGCGGTCTATCCTGCCGCGGGGAGTGCGCCTCATCTCATTCCCGACCTTGAACCTGGCTTTATTCCCGTTCAGTGGTCCGATGACAACTCCTCAGTCTATGGGTCTTTCCCCGGACAGGTTCCTTTGAAGGTATTCAAGGTCAACCTGGCTACTGGCGAGAAGACTCTCATCCAGGAATTGCAGCCCGGGACAACTGCGGGGGTAGTTAACATATCTCCCGTAGTGGTGACCCGCGACGGTTCGCGCTATGCCTACAGCTACTACCAAGTCCTCTCCGTGCTTTATGTCGTTTCGGGTCTGCACTAGCCCAGCCTATTCGAGTGGTCCCGAGAAATCCGCCGGCACGTAATGGAAGAAGATCGACGTCGAGGTATATCCCTCAGCCAGGACATGGCGGTAATGAGGAACCTTCGTCCCCCGGTAGACTAAGCCGTCGCCCAGCGCCTGATAAACCTTGACCGTTCCTTCCGGAGTATCCAGACGAATGGGCCAAGAGGTTGCCAGCTCCGGTTCGGGGGAAAAATCCAGACATACGTAACGCTGAACTCGCACTGCTGCCGGTCAGTGTGCTTCTTCAGTTCGGCGCCGCTCAAGTAAGAGCCGAAGTAGACATAAGACGGCTTCACTGCTTCTCCCACGATGGCGCTGACGGCGTTCGCAATCTGGTGATGGAAGAATCGGGCCACCGCCTCATTGTGGGCTACGTATCGCCGCGAACTCTGCTCATCGCCAAGCCAAATGACCCCTTGCCGGATGGCATGCCGGTAGTAGCGGCGTAGTGCCGCAAGATTGAAAGGATGAATCAAGTGGGCGAGAGGCACGTATCCGTTTTCTCGAAAGTACTGAGCGCCTTTGTTGACGACTTCGGCCCACTCGGCGAGACGGCGCTCGGCATAGCCCTCCGGAGTCAGAATGCCGGCGCCAGCCAGCAACATGCACACGCCTGCCGGAGTGGAAGCGGGCACAGGTTCTCCCGCCCGAAGACGCGAAACCGCCGCTTCCAGTCCGAGGGCCCAGCCAAAATGGATTCAGAGAGCCAGTGGCCGGGTCGCGTACCCATGCTATTGCTCCCTGCAAGTCAAAATTCTTCAGTAAATCCCGATGCGGTTCGAGTTCTGCCGGCACCCGCCCGGCGGGCAGGACCAAACACTGCGGATTGAGGAATAACCGCTGCGGAGAAAAGCTCAGCCACCAGCATTGTGACTGCAGCTGCCGTTGCGGAATCAAATGCAACGGCAACTCGTCAAGCAGGCAATGAAATTGGCCGGGAGGTCGGGTCGCGGTAAGGGTTTGCCGCGACCCCACCCCCATCAGGCTTGCGATCCATTCCAGCCATGCCGTGTCTTTTAGCTGTGTAGCCATTAGCCGTGTAGCCATCCGTTCAGGGTAAAGCGGCCGTCAGCGAAAGCCCGGGATGGGCACTCCACTGGCGTAATCTCGTGCAAAAGTGAGCACGGGAAAAACACGATTTGGTTTTGCTGCGGCATGATCGTCTGATAACCACCCGTCTGATAACCGCCGGTCTGGTAACTGCCGACAAGCCGGTCGCTCCCCCGCGAATCGTGCAAACGCAACTCCCCGCCTTCGAACTGGCGTGGTTCGCGATGGAAAAAGTAAACGAACGTAAGGCGGCGAGCGGCGATCAGTTCGTGCGAATCGTCGCTGTGCGCGCCGAAAAAGTCGCCGTCATTGCTGGCGGTGATTTGAGCCTCTACACGCGTGACCGGAAACTCTTCGATCCCAAGCTGATCGAGCACCCTGGGCAGCACGCCGCGGATTCGCTCCAGGATGACTTGCTCATGCTTTCCCAAATCCATGAGCACCCGCGAGCGACGATGGTTGTAATCGATCACTCCTGGATCTCCGCTGGGCGAAACTACACCGCTGCTTTGAAACTCTGCCTCGTGCTGCAGCGCGTAGCTGATCAGTTCGTCGAGTTCTTGCGGCGCCAGGAACTCGTCCAGAACAACGCATTGTGCCTGCACGCTCGCAGGAGCATCCAGAACTCCCACGCCTTTGCCCGAGTCAGTGTGGCTTTGTTGGCTCCCTGTTTCACAGGAACGCTTAATGGACGGAAAGCGCTGACGGATGCGGAGCAATTCCTCCAGGCCCCGGGTTGCGGTCCTTGCGGAGGCTGCGGTGCGTCCGAAGGCTTTCTGGGGGCTGCGGTGTACGGATGTGCGGCCTCGGTCCTTGCGGAGGCTGCGGTGCGCCCGAGGGGGCGCCAGCGAACGGAACCGTGGCGGGCATGTGCTCTTCTGTCCCGGCAGGGAATCCCGAGTTAGCCAGGATCTGCTCCACAATGCTGCCGCCTAACAATGCGAAGGCGCGTTGCGCAACGGTTTCACCCACCGAGCGAGCTATGGTTGCGTTTACCGCCGATTGTGTTTCTGGATTGCTGCTGGAGACTGCTCCTGGAGTTTTGCAGGAGGCTCATCAACAATTCCCGCTCTCGCGGGCTGAGAATCCGTTCATCCTGCATTAACGTTTCAGAAAAGGCATCGAGAATCTGCTTCGCCGTCATCGGGCACACTCCTCCCTTGCATTTGTTTGCACGTTTTAAATTCCGGGGGCGAAGGGAGGAAGCAGCTTCGGCGAGACACTAGCACCAAGGTTGCAAATTATCAAACAATATTTGTGTGGATGGAGTGGAAAACGTGGCTTTGAGTACCCAGTACCTGGTAGCCAGTACCTAGAACAAACCGGAGACAAGGCAGAAATGTGTATTTGTTCGGTACTCGATACTCGGTACTAGGTACTAGGTAAACTTACGGTCTGCCATGGCGCCCACCATGGAGTGGAACACTTTCATTCCGTCGGTGCCGCCGAGTGCGGGTTCGGAAGAGCGTTCGGGATGAGGCATCATGCCGACTACGTTGCCGCCAGCGCTGCAGATGCCGGCGATATTGTCCAGAGAACCGTTCGGGTTGGCGGACGGCGAAATCTCACCAGCCGGCGTGGAGTAGCGAAATACGATGCGGTTGTCGCGATGCAACTCATGCAATGTCGCCTGATCGCAGAAATAGTTCCCTTCCATGTGGCCGATGGGGATGGTTAACACTTCTCCCTGCGAACAGGCGTTGGTGAAGGGAGTGGAAGCATTCTCCACCCGGACCTGCACCGGCTTGCAGACGTATTTCAATCCGGTGTTGCGCATGAGTGCTCCCGGCAAAAGGCCCGACTCGCACAGGATCTGAAAACCGTTGCAGATTCCCAATACCAGGCCTCCGTCGTCGGCAAAGCGGCGCACCGACTCCATCACCGGAGAGAACTTCGCAATCGCGCCGGTGCGCAGGTAGTCGCCAAAAGCAAACCCTCCGGGGACGATGATGGCATCGCAGTTCTCCAGGTCATGTGATTCATGCCAGAGAAAAGTGACTGGCTGACTGTGCGACCTGTTCAATGGTCCAGAACGCGTCGTGGTCACAGTTAGAGCCGGGGAAAATGATGACTCCAAATTTCATCGCCTGTCGCCTGTCCTTGGAGTGGGATTCGAGGTCAGTTTAGCACGGCGGCCAGCCAAGACTTTTTCACCACAGAGGCACAGAGACGCAGAGAAGAAAACCGAACGAACAAAACAATTTAAGATCTGCTGTCGAGGCGGGCTGACGTTCTGTTTTGGGAAGGAGTTACTACCCGGCGGTACCCCCTCCCGCTCGGTCTTTTGGAATCTTTGAGTTAGCAGGAAAACACGAAATAATATATTGGAATCAATCACTTACGGGTAAAATCTTGCGGATAAAGTACTTCGTGCTGATTTCCGCTCGGGCGCCGCGTCTTGGCTCCATTGCCTCTGCTGGGGCAATGTTGCGCCGATTGTCGGCTGTGCGCAAGGGCAGACGTCACAGTTGGGCTGTGGACGGGTGTGGGAAATCAAAGGAGGGTACTAGAAGCCAGTCTTTCAGGGGCCTTCTTCTTCTTCTTCTTTTTCGCCGGAGGCTGTAAAATCGCGGTCGCCAGCCTCTTGAAGTTCTCCAGCGCTACCGGGCCCTCTCCGTTTCAGGTTGCTTCATATGACAAAACCCTACGAATACGTGACCGATCTATTTCAAAAAATCCGCTCGGACATCAGTGAAATCAAGCATAAGCTCTTTACTGAAAAACCAAAACTAGAATCCGCTAAACGACCAGCGGAGTATTCCATAGATGCCGTACAAACAAGTCCCGATGCTGACAAAGAAACAGCAGTAACCCAATCCACCATGATTCGTGCCAGGATGAACCTGCCAGAGACCATACGAGTAAAGGCAGAAACCGAAGAGCGCACAAAACCATGGAACCATGATAGAAATTTTCTTCTGCAAGTATTGACGGTCGCCGTCGTAGCTGACGGCCGAGGCGGCCGTCGCTACATGTTCCGTGCCGCTACATGCTGACAGCAGGCTCTCGTGCGCCTTCGGCGCGCTTCGGAATGACAAAAAGTTTTGCATCTTGGAACTACTGGAATTCTTTCGGCGGAGACTGGGTCGGCGTTGCGGTGTTCGTGCTCGGGTCGGGTGCTGCAGCGGCAGGCTGGTCCGTGCCTCCAGGTTGCGTCATGGTCACCGCCTCGGGCGCAGGCTGAGGCGGAATCCCTTTGGCCTTCACGATTGCCCAGTGCCAATCCTGGTCGGGAAAGAGAGCGAAATTCAAGGACGTGCGAAAGATTGCGGTCGCCGACGGAGCGGCCGATCCCTTCACACGCAGCAGCAGGGTTACGTCAGGCTGCTTCTGGAACGAGTCGGGCACTTGCTGCGGGGAAGCGCCTGCGACCGCGGGAACAATCCGCGCCTGTCCAAAATTGCTCGCGCTTCCCGGGTCGAGGCGTTTCACAATGGTCAGGCCGATCACTACCTCGCGCAGCTCCCACGCGGTTCCGTTATGCATCGAAACCTGCAATGAATCTCCGTCGATGGTTGCCGGTCCGTCCAGCTTCGCGAGTTCCGTGCGCGGCAACTCGTCCAGCATTTGCGGATCGGAGAGCAGCGAACTGGTTTTCGCGCTGAAGGAAAGACTGCAGGTGACATCGGGCGTGGATACGTGAAAGTTCTTGGCTGAGGAATCGAGCGAGAACACCAGCGATGAACCGGCCGCGCGCCGGCTTTCGGCGTCGTCCACTACCTTCGACAGATTGTCGTTATCGATGACAACTTCCGACGCAGCCGGTTTTTTGCGAAAACTGCGAGCCACGTCTCCCAGGGGAGCGTCGCCCGCGTCCTGTGCGGTAAGGCACGAGGGCAGGGCGAAGAGGAGCATTGCTGAGCCCAGCAAAGCCAACTTCAGGCGGTTTGGGGTAGGTGTTGGCACAATAAATATAAGGAAGCGAGCCAGGCGCGCGATTTATGCATCGCAAAGAGCGCGATGCTTCGCGCGGGTCGCCCAGATCCTTCGGCGGGCAAAAAAGCGCCCGCCTCAGGATGACAAGTCAAAGTCCTACGGAGATTGTAGTGAGAGGAACGGCGAAGCGCAGGTTACCCTGGCAAACTTTAGTACTAGGTCTTGCACGTGGAAAGGTACATCGGGCGCGCGCGGACGAAATGGAGGCGCAACGGGGCGCGCGCCCAACCCTGGCCCCAAACTTCTAAAGAAGACCCGAAGCCCGCAAACGCGAAACCGGATCAGCCACCGGCTCGCGCCGGAATACCCAGCGAGCCACCGCGAAGCCCAAAGCTGCGTAACACAGATGCATGAACCTCATAGATACCCTCTCGATCCGAACCAGCCATTCACCTCAGGGGAGGATCAGCATCACTATCGGCAAAATAGCAGTGGAATTGCGGCCGGACAAGGCCCGTCCGTGCCATACCGGTGGCACGAAAGTAACAGGCGCAGCAAGGGGCCAGTGGTCAGTGGTCGGTGGTCATTCAGTAAGAAAGAGGTTTACTGACCACTGACCACTGGCCACTGACCACTGACCGCTTGCCACTAAGCCTTCACGAGCAGTCGGCGAGCCGCCTGGAGTTCTTTGCGCTTGGCGGCGTCAACCTTCGGGTAGGAAAGGTCAAGCTCTTCCAGCGTTTCGACGACGGCCGCCGAAACTGCCAGGTGCGTGAACCACTTGTTGTCCGCGGGAATGACGTACCACGGAGCGTGCTTAGTCGCCGTATTGCGAATCATGTCTTCGTAGGCGTTCTGATAGTCGTCCCAATATTCGCGTTCGTGAATATCCGCGGCGGAGAACTTCCAGTTTTTCTCCGGCTCCTCCAGCCGCGCCAGAAAGCGCCGCTTCTGCTCCTTCTTCGAAACGTGCAGAAAGAACTTGCGGATCACCGTGCCGTTGCGCGCCATGTGCCGCTCGAAGTTGCGAATACTTTCGAAGCGTTCTTCCCAGATATTTTTCGTCACCAGCGCAGGCGGAAGGTTTTCGCCCTCGAGCACCTTGGGATGCACGCGCACGATCAGCAACTTCTTCATAATAGGAGCGGTTGAAAATCCCGATGTGGCCGCGTTCTGGGAAATGCTGCGTCGTGCGCCACAGGAAGTCATGCTGCAATTCGGTCGCCGATGGCACCTTGAACGAGTACACCTGGCAACCCTCCGGATTCACTCCAGACATGACGTGCTTGATGGTGCCGTCTTTTCCGGCGGCGTCCATCGCTTGAACGATGAGCAACACAGACCAGCAATCCTGGGCGTAAAGCTTGTCCTGTAACTTCCGCATGCGTGCAATGTCTTCCTGTACGCGCTCTTTCGCTTCCTCGACCGACTTCCAGTGCCCGGTGTCGGCGGGATCGAAGTCTTTCAGGCGGAAATGCTTGCCGTCGTCGATGCGGTAGGACTTGGCTAGTTTGGCAGTTTTCATTGTGGGTCGCTTCCAGCATAATCATTTTGGCAAATTGTTGAAAAACTCATTTTTCTTCCTGTGCAGTTCCCTGCTGCTTAAGAGCTTCTTGGTGATTTCCGGCGGATGCACAAGAAAGACCCACGTCACTAGGATGTAGAAGTCGACCGCGAGGATTATGAATGCTAGGAAGAGGAGGCCGAAACCGAGGGTTGGGCTGAGCCGCTCCCAATTAAACCGGCGCCATAGAATCACCGCCATGCCAGCGGCAAGCGGGAGCGTCATTATCGCAACCCCAATACTGAGCACGGAGGATTGCCAACGCGGTTTTTGAGGTCGTCCTATCACTGACTGTCACTGGGAAGAGCCTGTACGCACTCGCTGGTCGTTCCCATATTCATCCTAGGCCAAACCTCAGACTCGCTCTCTAAGAGTCTACCGCCGACAGAAGATTGTTAGCAGTCAATCTACATAATCTGGGCGATAACGCTCAGAACCCGCGCCCGCACCCGTCGCAACCGCCTCAGGCCTCCACCGGCTTCTCCGTAGCAATCGGCAGTTTCGCTTGCTGCCAGGCGTCGAACCCTCCCACTACATTGACCACGTTCTGAAAACCGGCTCGCTGCAGCAGGCTGCAAGCGATCATGCTCCGATACCCTCCCTTGCAGTGAACGGCAATGGGAATATTGCGATCAATTTCGGGCGGAGCGACTTTGAAGTTATCGAGCGGCCACCAGGTCGCGCCTTCGATGTGCCCGACTTCCCACTCCGGCTCGCGGCGAACGTCAAGCACTTGCAGGTTGGATTTCTGCAACTGACCAGTGAGAGCTTCAACACTAATTTGCGGAAGAGCAGCCAAGTCAAGTCCCGCCTGCTTCCATGCTTCGACGCCTCCCTTGAGGTATCCCCGGGCATCCTCGAGGCCGACGCGTGCCAGTCGCATTCGTGCCTCTGAAACTGCCTCGTACGATTCCGCAATCAGCACCGGGCACGCTGCCAGACCCAGCAACGCCCCCGCCCACGAAGCAAACTGTCCTGACAACGCAATGTTCACCGACCCCGGCACGTGCCCCGCCGCAAACTGTTCGCCCGGACGAACGTCCAGCGCGATCGCTCCTTCTGCCAAAAGATTTTTCAGCTGGGCAGGTTCGACCGGAGACAAGGCCGGCAGATCGGAGAGGGCCGGCGCTCCGGTGCGATTGATTTCCGCATCCTGCAAAAATACGCCGGACGAGCCGGCAGGTTGCTGGTCAATTGCGTAACGAACTCTTCCCTGCTCTTGATCTGCAACGCGTAATTCGTGAGCCGCTCGGTGCCGATGGTGGAGACGCGCTCGGCCCGCATGTTGCGCCCGCAAAGCGAACCGGCTCCGTGTGCGGGATAAACCAGAACATCATCGGCCAGCTTAAGAATCTTGTCGTGCAGGCTGTCATAGAGCATGCCCGCAAGTTGCACCGGAGTATAGCGCTTGGAAAGATCGGGACGGCCCACGTCCCCTAAGAACAATGTATCGCCGGTTAGAACGGCCCAAGGTGCGGGAGACTTCTCTTCGTCTGTAAGTACGAAGCACATGCTCTCCGGGGTATGCCCCGGCGTTTCCAGAGCAGTGATGCGCATTTTTCCCACTTGCAGTTGGAAACCGTCCTCAACCGCTACGTGGGGAAATGTCGCACCTGCCTGCGCGCCAATGTAGATGTGCGCGCCGGTTCTCTCCGCCAACTCTCTGTGTCCGGAAACGAAGTCAGCGTGCAGGTGAGTCTCGAAAATGTGGCGAATGGAAACCCGGTTCGTCTCCGCAGCCTGAAGTAAATCTCCACGTCGCGCTGCGGATCCACCACAACCGCCTCGCCCTCCGAGGCCAGCATATAGGACGCATGCGCCAGACAGCCCAGATAAAACTGTTCGAAGTGCATAGTTCTCCCCCGCTGCAGAAGGTCAAACCCATTCTATCCCGCAGCGGTGAAGACCGCACGGATCGAAACGGGGCGATGAGAGCGCAGGCTCTTGCAAGGACTCAGCATTGATGTTGTATAATTCAGCCCTCAACCCTGCCAATCTGCGAGGTGGCTCTTGACGAAAAGAGTTGCGCTTCTTCTTCTGTCTCTGTCGCTTGTGGGATTTGCTTAGGCACAATCGAACGCCCCCGATGTGTTCGATGTTTTGCCGTATTCCGCCATAGTCCAGCCCCCCTCGCCTCTTGCGGGGACAATTGCGAGTGTCACCAGCTACAACGGGATGCCGTGTGACCTCAAGGTCCAAGGTACTTGCAACCTCAACAATTCGGGCAGCTTCAAGGCTGGGGGGGCATCTTCGGATTGGCCGGCAGCCTCAACGGCAGCATTGCGACGGCGTTGTCGGTATTGCCTCTCGCATCTCCCGCCTCCGGAGTGATTACCAAGACGGACCCGGTGACAGGAGCCGAGCTGCCCTCAAGCATCTCGCTGGGGCCCATCTTCACCGAACGGGCCGAGACGATCGGCAAGCACAAGCTTTACATTGGAGTTTCGAGCCAGAACTTTCATTTCACTTCCCTGAATGGGCAGCTCTCTCAACCCCGTTACGATGTTGGATAAGGGTGGTGTTGCAACTACCCTTCAAGCCGGCGGACAGACCCTTGTGACGTTTCCGGCCACGATCAATGTCAAGATGGATCTTCGGCTCTCACAAAATGTCGCGTTCCTCACCTACGGTGTCACCAACCGTATCGATGTGTCCGTCGGGCTCCCCGTGGTTCACGCCGCTTTTTCGTCACAGACCTACAATGGGCTTATTTACGTTGGGGACGGAGTGGGCGATCAAGCCGGTATCACCCAACCGAATTGCTGGTGCATAGATACGTTTACGCCTGGTTCACCGCCGTTGATCGAGTGAGCGGCAAACGGGAGTGGCCTGACACTCTCGCAGATCGGTTTCTCCAGTTTCGCTAAGACCGGGTTTGGGGACATGTTGCTGCGATTCAAAGGGAACGTACTCGAAGGCCGCAAAGTCGCGCTCGCACTGGGAGCCGACTTGCGGTTGCCAACAGGGGATGAACGCAACTTTCTGGGGACCGGCGCGGTCGCCTTCAAACCCTTTGCCGCACTCTCGCTGTACACAAAACCGTGGAGCAATGGCATCGTTTTCTCACCCCATCTAAATGTGGGATGGCAGTTCGCTGGAAAGAGCATTTTGGGAGGAGGGATCAACGGAGGCACGACCGTAACGTTGGCCGATGGGGTCTCTGCCCTGGCACCACCACTCACATCATCAAAGGATTACCTGCCCGACGTATTCTCGTGGGCCGTGGGGGCTGAGGTAGCCTTGGGACGACATAATACTGTCGTCGTTGACATCCTCGGGAATCAGATCGGTTGGATTCACGGCATTGAAAACCTGACAACTGGATCGGTAGCGAACGTCCCTCTCCCGCAAACCACGAAGACTTCGAGTGCGCCGCTCGTAACTGCGACGGGGTTCACGAACGGCGGTCAGACGTCCTTCGGACAGTACAGCGGTGCGTTCGGCTATAAGGCACGCATTGTCGGTAATTTGGTGGGCACATTCAACATGCTGGTTCGATTCGACAACAACGGTCTTACAGCACGCGCCACTCCGCTCTACGGGTTGAGCTACACGTTCTGAACGGCAGCTTCGGGATTTGAGTTACGAAATTTCGCCCGGCAACTACTGCCCGAATGGGTCGGTAATAAGCCACCGGTCCCCAGTCTTGCGGAGGCGAACGGTTACCACTTTCTTATTCGTTTTCATTTGGCCTCCGGGCTGGGTTGTCTCCGTCGTCAAATCACATGAAATCGCTGCCGTTCCCGCTTGGATGACAGGTTCTAGTGTCCTTGGTTTCAGGATGAAGACAACCTTGTATCCCGCGGGAGGATGAAGCTGTTCGAGATACTTGCTGGTAGCGGTCGGCCAAATGTCCTTCAACTCGCGCGTTTGCTGATGTTCGAAAGCAGCGTTGAACTTATCTAAGGCCGTTTGTATGCCTTTCGTATCGGCGTCTCGCGAATCCATTTCATTCAGGAACGATTGGGCCTCGTTGCGATGTGTGGTATTGGGATATTTACCCAGGAAGTCGGTCAGAGCCCGGCGATCGTTTTTGTCCAGGTTCTTCCAGCGATTGGCCTCAATCTGGGCGGACGCTTCGCTCGCATGCGGGCCCTTCGGAAAGCGCTTTAGGTAACCTTCCAGCGCTGCCACATCTTCCCGGCTCGTGCCCGCCCAAACCAGATCTTGCAATCTCGATTCCGCGTCCGCCTTGTGAGGGCTGCTCGGGTATTTCTTGAGGTACTCCTCGAGCTGCGACGGATCCGAGGCGCCGCTAGCCCGGCTCCAATCCTGGGCTTCTGGGTCTACTGTCGGTGCCGGGGTCACTGGAGGCGGCTGCGGTTTTTCTGCGGGAGGCGGAGCACCACTTGCCACTGCTTCGGCCGGCGCGGCCTTTTCCGTCTTGGCCTCCATGGGCGCCCGCTCCAACTTGACGGTAAGTCGACTGGAAGCTGCGCTGGCAACATCAACTTGCTGCTCCGCGGGCGTGTATCCGGGTTTATCCACTCGAATTTGATGGCTTCTGGCTTCGACCTGCGCGCTGAATACACCCTTCGCGTCGGTGCGCCCGAGCGGTACGCCATCAACGGAGACAAGCGCGTCCGGCAATCCGGCTTTCAACACGAGGGTTCCCGACGCGGCAGACTTGGCTTCGGCGGGTTGGGGCGGCGGCGGAACCGGCTGCATCCTCAGATTTATGGGCTCAATCTGCTTGCCCGAATCCACCGTCAAATTCTGTTCGACCGGCTTAAACCCATTCAACTGGGCTTCGATCCGATATTGGCCCGGTTTGAGATCAAGCCGGCAATTCGGAGTAAGGCATGAACGATCCCCAATACGAACCGAGGCTCCAGGGGGATCACTGCGGATTTCCACTGGAACTGTTGTGACACGCAATAGGCGCGGTACGATTACGATCCCCGCCACGACCACCAGGATCGCCGCTGCACCTGCAGCGAGCGGGCGGACCGGAATTGGCTTGGGCGGGGCGGCCGTGGCGATCTGCGAATCAATCCGCCGGCAGATGCGCAAGGCGATGACGGCAACTTCGTCGTCCGCCGAATATGGGGCAGCGATCTGCTGTGCCTCGGCGGCAAGCTTTTTCAGTTTCGATTGCTTTGTAGTGGGAACTTGCCGCTCAATCGCCAGCAATTCGTCCCGATCGGCATCATGGGACTTTTGGCGCCGTTCGGCCTCAATCTGATCTTGCAGGATCCGTTCGAGATCGCTGGCGGCTGGGGTCGACCCGTACTGCCGCATAGCCTGCTGCACCAAGCCATACGCTTCCGCGTAACGGCCCTGTCGCTGGAACTGGACGGCCTGGCTGAGCAATTCGTCGCGACGTTTAGCGTTCAGCCTGCTGCGCGCAGTTGTCAGCAACTCCCCGAATGCCGGGTCCTTCGCTAAATTCTTTTCGAGCAGAATTACAGCTTCTTCTTCCTGCCCTTCGCGCACCAATGTTTCCGCCCGAGTCCGAATGCTCTTCAACTCCAATTCTGCGCGGAGCTGCATTTCCGCGGAGCGCAGGAGCTGCGAGATGCTCTCGTCGTCCGGGAATTGAGTGCTGCATCGTTGAAGCACTTCAATTGCCCGCGCCGTCTTGCCGTCTCCCAGGTACTTCTGCGCTTTTTCGGTTGCCTTGGCGATGGCTTCCTGACGCTGCCGCTGCGCTTGCTCGGTTTCATTGCGGAGGCGCTCTTCCGCGGAGCGTAGGAGCTGCGAGATGCTCTCGTCATCCGGGAATTGCTTCCGGCATCGTTGAAGCGCTTCAATTGCTTGTGCCGTCTGGCCGTCTCTGAGATGCCCCTGAGCTTCTTCCGTTGCCTTGGCGATGGCTTCATGGCGCCGCTGCGCTTGCTCGGTTTCAATGCGGAGGCGCTCTTCCGCGACCCGCAAGAGCTTCGAGACGCTATCGTCACCCGGGAATTGATTGCCGCACAGTTGAAGCACTTCAATTGCCCGCGCTGTCTTGCCGTCTCGCAGGTACTTCTGCGCTTTTTCGGTGGCCTTGGCGATAGCTTCCTGACGCTGCCGCTGCGCCTGCTCGGATTCGATCTGAAGCTTCAGGGAATTCAGTTCGCGATCATCGGGCGAAGTTTGAAGGCCTGTTTCGACGAGCTCAAGTGCTGCGCGCAACTCACCACCATCGCGAAGACGCCGTGCCTCAGCCAGCACTTCCGCTCGCTGCCGCGCAGCAGAGACCGATTCCCGAGCCTTCCTCAGAAGCTCCGCCTCGGGAAATTGTTTCAGTCCGTCCTCAAGAGTGCTCAACGCCTGGTCAAACTGACCTTGACTGGCCTGAGCGTCGACTTGACGTTCAATTGCAACGATCTGCTGCTCGCGTGCGCGAGATTCCGCCAAGCCCAGTAGTTCGTCGATTTGACTTTGTCCGGGGTATTGCGCTGCCGCCTGCTGCAGGATCTCCACCGCCAGAATCGCCTGACCCCGGCTCAGCAGATCCTCCGCCTGCTCGACGGCATTGCGCATAGCCTCTTGTTCCCGGAGCGCCTCTTGCTGACGGAGCGCCTCCTGTTGCCGAGCGCCTCTTGCTGACGCACCGCCTCTTGCTGACGGAGCGACTCCTGCTCGGATTGTCTTAACGCCTCAGCAGCGTCAATCGCTGCAAAATGCTCGGGTTTATCAGCGGCTTCCGGCGGGGCGCTTTCCGCATATTGTTCAGTGAGGGCGAGATCAGATTGCGTGTTGTCTGTCGCTACTTCCGACCCTGGCACGACTGGCGCCGGCTCGGAAGGAATCTTCTCTTCCAGTTCGCCAATCCTTAAAGTCAGCAGTCGCTTGAAGTCCTGAATGGCAGACAGTACCTTCTGGTTGTCCTGATAATGGTCCCCTATCTGCACAACTTCCCCGAGAATGACCTCAAGCTGACTGCGGCTCATCGCATCAGTTGAACCGATCTCAACCCCGGCGGCTTCTCGTTGTGGCGAGCCATCCGTAGCAGCGGTAGGTTCGTTGGCGACTCGTGCCTGGTTCAGTCTTTCAGCCAACTCGCTGGCGGCGCGTTGTGCCTTGACTCGCGTGACAAGAGCGAGTAGCGATTCATACTGTTCTTTCACAGCGGGGGCAGCATATGAACCCCATTGCGAGAGATTGTCCAGAATGCCTTCGGCTGATTCGAAGGAACGCACCTTCAGGAGCATTCGAACATCGGGGAGAGCCTTCTCCATGGCAGCCGTGGCTACCCGCGAACGGGTTACTTCGATCTCCTGCTGTAGAACTCTTGCGTCTTGCGTCTCGCCGAACTTGTCCCGAAACTCCTGCAGAATCGCGATAGCGCCCGCAAAATCATTCTTGGACAAGGCATCGCGAGCATTTTCCTTCGTGACGGAGAAGCTCTGCAGGCGATTGAGGTCGCGCCGCGCCTGCTCCAGCAAAGCCGCGACTTCAGGAGCTTTGCCACACGGTTCGAACTGTGCCTCAAGAAATCTCACAGCCTCGCTGTAGCGATCGTGCCGCAGCAAGCGCTCTGCGGTCGTGACGGTTTCCTGAACTCTCTGGTTGCGTTCTTGCAGACGCCGGCGGGCGTCCTCCAGGATGATGCTTAGCTCGTCGTCGGCAATTTCCTCTAAAGTAGCTGCGAGCAGATCGATGGCGCTTTGGTATTCGTCGGCGGAAATGAATTGACGGGCCTGGTCCGCCACCGCGTCGATCTTCTGTCGTGTGGCGTAGTTGGCCGCTTCCTCCTGGGCAAATTGAAGCAGGTCGTCCAGATCGCTCGATGGAATCTCCTGTCGTGTCGCTTCCAGGGTTTCGATGGCTTCGGTGTAAGCCTTGCGCCGGATTGCGTCTTTGGCTCTCTGAATGCAATCTGCTTTGCGTTGTTCTTCCCGCCGCCGTGCCAGCGATTCCTTGACCACTGACAACATGGAAACCAGGGCTGGTTCCTGCGGATACTTCTTTAGCGCCTCCTCCAGCGGAATCAGCGATTGGTCCGGATTGGCTGAATCCAGCAATTGCCGGGCGGCGGCAACTTGTCCTTCCACATACGCGCGCTTCTCGCTCGCTTGACGTTGTTTGTCGGCCAACCTCTTAAGCTTGAGCAGGCCGCGGTCTTCCGGAAAAATTTGCAGCCCTGCGTCTGCCTTGGCGCAAGCCAGCACAAAATTGTCGCGACTCAGGGCCTCCTCTACTTCCGCATTGAACCCCTCCAGTTGCTTGCGGCGCTTCTCTTGCTCCTGGCCGCTGGTGGCCAGGTTGGCCAATTCCTTTATGCCCGGAGCAGCAGGGGCGAGCACATCCGCCTTCTTGAGTACCTCCAATGCCGCCGTAAAGCTGCGCGACGCAATTCGCTTGCGGGCTTCATCCAGCAAGCCTTGGACCTGCTTCAGTTTGCTGTGTTCCGCAATCTCGCGGGCAATAATGACGCTGAGGGCTTGCGCTTCCCGGTTATCGCGCTCGAGGAGCAGCGCCTCCGCCACTGCTTTTTGCGCTTCTTCCAACTCACCGGTATCGCGGGCCGATTCCGCGCGATGCAGCAAAGCCGCCAGCTGATCTCCCCTCGCTTTCCGTTCGGCTACCGAGTCGCGCAGTTGGCGGAGTTCGTGACTGCCGCTGTCGAGTTCCACGGCATTGTCGAGATATCTAAGGGCATCTCCCAGCTCCTCGCGCGCGATAGCTTGTTCAGCCTGCACTCGCAACTCCCGCGCCTGCTCGCTGCGCTTCTGAGTCTGGATCTGTTGTTCTACCTTGCGCAGCAGTTCACTGGCCCGGGAATTCTGCCGGTCGATTCTTAAAATCTGTAGAATCTGCTCCTTGGCCTGATTCCATTGCGCTTCGGCAACCAGGCTGTCTACGGACTTCAGGTACTCGACCACCATGTCGCGCTTGAGTTCCTCCTGCACTCGCGTGAGGTCGAAAGCGAGGTGGTCCGCGGTGGCGTAGCGTTCCTCCGGATTCTTGGCCAAAGCGAGGGCGATGATAGCGTCCAATTCCGCGGGGTATGCGGGAAGATATGTCTTCAGCAGCGGAGGAGCATCATGAATGATCTTGAGGAGAATGGCTCCCATATCTTTGCCGTCGAACGGAAGCGCATTCGTTAAGAATTGGTACAGCAATACCCCTACCGAAAAGATGTCGGTGCGCGCATCAACGTAGGCTTTGTCCTTGATTTGCTCGGGAGACATGTACGGGACGCTGCCCATCAACTGCCCGGGGCGCGTCACGTTTTCGTTGCCGATGCGTGCGATCCCAAAGTCAACGATCTTGACCGTGAGATCTTTGAGCACCATGACATTCGCCGGCTTAATATCGCGGTGAATGACATTGTGCTGATGAGCGTAACTGAGCCCGTTGCAGACCTGAATCACGGTATTCAGCTTCTGCTCGAGGGAGACGGGTCGACGAGAGGCGATGATCGAGTCCAGGCTCTCACCTTCCAAGAACTGCATCACCATGTAGGGATTGCCGTCTTGATCGCCCAGGTCGTAAATGGTAACGATATTGGGATGCTGCAGCTTGCCGGCGGACTGGGCCTCGCGATAAAAGCGCTTTAACAGGTCGGGGTCATCGGCAAAGCCGGCGGTCATCATCTTAATAGCCACCAGCCGTCCTATACCGGGGTCGATTGCCTTGTAGACAATCCCCATCCCTCCCCGGCCTACCACATCCAGGACGTCGTACTTACCCAGCTTCTTGGGTACATTTGTGGCCATTTAGACCTGCAGCGCGCCGACCCCAAGCCTCGGCCAGCTTGCGGCCGTCGGGTGGATGCCCTTCGGGGCATCAGAGAAACCCCGTACTTTTATGGCGACTACGTTAGCATGGAACTGCCGTCTGAGGACAGTATTAAGCATCCGTCCCGCCCCTTTTCAGTGGACAATCCGAAAGATCTCGCGGCTTACCAGGATGCTGGTTCCAATGGGTACGGGGGTCTCCCCGCGCACCCTGACGAAAGTCCCATTGCGGCTTCCCAGGTCCTCGAGAAAGAAATCTTCACCTCGCTGGAAGACCCGGGCGTGGGCGCGGCTCATAAGGGTGTCAGCAGGGAACGTGTACTGCCCAGAGACCCGGCCAAACCTGACCTCCTCGCCCGAGAGGGGATAGACATCGACGGTACCCGAATCGTTCCGGCCCAGCCGCACAAACTTGGCTGCCGGCTCATTGAGCAAGCTGGTTACATCCGAAAGGGTTTTGGCCAAGGCCGTGGCTGCCACCAATATCTCGGCATTCCTTTGGAACTGCAGCAGCTGGCTTCCGATGATGATTACATCATCGTTTTCCAGATCGTAAGCAGCAGCCAGCCGTACATACACATTTCCCGAACCGCTGCAATCGCGCACACACACCTGGCCCCCAGTCGCCAAAACCTGGGCATGCACAGGCTCCATCTCAGCATCATCCGGGAAGTTTACGTCGGCTCCGGCCCGGCCGATCGTCAAGCCTGCCTGTGCAACGGAATACTCCCCGTCCACCCGGCCCATGCGGCTCAAATGCTGCAGCCTGACCGGTTCGTTTAATGGCTCCGCGCGGGCGGTAGCCAGCATGTGCGTCTGCGCCACGGTCGTAGTGAGTTGTTTGTTCCAGCGGACCTCGTAAAGCTCCCTCTCACAGCTTTTGCCTTTCAGTCGAAACTGTCCCAGCAGGACCACGTCATACTTGTCCTTGGGCAATTCGCGATGCAGGCAATCCGAAATGACAATTCGCTCCGGCCCAGCAACACTTTCGACGCGCGATGCCGTGTTCACCACGTCTCCGAATACATCGTTCGATTTCACGATGCCGCTTCCGTAGTGGAGACCGATGCGGACCCGCACCTCCTCGTCCGCAGGATGCTGCTGATTGGCAGTTGCCAGGCGAGACTGCATCTCGATGGCAGCTTCCACCCCCTCATCACAGCTTTCGAACATCGCCATGATTGCATCCCCGATGTCCTTGAGCACCCGGCCGTGGTGCTCCTCCACGATTTTCTGCAGGAGATGGTTGCATCGATGTACCATGGCCAACCCGGCCACATCGCCAAATTTCTCAAAAAACTCCGTTGAACCAGCGATGTCGGTGAACATGATCGTAACGTTTCGCCGGAAGCTCTCCAGTTCTCGAAGCAGCTCTGGGTTATCGTGCGACAGCTCAAGAATCTTCGTGACGATCGTGTTTGCGCGCATTTTCCAGGCCCGACGTGGGACAGTATATCGTAGATGGTTGACCAGATTTTGACCTGTAAATACAGGTGCGGTGGACACTATGTTGAGGTAGGCCGGGGGTCGCCGACTACTTTCTCGGGGGCCGGAGCTTCAGCTTGGGCTTCGGCTTGTCCTTGCCCTTGAGATTGAGCGCCACTGCAGCGCGGATGAGATCCTTCAAGGCCGCCTCATCGACCTTCTCGCCTTCGTGGATGTCGATGGCGCGCCGGACGTTCCCCTCGAGGCTGGAGTTGAATAGACCTGAAGGGTCCTTCAACGTAGCTCCCTTGGCAAATGTCATCTTGACGGCGTTCTTGTACGTCTCTCCCGTGCAGACGATTCCGCCTTGGGAAAACACGGGAGTCCCCGGCGATGTGGCCTTGGCCCACTTCCACTCCTCGACGATCTCAGGGTCTGCCTCGTGTATGATCCCGCGCACTTTCGCGAGCATCTTCCCGCGCCAGTCCCCAAGTTCCTTGATTCTCGCGTCGATTGACGAAGAGGCGATGATTGCAGAGGCGGATTCCACCGCGGCGGCCCTTTTCATATGCAACTCCAACTCTCGCACCTACTTTAGCTGCGCTCAGCGTAACCCGCAACCTTCGCACATGGAACGACTTTCTTGAATCGCAATAGATGTATATGCATCTATTTGGGGGTATGAGTAAACCCGCGACGTTCGCTCTTTCTTGCATGTGCGCGAGTTTCCGCCGCGCCTCGCGCGTGCTGACCCAGCACTACGACACGGCTCTCCGGCCATTGGACCTAAGAGCCACGCAATTCACTCTCCTGCAAGCCCTGTCCCTCGCTGGAGAAGTTTCCCAGGGAACGCTCGGGGAGATTCTGGCCATAGATAGCACCACGCTGACCCGCACGCTCGCAATCATGGGGCGCCGAGGCTGGATCGCCAGTCGATCCGGCAAGGACCGCCGGGAACGATGGCTCTCTTTGAGTGAGGCCGGCAAGGCCGAATACAAGCGCGCGCTTCCCTACTGGGAGAAAGTGCAGCAGGAGTTGCGTACGCGGCTCGGGAACGAGCACTGGAACAAACTTTTGAACCTAACCAACGAAGTGACCGCAGAGGTCACAGCATAAGGAGATTCGCCATGTCCAAATACGCCAAATTGAGTGCCGGGCTACTAGCAGCCTGGCTCGTCTTCTCCCTCTCCTCTTCCGCACTACACCTCTACGTGAACGCTCCCCACACACCGCCGATCGCGTTCGGCATCGCCGTGGTCACACCCATCGTGCTGTTCCTGGTTTGGTTTGCGTCCTCGCCGGGGTTCCGGCAGTTCGTCCTGTCGCTGAACCCGCGCACTCTCACACTGGTGCAAAGCATGCGCATCGCCGGCTTTGTGTTCCTCGTCCTCGGCACCTATATGATTCTGCCCGCGTTCTTCGCCTTGTCCGCCGGATGGGGCGACATCGCCATCGGCGTAACCGCACCGTTCGCGGCTCTTTGGTTGGCTAAACCTGGACTGGCCAACCCGGCGCATCGCAAAGGCTTTATGTTCTGGCAGATTCTGGGAATCGCCGACCTCGTCAATGCCCTAGCCCTCGGCGCGCTCGCCGGTGTCATTGATCCGCATGGAATCCCCACTGCAGCCATGACCGTGCTCCCCATGAGCTACATTCCGACGTTCGCCGTGCCACTGTTTCTGATCCTGCACATAATCTGTATCGCGCAGGCACGCCGTTCGCCGATGACACATTTTGCTGCAACGGGCAATGGGTTCCAAACACCGATGCCGCAGGGGCAAGAATGATCGATGGAGCCGGAAGTGATGAGATAGGGGCTCGCCCATCCTTTCCGAATAAAATCTCAAATCCAGCGGCTGCCCCGTCCTTGTCCCTGCAGGGACAGGAGCGGGGAACTTGACTTGGCATCCTTAACTCATGGAGATCAAAATCCCCGCCCTGTCGCAAAAAGACGCGACAAGAGCGGGGCACCCTCGAGGATTAAAGTGATGAAAGGCTGGGCCAGCCCACAACATCAACGTTGTGATTAACTTGACAGTGGAACGGCGACACGCGTTTAGGAGGAAACAAACATGGCAAAGCCAATTCTGGTCACCGGCGCGGCGGGACGCGTCGGTGGGGTAGGGCGCACGATCACCGAACAGCTGCTGAAGCAAGGCAAAGCGGTGCGTGCGATGGTGCGAAATGAAGACGAACGCGCGCAGGCATTGCGCGACATGGGTGCGGAGGTCGTGATCGGGGATCTGCTCGATCTCGATTCGATGCATAGGGTGATTGCCGGGTGCGAGACGATGTACTTCGGCATGTCGGTTTCGGATGCCTATTTGGCCGCGACGGTTAATACGGCGGCGGTGGCGAAGCATCACGGCGTGAAGGCATTCATCAATATGTCGCAGATGACGCTCTCACAGATGAGCATTACCGAAACTACCGCGAGCCCGCAGCACAAGCTGCAATGGCTCGCCGAGCAGGCGCTGAACTGGTCCGGTCTGCCGGTCGTGCACGTGCGGCCGACAGTGTTTCTCGAAGGCTTCTTGCTGATTGTCACTGCGGATTCGGTCAGGGAATCAAATCAGATCAGACTACCGTTCGGCGAGGGCAAGACTTCGCCGGTCGCAGTGGAAGACGTTGCACGCGTGATTGCCACGCTCCTCGAAAACCCGCAGCCGCACATCGGCAAGATCTATCACCTAACCGGTCCGCAGTCCGAGAACATGCATTTCTATGCACAGGAGTATTCGAAGGCGCTTGGCCGCACGATCACCTTTCAGGACATTCCGGTCGAGCCGTGGCGGGACGCGCTGCTCGATCGCGGCTTGCCGGTTCACCTGGTGAACCACCTCGCGACAATGGCCGATCTGCACCGCGCGGGATGGTACGACCGAATGTCGGACGACGTGCTCACGTTAACGGGGCAACGGCCGCTGAGCGTGCAGGAGTTCGTCAGGAAAAATGCGGCGACATTCACCGCATCGGCAAAAGCAGCCTGAGTGTCTTCGGATGCCGCATTCAACAAATCTGACTTTCGATTTAGTTGAATTGCATGGCCTGAAATGGTTCAACCTCTCGATGAGGCCGACGATGTCACTGAGCCTCGGCGACGGCAGTCGCCGTGATCGCGTTGATCGGAGGGTGGTCGAACGTCACATGGCAGCATCTGGGGTTACGGCGATTCGACCCTGAAGTTCGTCCAGGACCCGTTGGTTCCAATCGTACTCATGTCGAACTCCTTCGGCTCCCCTTACTAGCTTGATCGCGGGCCAGCGTCGGCCTCACCATCCAGCACGTGTAGCAGGACTTCGGGTCAAGAGCACCCCGCTCACGACCATGCCCCACACCAGGCCGATGGCGGGCGAGACGAAGCGCGAATAGACGCCGTCCGGTGCCCAGAATCCGCGGCTCAGCCAGGTGGTGCCGCCTAGCAAGACGAGCACGACGGCAGCGACCCCGGCCGCGAAGAGCGCGTTCGAGATCAACCGCGCCCGCCAGAGTCCAAACGCCGCGGACATGATAAGCATCGCGCGCGGGAACGAAGTTAACACAAAGCCTGCCCATACGAAGTCGTTCAGGCCCGATGTGAGCATGTGATTTCCCGAGCCGGCGATGGAGTAGGCGAGGGCTGCGACCACCGCGATGAGCAGGAGGAAAAGCGCTCCGAGGGCGGCACTGGAGGCGGTCGCCGCCGCGCCCCAACCGACTTGTCCCGCATCCGCCAGGGTGGTCCTCAGCGCCCCCGCGAACCACATGAGATTGAGGACAGCCAAGCCGTTAAACATGGCCGCGATCAGAATCCGCATGTGACCGCCGTCGTAGAACGCGACGAGTGCGTCGGCCGATGCGCCGACCCGCGGCTGAGAGCCGTAGATGATGTATGCGATGATGAAGCAGCCGATGGACTGGATGCCGGCCGTCCGCCACAAGCGTTCCCAGAACGCACGGTTGGTATCCACGCTGGTGGATGAGGTCATAGTTTTGGTGGATGTGCTCATGCGACTCCTTTCTGACTGAAAGTGAATTCGGAAGCCGCGCCGCGGAAAGGCGATCAGCGGGCGGCGCAATTCTACAACTGAGTTTGCTGTATAGTCACTCCAATACTGGAGGAACGATGCGTCACCGAATTCTGCACCTGATGTGCCTGTCGTAATCCTTATGACCGCCGCCCATGCCCATGCCCAGCAAAGCCATTGGGCCACGCCCGACGACAAAACCGCGAAGTTCATGATCGAGATGGAGCGCAAGTGGGCCGAAGGCGTTTGCACGAATAGTGGAGTTATCTCTGAGTTGTTGGCCGACGATTTTCAGGGCACCAGCACTAGCGGCGAGCGCTACAACAAGGCGGATGAGCTGCGCGACGAAAAAAGCCCACACTCCGCGCACGGCTGCGCACTCGACGATGCCAGGGTGCACTTCTTCGGCGAAGACGTGGCCATCATTTACGGCAGCGAGCACGCCATCGGCAAATGGGACAAGACGCATCCGGACGCGAAGCAGTGCCAGGTCTGGACCGATACCTGGTTGAAGCGCGACGGTAAGTGGCAGATCGCTGCCGCGCAGGACAACAAGGTCGATTGCCAGTAGCTAGAGGATGATTCTCTCATCGTCGACGCTAGAGTCAAGAGCCACCCGTCCGGAAGTTTCTGTCTAAAGAAATCCACAGCCCCGTTGTGACATCTGACCTTGCGCACAGCCGCCGATTCGTTCCATCATTGTCCCGGCAGAGGCAGTAGACGCAGCGCTATCGGCCAGGTCCGGCCCCGATTTCGGCGAAAGAGCCAAAGGTGGATGGATCGAGATTCAGGGTGAGCGCTTTGTGGCGAGTGTCGAGTTTTTGAGCAGAAGGCATAGTCAAGATTCATTTGATCACGAACTCGCAGTGCTATTAGCCGCGGGGACAATCCGATAGTCCGCTTGATAAACCAAGTTGTGCAGATCGCTGGACGCTATGGGCCGGAGTACGGATATTCGGTGCGCTTCATGCGACTTTTCCTTTCTGAGCCACAGGCCCTTCTTGGCTTGCATCGATTTGACGAGATCGGCTGCCGACGCTCCTTCGAGGGACAATCCGTAGCCAACTTGAACATTTCGACGTGCGGCTATTCGCGAGGGAAAGTCCGCTAGCCCAGACTTTGGTGTGGCCGTCAAACGCTACCGGTTGCTGGATGTGATTCAGAAGGCGTTCGACACCGGGATCCGTCAGATTCTTTAGCGACGAATCGTCCCGAGTGAGGTCCGGATCGCATTCGCGCCTGGCCCGAGAAACCTTACGTGTTCCTCTGCTTTGTCTTTGAGGCCCGTGGCTGCAATTGGGTCGACGATCCGGCTGATGGTTGCCTGGTCATCACGCTTGTGAGCGAGTTGTGAACGACTGGTCTCTAAAGGCAGCGATTCATCATGGTGGAGATCGTGCCAGCTATCACAAGGTTGCCGACTGTGTCCGAATGCCGAACACAACCGCCTTCGATGGCATGGAGGAATATTATTCCACGCTCTTTCACGAGCTGACCCATGCAACAGGACAACCTTCGCCTATGCACTCAGCAAACCGCTGCAGTATGCATGCGAGCGACGACGGCGTGAATGGCTTTTTGGGTCGCCGCACCCTGTGCGGCTCAATCCGGAGAGACAGAAAGCTCTTGGGTCCTTTACGTGGTTTGAATGATCGCAAAAGGCCTGTAGAAGAGCTGAAGATGTAGCGGATGTCGTGTTACCATCCTTCGGGGCACGAACGAGCCCAGGGAGAAACACATGGACCGGGAAGATATTCGCAGCGATAGACGAACAGATTCAACGACTGCAGGAAGCGAAGCGACTGCTAGGCGGGAAGACTTCAATTAAGGTATTCATGAACCGCTCTCTCAGAGCCGCTGCCGCTTTGCTGGTATGGGCGACAGTATGTTTTCCGGTGCCGGCCGGGTGCCAAACCCAAGCCGTGAAGTCGATTCGCCGGGTGCAAGTGCTGCGCGGCCGAGGCCAGGTCGAGATCGAGATCGAGTCCAGCGACCGCATCGTCCCGCATACGAACGTGTTAACTGGCCCCGACCGGTTGGTGGTGGATTTTGTCGGCGCGGTGCCCGGCGCTCAGTTACACAATCAAGCGCTAAGCCGCGAAGAAGTGAAGAGCCTGCGTGTGGGCTTGTTTTCATCGAATCCGCCGGTCACGCGCGTCGTGTTGGACTTAAACGGTCCCCAGCCCTACCAGGTTTTTCCTTCGGGAAGAACTGTGATCGTTAAGGTCGGAGGAGGTGCAGACGCGGAAACTGCCGGCCGTTCGGCCTCCGGACCAGTCTTGGTGACTACCGACTATGGCTCGGGCGCCCATCCCTCGGTGCCAATTTCGCCGCCACTGAAGCCCGCGCTTGAAGTTTATTTTCGGCGTGGCCTGCTGTCGGTCAGTTCCAACAAAGCCAACTTGTCCGAAGTTCTTTTCGAGATTCACCAGCAAACCGGTGCGGACATTGCCATTCCGGCAGGAGCGGAACAAGAGCAAGTCGTGGCCGACATCGGTCCGGCGCCTGCGAAGGAAGTTCTGGCTCAGTTGCTGAACGGGTCGAAGTTCAATTTCGTGATTCTGAGTCCAACCAGCGATCCGAGCGCTCTGGACCGCGTTATTCTCAGCTCGCGCCCGGAACGGCCGATGCCGTAGCTGGGGAGGTTCGGGAACAGACGACAATGTTGACCTCCTTTGTGCGAAGTGCAACAGGCAGAAGGGGGCGCACCTTTTTTAGCCGGGTGCTGGGGGTGCACCATTCTTGACGCTAAGCCTCTCTCGTGAATTCCCGATCAGGGGGCGCGATGGTCTACACTTAGCCAAAGGCACATGGGTTGCATTCCGGACAAACAGCGATGAAGAAATACTCTTTTGTTGGAGAGATTGCAGCAACAACTGCTTTGCGTCGCCGTATAGCTTCGAAGCTCAGGAGTGGATACAAACGTAATCCTCATAGAAGAGCCTCTTCTCTATGAACACTGCATGAAAAAAATCGGCGACGAAAGAACAGGAAGCGGCAAGAAGTATCGACGCCAGATGCGGCGAATGCTGATACCGCATCTGGAGTCGTCTTTTCAGTTTTTGACTTCCACAACCGCGCGGGTGTCTGAGTCTTGAGCGTAGTCCTCCGCATTGGTGATGCCACTTGGCAAAATGTAATCGACGGCTTTCTGTGCCTGTGCAGCAGCGACCAGCACTAGGCGGGAATCACCTTTAAGCGACTTGAGCCAGTTGTGGAGATAGGCAGCACTATTATTGATGGTTTCGTTCTCGATGCCAGTGATTCCACAAAGAAAGGCAGCACCCATCTCGGCAATGAGTTCCTCACGGCTGTAATTCTGGTCTCCGAGCAACTCCGAGTCCATTAGCGTTGAGCGGTTCAGCCGCGTTGGGTGACCTATGCCCGCTGACGCAGTTGACGGCACTTAGCAGTCAGCATAGCATCCGGCACATGAGTGTGCAGACGCCGGTGATTGGGGATCTGCTAGGTCACTACCGCCTCCTCGAACAGGTCGGTCAGGGCGGAATGGGAGTTGTGTTCCTTGCTCGTGACGAGCGGCTCGAGCGCGATGTGGCGGTCAAAGTGCTCCCGCCGGGAACATTCCCGGATGATAACGCCAGAAAGCGGTTTCGCCGAGAGGCACGCATACTGGCTAAGTTGAATCACCCTAATGTGGCCATGGCGTTTGATTTTGGTCAGCAGGACGGCATCGATTACCTCGTTACGGAATATGTTTCCGGCATTACGTTGGACGCCAAACTGGCCAAGGGGCCCATACCGCAGAAAACGGTGCTTGAGCTGGGCATTCAGTTGGCGAAGGGACTAGCGGTGGTGCATCAAGAACAGATCATTCATCGCGATCTAAAGCCAGGAAACCTGAGGTTGACCAACGGTGGGGAACTCAAGATCCTCGACTTCGGTCTGGCCCGCTGGCGAGAGCCGGCCAGCGACTTGGCCAAAACGTTAAGTCTGGAATCGCGTGACACCGTTGCCGGCACATTGCCGTACATGGCTCCCGAGCAAATCAGGTGTCAAGAGGTCGACGCGAGAACAGATATCTGGGGGGCGGGCGCGGTCTTGTATGAAATGGCGACCGGCCAGCGCCCTTTCCCAGTGGCATCAGGCCTAAAGCTGATCGAGGCGATCCAGCATCTTGATCCACCAGCCCCCAGTACACTGAACAGACAAATAACCCCAGCGTTCGACGCGGTAATTCTCAAAGCGCTGGACAAGGATCCAAATCGCCGATATCAGTCGGCAGATGAATTGGCCGTGGACTTGTCGAGGTTGTTGCCCGCAAGCGGGGCGAGCGGCAAGTTGGCGATTACGGAATACGCGAACGCTAGGCCCTGGATGCGATGGGCTCCCTGGATTGTTGGGACGACCGTCCTAACAGTCTGTACGTACGGAGCCTATCGCTTTCGCGAGCAGTGGGACGATCGACACCCGACTACACACGAACTGCTGGCGGTGCTTCCGTTTGATTCCACCGGACAGGACGACAAAACCAAAGCGCTGATCGTCGGCATGACCGAAACGCTCACGGCAAGGCTAGCCCAAACCTGGGGCCAGGACTTGCAGCTTATTTCCGCGCGTGACATTACGGAGAGGGGAGTCAAGACGACAGAGCAAGCCTGGAGAGAATTCGGCTCCGATCTGGTGCTGGAGGGGAGCGTGCATCAGGTTGGCGACCAAATCAGAATCAATTGTTCACTAGTAGATTCCAAAACGCATCGGCAGTTAACGGCTCGCACCATCACTGCAAACACTAAGGACGTATTCGGACTAGAAGACCAAGTGGCTGACGAGATTGTATCGTTGCTCGCGACTAATCGAGGCAAAGCTGCTCAGGCATCTCCAAAGGCGAGAACTGAGAATAATCCTGAAGCCTATGCGAGCTATTTGCGAGGTCGTGGATATCTGCAAGAGTATCAGAAGCCCGAAAACATCGATCTTGCAATTGCCGAACTGAGGAACGCAGTGACACTGGATCCGGGATACCCGAATTCCTATGCGGTCCTGGGCGCGGCCTACCTCTTGGGATATCAGCAGACCAACCGAAGCGGCGACTGGGTGAACCAAGCGCAAGAAAACTGTCAGAAATCGCTCGCGGCGAGAGAAACAGCCGAGGGGCGCATCTGTCTGGGCGGCGTGTATAACCTAACCGGGAAGTACGATCTCGCAGCACAGGAATTCCAGCGGGCGGTGCAGATCGATCCGACTGATGAAGACGGTTTGCGCGGTGAGGCTGACGCCTATGTAAAGCTGGGGAATCCCGCTTCGGCGGAAGAGGTTTATAAAAAAGCCATTTCGTTGCGGCCCAATTATTGGGGTGTGTACAGCTGGCTGGGAGCATTCTATTACAACCAAGCGCGCTATGAAGATGCGATTAACCAATTTAGGAAAGTAATTGAACTGGCGCCGCTCAATTATCGGGGATATTCGAATCTGGGTGCGATGTACGTAGCGCAGGGCAAGTACACTGAAGCGCTCGATTTCTTGAACAAATCGATCGCGATTCGACCGAACCTGGAGGCTTTGAACAACCTTGGTAACGCTCACTTTCAATTGCGGCACTTCTCGGATGCAGCAGATGCGTTTCGGCGTGGCCTGAATCTTGACGACAGCGACTGGTTGTTGTGGGGAAATCTGGGCGATTCCCTCTATTGGAGCGGGGAGCAGCGGTCGAAAGCAACTGCAGCTTACGAGAACGCGATCGCGCGAGCCGAGAAGAAGCTGGAAGTGAACCCCAAGGATACGATCGTTCTTGCGTTTCTTGCCGATTACAACGCGATGAGCCGGCACCAGAGCAAAGCGATCCAGGAAATCGACCACGCACTGGCGCTTTCGCCAGCGGATGGGGAGGTCAGGTTAAGGGCGGCCATCGTCTACAACCAGCTTGGTGATGCAGAGCGTTGTCTGGCATCGCTCGAGAAAGCAGTCGCCGCGGGGTATTCGGCGCAGGCGATCCGGGATACTCCAGATTTCGATCACTTGCGCAGCGATCCTCGGTTTCGGAAACTGGCGCACCTTAACTGAACGGTTACGGTTTCACATTCAATCCGGTATCGCGGTCGTCCGTAGCAGCCTTACAAGGCTTTGGAGGCGGGTTGCTGCTCGGATCAGAATCGTAAACCGCATACATAAAATAACCGGCGGAAGACGAGGTTATTGGAAACGAACTGGTTTCCGTTCCGCTAGCAACCTTGATGCTGTTCGTTCCGATAGGACTTCCTTTACTCGGGTCGAACGCTATCCAGAAATCATGATCCTCGGCTGCCCAGGCTATCGTATGGTGCTTGCTTATCCTCAAGAGCGTGACAGGAAAATCCACTTCGCATGGATTCGAAACTCCGGTTGATGAAGAAGAGATCGTCACAACCCTGTGAGGGTTACCCGCAAGAATATTGGCATTTGAGCCTTCTTTGTGGCAACCAGGCTGAAGTGCGATAAAAATAAGGACACCCGCTAGACCGAGACCCGTGTGACGTACGTTCATAGGCCTCCTCATGATCCGGACTTAAGAACGTTAGACGCAAACGCTAGCCTCGGACGATTGAAATGTCAATAGAAATGGAAGGCTTCAAAATTAAAGTTGCCGAGACACCTGCGTATACCAACGGTGCGTCCTATGCCCGACGTGATCTCACTTTATGATCACGAGTAGCCGCATGCCTTCTGTGGCCGTAGGTGGACTCACTGCCTGAACGATAGAAATTCCCCATTGAGTCTTTGCTGCGGGAGCCGAAACTGGCGTCGGAGTGTTACGACACAAACCGCGACACAAAACCCAAGGATGGGCCATTCTTTCTTAGCAAGTGCTTGAAAAGAATGGCGGGGACGACGGGACTCGAACCCGCGGCCTCTGCCGTGACAGTGACCATTTCACTCGTAACTAACAGAAAACACGCGGCACGGATGGCGCTTCAGAAACGTTTTAGTAAGGTTCGGAAACAATTCGTGGACTGTTAATGGACCATAATTTCTGGTGTGCTTTCACACGGCAGAGGCCGGGCGAAATTGACACTTGATTCGGCGCGAATGTGTCGAATTGGGACTGCCCAGCAATGCCAAGAACGCAACTTTGGTACACCCTCAGTTATGGTGACTTCAGAAGAATAAAAAGAGTGGGCGAGCCCGTCCCGGCCAAGCTAAGGCTGAACAGCAACACCATTCGCCGCTGGTGCCCCTGCAACCTTAGCTTGATGTGCTTCTATTGCACCGTTAATTCGATCGAGAAGCCCTGCGAATCCTGTGAAATCAACCTTCGCGGCATTTTCCCGAATGTATTGCGATAGGATGTGTTTTCCAAAGTGAGCCGCTGAGTCAGTCTTGCTATTGGCATTAAACGTCTTCCCGCCGAGATTGAGGTTCTCAATTTCGTCAGCGAAACAATCCTCTATCGTGGACTTCGTGGCTCCTGCCTTCAGCGGTGTGAGGATCGCATACAGATTTCCCGCGACGTGAACATAGGCGTCCGATTTCAACGCCTTCTTCTTTGTAAGCTTTCTGATCGTATTGTAGATGTCTTCGCCGCCTTTATCGTTGTCCACGACGACAACGACAGCCGACTCCTTGCCAGGCCTGCGAATTTCTTCAGCTCGACCAAATACTGCTCTATAAATGCCTCAAGGAACGACGCCCCGCCGTCAAGCTGCAACACACGACCGGTGCTTGTCTGCACTGTCTTGAGAATTCGAACGTTAAGTGTGATTTTCTTGTTCGCATCTACCGTAGCAAGTTTTGGGTAGAACTCCGCGAGACTCCTAATGGCATGAAGAAGGTATACGTTGTCGGTTTTTCCCTCGCACACGATAACCGGCCTCTTTGCTCATAGAATCCTTGAACATGAGGAATCGCCGGTACAGTTTCTCTTTCGATTGGAGCGTGGCCTTGGCCTTGCGCGGGTCCACTTTGGACTCCATCTCGAAGTTGTGACAATCGACCGCGTCGATGAAGCCGAGTATTCCGTGCAGTTGCGCCAGCGTTCCTTCAACAGTTGTTGGAGTGACGACCCCATTGGCGTCCGGAATTGTTCTGACGTGCTGAAAACTGCCCGTTTTGAAGAGATTGTGCGCCAATGAGCGGGCCTTTCGTCGGTATTCGCTCCGTACATTCACCTTTCGGTTCACGACCAGGCGGGTGACAGCCTGCCGTGAGCCGCGGTATTGCATACGCGTCTTTTTAGGATTGATGCTGAAGCCTGTGTGCGTCACGATGTTCTGCAGCCCGTCGCCCACTTCCCATACGTGTGTCTGCCCCGCGGCCCTCTTGGCAATGCTCACCGGAAACTCGGGTTTGCTCGTGGAAAAGGTGATGTCGTCCGCGTACCGAGAATAGGTGCAGCCATTGTTCGAGGCAAGCTTGCACAAATGAATGTCCAGCACATGACCGATGAGGTTTGAAATGACCGGAGAGCACGGACTACCTTGCGGCAAAACATTTTCGTGGCACGCTATTTGCGCCAGTATCGTCGCTACAATCGGATGAAGCATGAAGTTGGCATCTTTGATAAAAAAACCTCGGACGCGGCCGAATTGATCGTACTGAAGAAATTGTTGAGGTCGATGTTAAAGACATAACGCCTTTTTTGATGCTTTACCGCATTGGTAATGATCGACCGCTTTCGCTTGAAACCATGCGCCAGCTGATCCGTTAATTTCTTGCCAGCATTGATTTCCGCGGCACAGTTTTGCAGAAGCTCCGAAAGGTTGTGCTGTAGGAGCTTAAGGTCGGGCGCGGGAGCGCTTATCGTACGCAGCCGCCATCGCGCTTGGCCATATTGAAGGAGCTGTATCTCGTCGGCAGAGGCTTCTTATACAAAATGTATGCCAGCGCCTTCGGCTTAAAGTGTAGGAGCGTCGCAACCTGGTGGATGGATAATGCCGCTCTGAGTGCCTGAAGTTGCGACATATCGCGTACTTAAACAAAATGCCTACAGTCACTCTTACGCGAATGCGATAGTGCGATGGCAATCGAGTAGCGTCGAGCGATGTGCCAGCAAACCAAGCAACATTGTTGTCACGTGCCGCGATGCGCAGCAAAAGATCTGACTGTAGGCGCGAAGAGTTTAGCACACCTGCCACCACGTGGAGTCCACATTTGTCGGAGCGAAAAAGCTCTCCAAAGTCACTCTTGGCCCTACTGCAATCAACTGGGGCTGAGGAGCTTGTCAGTTGCGATACGCGTCCCCCGGTTTGAAAGCACTCAGAGCTATTTGTTGGCAGCCGGCCTGAGGCGGGCGGGCTCTTCGAGGATATCCAGGAGCGCTGTCGCGCAATAGACTCGGTCACGGTTCGCATCGCCTAGCCGTCTAGCCCATCCCCGCTTGTCGGGGAATCAAGAGGAAGAGGAACAAATTTACCAAGTTCGGACCCAGGCTGATTATATCGAGGTCCGCCAGGGGTTTGGCGACGCTTGTATCGGTGCCTGGGACGATCCTTCCTCTGAGGTTCCAGCGAGGCTCCGTTTAAGTACGTCCCGCACGTGCTCCAAGATCTGTAATGAAGTAAACCGCCTGAGAATCTATCCGATTTTGAGTGATCTTGAAGTGTCGCCGTGATACCTCTCGGGGACGAAATGTCACACAGTCGTTTATCGAGAAATCCAAGACCTTACCGACGGGCTCTTCGTGTAGTGTGGCTTGCCTTCCGAAAATGGTCTCCGATGCGGAAAGCCGATAGATCCCCTGCGTGTATGGGCCACAGCCGATCAAGTAGCCACCTGGGTCCAACTTTGAAATCGAATCGCCGACTTCGGAAATTCGCTGTGTCTGGCCGACCTTCATCAGACTGTCTAAGTCATTGAGGCGACTTATACGAATCATCTTCTCTATCTTGGCAATCGCGTTTTGGAAAGAATCCATGCTAGAGGACCACGCCAGACTTCCACTGGGCGAGTACTTCGCCATATTGCCGGCAAGACTAGGAGCCTCTTGAAGAGCCTCTTCTAGCAGTTGGATAGCGTCAGACAGCTCTGCATATTGTCTGCCCATCTCCATAGCTTTCCGCGCCTTTTTTAAGGCAGCTCGTTTTCCATCGTCCGAGATCGAGGGGTTTCTGAGCTCCAATCGAATCCTGTCCGACGCTTCCAAGGCCGAAAGAAATCGGACGCAGACTGGAATCGCTTTCGCACGTCTGGTTGCAAAGCCTGAGGCAAACGTCGTCATATCTTTTATCAGAGACCACCTAGCGACCTGAGATGGGGGCGTTGGTAACAACGTGCGCGTTTTTGCCAGACCCAACCGAAATTCTTGCTCCGTCGTGTAGTTTACGGCGGGGAACGGGAACCTCGCCGGCGAGCATTTGATAAAAGATGATCCCCGCAGAGTAAACGTCACTGGCGGGTGTTTCGTAGTGATGAAATCCTTCGGGGGGCATGTACAAGAGTGTGCCAGCGGCACTGACCATACGGAGCTTGGGGTCGATGTTTTTCGCGAGACCGAAATCCGCAACCTTGACCGAAAACTCGGAACCCTCGCTCGTCAAGAGTATGTTCTGCGGCTTAACATCCCGGTGAATTATTGCTGGTTTCTGGGAATGAGCCGCGGAGAGTCCCGCACATATCTGTTTCTGAATCCGAATACTAGTTTCCAGTCGAAGTCGAGACCGGGACGAAAGAAAGGAGTGAAGGGTTCCCCCGGCAGCGTGTTCCATCGTTACGTATGATCGTTCGCCGCCCAGCTCCGTTGATTTTGTTTGCCTCAAAAATCCGCACGATGTTTGGGTGAGCAACCCTCGACAGTATGAACGCTTCCTTGAATTGATCAGACGTTGGGCTAAGCGAATTGCTCTTGAAAACCTTCATTGCCTGCAGGCCTAAGAAACTGTGTCGGACCAAGAAAACTTCGGAAAAGGCTCCTTCTCCGAGCTTTTCCAAGATCGTATACGTGTCGCGTACGGTCGATCCCACCGTGAGGCTTTGAATCATAGATAGCCGACAGTCCGCTTTCTCAGGCTCGAAGGGAACTGCATCTTTTCCTTTGTTGTTTCCTCAGAATCGGGAACCAATGCCCACAGTTCTTTCACGATCGAGCGCAAGCTAGCGAAATCTGCCCTTTCTATGGCGAGTGCGCCCTCTTCGATTAGTGAGTTCCCGCGTTGTCGATCAATGAGTTTAGAGCATATTTTGAAACATTCTGGAAGGAGGCCACCCAAAAGTCATCCTGCCTAGCCCATATCTCCCAAGTCCAGTGATTCGAGCGAAGAAATCGACTTTTTCCAACTTCCTGTGGTCTTTCACGATTCGACAGCCGATTTGCATCGGCAAGAATTCTATCGATCCTTTCAGACGTCCTTCCCTTCATTTGATCCCTGCACCGCTTCACCCGTGACCTGCTTAACTTCTTCGAATCGATTCAGCAGCGTCGGCCACTTCTGCGTTTCCTCCATCAGGTCTACGCGCGCCTTTAGCTCTTCAATACCACGACGCACACGTTCAGCGGCATCCGGGTCTTTGACCTTCGCTTTCTCTAATTGACCCTCCAACTCTTTCACTGTGGTCCCGACTTCACCCGCCTGCTCTCGTCCAGGCGAATCGTCCGTTGAATTCTGATGCTTCACCAAGGAGCGCTAGCCCTTTGTTTCTCGGCGTCCAAGTCTGCCTGCATGTCCTCTACACGGGGCAGTGGAGCAATCGTATCCCCGAAAATCATTGGGAACCACTGATTTAAGAGGGGGATGAATGCGTTCACCTTGACCTTGAAATCCCTATCAATCTCGGCCACGATCTCTACGTCACTGCCTGCTGGTAGCGTTCTGGAAATGTCTTTCCCGAATCCTCAGTGTTCCAATTTCCCTGTTTCTATCGGATCGGTCGTTCTCACCTTGGAGCAATGGAATATTTAGAACGTCTGTCATTTCTCCTTTGGAGACCTCGTGCGCCGTCACGATTTCTCCCCGCCTCGTCCTGCCCTGGCAAGGAACCGTTGCCCCCTTTCGAATCAACACATGGGTCGTATTGTCGCTTAGTCCCAGCGAGATCGCCCTGGGAGAGGGGGGCATCTTCGACCATGGGACCGTGCGTTATCGCAAAATTCTCCGGCTCAACTCTAAGGGCGTTCCCCGTCTTGTCGAACATTCTAATTTGGAACTCGTTCACAGTTCTGTCATTCAAGACCACGGAAGCCATGAAAGCATTGTTGGTCAGCGCCAACTTTCCGCTATTCCATCCTCCGTCCACTCGTGAAATCTCGACGCGGGCATGAGAGAAATCACCGGCATCTTCAAGTTTGCCCGCCACGTCCGTCTCTGTGTCCTGGGACACCGGACTGTACGCCAGCTTCAGCCGCAGAGTCCCTTTGCCGGGTCTCGAAGACCGGATTTGAGGAACTCTTTGCGAAGCCGCGAACAGGGCCGCACCCCTGGCAACGATTGTCATGGGATCTACTTTGAATTCAGGTTTGACGCCCAGGGCTCTCTACCGCCGAACGAACAAGCGGTGTCAGAGTCGGACCACCAACAAGAATGATCCGGCTAACCGCTGTTTTGGAAAGATGATTCGCCTCCAACAACTGTTGGCAGATCTCAATGGTCTTCCGAACGAATGGCTCGATGAGGCTCTCGTATTCAGATGAGTCAATTCGAAGCTCGCTTCGAAGTCCTCCAGTCCTTTCCCCAAATCCGCAATTGATATGTACGCGCTTGGACTATTCGACAGTTGAATTTTTCCATTTTCAGCCTCCGCCAGAAGCTTGGCGAACGCTTTTCGGTCCGTGCTTGGATCGAGTGCTCGGAGGCCGGCCTCTCGCCTGCAACTTTCTGACCAAAGATCCAGGAAGCTTCTCGTCAAAATCTTTTCCTCCGAGGAAATTATCTCCGGCATGGTCTATCACTCTGAGCCGGCCTTCCACCGTCCGAATGAGCGATGCATCGAAGGTTCCTCCGCCCAGGTCATATACGATAAGAAGCCGTCCAGGCTGTCGGCTTGGAAGCCGTAAGAGAGTGCGGCCGCAATGGGCTCTTGCAGAAGAGGAGAACAAGTGATCCCTGCCATCTCTGCTGCACGCCGCGTCGCATCGCACTGTGGGATCTCGAACAGAGCTGGGACCGTGATTACAGACGCAGTTATTTCTTCGCCGGTTTCTCGCAGCACGTCTTGACGAAGCTCTTGAGGACCTCCGCAGATAGTTCCTCAGGCTTCATCTGGCGGCCCGAAGTCGGGAAATTAAGGACTTGTTGACTCCCCATGAGGCGCTTGAATTGAGTGTGCGTATTCTCTTTGTCATCGACGCGCTGATTGAAGGCCAACTTACCAACGATTATGCTGCCTTTACGGTCAATCCTGACGGCCGAGGGTGTAATTTCGTCGCGGAATCCGTTCCTAATGACATTCACCTGGCCCTTGTCAACGAAGGCGATTTCAGAGTTCGTTGTGCCAAGATCTATACCGAAATCAATCGTGTTTCTTGCCATCGACGGTACCATCTGCCTTTCCGACAATCACCTGAGCCATCTTGTGGAGCGTTCCATCGAAGAAAATGGCTGGGCTTACTGTCTCCTGCACAATTCTGTTGGTAGGTTTTTCCTCAGCCGGATAATCAAACGTCAAGACATCTAAACTCATCCCTTCGTTGTATGTCTGGCCCGTATATTCCCGAGTTTCAATTCCGATCTGCCTCAATACGTGCTGTATCTTGTCAATGGAAAAGGCGATGGACGGGTCTTTTCGACCGGCTGCTGTCTGTAGCCTGTTGACACGATCCTGTAGTCGCCAGACCTCGATTGCAACATCGATCACCGATGAGAGATCAATCTTGCGAAGCTTTTCCACTACCGCGGCATCTTTCGGAGGTGGATCAACGCCACGTTCTTTTCCGAACAAACGCTTCATGAGCACCTCTTAAGGCATTGAGTTATACCTGTTGACCTGAGCATTAAAACTCCTGACATCTGATTCCCGCTTCTCCAACTGCGTCTTGTAGGCTTGCACTCGCTGGTTAAAGCGTCGCACGTCAGCATTGTAACTATCGATTTCCTCTTGGGAAGGAGACCCATTCTTGAGTTCGCTTTCTCTTTGATCA
>CAWEDF010000003.1:0-16887 GCA_963807655.1 uncultured Acidobacteriaceae bacterium | reverse complement strand
GACCTCGACCGGGGGCTCTGCTTCGCGGGCGATGCTAGACTATTCGGTCGCTTCGCTTTTTCTGGGGAATCTCTTGTCTACTGATCCGGTTTTGGTGGTTCATGGTGGGGCCTGGGCCATGCCTGACGACATGGTGGAGGCGCATTTGCGTGGGGTGCGGAATGCGCTGGGGGCGGGGTGGCGGGTGCTCGGGGGGGGGGCGCGGCTTTGGATGCGATTGAGGAAGCGGTCGTTGTGATGGAGGACGATGAGACATTTGATGCGGGGCGCGGGAGTTTTCTGAATCGCGACGGACGGGTCCAGATGGATGCGCTGATTATGGATGGGGCTACTTTGCGGGCTGGGGGTGTGGGTTGCGTGGAGCGGGTGTGGAATCCGGTGCGGGCGGCGCGGAAGATTTTGAGTGAGAGTCCGCATGTGTATTTTGTGGGCGAAGGGCGGAGCGGTTTGCGGAGGAGCATGGCGTGGAGTTGTGCGCGAATGAAGAGTCGGTGACTGCGCGCGAGGTGGAACGGTTGCGCGAGTATCAGGCGAAGAACCCCACCCTTCGGCCCGGCCCAGGGCATGCTTCTCGCGCAGAAGACGCGCGAGAAATGGGGCACCCCGCGCCCGGAAGTGAGATGTTTGCGCCGGAGATTTCGCACGACACCGTGGGGGCGGTGGCGCTGGATCGCGCGGGCAACATTGCTGCCGCTACATCTACGGGCGGGACTTTGAACAAGGCTCCGGGACGGCTGGGGATTCGTCGCTGATTGGGTGCGGATGTTACGCAGATAATTCAAGCGCGGCCGTGTCGACTACCGGTAGGGGCGGCCGATTATGAAGCTGGTGCGTCCAAGTGGACGGCGGACCGCGTGGCGGCTGGGAATCTGCCGGAATGGGCGGCGCAGGAAGCGATGAATTATCTGAAGCAACGGCTCAATGGACATGGCGGCATCATTGTGCTGAATGCGCTCGGTCAGTTTGGGATCGCGCACAATACACCGCGCATGGCTTGGGCTTGCAAGACAGTGAAAAAGGAAGAGGCCGGGATTGAGCGGGGTGGTGCGTGAAGTGGCGAGATCAAACGTCAAGCCTGATTAAAATTTCCAACTTCCCAGAAGCTGACTTCTGGCCCGCGCAGTTGAGAGTCCGTCCCCATGAAACAGATTTTCATTGAAGAGAGAGTCAGTGGCTCTCTACATCAACTTCATCGGCGGGGCGGGGGGCACTTGAGGGATCAGCCCTACGTGCTGGTGAGGGAGTCACCTGCCGCTGCCTGGGTGGGGCGGTGTGAAAATGGCTTAATGTTCCGGTTGGAACATTGTGCACTATGTTCCAACTGGAACATTTCACTTTGCAGAAAAGTTTCGGCGTAAGTTGTTGATTCTTGGAGCGGGCTTTTTGGCTGGTCAATGGAATCATGGGGATAGGCTGTGGAAGGAATGTCTACTTTCGAGGGGGTCGAATGTCTACTAAAGTAGACTTGACAGGCGTCCGGCGTACTTTTTATGGTACGCCGCTGGCGGTGTGAGCGGAATGAATATTACTAACTCGGGCTTATCGTGAGCTATAAGCTAAAAGCCCCACCCTTCGACTCCGCTCAGGGCAGGCTTTCTCGCAAAAGACGCGAGAAATGGGGCACCCCAAGCCTAGGCGCTCGCCACGGAAGTGGGCCACCCACCATCGAGTGCGTAGAATACTGGGAGATGCTGTAAAGAGTTGAGGGACAGATAGGAGCGGGCGGCTATGGAAACACCGAGCGAACGGAATCGTGATCAAAATTCAGCGGATGCGGAAGCGCACATTGCAAGCGCCCATCAGATTCTAAAGGCGCTGCAAGAGAAGATCGGAGTACATCCAGAAATCGGCGAGGCCATTACGAAACTTGAGATGGCTCTGAATGTTCTGGCAATAAAGACTGGCGGGGTGCTGTAGCGGCGGACGGTGAATCATCCAAGAGAATCTGGAGGCTCGAAACAACGCTTCCACCAAATCAAATCAGCAGTTTCATCGCAGCCCTCCTCTTTAGTCATGGTCAACCAAGTCATGGTCAACCAAAACATTAATCCCCGAACGGTTATCGCAGTTTCTCATACTCCGCTTTCGCTTGCTTCAGGATGGGGATGTCGGGGTCAGCGTCTTTCCAGAGGGTGAAGAAGTCTTTGTAATGGGTGAGCGCCCGGGTGCGGGCGGCATCGGCGTCGGCGCCCTGGGAAGTTCTTGATTGCAAAGCGTTGGCCTGTGCCAGTCCCAGGCGCGCCAACGCTCCCGTCGCACAGCTCCAGGTAATCCCGCGATGGTCAATCAGCTTCTGAAACTCCGCTGCTGCTGCGCCGCCCTGGTCCGCTGCCAAGTAGGCTTCGCCCCGCACGTAAATCGGATACAAACAGAACGGTCCCTGCGTCGATAACGGCTGCCCTAATTCGATTGGACGAGCCCCTTGCAGAATGTCGATTGCTTGCTGCGGCTGCTGGTTGACGAGCGCAATCTGTGCCCGGATGGTGGGAAGCCAGTAGGACTGAACCATGGTGTGAAAGGGAAAGCGCTTCTGCAAATCCTGCACCAGCGCTTCTGCCCGTTTAGCGTCTCCACTTCCCGCCAAAACCAGCGCCCCGAACTCCTGGGCTTCGGGACTGTCGGGCGCTATTTTCATTGCGGCGATGACCTGTTCCCTGGCGTCGGGCTCAGCAAAAATCTCTTCACGGAATGCGCCTTCCAGTTCCCAGATCGAGGCCCCTCCCTTGTTGTCCGCCCGCAAGGCCGAATCCACCGCCCCGCGCGTCAGCTCACGCGCTTTATTCAGATGTCCCGCGTAAGCTTCGGTCTCCGCCTCCAGGGCCAGCATCTCATTCTCGACTTCTGGCCTGTCCGTGAACCAGGCGGTCTGTTCCGACATCACCTTTCCGTCTGACTGAAGGAATCCGACTCCATAACGCACCAAGTGGAGAAGGTCGTCATCCAGCTTTCGTGCTATGGCGTCATCATAGGCCTTGCGTGCGTCGTCGAGCCGGTTCAGCGCCAGCAAGAACTGCGACAGGTTATCGTAAGCAATCACATTGTCGGGGTTGAGTCGCAACGACTTCTGCATCTGCTCCAGCGCAGGCTCGTATCGCCCTTCCATTCCATAGAGACCGGCCAAGTCGAGGGCTGCAACGTCATCCCTCGGGTAGCTTTCCTCCCATTCTCGATACGTTTCAACCGCCTTATCCAGTTTCCCCGTGACGATTTGGTAGTACAGAGCAGTAGTGTGCAGCTTTTCCCGTTCGCTGGCACGATCGCGCAGATTGAACGCCTTGGTGAGGTATTCATTGGCCCGGTCACTCTGGCCGAGACCGGCATACATGGTTCCGACGGACTCGATCGCACTTGCGAAATTGGGGTCAAGTTCGATGGCGCGCTGATGAAAAGGCAGCGCTGCGGTGGGGCCTTTCTCCTGCGCTGCTTTTTGGCCCAGGCTGTAAGCCTTGAGTGCTTCCAGGGACGACGTTGTTTCTTGAGGCAGCGGCGTGTCGAATTTCTGAACCGACGCTAATGATTCGCCGAGTTGGGTGCGAAGCTTGCTGGCGGCTTCGCCCAATGCGTCGAGTACTTTCTCCTTGCCCGCTGCCGTGGCTTGTTCTTGTGCTAATACGTCTCCGTTCAGACAATTCAAAGCCTTGAGCCCCACGACATATTGCCCGCCCAGGCTTGCGATCGAACCTGCGATATAGGCCCTGCTGTCGGCGCGCTGGCAAAGTTCACGGGCCACCTCGGGAGTCAGTTGTGCGTCAACCGGACGGGTCATCATTTTGAGCGTGCTCGCAACCCGATCGTCGGAGAGCACATTCAGGAAGGGGGACTGCCGCAGCGACACTCCCAAGGCCTGCTTCAACGTGTCATTGAAGATGGGGTCACCTGTGCTGTTGGCAAAATCGCCGATGACAATCGTGTCCTTTTCCGTGAGCTTGGGAGCATGGTGGGCGGAGTAAAAATAACCCACCGCTGCGAGAACGCCGATCACGATCACTAGGCTAGCAGGAATGAGAATCTTCCATAGGCTGCGGCCTCCGCCTGCAGGAATCCCGGTGACCCTCGCCGCAGCCGATGAAGACGACACACTGGCGGCAGGGGCCGACCCCGAGGCTGGCGGTGGCGTAGCGACTACTGCAGCAGGAGGCGCAACCTCCTGCGCTGCCGTCACTGTGCCAGAACCAGCCGGTGCGCCGCGCCGCGATTCCGTTTCGCGCTTCAGCCGCAACAACTCGGAGCGCATATCAGAGGCGTGCTGATAACGGAGTTCCCGATCTTTCTCCAGCGCCCGATTGATGATGCGTTCCAGTTCGGCGGGCACGTCGGGATTCATCCGAATGGGCGGAATCGGAGACCGTTCCAGAATCCCGAGAGAGATTACCCCGGACGTCTCCCCTCGGAACGGCAGGGTTCCGGTCGTCATCTCGTACAGAACGGCGCCAAAGGAAAAAAGGTCAGTACGAGCATCCAGTTCCTTGCCTCGCACTTGCTCCGGCGACATGTACGCCACGGTCCCGAGCGCACTGCCGGGACTGGTAAGGTGTTGTTCATCGATGGAGCCTGACTGCGTCCCCGCCGCTGCGATGTTGCTCGAAGAACTGGCTGTGACTATGACCTTCGCCAGCCCAAAATCCAGAACCTTGGCGTGTCCGCGCTTGGTGACAAACAGGTTCGCGGGTTTGATGTCGCGGTGGACAATACCTTCCGCGTGGGCTGCGTCGAGCGCGTCGGCAATCTCGATGGCGAGGGACAGAATTAACTCGGTTTCCATCGGTCGGCCGCTAATGCGATGTTTAAGCGTCAGCCCGTCGAGAAACTCCATGGCGATGAAGGGCTGCCCATCTTGTTGCCCGATCTCATAGACTGTGCAGATATTGGGGTGGTTGAGAGCTGAGGCCGCCTGCGCCTCACGCTGGAAGCGGGCCAATGTTTGGGAGTCTTTGGCAAGTTCATCGGGCAGAAACTTCAGCGCGACAAACCGGTGCAGGGTAACATCCTCAGCCTTGTAGACTACACCCATGCCGCCGCCGCCCAGCTTTTCGACGATGCGGTAGTGCGAGATGGTCTGGCCGATCACTGGAGCAGAATCCTACGTCTGCGAAACAGTCAAGTCAATGAAAGCTGTGGGATTGGCGGAGGCTTGAGAGGATTGTTGTCGAAAGATCGCTTTTACACTCACAGAACAGGGTGCTGGCCGGGACGCCGATCCTTCACTACTCGGTCGATGAAGTGATAGCGGGGAAGCCCGGGTGATGTTTTAGCTTACGACGTTCTGCTTCCAGGTCAGGAGTTGCAGGGCGAGCGCTCCCGCGGCGATCACAAGCATGAAGGCGGCAGGTCCAATGCCTTCGAAATCGCCTGCGCGCAGATGCGAGACGACTGCGCCCACAAAGTAGAGAACGAGTCCAATTGCCGCTGCGATCCCCAGTGGAGGCCACCAGATCCCAAGGACCAGGCCTAATGCGCCGGCAAACTCACAAGCGGCCAGCAGGGGAAAATACTTCATGGGCACGCCCACCGTTTTGTGGATTACATTCACGATGCGCGGATCGCCGCGAATCTTCCCCAGGCCGGAAAACGCCACCATGGACGCGAAGAGAATCGTAATTACGAGGTAGGCAGTATGCATTTTGAATGGTCCCTTAGCTCGTCCGTTCGGACGCTAGGACACTGGAAGTGCTACTTATACCATTGGTGTTGGTTGTCGCAAAATCGCGGCTGAAGCCGCGCCCTTTCAAAACGAATTCGGCACGCGGGCGGGGCGCCCGCGCCACACGATCCGTTACTTGCCGGTGCCGGTGAGGTTGAGGTTGTTGCTGCCGGCAGAGGTGTTGTCGGTGAGAGTCAGCGTGGAATTCAGCGAGCCGGTGATGGTGGGAGTGAAGGTGACGGTGACAGTGCAAGTAGCCCCCGCGGCCAAGGTTTTCGGACTGCGCGGGCAATTGTCCGTCTCCCACACGGGCCTTGCCGCGTATTAGAGCCAGCCTTTGGTGCGGGCCATCCTGGAGGCTTCTACGCGGTTACTGGCGCCCATTTTGCTGATGGCTTCGGAGAGATAGTTGCGGACCGTGCCTTCGGAGAGGCCTAGCTCGGCGGCTATGTCTCCGCTCTGCATGCCATCGCCGGCGAGGCGCAGGACCTGGCGTTCGCGGTCGGTGAGCGGGTCCATTTCAGACCAGGCTTCGGTGGCGAGATCGGGATGGATGACGCGCAATCCCTGCTGCACGCGGCGGACGGCGTCGGCTAGTTCTTCGGCGCGCATGTCTTTCAGGAGGTAGCCGAGGGCTCCGGCTTCCATGGCGCGGCGCAGGTAGCCGGCTCGGGCGAAGGTAGTGAGGATGATGACCCGCGTGCTGGCGCGGCGCCGTTTGAGTTCGGCGGCGGCATCGAGTCCGGTCATGAGCGGCATTTCAATGTCGGTGATGAGGACGTCGGGCTTGTGCGTGAGAACAGCTTCCAGCGCCTGCTTGCCATCGCGCACTTGCGCCACGACGGAGATGTCGCCCTCGATTTCGAGTAGTGCGGCCAGCGCGCCGAGCACCATGCCCTGATCTTCGGCGATCACGACGCGAATGGTTTTGCGGTTTTCCTTCGCGATGGGATTCAATGGTCGCGCTCCCCGGATTTCGGCGCCCAGGATTTCGGCGCGATTACTTTCAGGGGCACGGTAATCGCGAGCCTGGTGCCGGCTTGAGAATCGCGGGTGAGCGTGCCGCCAAGCATCTCGACGCGCTCGCGCATGCCGCGCAGCCCGTTGCCTTCGTTTTGAGACCCGCCGCGGCCGTCATCTTCGATTTCGAGGTGACAGGAGCCGTTCCGCTGCTCGAGGCGCAAACTGCACGTGCGAGCGTGAGCGTGGCGAACCACGTTGGTGACGGCTTCGCGAACTGCCATCGACAAAACGCTCTCCTGAAGTGCGGGCAGCGGAATCCGTGCCGCCTCGAACTTTGCGGCGACACCCGCGGTTTCAAGCGTCGCCTTGGCTTGCGCGAGTTCGGCGTCCAGGCCGCGGGAGCGATAGCCGCGGATAGCGTCGCGAACCTCCGACAAAGCCTGACGGGAAATCTGTTCGACCTCGCGGATCTCGGTGCCGGCGCGCTGCGGATCGCGGCCCATCAGTTTTCCGGCGAGTTCGGATTTCAGGATGATTACCGAGAGAGTGTGACCGAGCACGTCGTGCAGATCGCGGGCGATGCGCTCGCGCTCGGCGACTGTGGCGAGGTGCGAAATTTCGTCGTTCGCCTTGCGCAGCCTATGGTTCATTCGGTTGCGCTCGGCAAAAAAAGTATTTCCCGCTCCAATGATGACGGGGAAGAGGGCCGAGTAGAAGAGCTGCCAGCCGCCGACGTGCAGGAGCAAACCCTGGATCGCTCCCACCGCTCCGATTACGAACAAGCCGGCGAATGCGGCCGCCTGGGTCTCGACGCAAAACGGCAACATGGCCGCCGCAAAAATAAAGAAGGTACACGCGCCGCCATTGATGGGTTGGTACAGAAGCCCGAGCAACACCATGCCGACGATGTGCGCCGGGGCGCGCGGGTTCACCAGGACAAACAGTCCAAAGTACAGGAAGAGAAACACCACAGCGCCGAGGCCATTGAGCAGCCACATCTTCAAGCTGACGTGGTCCATGATCGGCTGAATGAAAAAGAAGCCGAGATAGACCACCCAGAGCAAGGGACTCCATCCGTGGTCTTTGTCCCTGAGGATTGTGTTCCACGACTTCAGTCTCAAGGGGCCACCTGGCTGGCACGCTTCTTTGGATTCGAGACTGGATTCAAGACCGGATTCAAGATTGGATTTATCATTCATGAAGTTTCTATTGTCGTCCTTGCACTCAATTCCAGCCTAGCGAAGATTGAATATCTTCACGAAGAGCGGCGTGTCGCCGGTTACGTGGGGCCAAATTACATGGTAACCCCAGAGGTGAACCCAGGCATTGCCAGTGCGCACCGTCAGATATGACTTCACCATTCCAGGTCCGCCGAAAAACAACAGAATAAAGATGACCGAGAGGGACGCGTGGGCGGGCGTGTCGTAGCGCGTCCAGTATTCGGAAAGGTGCATCGCGGCGTAGGTAAAACCGCCGAGAACCACTGTGGCGGCGGTCGAGCCAGTGAGTTTCAGGTAGCGGGGCACCAGGATCGAAGTCAGAAAAATCATGACCGGGAGGCCCGTGCCCAGAAATGAAAAGATGAACGTCAGGCTTGCTCCGGCCGCGAACTGGCTTCCGCTCAGCTTCCAGATCGCGTTGCCCGGCAGATCGACGACCAGTCCGAGCCCGAGAATCACGAGGATCACCATCGTATCGTTGAGCGGATTGTTCGATCTCAGGCAAAGCTGCGCGCGCGAATAACCGCGCCGGCGAAACCACAGGTAAGGGATGGCGGCGTAGAAAGCAAAGTTGTAGAGCGTCCAAGCCCAGACTTCGCGGGGCGTGACGGAATCGGTCATGCCGAACATGCTGCCTGCGAGATGCAATCCGATGCGGTGGGTCCCGGCCAGGCGCCCAACGAAGATGCCTCCGACCAGGACGACGGCGCCGTAAGACAGCAGGCCCAGCGTCTCACGCAGGGCGATGGAATGTTCCGGAGCGCGGACCGCAATGTCGACAAGACGGCGGCGGGTAAGCGCATACGCGACGCCGATGAATATGAATGCAACGATAGGACCAAAGATTTCGATACCCACGCGTGCGCGGTAGGGCAGCGCGGCCATCATCGGTTGATCGAAGGGGATGGCTCCTTGAGCTAGATAAAAAATCGCGGCTGAGAAGACGACCCACACCACCAGTCCGATCCAAACGATGCGGTGGCTGAAGGTTCGCTTGATCCAGTTGGAAGGAGGCTTCGCCGGAGGCGCGATCATTGTGCTCACTGCCGATTCCTCGAAAGTTTTCTTTGAAGCGTCGCCATTGTAAGTTGCACCCGCGGCCCGGTTGTGTATGTTCTTATTGTCGCCCTGGCGTCAATTCCGGCCATCGTGAGGCGTTGACTCCTCTACCGCGTACCACACCAGGATCGCCGCCGGGACCAATATCGTCAATGCTCTGGGACCGGTATAGAGAGCGAGCAGTCCGAGCGCCACCAGAACCAGTGCCCAGCCGCGGGATTTCTTTGATCGCGTGTTCATAACCGCTTCCTTTCTAACTATCTCCCTCGCAGTGAACTGAAGCGAGGATCTCAGGGGCCAGAGCTCAACTCAATTAACCGCCCTTAGCGCAGGCCTAAGACCTGCTCCACCAACACCGCTTCAGCCGTAGAGCTTGCCCTGGTCGCGCTGGAAGCCGATGCGCGCAACGCCCAGGCAAATCAGGGTGAATGCGAACAGCACTTCCCAGTGCGCCGCGGTTGACTGGTGCAATCCCGCTCCCACGGTGCCCAGCGCCAGTTGCGACAAGTGATAAGGAGGCAGCGCCAGGGCGATCTGCTGCACGAACTTCGGCAGGAATATATAGGGCACCCACAAGCCGCTGCAGAACGACATGGGCAGGTAAATCAGGTTGATGGCGGCCGGGGCCGAGTTTGGTCCGGTGAAGTAACCGAGTGCCAGTCCCATGGCCGAGAATGGAATCGATCCCGCAACGAGAGTTCCGACCAACTTGGCTGTCTCCGCGAGCGGCATTCGCACTGCGCCGAAACTGACGCCCAGCACCAGCAGCAGTAAAACGACGATGGCGCTGAAACCCATGCTCACAAGAACCTTGGCCGTGAAGTAGGCGAACGGCGGCATGGGGCTCGCGCGCTTTACTTGCAGCCATCCCAGGCCGCGGTCGGAGGCAAGGCCGGACGCAGTGCCGAACAACGAAGCTCCCATCACGCCGAACGTCCCGTAGGTGGCGATCAGGTAGGTGGGAACGCGGGTGCTGCCGATCGATTCCTTGGCGTTCAGCAACAGGCCGAACAGCACGTAGAACATCAAAGGAAAACTGATCACCGACACTGTGTACACGCGCAGGCGAAGGTTTTTCAGGAATTCATACTTCGCTTCCTTCAGATAAATCGTGGCGGTGTGGCTAGGGGAGCGCTCGATCTGGGTGTTACTAAGAACCGCTGCGGCAGTACTCATGATAGTTTCCTCGCTTTGTCTTTAGTTACTGTTACGTCGCGTGTTGGCGCGCGTTGATAAAAATGTCGAATCAGTTCTGGCGATTGGCGTTGTCGCCGTTGTCCTGGGTAAGAGCCAGAAATGCCTCTTCGAGACCCGCACTGGTGACCTCAAGCCCAGACAGCGATTGGTCACGCGCCAGCAAGGTACGGACGACAGGTTCGGCTTCGCGAGCATGGATCTCTACCGCTTCGCGATCCTGCTTCGCGTCGGTGACGCCGGGAATTTGCAGCAAGCTGGCCAGGCTGAGCGCGGTGATGCAGCGAATGCGCTTGCCGCTGGTCTGCGACTTGATCTCCGCCGGCGTGCCTTCAGCGATGATCTCGCCTTGATTAATCACGGCGATGTGGTCGGCGAGAGCGTCAGCCTCCTCCAAGTAGTGCGTCGTCAGCAGGACAGTTTTTCCGCGATCGACCAGACGGCGGATTTCTTCCCATAGCGCGCGGCGGGCTTCAACATCAAGTCCGACAGTGGGTTCGTCGAGAAACAGCAGGTCGGGATTGCCGCAGATGGCCAGGGCAAACAGGGTGCGCTGTCTCTGCCCGCCGGAAAGATCGCCGAACTTGCGGTCGCGCAGTTTCTCGAGGCCGGCCGCGGCCAGCACTTCTGCGAGTGGCATCGGCCTCGGATAATAGCTGGAGAACAAATCGATGTGTTCGCGCACGCGTAGCGTCTCCGGCACCTTGCCCACTTGCAACATGGCCCCGGTGCGCATGCGATTCTGCGGGTTGGTGGGGTTTCCTCCGAACACGCGGGCCTTGCCGGAGTTCGGCTGTATCAACCCCAGCAACAGTTTCACCGCAGTGGTCTTGCCTGCCCCGTTGGGTCCGAGCAGCGCGACGACTTGGCCCGCGCGCACGTTGAAATTCACATCACGCAGGGCGCGAATCTTTTCATAGTTCTTGCTGACGGCTTCCAGACTGGCCACCACTTTAGCGGAACTTGCGCGCTGCAGGTTTTGCGTTTCTTCCAGAGTCGCGATCATGAGGACCTTCTTTGGTTGTTGCCTTCGCTTGATTTGCCGGTGGATCAATCTCGCCCGGTGACTGCATCATCGCGGAACGGCAGGCGCAGCGCCAGTGCCGTTCATCACACTGGAAGCGTGACAAATGTCATGGCGGCGAGGCGGGCGGAGCGCGAGCGAGCGACTTCTCAATTTTGCCCTCGACAGCAAGTCGAGCTTCGCTCGACGGACAGCCGAGGGCGGCTGTCCCCACACGAAAAGGTTCGCGGACCGGTTGGAGCAAGAGGGACAAGGAACCAAGAGCGGCGAGCAGGTTTTTGGCAATTTTCCAGTCGGCTTGTTACGAAATCCGAACACAGCGGTCAGTCTCGGGCGGCCAAGACCAGCAGACCGGGCGGAGGCTTGCTTGCGCCATATCGGCGTTTCTCCAGACTGGACGCGGGGCAGACTCTGTTCGGAAATCGTAACAAGCGCAACAGGTCAAAATTTTTGCACTATTCATTTACACGAGACGGTGCTCTCCTGCTATGATGTCGAGCACTTACTATAGAGGCGAGTGATGCTCCCGGCTGGTAAGAGCCTTCGAACCCTGCGCGAGAAACTCGGCTTGACCATGCGCGACATCGAGACTTCCAGCGCGCGCCTGGCCGAGAAATATCGCAACGAGGAGTTCTCTATTCCTCCCAGTCGTTTGTCGGACATTGAGACCAAGAACGTTTTGCCCAGCATTTTCCGCCTTTACACCCTGGCGGTGATTTACCGCCGCGATCTGCGAGAATTGCTGGGATGGTACGGGGTCGAGATGAACAACATGGCCGCCGATCTCGGCCTGATTTCTCCGCCGCGATCGCACGTCTCCGAGGCACTCGCTGGATTGTCTTCCGTGCAAGTGCCCGTCCGCATGGATCCTGGCTTTGATCAACAACGCACCACCAACCTGGGCCGCATGGTGGAGCAGTGGGGCCTGGTGCCTTTGGCGTATCTGGCCCAGTTCAAGCACAGTGACTTCACTTACGGCTACATCGGCTGCCAGGATTTCACCATGTACCCGATTCTTCCGCCGGGCAGCTTCATCCAGGTGGACGAAGTCAGGAACAAAGTGGTGGAAGGCTTGTGGCGATCCGAGTACGAACGGCCCATCTACTTTGTCGAAACGCGCGACGGGCACACTTGCTGCTGGTGCAGCATGCGCAAGGATGACTTGGTGTTGCAGCCGCATCCTTTGTCGCCGGTGCCGATTCGAATTCTGCGCCATCCCCAGGAAGCGGAGATCATCGGGCAGGTGGTTGGGGTGGCAATGAAGCTGACGGAGTGGCACGCTTTTGCTTCTTCTCCAGGCTCGAAAGCGCAACCAGCACTGAATTAAGATGGCGGGCAGAGGCTGTGTCCTCTGGTGAGGGCAGCAGTTCGCTGAACTGTTCGCGCATGCTTTCCACGTAAGCATCTGCGGTTTCCCGGCTGCTTTGGCTCGATTCGCGCAAATCTTCCACCAAGTCTGCTATCGGCGTTCGCAGGACCGTCGATAACACTTCTGTATGAGCCGCCTTGAGCGCGCGGTTCGAGGCCTCCTCCCCGTGCACCAGCATCATGCCCCAGTGCAGATACCCGCCCTCGCGGCGGCGTAAAGAGCCCAGGTAAGCCAGTTTCGCCAGCAGGCCGGAAATGGCACCCAGCGTGGTTTCTCGCAGATCCTGCAAAGCGGATTTCAGCGTCATCTTGTTGTTACGAATTCCGAACAGTCAAGTGACGGAAGTGATCTTTCCGTCCGGGCGGAAGCCATGAAAGTATCACGGTTGATTTTCCAAAACAAGGAGAAAACAACCGTGAAACGTATTCTACTAGTCGCCGCTGCAGCCCTGATGTTCCTCAACACTTTGGTCATTCCCACCGTCGCGCATGCCGATGGCGGAGCGGGTGGTACTAATTGTGGCGGAAACAGCATTTGCAAGCCGTGATTTCTGGCTAGCGTTACGAAAACCGGACACAATGGCATCACTGTTGCTGCCTGCAGCAGGTCGCGGTATAGTGCGTGGCTACGGCCATGCTGCAGGCTCACTCATTTCTCTGGCACTATCTCTGGGTTGCGCCTAATCTTCTTCTCCTCGTCCTCGCCGGCCTGATTTGGCGGCGTCAGTTGCACAAGCAATTCCCGGTCTTCCTTGTTTTCGCGGTCGTGATCGCGATTGAGCAACTAACGGTCTACGCCGCGGACGTCCTTCCCTCGGTTAGCGCGACAAATTGGTGGTACGTGTTTTGGGCAGGCTTGCTGGCGGAGGCGCTCGTAAAGTTCGCTCTTATCGGCGAGATATTCGGCTCGGTGTTCGGCCTGTATCCTTCCGTGGCCAAGCTCGGCAAATTGCTCATTAGCGGTGTCGGCGTGATTCTTGTGCTCCTGGCCGCTGTGGTTGCCGCTTACACGCCGAAGGACAACATTTATGGGATTGTCTCTGGCGCGCATGTTCTTGAGTTGGCGATCTACTTGATCGAGTGCGGCTTGATTTTGTCCCTCTTCCTATTTGCGGCTTACTGCAAACTGCACTGGAGCCGTCCCTGTTTCGGCATCGCACTCGGGTTAGGCGTCTCGGCTTGTGTACATCTCGCGACCTGGGCGTTGCTGGCTAACGGTAATCTCTCGTCTCGCTATCGCGTTTCTCTCGATATGCTGAACATGGCGACCTACCACGTTTGTGTCCTGATCTGGTTTTACTACCTCCTCTTCACCCCGAAGAAGGTTTCTAAGCCCGGAGGTCCGGCGCCGCCCGAGCACCACCTCGAGGTCTGGAACAAAGAATTGGAGCGACTATTACACCAATGATTCTGGCCATTATCATCGTCATCTCCGCCGCTCTTGCGCTGGGCATTATCTTGAGCATCGCCGTAACACGAGGCCTGCGTGTCCAAGGAAGCACAGGGACGACCGTCGCGATCCGTCCCATCGACATCGAAGCTTTCCGCAATCTGATCGACGCCGACGAGGACAACTACCTGCGGCGCCGTTTGCCGCCCGCCCGGTACCGCGCGGTCCGTCGTGAGCGCTTGCGTGCGATGGCTGCCTATGTCCACGTCGCGAAAAGCAACGCCGCAGTGCTGGTGCGGATGGGCGGAACTGCTCTGGCCAGCGGCGATCCGCAGGTTGCCGGTGCCGCGCAGCAATTGGTGAACGACGCGCTGCTGCTTCGCCGCAATACGGCCGTCGCCCTGATGCGGATTTACCTGGCTCTGGCCTGGCCCAACTCCGAGTTTGCCGCCGTGCGGGTAGTCGACCGTTATGAGCGGCTCAGCGGAGCAGCCATGCTGTTGGGTCGGCTGCAGAATCCCGTCGTCCCGGTTCGACTATCCGCATCGAACTAGGCTTATGGCTGCAGGTTTGTGATTAGCATTACAGACATTCTTTTCCCAGCTATGAGATTGTGACCGCCAGCGGCGCCGTGGCCCAACCACGGCCGGGTTAACTTGCGAACCACTCCTGATCATTCTTCCTTGTTTTCGTTGCCTGTTCTGGTGTAAAAACCAGCGGGAAACTACCGCACCCGGAAATCCCGTGCCTATTTGGCGCGTCTGCTCAAGCGCCATTGGAGTTGTTTCCGCCGCCGTTTTCAAGCTGGCGGACTCAAGGGAGCCTCTATGATCCGCAGAAAGAACCTCCGCAGCATAAAGATCCCCGACCTGACGACTTTTTCCGTCTCGCTGCTCGTCCTGGTGCTGTCCTCCTTCGCGTTCGGTCAAGGCGGCGCTGCCACAGGCGACCTTCACGTAACCGTGAAAGATCCCAACGGCAATCTCGTGACCAACGCTACGGTCACAGTGGCCGATGTCGCCAAAGGCTTGGACCGCACCGCCACCAGTGATGGCCAAGGCGGCTACAGCGCCCAACAGTTGCCCCCGACCAACTACACGGTAACGGTGCAGGCGCCGGGCTTCGGCAAGGCCGAAGCCAAAGATATCAGCATCACCGTGGGCGGACTGGTGGAGCTTCCGGTCGCGTTGGCAGTCGCAACCGGCAAAGAAGTAGTGGAGGTGAGTTCTCAGGCGGAATTGGTGGAGACCTCGCGCACCTCGACCACGGACACGATTGGACAGCGCCGCATCGACAATCTTCCCATCAACGGCCGCAACTACATTAATTTCACGCTCACCGATTCTCAGGTGGTGCGCGATAACGCGCCCAGCCTGGCGCCGCGCCGACATCGGGCCTGAACATGAGCGGCCAGCGCGCGCGATCGAATCTGGTGAACGTAGACGGCGCCGACGCCACCGACAACTCCGTGAACGGCGTGCGTTCTACAGTTTCACAAGAGGCGGTGCAGGAATTTCAAATCATCACCAACAACTACAGCGCGGAATATGGGCGTGCCGCCGGCGGGGTTGTCAACATCATTACACGCTCGGGGTCGAATGAATTCCACGGAGACGTGTTCGGCTACCTGCGCAACCGTAACTTTCAGGCGGTGAATCCGTTCAGCACGGTTTCGAATCCGGCGTACACGCGAGTGCAGGCGGGCGCGGCTTTCGGCGGCCCGATCAAGAAAGACAAAACCTATTACTACTTTTCCTATGAAATAACGCGGCGGCACGAGACTGGATTTTCCAGTATCGCTCCGGCGAGCAACCCGTCGTATTACGGCCTCACCGGCGTCGACGTCTCGACGCTGTTTGGAGCACCTCCAGGATTCTTCCCGGATATCCTCGCCACCAGCGACCAGGCGGCTTTCCTGTCGAATCCGCCGCCTGGTATCACGCCGGCCCAGTTGCAGAGCTATGCCTTCGTTGTGGGTTCATCGTCGGGCATGGCCCTGAGCGGGGCATGGCCGTTGATTTTTACCGGAGGGAACCCGGGAATCGGAGGCTTCCCTACGACGTGCAACACCCCGGGCACCGTGCTTCGTTCCTGCTTCCTATCAAACGCTGGGAGCACAGGCGGGGAATTTCCCTGTTTTTGAAGGCACCAGTCTGTATTCGCTGCGGCTCGACCACAACATCAACAACAACAACCGCCTGACGCTGCGCGCCAACGTCAGTCCCAGCACGATCACTGGAATCGAGGGCAGCGGCCAAGATCAACCCTTCGGACAAAACGCATTTTCGCGCACCTCGCAAACGACCTATCGCGATGTGACCGGGATCGCCAAAGACACCTGGGCCATCGGCAACAACAAGGTGAATGAATTCACCTTCCAGTATGCGCGGCGCGGACTCTCTTACTACTACAACACGCAGATTCCTGGCGGGTCTGATCCGGCCGTCAACATTCCGGGCTTCGCTTACTTCGGCCGCGAGCCTTACTCCTACATTCAGCGCGTGGAACAACGCTATCAGTTCACCGATAATTTTTCCTGGACCCTGGGGCGCCACAACACGAAATTCGGCGTGGACTTCAATTATTTGCCGCTGACTGCGATATTCACGGTGAACTACGGCGGAGTATACGATTTCGGCCCGATCGGCGCCTTTCCGCAACCTTTTCCCAGACTCAATGGCGTGCAGGCTTACGGCGCCGGTTTGCCCGGAGACTTCATCCAGGGGCTGGGCAGTCCTGCGCGATTCCTTCCACAACAAAGCCCTGGGGTTGTTCTGGCAGGATTCCTGGCGTGTGAGCCCAACCGTGACTCTCAACTATGGAGTCCGCTACGACGTGGAGATTCCACCGAAGTTCAAACCTCCCACCGCGTTGGCGCTGGCTGGGTACAACGACCTTGGACTGCAGAAAGGAATTCAGACTGACAAGAACAACATACAGCCCCGTATCGGCATAGCTTGGGATCCGAAAGGGGATGGCAAAACGGTGGTCCGCGGCTCCTACGGGATGTTCTATGACCATCCGCTTC
>CAWEDF010000002.1:0-264991 GCA_963807655.1 uncultured Acidobacteriaceae bacterium | reverse complement strand
AGGTGGAGAAATGGAGCTCACCCGCGAGCCCATCCCCCCGATGCGAGAGGATCTGCAGCAAATCATCCAGGAGATGAAGTAATGGCGGCGGCCACGTTTCGGATCTGGCGCGGGGAAAAAGGCCAGGGGAGGTTCCAGGACTACACCTCGGAAGTCTCAGAGGGCATGGTGGTCCTCGATGCCGTACATCAAATACAGGCGGAACAGGCCGGCGATCTTGCGGTTCGCTGGAACTGCAAAGCGGGGAAATGCGGCTCGTGCTCAGCCGAAATCAATGGCATGCCGAAATTGATGTGCATGACGCGGCTGAACACGCTCCCGCTGGACAGGCCTGTGACCGTCGAACCCATGAAGGCATTTCCGCACATGAAGGACCTGGTCACGGACGTATCGTGGAATTACGAGGTAAAGAAGCGCATCCCGAAGTTCCAGCCGCGGCAGCCCGACGCGCCCGATGGCACATGGCGCATTGCCCAGGAGGATGTCGAACGGGTGCAGGAGTTTCGAAAGTGCATTGAGTGCTATCTCTGTCAGGATGTCTGCCACGTCCTGCGCGACCATCACATGCACGAACAATTCATCGGGCCGCGATTTCTGGTGTATGCGGCCGCGCTCGAAATGCATCCGTTGGACGTAGGCGATCGTGTTGAAGATCTGAGAAATCAATTCGGCATAGGTCTCTGCAACATCACCAAGTGCTGTACCAAAGTTTGTCCTGAAAGCATCACGATCACCGACAACGCGATCATTCCGCTCAAGGAGCGCGTCGTGGACCGTTTCTTCGATCCGCTGTCGAAACTGTTCCGGGTATTCAGCAATTCGAAAAGTAAAGACTAGGAGATGTTATGCATTTCGAACTAAGATCCATTTCCGAGCAGAGTATTCCCGAAGCGCTGGCGAAGGTGGAGCGCTACAGACTATTGAATGAACCCAGCCTCGCAGAGAGCATTTGCCTCGATATTCTGGCCATCGTGCCCGATCATCAGCAGGCGCTGATTTCGCTTCTGCTCGCGCGAACCGACCAATTCCACTCCCATGAGCATGCGAAAGCCGCACGGGAGGTTCTTGCACAAATTAAGGGCAACTACGAGCGGGCCTACTACGAGGGCATCATCTGGGAGCGTCTGGGGAATGCGCGCATTCGAAACGGCGGCGCTGGAGCCGGCGCATCCGCATTTCATGCGCTGCGGGAAGCAATGGATCATTACGAGAAAGCCATGAATTTTGCGATACCCGGAAACGACGATGCCATTCTGCGATGGAACACCTGTGCGCGCATGATCATGCAGAATCCGGACATCCGACCGATCCCCGAGAATGAGCCGGCACCGGCGTGGGAGCGTGACGAAGCGGGCTCCAGAATCGCAGACGCTTAGGCTCCCAGTACCTGGAGAGCGCCGTGCGGACTTGCATTTGATCTTGACTTAGGTTTAGGTCTTTCCTTATTGCGTGGTCGAAAGGCAAAGAGGCGCGTAAACGTTTGTGACTGAAGCGGTAAGGGCCCTCACCTAAGACGTGGTAAAATGTAGCTCCGCACGCCGGAGAGGTGGCAGAGTGGCCGAATGCGGCGGTTTGCTAAACCGTTGTACGGGCTAACACCTGTACCCAGGGTTCGAATCCCTGCCTCTCCGCCAGTTCCTACAATCCCAACCACTTAGCGCCTACTGAACCGTGGAAGGCTCCACGGGTAAATTGCTTTCTAGTGTCCCAGTGGTGTCCGATCGAATCTGTCCACCGTCTACGATGTGGTTTTCTAGCTTCGTCATCGCTTTGCGAACGTCGTCGGCAGCAGTCTTGATGTAGTACGTTGCCGTTGTGCTCACGTTTGCGTGTCTCAGGATTCGTTGAATCACCATGTCAGGCACTCCGAGGCGGTACAGATTGCTTCCCAACCCACGCCGCGCTGCGTGCCAACCGTGCCACTCTGGAATACGGGCGTCTCTGCTGTAGGCGTGATCGGCCTTCTGGTGGTTTGATTCTGGTTTTCCGCACTCACACCGATTCAGCGCGGGAAGAATGACGCGATTGACCAAACTGCCAAGCGCAAGCGCTTTTCCTGCACTGTTGACGAAGATTGGCCCAATGGCAGGATTCCCCCAGCGGAGTCGATGAATTTCCAAACGATCCGCCAGTTGTCGGACAACAGGAACCGGGGCGCGGCCCTTGCGAGTCTTGGGGTCTGAAACGCGGCCATTCCAGATTGAACGAGAGACATACAATTCCCCGTCCCGGTAGTTCTCCCACAATAGGCCCTGAATTTCGCCATGCCTCAGCCCCATGAATGCGGCCACAGCGAAGGCCGTTGCTGAAGGCTCTGGTAGTAGGGAAAGGATGGTTTGAATCTCTTCCAGCGTGTAGGCATACGTTTCCTGCGGCTCAGCAGCCTTTGGATTGATAGCTGAATCGCGGGCGGGGTTTTCTCCCTGGAAATAGTCCTGCTGTTTTGCCAGAGTGAAAATGCCGCTAACTACGCTTTTAACGTGTTTCAGTGTGTTGCGGCTGAGCTTACCCGCTCCGATCTGATTCAGCCAACTTTGAACGTGGTAGGTGCGCGTATCCTTCAACCACACTGACGTGCATAGCCGTCTTAGGTGATCTTCCCAGATGTCCCGGTAACCCTTGGCGGTCGAGGGCCTTTTGTGTTCCTCAGTCCACGGCAGATATACCCGTTCTACAAAGTCGCCAATAGTGACGATCCTTTCGGCGGGCACTGTGCCGCTATTGAAGGTTACCATGTGTCGCTCAGCTTCGGTCTTGATGTCTGCGGGTGGACGTTTCCCGCGTGTCGTGACTTGGCCGATTGTGTGGGTGACTCGCTTCCGCTCGATGATCCCGCCGATATTTCGGCGCTCCCAATAGCGGACGTACCAGCGATCTCCAATGCGAATGATCTGTCCCTGCTGTTTTCGGTTTCGCATATCCTACTTTCCCCCTTTTCTCTTGCGTTCGCGGGCTGCAATGGCTAGCTTCGCAATCCGGCTCAATTCGGCGTCGGACAACTTGGCAGCTCTTGCTTTCCCGCCCTTGCTGGCGATCTTGGAGACTTCGGCACGGGATAGGTTCTCCGCCCTTGCCTTGCCGCCCAGACTGCCTAGCGCCTGTGCGTTCGGGTTCTTCTTTTGGCTCATGCAAGGATTATCTTACTTAGCGGTAAGCATGTAAAGAGGAAAATGCAGTGTCACTGTCGCTTCTTCGCCAGCCATTCCGTTAGCTCGGGTGATCCCCATTCAAACCGGACATAGCGGCCAAGCCGGACGCAGGGGATTCGTTCACTCTTCGGGGTTCGGGCGCGAGTGTGGTTCCGAATCCAAGATTCCGGGACTCGCCACCGCGCCGCTAGCTGCGGGGAGTCGATCAATTCCGCGCCGTTCCCGCGAGTTTGGGACATCAATGGGACATCTGGACTTTCAAGGCTCATTCTTACACTCACTTAGCCTGTATCGCGGTTATGCTAACCGCTGCCCCAGGCTCCGAACCAAGCCTATCTTGCCATTAAAGCGGAACGAGGCGAAGGCCCCTCGAAGCCGGTGCGAGTGGAAATCAGCAAACCGTGCAGTATTTATGCGGGTGTTAGGCGGAGGAAGTTTTACTCGCGTTTCGCGAGTTGCGCGAGTTGATTAGCCTTGTTATTTCGTCAAATTCAGGCCGTAGGTGAAGAATGAGAGCCTCGGCAAACACGGAGTCGTCATAGAGTCTCATACGCGCTCCAGCGCGTGTCTTCTCGTCCTGGATTTTTTTCGGCCACGGGGGGCCAATCTGGTAGCCCCGTGGATAGCTCGTCGGGGCCCCGTCCGGCCATCGTGGTTTTATTCCGTGTTCGTGTAGAAACGAGCAATATCTGGGACCTTTATGCCCGATCTTTATCGCTGCGAAGATAACTGTGTCGCGCTTTAGGAGCTTCCGTCGCTTGGTGGAGCGTGCTGGCACCGGAACACTGAACTTGCTCATCAAATACTCGACAATCTTGTCCCCGACTACGGCTATAGAGATGTCGGCTGAAGAGGGCGTCTCTTCTGTCGGCCCGGTCGCTGGTAAGGTGATCGTCTGTGCCGTTGTGCCAGTTGCCAACGGACTGGAGCCGAGGTTCTTCCCCAAGATTAGGGCCAGCAACGAAGTGGGCTCGAGCGTACCCATGGCCAGATCCCCTGACCGTTCGGCGATCACCTTTGTCAGAACGTCCGCAACTGCCTTTCCATGCCGTTTGTGCATGGCAATGATTTTTTCGGCGGATTCGCTGCGCCTTTGTTCGTAGCGAACGGCCCGACCAAGTTCGGCGTTAAACAGAATTGCCAATTCTGACTCTGACCGGTTCTGTAGCTCAATTCCGTGCAGGGTGTAGTCAATGGCCATCTTCTTCTCGTAACCGTCCTTGCGGGGCCCCGTAAAGACATCGGAGACGTAGTCGGCCTTGGAATCGTACTGCTGAAGGCCGGCGGCCATAATTGCAAATCTTCGATCAACACACTGGCTACAGGTGCCGCAATGCTTTTGAGCCTTAGATTTAAACATCAAATGAGCACACGAGCAGGTACAGCCAATCAGGTCCTGGACGTTGTGCGAGGCGAGAACCTCGACAATATCCGTTTTTGTCTTGAACAAGTAGGGATTGTCCACAACGAAATCCCGACCCGCAACGGCACTGCACAAGGATGCCAGATGGTATAGGGTCACGGGATGGGTTGTGCGGGACGCCCGAGCCCGCAGCACCTCGTCAGCGACAGGCAGGTTCAAACTCACAACGCCATTCTCGAAGAAACGAACCCCGCCCGCACTGAGTGGTTCGGCCACAACCGCGCCAAGAGCCGCAAATAGGAATGAACGCGTGCGTTGAGTGGACTCGCGTCCAAACTTCTCATCTTTGTTGATCCAGACCGGTACGTGGACCAATTGACTTGGAAATCGCTTCTGCAGCGCTTGAAATAGCTTCTTCTGGTGCGCAGACACCGTCGAGACAGAGCAATGACTCACCAGAACCACATGGTCCCCTGTGTTCGCGGTCTCTACCGCGCCGGCGAGCGAATCAAGCCCTCCTGAGAACATAACCACGCGCTCGGGCGCATGGAAAGACCAGGTTTTGCGCTCCGCAAACTCAAAATAACGCTGCTCCATGCGGTCCTGCTCCAGAGGCACGAAGGTAAAGGAATACTTGTCGTTGGAAAGAAAACTCAACGATTCTTTGACGAGAGACGTGATCTCGGGCTTCGTCCAAAAGGCGGGGTCTCGCACCGGGATAACGAAGGCAAGATCGCGACCCCACGCCTCCTTGCTAGCGTCATCTGTCCAGTGTTCGCCGCGCTCCGTAGCGCAATCGGCGGTAAAGACGTAAGAAGCAATCTCCAGAAAATCGACGAGCCGGGCAGGAGGGTGTTGATGTAGGGCCCTGGTGACATTCTGGAACCGAATGTTGACATTTGGGTGGGGGCCGATGGAGTCAAGAGCGATCCGCTGCCTGCCTTTTGCGACGGCGCTTTCTGCGTCGATCTTTGCGCCGCTGCATGCGAACAGGCGGGGCGTGATCATAGTTCGCGCCCCTGGCGGCCAAGTTCGCTGCGCAGCTTCTTGAAGGCAACGGCTAGAAATTTAGACGTGTTGTTTAGATCAATCCCCTCCCGGTACACGGTCTTCGAGAACCACTCGCCGCAAAAATCACGCACGATGAGCGCACTCTGGTCGCAATGGCCGCGCAGGGTGTCGTTAAATTGAGCAACATCGCCCAGATCTCGTAGCCGCGGGCTCCCAAGACTGGCGGCGGTTATGCGGCTTAGATAGAAATTCAGAAAACGCGCTACGAATCGCCCGAAGAAGCGTTGCCCCAGATCACCGAACCCTTTCTTGGTTGAGAGGGAGCGAATGGCATTTCGCACCTCGTCACGGCTGCCGCCGAACATGCTCACGGTTCGCGGGCCCGCTAAGCTCGCGATTGCTTCACCCGCTGATTGCTGGGCGATTTCGCTCAGGTCTGTTGAGCCCGAGCGACCCGCACTGACATATCGATCTATGGCGTTCTGCATCTCGACGGTAAAGTCGAAAACCGTGCTGTCCTCCGACAGACGGATGCCGTGTGCATCCAACGCCCTCTCCCAATTGGAGGCACGCGCAGCGAGGGCCACCTGAGTAATCAGGTAGAACGTATAGCGCACGCCGGGATCAGTGGCTGCTCGCTTCAGGCTCTTCTGAGTCGCATCCAACGTCTGTGCCGCAATTACGCCTACGCTGACATCGGCGGTAGCGACGTTGCCGGTGCGGCCTGATCCAGAGATCCGCTCGACCAATTCGTTCCACTTGTGCGTTTTCGGAACTTCGCCCAGCCGGGTGTGGCCCATGACAGACTCCAGGGTATTAGAACGCTCGTCTAGCGGTGTTTCCGAGCTGCCTATTGCTCAGCAGCCGATCAAGGATAGTCCTTTTACGGATAGACGGGAGCTATTCTCTTAGTTGGTCGCGACGAGAAACGAGGCGCACCCACTGCTTCCCGCCTACCAACCGCTTGACGCTACTCGCGCAACTCGCGTCCTGCGAGTAAAACTTCTCCTGTTCTAAGCCCCCGCAACGACTGAGCAATTAGAGATTTCCACTCGCGCTTTTCAATCACGGGGTTGCGTGGGGCACCACTCTGCGCCCAAGATTCGTCCAGTTCAGGGAGCAGATCAGATGAACGCCCTCGGCAGCGGGAGTGCAGCGGCAAATGTGCCAGTCCCGCCTCAGTCTTTCAGTCCGATCGCGATGAGTCGGGTGGAGGGGCGTCCGGCGGTTCGTTCCCCCGTACAACTGCGGTTGCATCGAGCGTTGGAGGAACTCGGCTGGACCGGCGAAATAGACGAGTTCAACGAAGCCGCCAGGCTGAGTCACCCGTCTGTTACCGATCCAATTCTGATCACCACGAACGGGACAATTCTCTCTGGCTTTGGGCGGTGGCGGTCGGCGGTTTTCGACGGGCAGTTTGAAATCAACTGCATCGAATATCCGCTCAGTGAGGACGAATCCCTGCAGTTTATACTCACCCACCACCAAACCCGGTGCGGGTGGAACGGTTTTGTCCGCATTCGCTTGGCGCTAACTTTGGAGCCCAATCTTCAGCAGAAGGCCCTCGACAATATGCGCACTGGAGGCAAGTTCAAGGGTTTGGCAAATTTGCCGGAAGCTCAACACATTGATGTACGAAAAGAGATTGCCCGCGCCGCAGGGGTTGGTGACCGTAATGTCAGCAACGTCAGGACAATTCTCAAGGTCGCGCACCCGCGACTGATAGAGTCCCTGAGAAACGGCACGCTAAGCATCAACCGTGCGATCCAATTCTGCAAGTTGCCCCGAGCCGCACAACTGGAGCAGTTCATCCGTTACAGCGAGGAACGCGCAACCAACAGAGTGATCCGTCACTCTATCCCTCAGCCGAAGGAGAAAAAAGCCAGCCTCGATGTTCTCGCAGTGCTTGACGCCCTACAGTACCAAGAGGCGCAACAGCCTGGATCAGTTGCAGTGCGGGTCGGCCGGCATAAGCGCACGGTTGTTCTTGTCGGTCAAGACTATGTTGCCGGTCCACATTCTCAAAAGGAGCTGGAACTGCCATGAAATACCACGATCCGCTCAAAACGATTTTGTCTCAAGGGCGTCTGTACTGGGACCGGGATGAGATGCGCGCTGCAGCTCGTCGAGTCTTCGACAGGGCCATGCTGTGCCGCACTCCAGAGTTGGGCGGCGAGGTTTACTCTTCTGAGAACCAGGAATTCATCATCTACCATACTTGCAAATCGCGAGCCTGCCCGAGTTGTGGCTACCGCGCCAATGTCCAGTGGCTACGCGAGCGGTGGGCCGCCCTGCCAGATGCACTGTATAAGGGGAGTACATTCACAATGCCGGATCTACTCTGGCCCTTTTTCCGCGACAACCCGTCCTTAGCCCGAGCTCTGCCAGCTCTAGCCGCGGAGGTCATACGAGCACAGGTGGGTGTCAGGCATGGCTTGCGGCTGGGCGTCATTGCTATTCTCCATACATTTAACGGGAAATTGGAGTTCAACTCCCATGTACACACAATGGTCACCGGGGGAGGATTGCACGAGTCCTCAGGCATCTGGGTTCCTCGCGTGTACTACGATCACGACCAACTGATGAAGACTTGGCGGAAGGCCGTGATCGCACTTCTCCGAGCAGCCCTGCGAGCGGATCAGCTTCGGACGGAGTTAGCCGTTGACCAGATGGGAGACCTGCTCACTCATCTGGAGAAATGCTGGTGGAGCATCAAGATTCAGTCGTTTGAGGACAAATGGCATTTCCTGCAATACGCCGGTCGCTATGTAAGGCGGCCTCCCATTGCCCAGCGTCGCATCACCTGGATTGGGGAACAAACTGTCAGGTTTTGGTACAAAGACAAAAAGCTCCGTCGCCGTGCAGAGGTGCAGTGCTCACTGGAAGAGTTCATTGAGCGTTGGACCCAGCACATTCCGGAACACTATCAACACGCTGTTCGGAGCTTTGGGCTGTTTGCTCCACGCGCTCTCAGCCAAACATCGGCGGCTATCTTTGCCATTCTGGGGCAGGAACGCAAGCCACGCCCCAAACCTCGCCATTGGGCGGACTGCATAAAGCGAGACTTCGGACATGATCCACTCCTCGACCACACTGGCAAAAGGATGAAGTGGACACGACGAATAGCATCAAAGACGACTCGCTAATCAGACCTTAGCCGACAATACAATCGCCCGACCGGCACAGCAAATGCCGAACTTCCGCGTGCTGCCCTTGCTTGACTCCAAAACAGACGCTCTCGGTCCACACGGAATGACCTGAATTTCGCCCTCCAACAGACGACACCCACTCTCCCAGACACAATTTCTTGTACACGTGTGCCACGTCAGCGGAAATGGGACAGTTTGAGACCGGAAGTTAAGCTACACATCTGAGATTCAGTTCACCCGCTACAGGGAGTAGACTGGCGGCGACAGCGGGGCGCCGGCAGTCTACTCCGGCGCCCTCAACCGGGGCCGGAAGGGTGAACATGCCGGAAGAAAACAAGCCAGAAAGTAATCCCACCGAAATGGCGGGGCCGACCCGCTCTGCCGAGACCGCTCGTGCTCTGATCCGCAAGACCAAGCGGGCGACGCGGCGAAGGTTTCCCACCGAAGACAAGATCCGGATCGTGATGGAAGGCGTCCGCGGGGAGGTATCGGTGGCGGAGCTGTGCCGCCGCGAAGGCATTCACCCCACGATCTACTACAAGTGGCTGAAGGACTTCATGGAGGCGGGCAAGGGCCGCATGCGGGGCGATGGGCTACGGGAGGCCACCAGCGACGAAGTGAAAGCGCTGCGCCAGGAGAATGAGCGGCTGAAGCAGTTGGTGGCCGATCTGAGTGTGGCCAATATGCTGCTGAAAAAAAGCCAGAGTTAGGACTGATCGAAAAGCGGAGGTACGAGCGGGTGAGTGCGGAGAAGAAGCGGGAGATGATCGAGTTGGTGCGGCGTTCGCCGCAGCCGAAGCGAGCGACGATCGCCGAGCTGGGGATGGCGCGTTCCACGTTTTACCGTTGGCAGCGGCGCTATCGGGACCAGGGCGAGGCCGGGTTGCTGGATCGCAAACCGGAGCCGGGCGCGGTGTGAACCGGCTGCGGCCCGAGGAGCAGACCGTGATCGTGCGAGAAGCGCTCCGGTTGCCTGATCTCAGCCCCCGCGAGTTGGCCTGTCAGGTCACCGACCACGCGGGTTTCACGGTGTCGGAAGCCACCGTATACCGGGTGCTGAAGCGGCATGGATTGAATCGCACGATCATGCTGGTGGGCTTTCCCGCAGGGAAGGAGTTTCGCGTGAAGACGACAGCACCGAACCAGTTGTGGCAGTCCGATGCTAGTTACTTTTTCGTGGTGGGCTGGGGCTGGTATTACTCGATCCTGGTGCTGGACGACTTCTCGCGCTTCGTGTTGGCCAGCGATCTGAAACCGGACATGACCGCGCACTCCATCAGCGACGTGGTGGAACAGGCGGTCGCGTTCACGGGCATGCGGCAGGTGCCGGTGGAGGATCGCACCAAGTTCCTCAGCGATCATGGCTCGGGCTACCTGGCGCGGGTCTTCGAGGAGTATCTGCGCGTGCTCGAAATCCGCCACATCTACTGCGCCCCGCATCATCCCCAGACCAATGGTAAGATCGAACGCTTTCACGAGACGCTCAAGGCGCGCATGAACCTCCTGGTCTACACCAGCCCGGACGAGCTGCGCCGAACCATGCAGGACTTCATCGAGTATTACAACCATCGCCGCTATCACGAAGCCATTGGCAACGTGACCCCGGCGGATGTGTACTACGGGCGGCGGGAAGAAATCTTACGCAGGAGAGCCGAACAGAAACAACGCACGATTGAGCAGCGGCTGCGTTACAATCTGGGCCGTTGGAACCAGAAACCCAGGGTGGAACTGAAACTCAAACCGTAGCTTGGCCACGGGCAAGCTGGTCTCACAGATTCTGACGACGAACAGATATCGTCCTGAGGGGCGTATGTGAGCAGAATGAGATATACAGAGGGGTGCGCGATTGGGAGTCCTTTGAGCCTGCGCTCTCTGCAATTGAAACCATGACTCAAGATATGTTGCAATACGCCGCCAGAGCGATTCCAGCAACCTGGTATGCGGGTGACTGGCGGGGCCTGCAAAACTTGGCGCGTCGCTTGCACGAACGCCGAAACGCGGTGCGCGGGGCAATCAACGCTTTTCGACTCTGTACAAGGGCACCATTCCCGAATTGGGAAGAAAACCAAACAATCTGCCGCACCCAGGGTGCGAACTAATATAATTTGGCCATGGCGGATAGGCGACATCTTGAATTGTTCTTGCTGCGGTATGTTCCGAGTCCGATAGCGAATGATTCCGTCAACATCGGCTTGATACTGCTTGAGCTATCCGAGTCGGCGAGGATCGTCATCGATGCCCGCATTACCTCGAACTGGCAGCCGGTACGGACACTCGACCCCAATGCGGATGTTGATTTATTGTATGCTGCGGCTTGCAACATCTGCGAACAACTGAAGGAAGGCAACGCAGAGCAAATGCTCCAACGAATGGAGGACTCCTTTTCGAACGCAATTCAGCTTTCATCGTGTATCGAGCATTCTTCGGATAAGCCCGAAGAAAATATTGAGAGATTGGTTGCAAAGTACTTGTAGGACGCCAAAACCTTGTCCGCTGCGAAGAACTGGCCTTGGCCCTCCTTGTATCAATGGACGCGCCACTGTCCGTTCTCATGCAGTAAGTTAGTTCCATGGCCACCTCCAGCAGCGGCGCTGTCGAACGTTGCTCCGTCATCGGCGATATTGTTGCAATCCGAACAATAGAGTACGGTTCCGTCGGGCAAAACGGGCAAACTGGAAAAAGGTACTGAAACGAGCGAGACCGGTACTCGGTATTGTTCCAGAGTGCCCGTCAGACGTTCGAGATAGTTTGTCCCATCTCCGGTATTGCCTATGTAACGCGAGATCGAGACCGGAGCCCGAAAGCAACCTGCATCTTGGAAGGCAAATAACCCCCATCGTAACCGATGTAGCTGTCACTAGGATCATTGGTCGGCCTGTTTCCGGGAGTCGCGAGCGTCTTGTCGGGGTTCGAGTCCGAAAGCGTAATTACGTGCGTGGGGCCAACTTCGGCTCCGGGTGGGAGTTCGAAGATCAATCGGCCCTTCAATCCTCCGGAAGCGCCCCCAGTCACTGACAGCTGCAGTACAGTACCGACCACTGGCGGATAGTCGTTACCAGCAGAGTTCCCGCCAAGACATTGCTCCAAGATTGACGATCCTACTAGCTGAGGATTGCATTCCTGAGCGAATACAGATGGATAAGTAGGCCCGGCAGAGTTTACAAAGCGTTCCCCCGCTGATATTTGATCCGCGAAATACATCGTGGGATTTCCCCCTCCAGTATTTTGCATGTCATTCATGGTGGTCAGAATGACCGCACCCGGCCATAGTTTCAGTGACGGCCAGTAGACCGTGTTATCGGCAACAGTATACGAAGATGGAGATGATCCGGCGTCATCGACAACCGAGCAGACGTTGTTTGAACAAGTACTGGCGGGTACTCCGACGGCTGTTGCGAATGCGCCGTTACCATAAGGAGCCGCCATGTCAGGCCCCCCGTCACCGGATATTCGCAGCACGTCATACGTGATTATTCCAGCTGTCCCCACCTGGTTCCAAAGAACTTTTATCGAGCCTGAGCCGTTTGTGTTCGCATAGCCAGCCAAATAGGCCGGCGAAGTACCCAGAGTGCTACTGTGGACCACTACATAGTAGTAGAACTGTGACGAGCCCGTGTTGGCAAACTGGGGAAGCAGTCCAGCGCTCGGAGAGGCAGACGTGGTGGCTTGTCCACCTTCAACAATGAGCCCGGAGGACCCCGTTCCTAGGGGATTACAGTAACCGTCTTCTTCCTCATAGACGCTGCTTAGATTGACGGTATTTTGCTGATAAACCTTTGACGCCCGGATTCCGAACTGCGCGTAGCCCTGCACGATAGAGTCGGAGACTTTGAGCGTGTTCCCATCCTGATTGTCAATTCCGTTCCCTCCGCATTGCAAACTTAAGTTGGAATCTTGGACCCAAAGCACTCCTGCATTCTTCGAATAAGGCCCTGGCCCCACAATTGCGGTTGAACAAAAGGTGGTGTCGCACCTGCCCCACGCAAAGTTGAAAACCGTACTAAGGCGATTGATCACCGCGGCTTGATCATTATCAACCTGCACCAGCGAGCCAAAACTGGCACCCGGCACAGAACTCGTCACTGGCCCAAAGTCGGTTATCTGCGAACCCTCAGCATTATCCTCGACTGCGGGCCAAGTTCCACCCTTTACTCCCGGCGCGACCCGTAATCCCTGCAAGACAATTGCTTGGAACGTGCCTGAGTTTGTTGGGTCGCCCAGCATCAGGCAAGTGTCGCTCATGGCGCACGTCAACGTGGCTCCGGAAGATGTAATGGTCATTGACGAACTACGGACTGACACTCTTGCACGAAGTAAATGTACTCCGGGGTCTATCATCACTTGTCGGGAAATCTTCCCAGCCGTCTTGATCACGTCAGCATCAATGAATGCTTCCTGTAACCCGTCGGACGCGGTACCGATTGAGTATCCTCGGGGATGAACATAATTGGCCGTGAACTCAATCGTTCCGCTGGCTGCACGCGAAGTGCAAGACCCGCCGGTGAGAAGCACAACCTCAGGAGTGCCAGTACCAGCAACGTAGAGGTAGTGCCAAGCATCAGTGCCATTCATTCCGCGAGGACACGGCGTCAATGTGACAATATTCGGCCCAACCTGAATGGCAGCGGCTTGCCGAGGTTCTTGAACCCAACCATAGTTAGAAGTATTGACGATGGGGCTACCAGAGGTTCCAGCCCCGAATCCGGTGCTTCCGTTGCCGGCCCTACCTGCGATTGCGGCTACCACAGCACTGGTCGGAAGCTGCTGTCCGGGCGCAAAATTGATCGTGCCATCAGAATTTATCGACAGTCCAGTGCTGGCAGGAGTCTCTCCGTTTGTACCGAAAAGCAACGAGAGATGCGCAGTGGGGCCATTATCTGCCGGAGCAAGCGATTGAGACACCCAACGGAACCGCTCCGTCATAACGGTGTTGGCATGTGTGCCGGGCGAGAACGATTCAAAGTCTAAAGGAGCTGAATCTAAGATGCTGGCCGTGTTTGGTTCTAAGTTGCTTGCTGGCATATCGATGCCACCTGCAAAACTCTGGGAACCATGAAATAGGTTATTTGTTGCTAATTTGGCAAATGCGGAGCCTGAGAGATCGTGAAACAAGTCTGCGTTGAGGTTTGGATCTACTGCGACTCCAGAGGGAGGGAATGAAACGGAAGTCGAAGGAATTGTGGTCGGCCACTTAAGGACGTTGAACAAAGAGTTAAGCTGTTGTTGGGTGACGAACTCATCGGATTTCCTCCCGCCAAGCGTGTCCGCATCAGCAGCTTTGAAAGCGTAGGGTACGCTGAAGAGTTGGACCCTGGGACGCTCTTCTCCGTCGTCTAGGGTAAGGCCTACCCATCTTGGCTCAGCAGAAGCAAACATACTGGCTGGGATCGCAGTCGTATTGCCCAAGAGCACGGTGAAGCGCCCCTGGCTATCTACGGAGACAGTCTGCGTTTCCATCCACAGTGACACTCCGCCAGTTTGGTCTTTGTAAAGGGCGAATGTCATTCCGCGGAGGCCGGGTGGAATTGTGCCGCCGAATTCCCGCATCTTCCCGCTGAACTTGACAATTACAGGCAGCGAGGAGCCGCCCACCGAATCTGTCACCGCTGGCGCACCGTTGTTAGCACGATCTTGCCCGCTCAACGGGAGACTCACAGACAACAGGAACATGACTCCAAGGATGGAACCTTGCATGACATTTACTCCTCTGACGCTTCCCCGACTTACGTATTAACTTGCATTTTGTTTGCCAGTGAGGGAATGGCAAAAAACTCTTCCGTCTCTTCTCTGTCTAACTGCAGAACGGGACAGGGGTTAGGTTGGCTTGCGTCGTGCGCAATTTCCCGAGGCTATAACACCAGGAAAGGCGTTGTCCTTCCTGCGTTGGGAATAGTCAGAACCATTTCGGATCACTGCAAACGGTCAGGGGTTAGGATGAGTATCATGACGCGCTTGAGCAAAGAGGCCGATGTATTCGAATTCATGGCGATGGAACCCGAGGAAGGGCGCGCCTTGCGTGCGCCAAACGTTCTATGCACTTATGTTTCGGTTTGTATCGACAATATGGGCTAGGCTCGAAGAGTGAGACACCACGCGACCACAGCGATGAACTCCAATGTGCGCTTTGTGGGCATTGTGTTATCACCCCGGATTTCAAATGCACAAACCCCAAAGCCTCATCTGCCCGACACGACTCAAGGACCAAAGGAGACTACTATGAAACACGGAGATTACGTAAAGGTCATTGGAAGAGACGGTTTTTATGTATTCCTGAAAGAGCTCCAAGGAACGGCAACACTTCGCATAGGTAGTGCGAAAGGTCCAGACGCACCCACCTTAGCGATTGCGATGAGTAGGATAGTTTCTTTGGAAAAAACGGAATAGGCTCGTAGAGTTGGCGCAGAACAGGCTTGTCCTCTCGATGGTTTCCCTACCCCTAGATCGTCAGGTTCGATAACTTCAGGAACGAGTCAGTGACGAATGAACTTGTTCGGACTGTGGGAATACTTGGAACGGAAGAGCACTGCCCGAAGGTAGCTACGGCCCGAGGGGAAAGACAACAGCGCCACTGTTGCCGACGATTTCCACAGCCGAACAAAGTTCATTCGTCACTGACGACCTGCCATTGAGTGTGAGATAACCCAATGAACGGTCACTGAACAGGATTCGAAATGGCCACGGGTGAAATGGTTCTGCCAAACATCAGCGAAGACCCCTTGTGGCAAGCTCTGCATCAAGAACTATCGCTGCTACTGGTCGATCTGGGAAGTGATCCGCAATACAAGGAGCGGGTAGGGTATATCAGGACTCTACTGGCCGACCCGCGATTCCTGAAAGTGCAGCAAATTTACTTCGTACCCGAAAGGCGGCCTTTATCTCCTGGAGACTGACTGAAATGAGAATGAGACCGCTGTCAACACGCATCAGCAACGAAGGTTCCAGCGGAAATCCGCTCTTAGCCCCGATGGCCCAAAAGGGCTTCCGAATCGCTGGCTGTAAACCTCGTAAATCTTGTCGAACTTGAGTCCCGGTCCGGATCAAAGGAAGCAAACGCAAGCACGGCCTGTGCAGCCAGTACCCGGCGATCCACCAACAAGAGAATTCGCTGGGCGATCCCAGCCTTCATCAGCCGATAGACCTGATTGACCATCGTGAACGTCTTGCCTGTCTGGGTCGAACAAGAACGGAACGCGATACCCTCGAAAGTTGAGGGGATTGCTGGTAACGCCCTTGGAATACCTTTCGGCTTGCGTCAGAACGCTCTGCGGGCCAAGGGTCAATTTCTTCGCTTCCACGATGCCAAGAATCTTGCCCTGCACGCACAGGGCATAGTCGGCGGGGCCGTTCGTGGTCTCGAACCAGTTTTGTGGCCAAACTGCGAACTGCTGGCAATCGACGTGCTACGAGGCAGTTTGCGGCGTTGGCGCAATTCAGCACAACTTCGTCAAACGAGGTCGCGAAGCAGATTGCTAGAGTCTGCCAAGTGTGACCGGACCGCTACAATTAAACCATCGACACTCCCACTCGTCCTATCTGCCATTCTCGTACTCTAAGCGTTGGAGACAGATCGATGTGAAAAGGACTTAGAATCATGCTCTCTTCACATCCGTTCGTTTTCCACGGAACTTTAGTCCGCCCACTCCTTTTCCATAGACAAACCCTCCCACCGGCGAACGGCTGGCAGGCGTCGAATCGTCTTTTTGCCATATCAACGTTCCGAGAGATGAGTATGCGGTGTCCCAAGATGGGATGAAACTTTTCGGCGTCAGGGAACTTGAGGCCATGGGGGCGGCTATCGGTGATCGCCTGGCCTCAGAAATGCAAACGATAAAAGTATGCTCCTTGGCCTTATCGTCTGCGACCGAACCCTCGTTTACGACGACCGTGCGTTTCACGGGGAGTTCCAATCCGTTCCCGTGAAACGCTCCAGGCATTTCAATCTGCAAGACGCCCTAGCGGTCGGGATTCACCAGTTGCATCGCAAGTTCAAACCAATGTCAGCCCAGATCGAACGTTGGATGTTCGTCGTCAGAATCTGTGAGACCAGCTTGGCCCGTGGGCCAAGCTACGGTTTGAGTTTCAGTTCCACCCTGGGTTTCTGGTTCCAACGGCCCAGATTGTAACGCAGCCGCTGCTCAATCGTGCGTTGTTTCTGTTCGGCTCTCCTGCGTAAGATTTCTTCCCGCCGCCCGTAGTACACATCCGCCGGGGTCACGTTGCCAATGGCTTCGTGATAGCGGCGATGGTTGTAATACTCGATGAAGTCCTGCATGGTTCGGCGCAGCTCGTCCGGGCTGGTGTAGACCAGGAGGTTCATGCGCGCCTTGAGCGTCTCGTGAAAGCGTTCGATCTTACCATTGGTCTGGGGATGATGCGGGGCGCAGTAGATGTGGCGGATTTCGAGCACGCGCAGATACTCCTCGAAGACCCGCGCCAGGTAGCCCGAGCCATGATCGCTGAGGAACTTGGTGCGATCCTCCACCGGCACCTGCCGCATGCCCGTGAACGCGACCGCCTGTTCCACCACGTCGCTGATGGAGTGCGCGGTCATGTCCGGTTTCAGATCGCTGGCCAACACGAAGCGCGAGAAGTCGTCCAGCACCAGGATCGAGTAATACCAGCCCCAGCCCACCACGAAAAAGTAACTAGCATCGGACTGCCACAACTGGTTCGGTGCTGTCGTCTTCACGCGAAACTCCTTCCCTGCGGGAAAGCCCACCAGCATGATCGTGCGATTCAATCCATGCCGCTTCAGCACCCGGTATACGGTGGCTTCCGACACCGTGAAACCCGCGTGGTCGGTGACCTGACAGGCCAACTCGCGGGGGCTGAGATCAGGCAACCGGAGCGCTTCTCGCACGATCACGGTCTGCTCCTCGGGCCGCAGCCGGTTCCACACCGCGCCCGGCTCCGGTTTGCGATCCAGCAACCCGGCCTCGCCCTGGTCCCGATAGCGCCGCTGCCAACGGTAAAACGTGGAACGCGCCATCCCCAGCTCGGCGATCGTCGCTCGCTTCGGCTGCGGCGAACGCCGCACCAACTCGATCATCTCCCGCTTCTTCTCCGCACTCACCCGCTCGTACCTCCGCTTTTCGATCAGTCCTAACTCTGGCTTTTTTTCAGCAGCATATTGGCCACACTCAGATCGGCCACCAACTGCTTCAGCCGCTCATTCTCCTGGCGCAGCGCTTTCACTTCGTCGCTGGTGGCCTCCCGTAGCCCATCGCCCCGCATGCGGCCCTTGCCCGCCTCCATGAAGTCCTTCAGCCACTTGTAGTAGATCGTGGGGTGAATGCCTTCGCGGCGGCACAGCTCCGCCACCGATACCTCCCCGCGGACGCCTTCCATCACGATCCGGATCTTGTCTTCGGTGGGAAACCTTCGCCGCGTCGCCCGCTTGGTCTTGCGGATCAGAGCACGAGCGGTCTCGGCAGAGCGGGTCGGCCCCGCCATTTCGGTGGGATTACTTTCTGGCTTGTTTTCTTCCGGCATGTTCACCCTTCCGGCCCCGGTTGAGGGCGCCGGAGTAGACTGCCCGGCGCCCCGCTGTCGCCGCCAGTCTACTCCCTGTAGCGGGTGAACTGAATCTCAGATGTGTAGCTTAACTTCCGGTCTCAAACTGTCCCATTTCCGCTGACGTGGCACAGTGGTGATAGGCCTCATCGATCACGACAAAGGTCGACGCCGGAAGCCTAGCGATAAAGTTCTCTAAACCTTTGCGAGGAGTGAGGGAGGCGGTGGGGTTATTGGGATTACAGATGTAAACGAGCGTGGTCGAAGCGTCGGCACTCGTCAATATGCCGTCAAGATCGTGGGCATATGCCGGCGTCAAGCGAATTGATTTGACTTCAGAACCTGCCGCGCGTGCGTAGTGTTCGATGGCTTCGAAAGTCGGTGAAGCCTGAATCAGTTGCTTAGCATTGCCGAGAAACGCGAAGGCGGCCATGCGGAGGATTTCTGTAGATCCGCAGCCGAGGAGAATCTGCTCGGGCTTCACCTTGTGAAGGTTGGCGATACGTTCTGCCAGAGCGTCATATTCCATGCGTGGGTAACGGTTTGCGCTCGCGACAGCAGACTTCATGGCATCGCCCACGCTCGCGGAGGGGCCATACGCATTTTCATTACTGTTCAATCGGATAAGGACGTCATCCTGCTTTAATCGGAATGGTTCGAAGGTGCCGCCTCTCGAAACTCCCGTCAGCGGCCACCGCATGACCGCGGCGCTCGCGGCACCGGCACCGAAGCGGAGAAAGCTTCTGCGAGATGTAATCATGTGGTCTCCTGGCAAGAGCAACATTCCCTTTTCGGTTACGTCAGTTCGGCCCGAAATTAGGATAAGGACAACAATACCATCTCGCGTCTGACCCGCCCCGGTATAACGTTGACGGCCTTTATTTTCCCTCCGTAGCAGACACGTTTGGTGATCTTATTGGCTGATTGATTCACTGGGACGTGCGCACCTCTACAACAAAGGCGCAACAACCGACGCTAGGGATGAAGCTGCCTTGTGGGATAGGAGGTCGATCTCGTGACGGGTGGCCTCGAAGCTCGCCAGCTGGCAGCACGTATCCGTAGCCGGTCGGCACAAATGCCCTCGAAGCCGCTCAGGTATTCAAAAGGGCCGGTAGTTGGCGAAAAATCGCCTTATCACTCGTTGAGCGGGGTCAAAGAGTCAAATGGCCTGGTAACGACAGTTGAGCTTCTGGTCTTCGGGCGGTCGCCTCCTCTTACGGCATGCGCTTGAGTTCGGGATTCTGTCCATTGTCGAGGTGAAGGACAAGGACCTGCGCGGGGCCGGTTTCGGGCTTGAAACTGCACTCGTCGGTCGACGTAGCGGAATAGAAGTCATTCGGGCTTTCGGCGAAATATTCCTGTTTCTCCTCGTCATTCTCGCGGACGAACAGCCGACCGTTCTCGACGGTGACCGTGAGGGCGATGTCCGTGGTGAGCACGTATTTGCCGGCGAGGCGGTTAAGTTGGTCGGCCGTCAGCGTGACGCGCTTGTGCTCTTTCAGCTTGGGGAGCGGGGGAAGCTTGTCGTAGGGCGTGTAGCCGTCCCAGTCGAAGGGGAAGCCGGTCTCGCCAAGCAATGCCTCCACCAGTGGCTTGAAAATACCCTCGCCGTTCGAGCTGTTGGTCATCACCAGTATGCCGTTGCCGTTCGAGAAGCATAACGCTAGATTGCGCCAACCTTCGTCGTGGCCCTCTTTGAAAAACGCCGGACCGTAAGGCGACTTGTAAAGTCCCCAGCCAACGCCGTAGCTGAGCTCGACGGGATCGTAGGCGCTTGTCGTGTCGGTGCTAAGAGAAGGAAACTGATGTGCGGAGTGAATGCGAATCTGGGGGCTCAGCATCCCATCGCGGGCAGCCGAACTGAGCATATTGCCGCGCATTAGTGCGCTCAACAATGTCGCATAATCGCGCGGAGTGGTCTGCAAGGAACCGGCGGCGTTCGGGCTGCTGCGGCGCTCGGGGCCGAGCGAACGGCCGTACTCGTCATAGCCGTTGGCGTAGTCGGATTCGAAGCGCGGCTGCCAGATCATGCTCGTGCGCGTCATCTGAAGCGGGTCGTAGAGCTCTTCCTGCATCAATTGCGTAGCTGACTTTCCGGTCACTTTTTCGACGACGAATTGCGCAAGGTTGATTCCCTCACCCGAATAGCCGTAATGCGTGCCGGGATCGTAATGAATGTGCAACTTGTGATCATCCTCAAGCCCGCGGAAGTTGGCGAAGCCGGTCGTATGGTCGAGCAGGATGCGCAGCGTCAGCTTGGCGGTGCGAGGGTCGCCCTTGAGATCGGCATAAGGGGGGAAGTCGCCTATAGGCTTGCCCCAGGTATAGCTCGATCGGCTTGTCGAGATCGAGCAAGTGTTTCTGCACCAGCTTCATCACCACGATCGCGAAAGCGGACTTCGTGAGAGAGGCGGCGGTCATCACGGAGTCCGGCGTGAGCGGGAGATTCTTCTCAGTGTCGCGCATGCCGTAGGCTTTGAGGTAGACGACCTTGCCGCCATGCAAGAGCGCCACGCCAGCGCCGGTGACGTGTGCGACCTGGATCAGGCCATTCACAGTCGAATCGATCTGCGCGGGCGTAAGCTTGCCCCCGTCAGGTCGAGTGATTGAAGGTTGCTGCGCAAGGCCGAAGTTGCGAATAGCAAGAGAGAGAGCACTGGGACGTGCAGGTGTTGACGCAAGCGAAGAATCTCCTGAGATGCTAAAACGTCTAGGCTGGGGAAAAGTTTCGCCTGCGCACAATGAAATGTGACGAGCCAGGATCCTTAGCCACACCCCCTAGGCTGATTCGAAAGCAGCCAGTCTCGACATCTGCGCTTGCGCTCGCTACCCTCGGTCGTTGACGTAAAATCGCGATATCACTCATTGGCGCTGTCGTTTCGTCCTCCAAACTAGGGCGTCTGATCAGCAGAGCGCAGCAAACGCTGAGCATCCCGGAGGGCGTGGGAATTGGAGAGCTTCATGTGTACCGACAAAACTAGCATGCTGAGCAGCAGCCACAGGCCCACGTAGGTGGCCTCTTGCAAGACCACGGAAGGACCTACCACTCGGAATCCAAACACGAAGCCCGCGCAGACTTGAGTCAAAAAGGCCGCCAAAACTGAAATACCGAGGCCAAGCAACGCTCCAAGCCGTGCTAAATGGTAGTAGCCCAGAAAAATGGGAAGCACGGCTACAAAGGCTGAACCGAAATTTATGAACGGATCAAGTTGCCGCGAGGGGCCAAGGAAACGACTCCACGAAGTCCCATCAGCGGGAATCGACGCAACCGCAACAGCAAGCGCAATGGCAGCCGCGCACACCGAGGCTACGATGAAAACTTGCGCCCGGCTCAGGATGTGGAACTTTTGCCACACGACGGCCATTATAGCCAACGGCGTTTGCCGACCGGCAGCTGCCCTCGATAGTTGGGGTTTGGGCTTCAACCAGAGAGGTTCGAGACTGCCCGCTCTTGCAAAGAACCAAGAGCGGGCAGCTTCTCTACTTAGCTCGACTACTGTGCAGCCGAGGCTCCCAGGGCTTCCGGCATCGCAGGCGCATCCAGCATTCCTTTCGAGGTGTAGTCATAAGGGACGATGCGATAGCGATAAATCATGCCATGGTCGCCGACTACATAAGCCCGTTGCCGGGTTGGAAAACTGTAGGCCTTGACGGAGGCGGGAAAGTGGAACGCGCGTGAGTTCCAACGTTTACCGCCATCGGTCGTAAAAGTCAGCTTCTGACCGTCGAATATCCATCCCACTTCGCGATCGGGAAATCTGATGTCACCGGTTGGCGAAGCCACCACTCCGTGCCAACTCTGCCCGCCGTTGCTGGTGGCCAGCAGTTTGGCGTTGTTTAGGTTCGCAAATCCCGTACTCTCGTCGCTGAAGAACAGTCTGTGGTCAGCGCCCCAAGCACCTCCAATCCACACCTGGCCGACGTCGGGCAGTGGAGAAAGATTCCAAGTGTTGCCGCCGTCTTCCGTTTTAGCGACGAACAAAGTATTGAAGTCGCTGCCTGTGCCGCCGATAGCGTAGCCGCGGCTGGACGAGGGAAAATGCATCGCTTTCAGAACGCACTCCGCGTCGCGCGAAAGTCCCTCCACCTGGATTACGGCGTGACAGGCCTTGGGTGACATTGTCTCTTTCCAATTGCGGCCGCCGTTGTTTGTTCGCAGAATATGCGAGACGTTATTATTTCCGTCCAGGATCACGCCATTGCTCGGTGACAGAAAGATATATTCCACCACACCCCAGCCCTGCGGTAGAGCGCCAATCTGTTCCCAGTTTTCGCCGTCAGTGGTGCGCAGCAGCTTTCCTCCTTGCAGGGCCCAGCCATGCTTCGCATCTACAAATCGCGGAGCCTCGACAGTCTGCTCTCCGGCGTGCGGATCTCCTCCCAATTGGGGGGTCCAGGTATTGCCGCCATCTTTCGTATGCAGGATAGTGCCGTGTTCAGCTGTCACCCAACCCTCTTCGTCGCTCACGAAGTAGATCCCCGTCAGAGTAAGGTCCTGCTTGTAGTTCACAGGTTCCCAGATGGCTTTGAATTTTGTCTGTGCGGCCATGGGTGCGCCAGACGACGCTTTCGGTGCCGGCTTTCTGGTTGCGCCCGTCTGTGACGCAACTAGGCATGGACTCAAAACAAGTAGCACAATGATCGACGCGAACCGGTTCATGTTGTCTCCTTGATCTCGGAGCCTGCCGGGGATGGGCCGGAAAAAACGCAAGCTCGGGATGCTGTGGATGCGAAGAAGCAGGAGGATGGTACCTCAGCTCTTAATTGTAAGCAAATGGTTTACTGACATGCCCGAGCTGATTTCCCGCGCGGGCTGCCCACCCTTGCACCGACACACATGAGGCTGCCCTACCCTCGCGATTTTCGAAGGGTGGCCTTTTGCGCTGACGGTATCAGGCAACTTTTTGTTCGTGAGGCTCTTCGGTGCGTACTTCGCCGCATTTATGCTACGGCGGGCCTCCGAGAGTAACGAGCTGAGCGAATTTTTGACCCGAAGACGTGAAGATGGAGCGACAACCCAATCTCTGGCGGGCGCGTATTGCTGGGGACGGAATATCCCGGGGGCAAACAATTGTTCTTGCCGCGCTGCCTCCAAGCGATTCTGCTATGCCAGATTAGAAAACTACACATTCCTAACGCCACGGGTGGAGATCAAGAAGTCCAATCTTTACAGGGGGTCCACGGGAGCGATTCTGGGCAGGTTTTCTAACGCCCTGCCTAGCTCATTATTCTAGCGAAACCGTCCGGAGCGTTACGAGCATGGTACGCAGGCGCGATCCATAGCCGGCCTCTCGCACATTCTTCAAAGTTATTGAGCGCCAATATCGCCAGGCTCTTGTTCAGTTCAGCGGGGGTCTTGCGATTCGGGTTCGGGCTTCGCGCGGGGGCGAGGCACGTCAGGAAGCCCGATATCCGAATAACTTTTGGCACTCCAGTTTCATGAAATTGTCGAAGACAGGAATGTGAAGGTTTCCCTTTTCAAGGACGAATTTGCAGGAAATGAGACAGTCACGCCATTTGAATTCCTCGGTACCATGCTTCTCGCCGTAGGCAGTGATATCTTCTTGGGAAACGCCAAATACCACCGCTCCTATTTTGGACCAGACGCAGGCACCCGCGCACATAGCACAAGGCTCGTGCGTGAATACAACACGAAATCCGGGAGATACCGACCGTAGCCGGAGGAAACATATTTCAGGGTTTCAAGTTCTACGTGTTTGATGGATGAGTCCGAAGTTTTTACCCGATTGCCGGGAGACGCGAATAGATCGAAGTTACTAGGCCGCTTTCTTCTGCCGAACCTTCGCCCATCTCGCACGCTGGGCGGCTGCGATCCTTCTCCGGCCGGCTGCTGAGATGGTTCGCTTCTTGCGAGTCACGATGGCCTTCGGTTTGGTTCCGTGGAGATAGACTCTTCCAAAAGCGGTCAGGGCAGCGGTTACACGGTGCAGTTCATCCTCAAGTCGTTTGCGTTCCTCCAGTCGCCGCTCTTGCAGTTCCCCGGTTTCGGTATCCACAAAAGCAATTTGTTGGACGGCCGGGTGGTAATCTGCTCCTATAATAATCATCGTTCGGCTCCTTTCTCCCGGGCCTTTTGGTTGGTTTGCACACCACCAAACTCTACTCGGGTCTACGGAGCCGACATTGTCATGGAATCAATAGCGCTCATTGACCTCCGGACGTGATTAGGACGGACGATCCTGTGCAAGCTTCTCGCCAATTTCTATTCGCTATTCCTACACTATTATCCGATGATCACCTTGGATGATGTGATAAGACTCATACATAGGTGTGTCGTCCAGACATTGCAGAATCTGGCCGTCCTCGAACTCCAGGGTTAACGTGCCCTTGTTGTCGCCGAATGCCTTCGTCGTCGAGTGACCCAGCAGCTGCATGAGGCTCGACTGGAGAGCGGGAACCTCAATGATTACGGGTTCTTGAGTTGGCAACTGCTGATACCCGAGAGAGCTTTCGACCTGAATCGTAAGTTTCTCATCGAAATGGAAATAGATTTGATTCTCGTTGAAGCAAATCATTTCTAGGGTGCGCCCAACTAAACGTTCAGCGTTGAAGTCCTTCGGCAGTCCATACATAAGATTCGTCCTCGCACGTACCGAAGCTTTGTTGGCGTAAAATCTCGATTTCGCTCACTGAGTGCTGGGCCACCGTTTCGGATCGTAGTTCTTGTTGTTGATGAAATCGCCAGATATGTTTCCATCCGCATCGACTCTCCACGCCCCAACGATTGCTTCAGGCGGGACACGGTCCTTGGGTCCGAACTTACCTGCGATGCGATAGACCCAACCGCCCGGTGTTCGCTTCGCCTCTGCGATCTCACCGGGAAACGGGAGCACGAATTTAGGTGCTTCGGGATCGTGGGCCATTTCGACAGTCTACTGGACAGTTGTTGAGAAATCGCGGTTACACTCATTGACCCGGATTCTGCTAATTCTGACGGTTGGCTACTTAGGCTGTCTGTGGTGAGCATTTTTGAACAGCGCTCCTTTCTTCCATTGCTCTAAACTACCGTTGCCAAATAGTTCGCGTGTCGCTCCCGGCGACCCAAGAGGAGATTCCTCATGGCAAACATCGGGGTTTATCGTGCAGTGGGGAGCCCTGCACCGGATACTGGGCGCTATCAGCACTCCGCGTGTACCCATACTGAGATTTTCACTAAGGGAAACATCCTCGCACTTTGCAGCAATCGCAGTTGTCCCAACAAGGGTGCCAATTGGGTTCTGCAAGAAATCGCTGCGGCGGTTGCGCTTTGAGCATGAACGCGCGGCCTTTTCCGGTGGCGTCCTAACCCTGGAGTCGGCCAGGGGAAAGCCCTGCCATTATTGGCTTGATGTCGCGATTGCACTCATTGAGCCTTGCCACTTGTAGATTGGCTCACGATTTGAGCACCAGATCGCCAGCCATCACATGGGCGTGCAGTCGGTATTTTCCGTTGCCGTCTTTCCGGACAGAATTTCCGAGCCAGCCCTTGGGATCGCCGAACTGGGCGCCGCTAACGTCTCCGAACCTTACGGAGAGATCGACGTGGGCATAGTCTTCCGCACTTCCCACCTGAATGGTCAAATCGCCCCCGGTGAGTTCAAGATCCTTGTCTCCCGCCACGCCCTCCACCGAGAGATCGCCGCCGCGCATCCGGGCGTACAGGTTTGTCGATCTGGGGATTTCGATCCTGACCTGCAGCTCTTTTTTCGGCACATGCGAGAGCTTGAGATCGACGGCTCCGTCCGAACGCTTCAACTGAATCTTGATCTTCTTCGCCTGCTCCACGTTCTTGCCCTCGACGTGAACGGAAATCTTCTCCGCATCACTGCCTACGACGCGGAAGTCTCCATCATGCAAGTGCAAACGAAGGTTCGCACCGCTGGCCAGGTTCGTCTCAAATTTCTGATGTTGGAGATTCGTTGTTTCTGGTGCGGTCTGGCAGAACCCTACCGACGTGAACAGCAGAGAAACCGCTAGAAGCCGGAATCGCTTGTTCGTAAAGACCCCCACAACTGAACAATACGCAAGAAACGGCCCAAGGTTCCTTTTTTTCATTGAGCGATTCCGCGCTGAAGTCAAACCCCACCCCACCCAAGGTATCTCTTTCAGAGTTGGCCTCACGGATTTCGGTGCGACCCCGTTCTTGGTGCATGCGTCGCCCAAATTCAGCACGATTGGCTAACGATGTTCGTCGCCACCACTGCTGTGCGATCCCCCTCCTCCATGTGATCCGCCACTATGCGCTCCTGTGGCATGAGTGGTGCCATGGGATGTGCCACGCGCTGCTGTGGCATGAGAAGTACCATGAGACGCACTGCCGTGTGCTGCTGTTGTGTGAGAGGCACCATGGGACGAGCTTCCATGAACTGCTGTGGCATGGGAGCCACGCACGGGTGCACTGCCGTGGGAGCCGCTACTGCGGATACCGCGTGCCGCTGATGGTTTGACTCCACGATCGCCAGCATAAGAACGTCCGCCGCCGTTTCCACGGGTGGCGACGTAGGTTCCTCCGCCCCCACCGTTGAAGCGATGCTCACCCCAGCCATGGCCATAGCCCCAGTTCGCCCATGGGCCCACGCCCAGGAAGATGCCGTTATAGAAATAGCCCGGCCCATAAAAGCCCAGGGTGCGCAGCCGTACGGTGAATAGTCGTAATAGCCGTAGGAACAGATGGGCGGATTTAGGTTGATGACAACTTGCGCCTTGGCCGTTGTCACCACGGCCAATAACACCAGCAGGGTTGTTGTACCGGCCAGAAGCAGACTACGCATTGCGAACTTGTGAACCGCATTCTTGACTTGCCACATTTTGATGTCCTCGCGGAATTTCCGCTTTCGAATCAAAGGTTACATTTCCAGTATCAGGCGCTTGCTTATGGATAACTGGTCAATACTGACCGTCGTCCGCAACATTCTCCTTAAGACTTGGAAGGTGGCGAAGCGATGAACGTCGAACGATTGACGGATTCCTCGCCGCCCTCATCGTGGGACCTCCGGACCGTTCTTGCAAAGCGGATGCTATCTGGAGGTCTCCGGCGGCGAAATGTCGGAGACTGCGAGTTCGCAAGTGCGCACGAAGCCAATGAAATTCTGGGGTTAATGATGCGGCGCTGGGACGCCATCGCCTGGACGCGGTTCAAGGAGGGAGGTCTAGTTCCCTAAAACAAACAAGTAATCCTCATTTTCGCAGGACTGTTGACCGCACCTCTCTCCGCTCCTTCACCTTCGACTGGGCTGCTGCTCATCGTGCCCATGGCGGCTGCGCTCATGGGCGCTTACCAGTATTTTCGGTTGCACCGAGAAGCCTATGCAGGAAACATCCCATCTGAAGCCTCGGCACACCGATCCCAAGGTCGGGTGCAACGACCTGTGCCCCTGCGGCTCCGGGAAGAAATACAAGAAGTGCTGCGGCGGGGCGACGGTGAACTGAGCGCCGTGTGCCTGCTCGTCCCGGTAGTGGGCTACTTTGACTTTTTGTCCAAGAAGCACAGCCAGGTCACAAAGAAGAAAACGCTCCTCCTGCAAACCATTCCCAGCCTGACCATTCAAGGCGAAGCGTCATGGCCGCAGCGGGAATACCAACTACTGTCGTGTAATGGACGTAGCAGCCAACTAAGCAGAGAGCTTGTGCACCATAAGGCGAATTCTCGGCGGAGTTCTTCATCGAAGAGCCCGACGGCACTGGTGTTGACCGAGACGCAGTTCTACCTGCCCCATACACGTTCCCGTCGCAGGAATTGGCGATTGTCGCAGCAGCCAGGAGCGATTTTGTTTTTGCGAATTTCGCAAGAAGGAGTTTTTCAACAGCCAATCTACTGAGCAGCTTATCGGATGATGAGGGCGAAGACGGCATCGCCATCTCCGGGATGCTCACCTGATTTGGTTCGGCAGCCGTGCTCATGTTCCTAACCTGACCATACATGCGCTTTCGACGCGTAGATGCGCCATTTGATTGGAGACAGATTTAGCAAAGCGGGTTCGGCGCCGAAGTCGATCGGGTTCGAGGCGTTGAAATATGTGGCCCGACCCCAATACACGAACTTCAGGCGCTAATCTGACGCACCGCCGGGTCTCTGCAGTACTGAGCGGAGAACGGCGGCACACAGTTGTCTCAAGAAGATGAACATGCTCGGGATAGAGCCGCCTAATTTACTTCTCGAACACTTTTTCGATCTGTCCGACCTTCTTCTCAACTTTGCCGGTGTTTTTTTCGGCGTTGCCTTCGGCCTGTAAGTTAGGATTATTCGTGACTTTGCCGTCCGTCTCTTTGACAAAACAGAGTGCGGTATTGGGGCGTCTTGCGGTCGCACTGGAACTTGAGGCGACATTCCACAGGCCGTTCGCTTGCTACGTTCAGGTGGATCGGGAGATCGAGGAAGATTGCTACAACTTCGACAGGACGTGGCTTGAGACATTTGAAACGTCTGAACCAGAAGAAGATGGACGAAAGCTTTATCAAGCCCTGGGGCGCATGTTTCTCGTGAAGTTTGGTGACCGCCCTCTCGATCCGGTTTGGCCCGTCGACATCGCTGAATGGCAAATCTCAGATGCGCCAAGAATCCTTGGCCAATTGACAATTGATGCTCAACAGGGATTCCCGATTCCCGACTATCCGATGTGCATCCAGCGTGCGCATGAGTTCGCAAAGCTGACGGGCATAGAAGTTGAAGTGCTCCAAGACCTTTTGGTTCAGGGAATGTGCCAACAGCTGACGCCAGACGAAACAGAGCGATTGCTCAGGATGAAGTACTTGGGACAGTCGCTTGCCGCGCTGCGGTACAAGGAGGCATGACGTGCTCTTCGCCGACTCACAACTAGTGGGTACGTTTAAAGGTTTCAACGAGAAGGGTCTTGAGTTCGCGGCGGAAATTATTGCGCCCTATGAGGCGAGCATGCTGGAGCGTCCGCAGCTTGGACAGTTCTTACTGATTGAACTCGGCTCCGAGGAGGAAGCCGCTTTGGGCCGAATCACGCGATTCGTTCCTTCGGGTTTGTTGGCGACAGCTGAAGGCGAGGACTACGTCAATACGATGCAGCGAAGGAAGCAAAATGTTCCCGAAGACTTGAAGCAGCAGCGGCTGAAGTATCGCGTGCAAGTGAAATTGCTCGGTGCCGTCAAGGTCGTCAAAAACCAAGTTGTATACATTCCTTCACAGAGACGCCTTCCACACCTAGGAGCAAAGGTTGCGTTGCCGAGCCCCGCTGTGTTGCAAGTGCTGTGTACCCTCAGCGAAGGGAAGACCGATCTAGGCGATTATGTTCTCGGTGAGTTCATTTTTTGTGGAGCCGGACAGGACGCAGGCATCAAGTTTCGCTGTCTTGACCCGAAACTGAAGGTCACTTTCGACATTAACAACTTAGTGTCCCGGCGATCAGTGGTGTTCGCTAGGGCTGGGTACGGCAAATCAAATCTGATCAAATTTCTGATTTCTGAGCTGTATCGAGAGGAACCGAAAACAGAGCACGGCCTCAATGTCGGAACGCTCATTTTTGATGCGGATGGAGAGTACTTTTCGCCGGATACGGTCAAGAAACGCCCCGGTCTCTGCGACGTTCAACACATGCAAGACAGGTTAGTGGTATTCACGAATCGAGTTGCACCGAGTGCCTATTATGGGGCTTGGAAAGTTGGCGAAGTAAAGCTCGACATCCGTCAACTCCGGGCGCGGGATGTAATCAGTATCGCTGTGTCGGCAGAAAGGCAAACGGCGCAGAATGTTCTCAAGCTGAAGGGTCTCACGGACGCGAATTGGATGACATTGGTCGATTTATTCCAGGCCCAAGGTCTTCAAGCCTCTGATGCAGATGTTGGTCGACTTTTGGGCTACCCGGCGGGCCAAATTGCGAACAATGCGGCAGAAATCGGAGCGGCTCGCAGCAATATGTCTAACGTTGTTCGCAATCTTCACGATCCCAACAGTCGGGTGCTGTCGGGCACACTCGAAGGCTTGCGAAGCGGATGTGTAGTCGTGATAGACATCAGCTTGTTGAGTTCGGCGGCGGGGAACATGCTTGCGGGCCTGCTGCTGAGGCGAATCTTTTCGCATAATCAAGAGAACTTTACCGCAGGGTCAGAGTACCCAATCATCCCGGTAATAGCGGTAGTCGAGGAAGCACAAAGTGTTCTCGGAAAGAATCTCGATGAAACCAGCCCGTTCGTGGAATGGGTAAAGGAAGGTCGCAAGTACGATCTTGGAGCGACGCTGATTACGCAGCAGCCCGGCTCAATGGCACCGGAAATTCTCAGCCAAGCAGACAACTGGTTCTGCTTTCACCTTCTGTCTGAAGGAGATGCGGGAACGCTTGGGAAGTACAACTCTCATTATTCCGAGGATGTTCTTGCACACTTAATTGGTGAGCCAATACCGGGCAACTGCTACATGTGGAGTGCACCTCTTCAACCGTTTGTGCTCCCAGTTCGCGTCCGTAGTTTTGAATCTTTGTATAGGCACAAAGTGAACTTGGATACGGCAGCGCGGCCAGTCCCGAATATCCGGGCCCAAGGTCTGCTCAAGCATTTGTCAGAGGCCTTAGACCGCCTCGCTGACGCTCTGATTCAGAAACTCAAGGAGCCGAACGTCAAGTTCTGTGCGATTCCGCAACAGAAGCTGCCGTCAGGAGGCCAGCCGGTTGGAATAAAAAGTGGCCAGTTATACTACCTAATCCGGGCCATCAAAACAGCATCTGACACGCAATCTGAGGAGCAGCTGAAACGTCCCCTGCTCACCCACATCTTAGGAGAGGGTCGAGTACATGTATTGAAACACGCGGACGCAGAATACTATTGTGCCGACGCTCAAGACTGGGGCACTGTCCTCGGGTACTCGCCAAAGTTGACGCCCATGTAGTCTGGATTGGCTTGTGATCTGGAAGTGAAGCCTACCGGTGGTCGATAGCCTCGACCGCCTACTTTTCGAGATGACTCGTAGCTGTCAACCTGAGCTCTTCCAACAGCCTTACCAGCGCCAGTGTGTCCTGCCCGCAATAATCCAGCAGGGCCTTCCGCGGCTTTGCGCTCAATCCCATCCGCACTTCCCCGTACCAATGATTCCCAAGCCACCCTCCTGGCATCCGTGCCATTCGTGACTCCATGATCCAGTGGCTTGAGGCGTCCGGTTGCGCTGCTAGTTCCGGTTGGTGAACCTGGAGGTAAAGCCGCCTGAGGCACTGGATGCCAGCAACGTAATTCGATTTTGAAATCGTCACCGGCATAGCGTCCTTACTTCCCATGGCAAGTCTGGGAACATCAGATTCTCTCATTCCCAACCAATAACTCCTGCGCTCACCAATGCCGCCACGAGTTTATCTGGTGTGACTCGTTGCCAGCCTTCGTTCTTAATCGTCTGGCCCTCAACCGGACTGGATTTCTCCCACAGTGTCTTCATTGCGGTATTCCAACACATGCTTCGGGAAACTCATTTCCCAAGTTGTTCGTCGTCATCGAGAGTGAATCGTCCAACACCATTGATCCAAACTGCGATGTGCCGTCGCCCCGTGAGCTTTCCGCTACTCGCTCACGATTGATGAAGATCATGGGCACAACGATGCCGTTCAGTCGAGAACTAAATTCCGATGGCATGGTCAGTCTCCCTGAGGAGGGGCCTAGTCGCCCGCTTGGGCGAACTCGCTGTCGTTGAGTTGACGTGAAGGAACGATCTGTTTTGCCACTGCGCTCTCGCAGAGAGACTGCAATCGGACTCGGTATTTGCTGGTTAGCCCGCTAGCGGCATCGATTGCCCTTGTCGCTTTCTTCAATTCCTTCTCGACCTCGTCCAGATCGACCAGCGTGCAGCGAATTTCTTCCCCGAGCGCTGCATTTTTCTGAAGAAAGTCCGCACCCCCTGTCCGCATCTTCTCCAGAAAGGGGCGCAGGACATCCAGGTCACGGCGGAGCCATCCACGGGTGGTTCGGAGTATCCAGATACCTTCTTCTTGTGACCATCGGCATTCTCGGTCGATCTGCCGAAGCTGGGTTTCATCTTTTGCCACAATGATGCCCACTGGGGTGTGGCGCTCCGTTGCATCACGGATCAGTTTCTTGATGTCTGTTTCCGTGATCGCCGCTTTGTCTTTGTTGTCGATTAGGAGGCGTGGCTCCAGCGGAGCACCGCCGGGATCGCGGTACGCCAGGGTGAAATCCCCATTCCGAGGGAGTTTTTCACTGACGCAGATTCCCGGCCAAGTGCGGGCTTCCTCGGCGAAATCTAACTCCTCTTTTTTGCCCACTCGGGCGGCCTTTGCCATTTCACCTTCCAACTCATGATTTCGCTCCTGCAGTATTGCTACTTCGCGCAGGGCATCTTCCACCCGGCGATTGGCATGCTCTATTTCGTGCGCCTTCTGTTGCTCAACAGTCCTCGCTGTAGCCTCCAATTCTTTGGTTCGTGTAACGAGGGCATGGAGTTCATCCCGGTGGTTCTGCGCAAGTTCGGCGGTGCGCTTCGCTAGTTCGGATTCAAACCGGGCCCATCCACTTTGTTCATCCTGTTGGTGCTTAGATAAGAGCAGCCGGATGGCTTCCTCGGCGCTGAGTTGGGCGACTCTGGCAAAGTCTTTTACACCCAGGCGATCTAGAATCTCAGTTCGCTTCAGTGTGCCTGCTCCCAAACACAAAGGGCACTCAATGGTTTCGGTCGGCACTACGGTCTTTATGGTCAGAGAACCTCCTTGACGGCGGGTGAAGGGGGAACCAAGGACGGGAGAGGGTTGTTACTGATGATCAAAACGGGCCGGATCGCAACTCGCTAAGGATGAATTCTCGACCCTCATGCTCAATATACATGCGGCTCATCACTCTTTCGAAGAAATAGTACGGCTCCGCAACCTTCTCCCTACGATTCGGAATTTTGCGATGTATACTTATGGTGAAGAGAGACCTTATTGGGCCATCTCTCGCCGTACAAAAGTCGTCCCACCTGAAACTCCGGTTCCCGCTCACTCTTTATCACTCCGCTAGATGGGCACCGTCCGGCTCTACCGACCACCGTATCGCCAACCTACTGAACACGCCACCGGAAACCACTGCCACCGAACTGGTTCCATCCTTACTCAGTAAACGCAAAGGAGAATCGTCGCCATGAAGAAAGCAGCCATCTACGTAAGAGTCTCGACCCCAGACCAACACGTCGAAAGTCAGTTGTACGACCTCAGAGAGTTTGCGGCACAAAGAGGCTTCGAGGTCGTGCATGAATACGAGGATCGTGGCGTCTGTGGGCAGAAAGCCCGTCGTCCAGCGCTTGATGCGCTCATGGCTGATGCCCGGCGGAAAAAGTTCTCGGTTGTGCTGGTGGCGGCATTCGACCGCATTGCGAGGAGCACTCGGAATTTTCTACAGATAATCGATGAGCTGGACAGTCTGGGGATCGAGTTCATCAGCCGCAGAGAGGGAGTGGCGACGGGCGGTCCTATGGGTCGTCTCTTCGTAACCATAATCTCGGCGATCGCGGAATTGGAAAGGTCATTAGTTGTGGAAAGAGTGAAATCGGGCATGCGACGGGCGAAGTTGGAGGGCAGGCAAATTGGAAGAGCCCGATTGGACGTAAATCGGGAACAGGTTGTGCAGGATCGCCGTACGGGAATGTCGCTCACGCAGGTCGCCAGCAAACATTCAATCAGCAGAGCGAGTGTGTGCCGCATGATGAATGACGCGAATCGCCTCGTTATTGGTGCGGGGATGCCGACTGCCGAGATTCTGGGCAACGAAGTTCACATAGGCTAAGGGAGTGCCTACCATACATGGCAATAAAGCTGAACACGCCGGTGCAGATTCGCCTCACATCATCGGTGGAGTCCGTCCGCGCATCACTCGAACCCTACAGGGAGTGGATTGAGCAAACGATAGGCGTGCCTCTGAGCGAGACTCTGACGCTGGAAGTGGACTCCAATCCCGGTGATGTTATTGCTGAGGAACTTCTCGACGGGCTGCTGCTGCCGTCGGCGACCAAGGAGAGAAATCGTTCTTGGCGCACACTGATTGAGGACTGGTCGCTCCCCCCCGGTCTAAGCCCCCGAATCGCTGCCCACACCCAACGTGAGCGCAAACCGAATGCTCCTCCCTTTTCCGTGTGGGAGATCGACTGGCAAGACTGTCCCGTCGCCCTCAGGCTGCGGGGTCTGAGTCGGTGGGTGGTCAGCGTGAAAGTGCCGACAGTCTTTCCACCCAATGATTCGTCCGTTATACCCCCAATGGCATCGGAGCACTGGTTCATCGCGCACCGAGAGGATGCCGCCAAAGTTCTCCTCCGGCGGCAACAGGTGCAGGACCGCATGGAACGGTATCTTGAAAGTTCGCACGGTCGGGCTCGGCTGCAAGGGCGGTATGACTGGGATGTGGTGGTGCTCGATACGACAACTCGCCGCATGGTAAGAACGGACTTCGAGCTTTTCTTCCAGCGAGAGGACTGGTTTCGCCAGCACAACTTGCCCTATCGTCGTGGGTATCTGTTCTGGGGCGCTCCGGGCAACGGTAAGAGTGCAACCATCAGGGTGATGGCGGCTCATCCCCACATTCAGCCTTACACACTGGACTTAAGCGATACTGAAGAAAAGAGCGCAAGCGTTCTCCACCTGTTTGAAAAAGCTGCTACGAATGCACCAGCATTGGTGATCCTCGAAGACCTTGACCGCGCTTTCCCGACCGAGGGGAAGCGCACACGGGAACGCAACGTAAGTTTTCAGACCTTGCTCAACTGCCTCGATGGTGTGGGATCGCAGGATGGGGTGATTGTGGTCGCTACGGCGAATGACCCCACATGCCTCGACCCTGCGATCCTGAAACGACCCGGAAGGTTTGACCGTGTGGTTCAGTTCCGAAATCCCGATGCGCATCTTCGCCGCGAGTACTACCGGCGACTCAGCCCCGTGCTTAACGGAGAGCAATTTGAATCCGTCATAGCGCAGACCGAAGGATTCTCGTTCGCCCAACTGCGGGAAACCTACATCCTGGGGGCGCTGTCAGCGTTCGAGCATGGGCGGGAAGTCGGTGTCGCAGATGTCATTGAAGCAATCGAACTTCAGGCGGCGGGCGCACAGGACTTGAAAACCTCGGTTGCCTCGTCGGGATTTGTGTTCGATGCCGAACCTTCACGGCGCTGAAGAAAAACAAATGCGCAAGGAACTTGAGCAAAGGCTGCTAGAGCGTTGGCCCCGGTGGTTCAATACTGAGGGCGACGTTCGCCACACAGCAATGGGGTGGGGCTTCGCGCATGACGATGGATGGTTCGATATTCTATGGAGGCTTTGCGAGGATTTGGAACCATTGGTCGCCGAATTCGAGCGGGCTAGCGGCAGCCAGTTTGAAGTGCTGCAGGTGAAGGAGAAATTTGGCGGCTTGCGCTTTTATGTGAACTGTCGTCAAAATGAAGCCATTAGCCAGCGCATTGGAATCGCCGCAGACGAGTCCTTCCATACCTGCGAGATTTGCGGGCAACCGGGAACACTGCGGGAAGGCGGTTGGATTAAGACCCTGTGCGACGAGCATGCGAGCGCACGAGAAACAGAAAGTGATGCAAGAAATGAGTGATCCCACCAAGATCTCATTGCAGCTTCGCGTACTCCGCTTTGGCTTGCTTGAGGATGGGGATGTCGGGGTCGGCGTCTTTCCATAGCGCGAAGAAGTCCTGGTACGTCGCTCGGGCTTTTCCGGTGTTGCCCTGCAGCACACAGGCACGGGCAAGTCCAAGATGGGCGAGCGCGCCTGTCGCGCAGTTCCACAACAGCCCGCGATGGTCGAGGATCTTCTGGAATTCAGCGGCTGCGGGCGCGCCCTGGTGCGCGCTCAGGTAGGCCTGGGCGCGAACGTACACGGGATACAGGCAGGAGTTCGTAGCACTCCCACTTAGCATACCCAGTTCATCAGGCGCTGCCGCCTGAAGAAGCTCGACGCTCCGGGCAGGATTCTTGCGGCCTTCAATCTGTGCGCGGATGGTAGGAACCCAGACCGCCTGCACGATCGTATCCTGCGGGAAGCGTTTGGCGAGGTCTTCCGCAAGTGACTGGGCGTGAGCTGTATCGCCGGCCAAGGCATAGGCCATCGCCGCCTGCGCCTCCGCGTCGCGGCTTCCGGGTGCAAGCGCAACTGACGCGGCAGCATTCTGGCGGGCCACAACCATGTTGCCGAACAGCGCTTCGCGTATCGCCGCGTTCGCCTGCCATAAGGCGGCGGGTTCTTTCTCATCGCTGCGGCGCGCGCTCTCCACAGCTTGCCGGGATAGCTCGCGGGCTTTCCCAAGTCTCCCAGACCATGCCTCGGTATCGGATTCAACCGAAAGCATCCAGTCTTCCGCACCTGGTTTTCCAACGGCCCAGTCCTCCTGCTGTTTCATGGCTGCTGCGTCGCCCTGGAAAAGGCAAGGGCATACCGGTTCAGGTGAAACTCCGGAGCCTCGAACTTGCGTCCCTGCGCCTCTTCGGTGAAGACCCGTGCTTCGTCGAACCGGTTCAGGGCCATGTAAATCTCGCCCAGATTCGCATAGGTCGCGACCGTCGACTCCAGTTGAAGAGCTTCACGGGTTTCGGTGGCGGCCTTCTCATATTGCCCCAGAACCATGTGTACGCTGCCTAGAGCGGCGTACGCCACCGAATCCCGCGGATAAGCTTGCTTCCACAGTTCGAAGGCCTGATTCGCTTTTTCAATCTCGCCCGTGGCCAAGATGTAGTACTGTCCGGTGATGTGGAACTTCTCGCGTTCGGTGACGCGGTCGCGCAGGTCGAAGGATTTCTTCAGGTAATCGGCGGCCACGCTGGGCTGGTTCAGATTGTAGTAATAAATTCCCAGACCGGCGTACGCCATCGCAAAGTTGGGGTCGAGTTCGATGGCGCGCTTGTCGAACGGCATGGCGTCGGCGTCTCCCTTTTCGTGCGATGTTTTTCGCGCAAGGGTAAAAGCCTTGAGAGCCTCCAGCGAATTCGTGGTGGCCTGGTCCAGAGGAACGTCGAACTTCTGGACCGAACTCAGAGATTCGCCTAGCTCGTTGCGAAGCTTCACTGTGGCCTGCCCGAGCGTCGGAAGGACTTGCTCTTTTTCCGCAGCTGTCACCTGCTCCCGTGCCAGCGCCTCCCCGCTAGCGCAGTTCAGGGCTTCGAGGCCAATCACGTACTGCGCTCCCAGCGCCGCGATCGAGCCTGCCAGATACGCCTTGCTCCCCGTACGCTGACACACCTCCCGCGCCAGGTCTTGCGTCAATCGCTCATTCGGAGAGCGCGTCATCTGCCGCAGCGTCTGGCGAACTTGCGTTTCGGAAAGAATGTTCAGGAAGGGAGACTGACCCAAGTCCACGGCCAGCGCCTGCTTGAGCGTGTCATCGAATACGGAGTCGCCCGTTGTGTTGGCAAAGTCGGCCAGGACGATAGTGTCTTTCTCGGTCAGGAGGTGTGTGCTCTGGCGCGAGCGGAAGTAGAACGCTCCGGCGATTGCCACCGCGACAAGTATCGCCGCGGTGGGAACCAGAATCTTCCAGAGTTTCCTGCCCGCGACGGGAACTTCAGCGACCTTCACGGTGCTCGATGACGGAGATGGAGCAAGCGCAGGGGAGCCGGATGCTGGCGACGGCGGTTGGGCGACCCTGGGTTGCGCGACCGGAGAACTACTCTCCTGTGCAACTGCCACCGTGCCAGAACTCGCAGCCGTGGCTCGTCCCGTCTCTGTATCTCGCTTCAGCCGTTGCAACTCGGAGCGCATGTCGGCTGCGCTCTGGTAACGCAAACTGCGATCTTTCTCCAGTGCCCGGTTGATGATGCGTTCCAGTTCTGTTGGCACGTCGGGATTCAGCCGCACTGCGGGGGTGGGAGCCGCGTCGAGAATGGCTTTGCAGATCACCGCAGAACTCTCCCCACGGAATGGCAACTGCCCGGTGCTCATCTCATAGAGAACCGCACCAAACGAGAACAGATCGCTACGCGCATCCAACTCTTTCGCACGAACCTGCTCCGGCGACATATACGCCACCGTTCCCACCATCGTGCCCGGACTGGTCAAATGCTCTGCATCCACCGAACCCGTCTGCGTGTTAAGGGACGCAATGTTGCTGGAAGAACTGCCTGCCAGACTGACCTTCGCCAGCCCGAAATCCAGAACCTTGGCGTGTCCGCGCTCGGTCACGAATAGGTTTGCGGGCTTGATGTCGCGATGCACGATGCCCTTGGCGTGGGCTGCATCGAGCGCGTCGGCAATCTCGATAGCGAGAGACAGAATCAATTCGGTTTCCATTGGACGCCCGCCGATGCGGTGCTTCAGCGTCAGGCCATCCAGAAATTCCATGGCGATGAAGGTTTGCCCGTGCTGGTCGTCAATTTCGTGGATGGTGCAGATGTTCGGGTGGTTCAGGGCAGAAGCTGCTTTGGCTTCGCGCTGAAAGCGGCTGAGTGCCTGCGGGTCCTTGGCTACATCGTCAGGCAGGAACTTGAGGGCAACGAAGCGACCGAGCTTCACGTCTTCAGCTTTATAGACGACACCCATGCCGCCACCGCCCAGCTTCTCGACGATGCGGTAGTGCGAGATGGTTTGGCCAATCATGGTGGCGCAGGATTCTGGCTGCAATATTAAGGATGGGAGGAAGCTGAGTCAACGAGGGACCCTACGACGGAGCCATCACCGGTTGCGACGAGTTTTTGCGGGCCTCGATTCTGGCTTCAGGGGGTGGTAGACTCTTTGCCTCTTGGATAATCAGTTATGAATATTACCCGGCTCGCAAGCGACCGTTTGCGTCTGACGCTGAGAATCATGAGCGATGATGAACTGTGGGGGCTTTTGCTTGATCATCCGCACCAATGTTTACAGGAGTTCTGGGGAGAAGTGCTCTCCCGAAAAGCTGCTGGTACCTTATCCAAGAACAGTCCATTCTGGACTATCGGAGATGCCGGGAGACGTTTTCAAGCCCGAGGCTCTGACGACAATTCGAACCTGATTGAACTCACCCGTGAGGAATGGGAAGCGCACAGACGCCGGAAGATGTTTCGAGTGCTGTCGGCCTGATGGTTCAGAATGCAAGGGCATCATTGCAACTTCGCGTACTCCGCCTTGGCTTGCTTCAGGATGGGGATGTCGGGGTCGGCGTCTTTCCAGAGGGCGAGAAACGCTCGGGTAGCCTTGGCTACTGTGGCAGTCCCATCTTGTGTACCAACTCAGCAAACCGTGGGTCGGAGTGCAGGTGATCGAGCAAGAAGTCAGTCTCTAAGTTCACCAGCTGCGCATCGCGTTCCCGATAAGCGGTGTTGAGCCACCGGAAGGACTGATCTTTGTCTCCCAAGTCGGCGTAAAGCGTAGCAATCCAAAACGCAGAATAGTAGCCGGTCTTGCGTTGTGTTAGCCGGATTTCAATGCCCTTGGTGAGAGCGCCCCTCCACCCCGCGGAACGGAATCCTTGCTCCATGGCAGAGGCGAAATCAGATTCGTTCCGGTAACCGGAAAGTTGGCCGAGGGCCTTCCATTCGTCAATGACCTGCGGGTACATCCGTTTCCCCCAATAAGCTCGTGCTAAACAATCGTGCGGTTTGGCGAACGTCGGGTTCTCGTTTGCAACCTTCGTGCAGATGACTATGGCCTCGTCGTACCGGCGTGCCCAGAGGTGAGCGGCTCCGACCTGATTGCTGATGATCGGTGACATCGGATCAAGCTGATGGGCACGATTGATTTCAGCAATAACCTCCTGCTCCCTGCCCCCAATTACGCCAATTCGTTCCGCGTACCATTGGTGAGCCGTGGCATCGTTGAGGTCGAGTTCGAAAGCCTTCTTGAACTCTGCCTCTCCCCCGGCAAAATCCCAATCGTACTCCATCTCGTTGACGCCCAGAACGGCATGGGGACGAGCCAAGGTCGAGTCCAACTCCAGTGCCTTGCGGGCGGCGGCATTCGACTTCGGAAAGTCTTCGCTGGGACTGCCACCATAGCTAGGCAATACGCAATAGGCATCGGCCAGACCCGAATACGCCAAAGCGTAGCCGGGGTCTTTGGCGATGGCTTGATTGAAGTAGGAAATTGCTGTCTTAAGGTCGGCGTTAGTTCTCTTGTTCCACGAATAACGGCCCTTCAAATACAGTTCATAGGCTTCTGGATTTTGTGTACCCAGCTTGGTGACCTGTTGCTTTTCCGAAGTGCTGATCTTAGAACGCAACTTTTCCGCGATGTCGCCCGCAATCTGCTGCTGCAATGAGATGATGTCTGCACTCTTGCCGCTATAGTGCTGCCCCCAGATTTCCGTGTTATCCCGAACATTGGTAAGTTCGGCGCTCACTTCGATGCTGTCACCCCGTGGCACCACTCGCCCGCTCACCAGCGCGGACACACCTAGCTCATTGCCGACCTTGTGCGCATCAACATCCTTCCCTTTGTAGCGGAAGACCGTGCTACGCGACTTCACCTTTAGCTCGGGTACATGGGTGAGGCTGGCAATCAACGACTCCGTGATGCCGTCGCTGAGATAGTCGGTATTGGCATCTCCACCCCCATTAGTAAAGGGGAGCACAGCGAGGGAATCAATCGGGGCTACCCTGCCAGACCGCAGGTACCAACCGCCAACTGCTAGCGAGATAACGGCGATACAAGCAGCCAGAACTACCCAAAGATTGCGACCTTTGAGGGTCTTTTCAGGTAATGCTGGTATGGCAGCGATTCTGGTGGATTCGGTATCTCGTTTCAGCCGTTTAAGGTCGGTGCGGGTATCTGAAGCATGCTGATATCTGAGGTTACGGTCTTTCTCCAAGCACTTGCAGATAATCCGTTCGAGTTCGACGGGCAGGTCGGGATTCAATCGCACTGTGGGAATAGGCGCTTTGTTAAGGATGCAGTCAAAAATCACCCCCGAGCTTTCCCCGCGAAACGGCAACCTCCCTGTTGCCATCTCGTAAAGAACGGCTCCGAAGGAGAACAAGTCTGTGCGTGCGTCCAGCTCCTTGGCTCGAACCTGTTCCGGTGACATGTAGGCAACGGTTCCCACCATCGTGCCCGGACTCGTAAGGTGTTGTTCGTCAACCGAAGCCGCCTGCGTTTCAGCGGATGCAATCTGGCTAAGTGAACGAGTCGAAGGCGCGACTTTTGCCAATCCGAAGTCCAGAACCTTTGCATGCCCTCGCTCAGTGACAAAAATGTTGGGAGGTTTGATATCTCGGTGGATAATTCCTCTTGTATGCGCCGCGTCAAGAGCATCAGCGATTTCAATGCCAAGCGACAATACTGCCTCCATCTCCAAAGGCTTTCCGGCGATGCGGTGGTTCAGCGTCAGCCCGTCCAGAAACTCCATCACGATGAACGTCTGGCCTTCGTGCTTCCCAATCTCGTGGATGGTACAGATGTTGGGATGGTTGAGGGCAGAAGCCGCACGAGCTTCGCGGCGGAAACGCTCCAAAGACTGCGGGTCTTGAGCGAGCTCATCAGGAAGAAACTTCAGGGCGACGAAGCGGCCAAGTTCCGTGTCCTCAGCCTTGAAGACCACACCCATACCACCACCGCCCAACTTCTCGATGATTCTGTAGTGCGAGATTGTTTGGCCGATCACTGGAGCAGAATCCTACGTCTGTGAAACGGGCAAGTCAATGAAAGCTGGTAATCTGGCTGAGCCTCAAGATGGTCGTCGGCGTAACATCGCGTCTCCAACAATGTCGGCGGCGTCCATCGTGATCCAATGTTATTCGACGAGATCGGGAAGCTTTCCGGTCTTTCAACGGGTCGAGTTGGTCTTGTCGTTCAGATGATTCCCCTTGACTGTTTGCAGGTCTTTCCCCTTTTGATTGGACTCCCTGTTTGGGCGGTCGAGATACAGATAGATTGCTTCTGGTCGAAGTGCGGCCATTGCGAGTAGACTCAGAGTCTGCCTCAAGGGAGCTGTTTCTTGAGGTCTTCATATTCCGTATCTATGGAGAACAACTATGAAACGAGCCGTGGCAATATCACTCTTCTTGGTTTTGGGCGTAGCCTTGGCGCTTGCGCAAACTCCCGGAGTTGCTCCTCCTACGAAAAGTGATTCTGGCGAAGAACAACAAGTCAAGGAGCTGGAACAACAATTACGCAGCGAGGTAATAAAAGGTGATACATCCGGTATAGAGCGATTCGAAGCCGATGACTGTGTCAACATCGACGGCTCTGGCATGATGTCAGACAAGAACCATTCTATTGAAATGTTGAAGAATGGCACCGTAAAATACACCGCCATTGACGTGAAGGAGGAGCGGGTTCGCATGTATGGAAACACGGCTATCTACAACGGGCTTGCGAACACTAAGGTGACTACCAATGGACAAGATCACAGCGGAGATTACCGTGTGACCATCGTCTGGGCAAAGCTGAATGGTGTATGGAAGAGGCTTTCCTTCCAAGCCACGCCTGTGCTATCCCAAGAGTCGGAGACTCATCGTGCTCAGTTGTCAAGTCACAGCCGAATGGTCAACAGGGATATGAACGTGGCAGAAACATCCCGTTGATCGCCTCATAGTTGCAAATCTGGGTGGGTCAGTTTGAATATCTACTCTCTAGATAAGCCGTCCGACCTGTGCTCTATGAGTCATTTCGCTAAGGCGAACCCAAGCGAAAATCGGTTCTTAGCGTCGGTGGCCCAAAAGGGTTCCGCCGCAGCAGCCGCAAGTGGATGATTCCATTGATGCGAAATTTTGGAATTTGCTGGTCCGCCCGGTATACCTTCTGACGCGCCAGCTTGCCGCTGCTACCGTGCGCCACCTCTAGCGCAATTCCGGGGACAACTTCTCAGGATCGCAATTGGCCGCTATGAAAACAACGATGGGTGTAGTGCGGTCGCTGGCCGCGCTACAGTGGATGAGAGTGGGTTTTGGCAGGTTGCCGCCCCCGCTTGAAATCTCTTCAGTCCCAAGTGCAATAATTGAAGCCCCAGAGCCGGGAGGGCACAAGGGTTATGTCATTGAGGCTCGGCCATGCGAGATTAAGGACGGCGGATTCTCGGCGTAGCTCTCAAGCGTTTGCGTTATCACGCCTACGTATAAGCAACATGAGGAGATGCGCCTGTTAAGGGATTCGCAGCATCTTTTCATTCTCCTTCTTCTTCCCTTTCACAACCGGGAGACCTGATTCTTTGACGGCCGTGAGCCGTACGACTGCAGCCGCGGCGGTGTACTTCACCGCGTCTTTCTCATCGGACACGTGCAGCTGCACTGTATCGAGCACCGAGGGGTCTCCCCGTTTGGCAAGAGCCTCCAGTGCCGCTGCGCGTACCAGCCAGCTCTTGTCGCCGACCGCATCGGCTAGCGCTTTCGTCGCGGCGGTGTCGGGATCCTTGGCCAGTACCTTGGCGGCAGCCGCGCGAACTGGGGACGAGTCGTCCTTCCTGATTACCTTGATAGCTTCCCATCCAATACCAGCGAACGGAATGAAGCCAATGCCCTCTTCGAAGCCAAGTTGCGCCATCTTCTTCGGATCCTTCAGAATGGATGTTTGCGAAGCGATCAGGCCTTTGCCAGCCTTCCGCTGGCCGGTCAGGATTTCGTAGTAGACCTCATAAGCCGAATTGTCATGCATCAGATCAAGGGAGTGGGCGGCTGCCAGGGCAACCGACGGATCCCTGTCGTCCAACGCTCTTCTCAACTTCGGGATGCTGGTCCTCGACTTGATATCGCCCAGAGCTGCGGCTGCCGCAGACCTCACCGCCGCCTTATCGTCAACCAGCGCTTTTTCCGCTAGTTTCAGGGCCTTGACGTCGTTCGGGATCAGACCCAAGACCCGGATTGCCGTGGCGCGAGCGCTCGTTTTGTCTCCAGCGCATGCGGTATTGAGGATCTGCCACGCCTCCTCCTTCGGAGTCTGTGGAGCTTTGGGAGTGGCTATGGGTGGTTGGCCAGGTTCATTTGCCTGCGACGGGCTCGTAGTCTGTTGCACGGGTCCATGGGTGGAAGGGGGTGCAGCTGGATTCGTCGGTTGTTCTTGCGCGGGAGCCTTTGTTAGCGGCGGAGACGCCGGAGTCGGGGGTTGCTGAGAACACAGTAGGTTCGTTGTAATAAGTACAAAGGCAAGGATTTTAGGTAAGGCTGCGGTATGCATGAATTTGAAGTAATCCCCCTTTTCTCATTCTAGGTGGTCCAAATTTGCGGGGGCTAGGTCATCTCTTCGACACCCGTGAGCGAAGTGTTCGTATCTTTGGCACTCATTGCTTTCTCAATTTCGGATACAACCTGCCGAGCAGAAACATCGACGTGCCCATCAACAGCGCGAGGTCGCCGATGCTAAAGAACTGGAGTGAAGATTGGTCTGCTAGAAAGAGCAGGTGATTGCCGCTCTGCGCCGCGTGCCATATGGGGGCGGCCGTTTGAAGTGCAGGGGCATACCGTTTACCGGCATCACACCGTCGTTGAACTCGGTTACTAAGGCGTTTAGAACCACCCCTAGGAAAATGGTGAATCCGCCACCATAGCGAATCAGGTGCGTAGAACGAATGACCCAGATCACACTGAGCCAGAAGGCAGCACACATCACAACACTGGGATGCTCCTTCCAGACGAACCAGAGGACCAATGTAAGAATGATTGGCATGTCTTTGCTGACTTTATTTTTTTCAAGCTGATATTGCGAGCAATTCTTTGGATAGGGGGCACTACTCGGTTAACCACCTTGCGAGTGCTCTCCGAGCTTTCCTGAGCCGGGGAATGAATCGAGATCGAAAATGATGCGCCTGGGAAAAGTGACAGGGGGTGGGCACTCAATTAGGAACCACGAGGAACCCAGATCGTGGATACTAGAAGCGGGGTGCCGTGATGCCCAAAACTGCAAAGAGGATCATCCTACTCGCCGCCACCTTCGTTTTGGTCGTGTTCGCCGTTTTCCTGTTCAACCAGACCATGCAGATCGTCCAGTCGGCGCGGGCGGTCAATCCCGTTTTCGGCAATGGAGTGCTGTGGGGTCTCATTTTCACCTACTGCATCCTCTTGACGACGCCGTTTGTGCTCTGGTTCCGGTTGCCAAGGCGGATGCTGCCGCCACAAACAACTGAGGGTGAGGCTTATGACCGATTTCTCCTCGATTTCAAGAAGCGGCTGTCCCGCCATCCTCGCCTCCGTGGACACGCTCTGAATTCCACGACGGACATCGAATCAGCCCTCCAGCAACTCGATAAGCACGCCGACGATGTAGTCACGTCCACCGCATCAGCAGTATTCCTTAGCACTGCCGTCTTGCAGAGTGGTCGATTGGACGTTCTGGTGGTGTTTGTCGCTCAAACGCGGCTCATCTGGCGGGTTGCCCATGTGTACTACCAAAGACCCTCGCTTCGGGACTTTGTGCAGCTATATGCGAACGTGGCTTCGACAGCATTCATTGCTGCTGGCATTGAGGATATTGATATCGATGTTTTGGTCAGCACGATTTTCGGCTCGACTGTTGCTGCGATTCCGGGCATGCACCTGCTTGCAAGTTCTGTCCTGTCCGGTTCAGCGAATGCCTTCCTGACGCTCCGCGTAGGAATGATTACGAAGGAATACTGTCGCTGTACGGTGCGAGTTGAGAAGATGGGACTCCGTAGAGCCGCCACCGTGAAAGCCGCGAAGCTGCTTGGCTCGATTGTAAAAGAAGGAACTGCGAAGCTTTCGAAGGCCACGGTTGACGCAACGAAATCAAAATTGAGCCGAGCATTCAAAGTCATAACCGGGCGGCGTGTGAAAGTTGAAACCTCGTAAGCATCGTCTCAGAACCTTTACTCGGCGAACCAGCCTTGGAGGTGAGTTCCGCGATTGAAAACAAACCAGTTCCGCCTGCTCTGGGAGACCCCTTTGGACCACCGTAGCTAAGTCGTGGAAAACTCAGTGCTGGCGCACTGGGAATCTGGAATACCCCCAAACCAACCGGGGCGGTGAACAGCCATTATGCCTGAGTCCGCGCTCGGGATTGCTAATGCGAGATAATGCCCAGACATGTTCCGAACCCGATTCAAGAACGAAATCGTCGCAGAATTTCTGCCTCCCTCGCGACCGAGGAAAAAACAGAAGCTCATCATCTTGTGCGACGGGATGCCTTCGATTCCTCGCAAACAGCCATTGTCTGAATTTCTCGCTGCCAAAGGCTTTTGGGTGATCTACCCGCGCTATTGTGGGGCATGGGAAAGCGGTGGTGAGTTTCTTCAGAAGTCTCCCCATGAAGACATCCTCGATGTCCTCGACGAATTGCCAAAGGAACTGGAAGAAATTGCCTTCGGTCAGCGATTTCGGCTGGCACCACATCAAGTCTTCGTAATTGGCGGAAGCTTCGGAGGCGCGGCAGCGATCCTCTTATCGCTTGATCCACGAGTGAATCGAGTGATTGCGAATTGCCCGGTGGTGGATTGGTCGATTTTGGAGGATGCTGAGAAGGCTGAGACTTCGAAGGCGAACTACGCCGACTACATCCGCGAAGCGTTCGGTAATGCATATCGGCTCTCAGATGCGAACTGGAAGAAGCTCCGGCGAGGTAACTTTTACAATCCTCGGCAGCATAGGTCGGAAATCAACGGGTCGAAATTGATGATGTTCCACGCTAAAGACGATCCGAACGTGCCCTACGAACGCACCAGAGAATTCGCGGAAATCACAGGAGCGAAATTGAAGTCCCTGAGTCGTGGCGGGCACATCAGCACAGACTACGTTGTCAGGAAGTATTGGGCACAGATCAAGGAGTTCTTCGATTCGGCTGGCATTCCTGTCCGTTAACAAGCCTTTTCGAGTTTTCTGCTACCCTTGCATACCACTCGAAAAGGAGAACCCATGCGGAAACTACTCCCCACCATGCTGCTGTGTCTTCTTGCTCTGCCCGCCATTTCTCAGGAAAAGCAGTCCTCCGACAATCCGTTCAGCGCCATCAACAAGCGCGGCTATGAAAGAACAAAGGGAATCCTACTCCGGTCTGCCGAAAAAATGCCCGAGGAGAATTACATCTTCAAGCCCGTCGATACGGTACGCACTTATGGACAGATCATCGCACATCTCGCCGATGCCCAGTATCTTTTCTGCTCCACGGCTTCCGGCGAGAAAAATCCTGACCTGAAAATCGAGAAGACCAAAACGTCGAAAGCCGATCTCGTCGCTGCACTCAAAGACGGATTCGCATATTGTGACAAGGTTTACGATGCCATGACCGACCCCGCAGCCCTCCAGAACGTGAAGTTTTTCGGAAACGATGCGCCGAAATTTGCCGTGCTGAGTGTCAACATCGATCACAACATGGAACACTACGGAAACCTCGTCACCTACATGAGGATCAAGGGCATCGTTCCTCCTACCAGCGAGCAGGGGCAAATGCCCGCACCAAAGCAGGAGAAACCCGAATCACAGCCAAAGAAGTAAAGCGATTGTGTGGGCGGGCACTCTGCCCACCCGCGTCCCCTAATTACTCGATGGCAGCTTCTCAATATCTCCGTTTGGCTTCACTGTGAACTCTTTTCACAGTAGTCATCCAAATCAGAACAGTGAGTAGTTCTGTTCCGAAGAGGCGCACCGCCCGCGCATTCCCGGCGCTGCTTGGCAACCGATTTGCCAACCAGCGTTGACGCTCACGCGGATCATCGTCGGGGAGCCGATGAGCCGTGCCCGTGTGCCATCGCGTCCGTAATCCCTCACGCAGTTTCAGACGTACATGCGGATCATGCTCGATGTTGCGGACATATCCAGCCTTCATTCCATGCTCTGCTACTAGCCAGAACTGGTTTCCGATATGTCCATCTCCCACTGGCGTGCGTCGGGGCTTCCCTGTCTTCCGTCCTTTCGTTTCCAACAACATATATCCCGGCAGCGGGAGACCCACCGCAAGCGCCAGCTTGATTGGTGGGTTCAGCAGGAACTTCTGAAGCGTGTGTACGATTCGATGTTTCATTTCGTGCGTCTCCCGAACGCGATTATCACGACTGTGCGTACCAATCGGAATGCGGCGACCAGCGGGCGCAGGAGAGGCACTGCGTTGAAGTCCACTGCTTGACACACGCTGGGCACATTCCTCCGGTGTCGAAGGTGTTCCGCTGATGCCCGCAATCGCAAGCCCAGCGGTCGTCCTTGCGGGGCGACCAGCCGCAGGGCGGGCATCGGATGCGAGGGCCGGAAGGGTCCGAGGCTCTTCTCCTGGTCGGGCTCACGATCCAAGACGCCGGAGGATTTGCCGGGGGCATCCGAGAGGGTGGTCATGGCCAGATATTATGACCCATTCGGATGCACGGGGCACGTAGGAGCAGAGAAGTCAGTGATGCCGTCGCTGCGTGGGACTTCGGTAATCTTCGCCCAGTAGGCAGTGGCAGGTATTCTGCGAGAACTTGATCTTAAGGAGAAATGTCCGGGTATGCGGTTCCTCTCAGATATGCTTTCGTCTCTCCCCCTGTACGGTTGGGTTGCGCTGATCGTTTCCGCTCTCGGAATCGCTGCGGTGTGCATGCGAGCTTTAGAAACTGGAGAGGCGAGGGCAAAGTCTGCCGAGCGGAAGAGAAGAAAGGAACTGCGGTTGTTGGCTGACAAAATTTCAGGATATGGGCAGAGCGTCCATCAGCGCTACCCGACCGGGGATGTGGTTGTCAGCGAGCGAGATTTGGCAGAGCAACTTCGGAAGCGTCCCGCTGCCGTCGCCACGGCGCTGAACCTGCTTTTAAGCGAGCGGAAAGTCCAACGGGCTTCGTTGCGAGGGTATTGGAAATTGAGCGCCTGAAGTCCGCACCCTGCTTTCACGGCTCGCTGACAGTCTTTTCCGGTATCGGCACAATGGCTGTCTGTTTGATCGTCGGTCTTACGACGATAACATCCGCGTCTACGATCGCCTCCAGCCAAGAAGAATCGTTGGGGCCGGCAGCAGGCTTCCTTCGACGCTACTTCGTTGCACCTGACGTTGGAGCCACCATTCCCCGACTCCTACTTAGCGGCAGCGACCGACTTCACCGAAATAGTATCGCCGCTGGCTGTACCCGTAACTTTGGCTTGCTCCCAAGCCAGCTTGTTCAGTTCGTCCAGCGAGGCTTGATCCGAGGTGCTGAGGGTATACACTTTGTCGCCGACAACCAATGCGTACTTAGCGCCTTTCTGAACGCAGGCACGAACGCAATCTGCCGGGGCGATTCCCGCCTCTGTGTGCTTCGCACCGCACATGGCATCGCTAACTTTTCCGGTAAAGGTCTGGGTACTGCCCGCAGCTACGCTCGGCATGACAGCCAATCCGGTGCACAGCACCACCGCTCGCCAACCAAACTTGCAACATCCGTCAACGAGACATATTTAATCCTCCTGCTCTTGACGTTGGATGCCTCCCCGTGGAAAAACGGATTCGTTTTTCGTGTTCGAAAACACCCAGCATCGTAGGCCGGAGAGCCTTGGAGATGGGACAAATGCCAAACGAGCGGGTTCGACGCTCTTAGAATGCTCGTCTTTCTCTCTTCGCAACCGCCTCAAGCAAGAGGAGCAAGGATCGAAGCGCGTCGTCGAGGGAGCGCCGGGCTGCGATCAGACAAACACACATAGACCATAAGCATCAGCGTCGTTAGTTTCAATTCCAATGACACCGGGGACAATACATGGAATCCTGTATCCCGAAATTACCGAACTATAATGACGGAACCTACACGCACGGCGTTATGAGTCGAAGCACCAAAAACTACTTAGCGTTGTGGCATCTGAAATGCTGTCACGACTGCATTCGCACTGGAATATCGGAAGGGGATATGGCTGACGATATGCAGAAGGACTGGCGCGAACTTTGTATTGCGGTAACAAACGAAACTGACTCCACCAGACTGCCTTCGCTTGTTCAAGAATTGATTGAAGCACTGGATAGGGGGCGAACAAGCCGGCGAAACCCCATTCCTCAGACTGAGGCAATCGTGGCGAATTGTGACGCCGCGTGAGAGCGAGCGAAAGGAGATCTTTATGGCTGACGCTCCGCGAATCACAGTCGAAGAATTGAAAAGACGAATGGACGCCGGAGAAGACTTCACGGTGATCGACATTCGTAATCCTCAGGTGTGGGCAGAATCGGACACCATGCTGCCAGAAGCGATCCGAGTATCGCCGGACAAGCTCGAAGAAAACCTTTCCAGAATCCCCAAGAACAGACCTGTCGTAGCGTACTGCACTTGACCAAACGAGGGCTCTAGTGCCAGTTTGGCGCAGAAACTTCAGCAGCGCGGGTACAAAGACGTGTGGGCTCTTCAGGGCGGATTCCAAGCATGGCGGAAGGCTGGGTTGCCCGTGGAGTCCAAACGACCGGCAGCCTAGTCGGGTCGCACGTTAATTGCTAGTCGTGGGCCCATGTGGCATTGATGCTTCTCGGCTGGGGCGTCTGGAAACTTCCCCCACTCCGCTAGGTGTCCGCACTTGCTGATAAAGCAGATTAGCCCCCTGCGCGGCAGTCAGATCATCCCGCACTCTCCGGAACATGCTGCGCTTCATTTCTTCCTGCACTCCGATGGTTTTGAAGAAAAGCGCTTTACCCTTCATCTCTACGTCCAGAACGGCCAATTCCCAGTAACCGGCTTGAACCTCTTCCTGCTTCACATAAAAATGTCCACCGGCATCCAAATGCCCCAATAGGCCACCGCCGAATTTCACTGGATGCGTCAAATGTCCAGAGATTTCCACCAAGCGTTTTTGCCTCCCATTGACCCACAACACTCCTTCCATCGCATGCACGACAGCAACCTCATGTGACGGCGGCCGGAAATGCGGATTGGGTTTGAATTTCAGTTCGACCAAATCTCCTCGCTGTTCTCCATATTCAAAGAGCAAGGCGTCCGGCAGCGTTTTCAGCAGCCGCTGACTTCGCGCCTGGTCCTCATCTTTTTCTCGCTGTGGATCTTTTCAGCTCTGCGGGATTACTTATCAAACGTTGGAGACCTCGCTGCCGCTCGCTTTGCTGGTCCTCCGGAAGGGGCTTTCCGTTCACCGAAATCAGCCGATCCAAGTCTCCGTCCTTGGTCTCTACTACTTCCCTCACTTCAGTTTTTCCAGATTTTCGCGTCTCTAGCCGCAGCATCCAATGACTGCGATCGTTTTTCTCGGCTTGCAACTCGTTGTCGATGATCTGGCGTGCCAACTCGTTCGCGGGCGGTCGCCCATCTGAAGTTTGCGAGCTACTTAGGCCCGGCAAAATTTAAACTGACTGCTAACACAACGCCCGTAATGACTCTGAACACAACCATTTGACGAGCAACCGCATGGGGGCAGTTGCCAAGCATCTGCAATGTGGATGACAAGAGAAGCTGAAAAATATTCAGCAAATTGCGTTTGTCGCCACCCGAACCAGAGAAAAGCGGCGAGCGCCAGCAAAAGGTTGGGTCAGCCCCTCAAAGGATGGAGGATGGTCCGCTCTCCTGCGGCCCACGAACAGCGCTTGCGATGATGGGCAACCAGGTTTCAGGCCCATTCAGCTGCACGTTGTAATCGGCACCTTCAAGTTCACTAACTCTCGGAGGATTGAGCGCCAAGATCCGAACGCCTGAGTAGTTGGCCTTGAGCCACGAAACCATTTCCTTTCTTGCTTGATCATCCGCTGCATGTCCGACGATAAAAAAGTCAATCTCTTCTGGCATGCTCAGCACAACTTTTGCTGCTTCATTACCGAGAACCGAAACTACCTCATACCCTTGCAGTCTCAATACCATGGTTCGCGTGGTTGCTAGGCCGCTATCGTAGGCGATCTGAAAGACCACTGGTTTGCGGCCTACGCCACGGGACGAAGGCACATTCAGGCGGGCAACAACTTCTTTTGTAGGTAGATGCACTATGACGCATTCATTTCTCGTCGTTCTGGTAAGCGCCTGTAATTTTTGACGGGCGCTCAGCAGCCCTACCGCGTGGCCGCGCCACATGGGTTCACCATCTGGGAACTGCTCGAAGAGGTCGTATTCCCGTTCCATGCGAATCTCGCCGGGGCTAACGGTTCAGGAGACTAAATCTTACAGGCATGTCAAGGGCCACCACTACTATTTTGCGGTTCCGCGGATTCGTGCCGAGAGACGCGAAAACTGTTCGGGATTGTTACAATCCCGCAGCCAGCTAGCGGAGATGGTCGGTACCACTCGCTCGCGGGTCAGTTCTTGAACCTCCAATAAACTAGTTTTTCCATTGTCTGCCAAGGCTGGTCCGAGGTCAATACACTGGTTTCAACAAAGGAAGGTGAACCCTCTGAGGTTAATCCAGCAGAACTGAACCCGACTCAGAGGGCCACCTTTCCCCGGACAAATCGGCGCTGCATTGTGTTACATCACAACGAAAACGGCGACCTGGACGCCGGGGTGAAGCAAATCGAACAGAAAATATTCTCCATCGATGTAGTCGATGTAGCATTCGTCGGTATAGTCCCAGCCCACAGGCCAGACATCCACGAGCTGAAAGCTGTAGCCGCCATACTGAAATTGCGGTCGCCCTTGCACAATTACCGTTTTTGCGGTGAAAGTATGGCTGCGGCCGAAGTGAGCCCGGAACTTGTCATCCGGAATGTGGCTGCTCTTGCCCGCAGGCCTGCCGTTTCCCGCTTGCTGTACCGGATGTTGTTGCCCTTCGGGCTTCATCTGATTCTGGGGCTCTTTTTGCTCCTGCTTTTGATCCTGTTTCTCTTCCTGCTTATCTTGTTTTGAAGGCTTGGCCGCGTCCGTGTGAGGGTTTGCTTCCTTCTGGGGTTTGGTCTCATCCTGCTTTGGTCGGGGCTGGTGCTCTTCCTGCTGCGCGGGTTTGTTGTCCTGTGACTTGTCGTCTTGTGCTAAAACAAGGACCGAACATCCGACCAGCGATGAGAGAATCGCTAAATGCAGAAACCTGAAAGCTCGCATTGTCATCCTCCAAATGCAATCCGTGATGGCTTGATCTCTGCTGCCCTGTCCGTACTGCAGTTCTGGATTGCCGATTTGAGATGCCCGATTTACGAAGTTCGAACTACAGATGAGCCTGTAGACTCTAACCTGCGGACCTGTATGGTGCCGTCCTCTGAGTTCGTTGTTCGTTGAGCTTGGACAGTCGTGGGTTTTTAGAACAGGCGATCCTGAATCTGGGCGAGTTCGACGGGTGCGGAGCAGGCTTCGTCGTCGTTCGCCACATGGTTGACCCTCGTGCTCACGGGATAGCAACGCATCTGGCGACCGTTCCACCCTCCTTGCTATTGTTGGCAGAGAGGACTACGGTTAAGAGGTCCCTTTACACATCCCTCCGCCGCGCCCCGTCCTGGGCGACGGTCTCCTGTGCAATTTGATGAACTGAGTCCAGCGGGGCTGGCTATCGCAGCCATGCTTGCTATTCACGAGCGGATGATCGAGGCCTCCCACTGTCAATTCTGAAACAAAGTTAAGGAACAAAGATGAGAACACTGTTTGCATCCACGCTCTTGGGCTTAGCGCTGACTGCCGCCGCGAGTGCCCGGACTGTGCCCTCCTGCCCGGTTGGCTCCCAGCAGAGTACGTGGAAGGGCACACGTGGCGACAACAGGTACAACTGCAAACTGCTCCCAGTGAAAAAAGACGCCCACGGTCTTGAACAGTGTCTCGAATGGGAAGGCACCCACTGGAGCAACAATGACGTTACTGTTCCTTGCGGATCAAGTGTAAGTAATGTGTCCGACTCTGACCAACCGGCCCCACCAAATAGTGACCCGCCGTCCGAATCCAGCTATTCCGATGCCTCAAATATCGAGTTAATGGGGCTCTGTCCGAAAGATTCATTCCAGAAAGCTAATTCACGGGCGCTTTCGCTGGGTTACTCATTTTCCAGTTGTCAGGACAGAAGATTTGGCTCTCGCTCATGCGAATACAAGAAAGAAGATAACAGTCTTTATCTGATTTTTCAGGATCATTATGGGCTGCAACGGGTTGACTATGTGTTTGCTGGAGGTGAATCAGCCTACACAGATGAACTTAATCGGCTGACCTCCAAATACGGAAAGCCCCACGAAAAACCGTATCGTTTGGAATGGTTCTTTAACGCTGGTGACGGAGTATGCAGTTTTGACTTGTCCGAAGTTCCTTCCCCCACAGAAATAACCCCAATGCCCTTGGGAAGTTCACATCTCGCGCTCAGTTGTGGCAGTCCGAAAATGAACGCTGAAATCAAGGCACTGGCGGAGTCAAAAGCACTTGAAGCAAGAAAGGCGGTAGCCAAAGCACCGGCGAGCGACGATACCGGCTCCGATATCCGGACAGTTACCATCGTCGATGCTATCTGGACCGGCCCTGGTTTTCGGTTCGCTAAGGTACACCACCCAGGAGTCGAAAACCAATCCTTCCTCGTCTGCGAGACGCGGCGAAATGACTGTCAGCCGTTGAAAGTAGGAAAGACCTACCCAGCAGCATTGATTGACAACGGTACTTCAAAGGCGTATCCCTACCACAAGAAAATAAAGCAGGTCTTCGAAAAAGAGACCTGCTTTTCCGTGACATTCCGTACTATGGTAATAGTCACTGATGAAATGGGAGACAAGATACGACAGTATCAACCAGCAGTTGGGGATACTACAATCCCACTGTACTACGCAATGCTGGCGAAGCCAGACCCCACGGACGGTGAGGAGTGCCACCCGAGCCCAACGAAGTTATTGTCAGCTCCGATTGATAACTCAAAGGAAAACGAGCATGAGGATTCGGCGACGGAGGCGGAGCGCTACGTTTATGGACGCGGACCTGCGCAGGACTGCGATCGCGGCCTGCGGCTGCTGAAGACGGCGGCGGAACAGTCCAATGCGAAGGCGTTGATTTCTTTGGGCGCGCTGTACTCGACTGGAACATGCACGCCGCGGGATTTGCCGACGGCGTACCGGTGGTTTGTGCTGGCTCTGCACAAGGAACCGGACAATCAGACATTGCAAAACGATCTGCAGAAATTGTGGAACCAGATGACGCAGCCCGAGCGTCAGTCGGCGATTGAGTTGAGCCAGTGAGGCAACTCCCCGCCTCAGGATGACGTTGTGGCGAGACTGATTCTCGGGGACTGAACCAATCGCATGGAGTTTCAAGTGAATAATAAAGCTCGACAGTTCATTGAGATGCTTCAGGGTCGGAAAGAGCGTGTTATTAAAGGGGCGCAACCTTCTTGAGACGAGGCTCATGGCGCTAGACAGTTCTGAGGCGGAGCACATCCGCGTACTTTACGCGTCCCTTTCTCGGCTATTTGACGACATTCTCGATTGTATTTTCGACCTCCGTAAAGGGTTCGATTCAGGCAAGTGAAGTGGAATTACTCACTTCCAAAGCGACGGAGTTAGCTCAAGAGTCAGACTCCTTGACGGTGCTCGCCTTCCGACATCCAACAAAATGTGGAGGAACAAGACATCAGTGAGTCGAAACCCAATGAGAGGCGGGAAGAACAGCGATGGAAGTCCAATCCGCCACACTCGCCAAGTGACCCCACACGTAAGACTACAGGGCGGCATCTCAAGCGGCTGGGTCCGAGTCAACTAGAGGGGATCAGCAGTCCGGAAGAAGCACGGGAGAGGTTTTTTCACTACACAGCGGACACTCACGGCGGAAAGGTCAAACACGGGAAGAAATCTGGTAGCTACTTAACGCCCGGAGGCAAACGTGTTCGAAAAAAGTAGTGGTGAGGCTGGTTCGCTTTAATGTGAATGGGAACGATGGGAACTATTTGGTTTTATTTTCTACTTCGTAGCATCGGTGCTTAGGTTCATGATATCTCTGCTGTCTAACTGAGCACCGGAAGGCATTCAACTTGCGATTTCCCGTCACAGCCGATGGAGAGGGTCGCTGCTTTCTGGCAACCTATCGCCCTCTGGTCAGAACTGCGAGTGGTCGGCAAGCTATCCAAGAACACGATCTCCTGCCTTTCATCGATGGTTCTTGCAGAAGGGAGCCGGATTTCGAATCACCATTTCCTTCGATAACCGCAACCTGCCGAGGCAGGAATTTCGCACCTCGTTTGAGAATCGGTGACCGGGTTGCGTACTTGACTGTGAGAGGTCGGTACCTCTGTGATCGCCAAAGTGGCTGGCGCTTGGTCGCAGTTCTTCGAGTAGTCCAGCGGTTCGCGTCTCACACGGAGGCGGCGGCGTGGTACCAGCGGCAGGGCAGACCCTTGCCCAGCAACTGCATCGTAGAAGGGAATCCACCGAAGCCGTTGGAACTCACGAATGGTGATCCCCCGAAGGAAGTCAAGGAGCGCGGAGAACACGACCCTGAAGTCTGGCGTCGAGCGCGGTACCACGAAATTATTGAGGAATTGTCGCCGTACAAGAATAACTGGGACATCATCGGTAAGCGGTTAAGCAAAATCGCTGGCGGCCGAACTGAGGCCAGAAAGTAAGGAGGTTCTTAAATGACCTCGGCAGATGCTGCCCTTATCAAGGAGCAGTTGGAATCGCTCGGCGATTACGACCCTAAGCGACTGCAGAAATACATGAAGTTCATTACTGAAGCACCATGGCTCCAGCAGTACTATGGGGAGCAGCATCACATTCTTCCCAGATACATCTTTCCATGTTTCACCGAATGCCCGTGGAATATCAAACGGCTTAGCTTCCGTGATCACGTCTGGGCTCACTATCTTTTGGGCGGGGCCTTGCCGAAGAACCCGGACGTTAAGGGGTGTTATGTTGCAATAATAAAAAGGCTCCTCAAGGACTACCCGTACCTTAGAGAAGAACTGAACACACGAGCAAAGGAATATGAACGCGAAATGCCAGAAATTAAGACAGCAAGAGTCCGGCCCCGTTGCGACACTTAATATTCTCTTTGCTGGAGACTAACGACTGACCCTCGACCATGCCACCCGTTGCCCATTCTCTTTCCCTCGTATCTCGCTACGGCAAAGCTATCCGCACAATAGAGGAGTGGCAGGTTGAACGGAAGGCCGTGAATTGCGGATGGGTTGAGGGCAAGAGCGCATGGGAGGTCGCAAATGCGTGGGTGGGCAGCGGAAAACCTCTGGTTCCCGACTGCTTTCAACGACTTCTGGAATCACATAAGCTGACCACAGGAGTGATTGTTGAAGATGGAGTCGTTGAACACAAGACACATTTGCTTTACGCTCCGTCTGGCCCAAGGAACCACGACCTTGCTTTGTGGAAACGAGGGAACAGTCCCACCGCGTTCATCGGCATCGAATCGAAAGCTGACGACGGATTCGGCGCAACGATGCAGGAACAGATCGCCTTAGCGACTCAAAAGCGGCGTGATGGCGAGAACACCAATTTGGATCGTAGGATGGACTGGCTGAGTCGTTGCCTTCTCGGCGTTAACTTATTCGGTGATGACATTCAAAGTTCTCCCAGATGGCAACAGGAAAACCAAATCCGGACAAAGGTTCTGCAGCTGCCTTTTCAACTTTTTGCAGGAGTCGCGGGAACACTGCTTGAGGCAAAGAAGTCCGACTCTGAAATCGCTATATTCGTCGTCCATCAGTTTCGGACTCTTCACACAAACAATCGTGACATTAAGGCGGATGCCAAGTCGTTGCGTCGTTTTGTGTCTCTGCTTGGTCAAAGAAATCTACGACAGCACGATCCGCCACAATCAACAGTTCCATTCCATTGCGAACAACTTGTTGGCCCGATCTACATCGACAAGCGGGATTGTGGGGCACAGGAGAGGTGGTCAATGCCGACTCAGATACCACTTCTGATCGGCGCAGTTTATACAGACAGAACTTGAAAGCTAACGACGACTTCGCTCTGCGTCCCCGGCGATCCGCAGAAGATTTGGCGGCGGACGAGAAGTCTCTGGTGTGCGCCCACGATCACTGAACCAATCCCTTAGCATCGAGGTCGTCATCAGTGCGAGACACAGTGCCTGAATCCCGCTGCCTAAGCCTTCTGGCGGCTTTGATGCGCTCATCTGCGAGCTTGCAATAGTCTGGCGATATGTCGATTCCAATCCAACTTCGCCCACACGCCTCGGCTGCGATGGCCGTTGTTCCACTCCCCATGAATGGATCGAGCACGATGTCTGACATTGTGGACTCGATACACCGCCGAGCCAATTCAACGGGGAATGGAGCGGGGTGAGGGCTTTCGGATTCTGGCGGAATTTGCCAAACATCCCCGATGCTGCTGGCTCCGGGAGCCAGTTTGAAGTCCGGTTTGCAGATTAGGTAAATCACTTCGTAGGTCGGCAAGAAGTATCCGACATTGAAGTTAAGGCCTCCAAGCCGATGCCAGATGATGATCTGGCGCACGGGAAAGCCCTTCACGATGTCCGCACGATCTTGGAGCAATCCATCTTGGACGCGCCATTTATGATTGAAGAAAATAGCGCCGTCTTCTCGCAGTAACCTCATCATGGACGACAAACATTCTCTTTGCCACTTGACGTATTGGTCATGCGGCATCGCATCATCGTTCGAGTCATACCCGTCCAGCAGCTTCGGGGTTTCCCACATCGATCCGAACGAAGGAGCCTTCATGCCGTTCCCTGTGGAATTGCGCAAATTGTAGGGCGGACTGGTTACGATGAGTCCGATGGAACCAGCGGGCATCTTGTCCATCAGGGTCATGCAATCCCCGCAATGAACTTTGTTGGCACTTATTGTCAAGTTTGGTTCATAACGCAATTCTGCGCGACGTTGCAGCAGGAGTTGACGCTGCTGCGAGGCCTCGGTCTTACCGCGTAAAAGGTGCTGGATCGTCCGAAGGCTACGGCCCAATTTATTGCGTTTGGACTCGACCCATGCTGTCCAAGTTAGGTCAGGGGGAGCCCCTCGGCGAAGATCGGTGCGCTTCCCCGGTGCGCATAACCTGCGGTGCATCTCCGTCAAGAAGGGGAGTAGTGCATGCAGGTCGTTCACGACCGTCTGCAACCGTTGATCTATTTGGGCGTCGAGAGCTGGAAAGGAAAGAGAGGCGGCATCTGCCAGGCTCTTTAGTTTGCTTCGGAATGCGGGAGGGAGCGGATGTCGTTTTGTGCGGACTCTAAAATTGCTCCATAAGCATTCCGTACGGCCTTCTTCTTCTCCCCGCACACACAGGAGTTTCACATCTTTGGCCCAAAATGGCTCTCCCAGCCTGCATAAAAGAGGGTGCAAATAACCGCACATCACCCATCGGAAGCGTGCACGCAAGAGCGTTTCGATCAATTCGTCGTAGCCCACCGTGTCCTCGGTGTAGGTACGAACATTTGAGGCCGGATACGGTGGGTCTAGAAAAACGAAATCCTCTTCCGTGAGGCCCTCCAACCTCATTTTTCGCCAGTCCAAGTTCGTCACGCGAGGCTGGGTCTTTTGCATGAGGTCGTGGCATTGACGGATTGCACGCTCGTATCCGCTGGCCGAAACCCCGCCGTAGTTCTTGTCCCTTCCAGTTCCACCCTTGCATCCCGCCGAGAAGTATCCGCCGCCCGAAAAACTGAGGTAGGGTTCAAGAAGAATGGCGGTGAGATCACCGGAAATGGATGCTTGGCGCTGGCGCTCGTATTCAGTTCGGCTGCGCGTGGGGACTTTGAGTTTATGCCCCGCTTCTTTGATCGCATAAAAGAAGCGACTCGTGGCGATGTCATTCAGCCACCAGTCGCGGTATTCAAGGCCCTGCGAAGCGGCCTCCCAGAAAATGTTGCCCTTTCCCGCAAACAAATCAACGAAAGTGCGGCCCTGCTTGGGCAGAAACGAGACGATAGTCTTTGAGAGTCGGCCTTTGCCGCCCGGATACGGGATTCTGGGCATTCAGTGATTGTTTTACACATTGGCCAACCGCAGAAGTGCTAATTGATGTTCGTGACCGGAGTTTCTGCGATGCCCCCGCCAACATTTTCGACGCACTGTGCCGCGCCCTTCTTCACTAGGCGCTGGCCAGTGAGACGAAGGAAATTCTCGGCCAACAGTTCCAGTTTCCGCCATTTGGTGTTCTGGGGGTTGTGGCGCATTTCGAGAACTAAACGGGCCATCTCCGAGGCAATTTCCATCGGAGCATCGGGCAGCGTCAACTCTGTTTGATCACGCAACCCTCCTCGGGCTTCCGTGAGAGCCTGCCGCCCTCTTGACGCTTCAGTCTTCCCGCGAAGCATGAGTTGAATCGTTCGCAAACTCCGACCGAGCTTGCTGCGTTTGGAATCGACCCAGTGCGTCCATGTCAAGTCAGAAGGAGCGCCTTTGCGCAAATCGTTGCGTTTCCCCGGTGCGCTCAAACGGCGGTGCATCTCAAGCAAAAATGGAACGAGCGCAGTGAAATTGCTTGCCACGGTTTGCAATCCCTGATCGATTCTTGCATCGAGCGCAGTGAAGGAGAGGGATGCAGCATTATCTTGAATTCTCAGCCGAGGGCGAAGAACTGGAGGCAGGGCATGACGTTTGGTCGTGTCATCGCGGGGATAGTGCTTCCAAAGGCATTCGATTCTTCGTTCCTCCGCGAACTTTCGCTCCTGTTTGTCCGTGAAGTACAGGAATCGGACTTCCTTTGCCCAAAACGGATTCCCCAGTCTGTGCAGGGCGGGATGGACATAACCGCATAACAACCAGCGAAACTTGGCATGAAGGAGAGTATCTACAAGCTGGTCATAATCAACGGTCGCTTCGGTGTAGGATCGCACATCGGTGGATGGGTAGGGTGCATCGATCACAACCGTGTCCCTTGGCCCCAACTCATCTAGCCCCATGTCCCGCCAATCGAGGTCTGAAAGCCGTGGATTGGTTCTGTGCATGATCGTGTGGCATACCCGTAAAGTTCTCTGATAGGTAGGCGACGAGACACCGCCCCTGTGGGTGCCCCTAAACCCGGAGCAGCGATATCCACCGCCGCCAAAAGTGAGGAGAGGTTCGAGCAAGACTGCCACCGGATCACCGCGCTTGCTGGCTTCCCGGTGGCGCTCGTATTCGACCCGGTTGTGTTCCGGGACTTCAATCGCATGGCCGATTTCGCTGATGGCCTTGAAGAACGGGATGGTCGCGATGTCATTGAGCCACCACCTTTCGTATTTGAGTTGCGCTGATGCAGCGGCCCAATACAAATTTCCACGCCCGACGAATGGCTCGATGTAGGTGCGCCCATACTTCGGCAGAAAAGAGACGATCTCCTGCGCTAGCCGGGCTTTGCCACCGGGATAGGGAATCGTCGGTGTTTGGCTCATGCAAGGTGTTTAATCGATGCAGTTCCGTGGCGAAAGTGTCAGCGGATGTTCACGCAGCGCGGCTCGCCTTGCGGATGGCTTAGTATTTCCGCCACAAGCATTCCACCCGCCGACCCTGCCCACCGTCATCACGAAAATTCGTCGTGCGCAACTGGACTTCTTTCCGCCAGCAGGGTGGGCCCAACCGAGCATAGATCGGGTGCTCGTATTCGCTCAGCAACCAGCGATAAGGGGCCCGCAGGAGTTCCTCCACCAATTCTTCGTGCTTGATGTCGGTCGCACTATAACTGCCAACCCGGCAATCGGCATAGGGTGGATCGTAATAGACAAAATCACAAGGGCCCAAGTCGGCGACAACTTCTTTCCAGTCCACTGCGGTGATCGTTGGTTGGGTGAAGGACACAATGGCATGAGCCATTCGGAGCCTCGCTTCATAGGTGCTAGCAGACACGCTGCCCCGTTCTTGGCGCTCGCCTTGATTGTAAAAACCCCCATTAAAACTGAAATAAGGCCCAAGAGAATTGCGGTCGCATCGCCCAGTTGGAACGCCGCTTTTTGACGGAGGAATTCCTCGTGGCTGCGGATCGGTACTTCCACCTTGTGGCCATGAGTGAGGAGAGCACGGAAAAAAGGAGAGGTTCTCAGGTCATTCAATCGCCACTGGTCGTATTCCGAGGTCAGCGCCATCTTCCAATAGAGGGCCGCTAGTCCAGCGAATGGTTCGCAGTAGGTTCCTCCTTGAGAGGGCATGAAGGGCCGTATGTATTTTGCGAGTCGGATTTTGGCACCGGGATAAGTGAATCCCAGCGATTTGTTGTTGTGGGCTGCAAGGAGCCAGGGGTCTTGGTAAATCTGCGGTTGTAGGGTATCGCTTGCTTTGTGCATGCAAGCCAATACCGAGAGGCCGGAGGAAAACTGGGATTAGAGGAGCGAGGGAATGTTGGGGTGGTGCAGAGGAAGAGCGCACCGCGACTGATGAAATCACTTGCCCAAGACAGCCTCCGTGGTTGGACACGGACGACTACCTTGGGCTAATGTACCGACCTCACCTAGAACTGCGAGGCCTTGAGACCGGACAACATCTCCGCTTTGGGAAACATTGCGCCAGCAAAACCTGCGTTGCGCAATGCGTCCACATTGTTTTGACCGTACGCTAACAAAACGCTTGGCGCGGTTCCGCTTTTTCCGCGTTCACCTGACGGCCGATAGAAATGCACCCTTCCCTGAAGGAACAAGGTTGCGTCAGCATGCGGAAACACATCCCTTTGCCACGCAACCGTCTCGCTGCGGGCGTAAATCAATAGGAGCCCGTTGCCGTGCTTCGCCATGCGCTTTAGCCATGGGCCGACCGTCCGGCTGCCGTATGGCGGATTGCACCACACCCGCCCAAACCATTGCTCGGTGAGGCCATCGTGGTCAGGCAGGAAAAAGGTTGTCGCCGCTATGCACCAAGGCATCCCAGGACATCCGCAGGGGTCAAGGTCGAAAGGGCCGAGCCTTTTTAAAAGGCGATTCGGTGTCAGCCAGTCATTTGTTTGACCGGAGTTCGGTTTTTCGAATCCGAAGCCATTCGGACGGGTTGGGGTTAGGGTTGAGCCGACTGCAAGAGGTACAGCGGCAGTAGAAAAATCTGCGGTTGAGGACTTCCGATTGTTAGACATGCTGGCTAATACTGGTTGGGCCGACATCGCAGGAGAATTGGCCGATAATCCGGATCGGGCGCGTTCAGAGCCAATTCCCATCTTTGTCCAAATTCTCGCCATCCATGTGCATGAACGACCGGGTTGCAAGATGGTCGTCATAATGCCCGGCGCAGAGCCACTGCATCGCGCCGAAGACGATGATGAAATTGTGCGCAGGCCTGCCGCAGCAGTCGTCCTGCGGTGGCTGCTGGTCGCAGCGGATGCCGTCGCCGATCAGTCTCATTTGGCAATAATGTCGGTTCAAGTGACTCGCCCCGTTCCTAGATGTAAACGGACTCTATCGTCAATCCCAGTTTGGCTGCGATCTGCGGATGCTTGGCGAAGAGCCTCCAATAATTTAGGCGGGCCCTTGAGGGCGGGCAGGTTGGGTCAACAAAAGGGTGGTGAGCGACCAAAAGCCAGCGTCTCAGTTTCTTGGCGACGAGAATCTCTACCAGCTCCGGTCTAGCCCGCATGTTTTTAGACTCCTAGGAAGGCCGCTCACAGAAACGGTGAGCATCACTTTTCCCATCGGTGCTGGGAATTATTCGTTGCAGGAATCTCAAACTCGACTCCAGCGAAGATGTGATTGGGCTCCTAACCAGGGGTTCTGAAAGTTCGGCAAATGGATTTGAAAGTGCTTTGGGAATTCTCCAAACGGGAGAATTTACGCAGAGTCGGCGGTGCGGGGCTCAATCCCATAAAGCTAACTTAAGGATTACTTCCGCCTTGACCGTCGCTCGGGAGACTCTCACTGATTGTCACTGCAGACTTCCCAGAAGCCGACTTCGGGACAACTTCGTCGGAATCCGCGTGAAAAACGTGAAAACGTAACTTCCGACCCGTCATCCACCCGGGGTCGGGCCGTGCATTCTTTTTCATTACGGCTCTCAGGCGACGATCCGGACCAGTGAAGCAGGCGACACCGTCAGAGGCGCTCGATCTTCAGGGCTGTGTATTTGCGTTCAAGATCCGTGACGAGGCGTTGGAAGCGAGGCTCGTCGTGCAAGGCCTCCAGGTGTGGATCCACCCGGAAGAAAGGCCAGCAGGGGTTTCCTGTGTCGGCGCTGCGCTCCAACCAGCCCATGGCTTTGTCGGTATTGCCGAGTACGGCGTAAATGCAGGCGAGTTGATAATAAGCGTGATGCGAATGGCCGAACGAGTGGGGTGATTCCTGCGTTTTGTGGGCACAATCAAGCGCCTTGTCCACCTGCCCACGCCGGGCGTGCAGCATGCCTTGCATGCTAACCATGAGGGGTTCGTCTGGATACAGTTTTAGGGCGACGGCCACCCGTTGCTCGGCGGCGTCGAGATCTCCCCTCATCAGCGCGGGTTGCGGGTGATACCAAACAGCATACTTGGCTCCGGGCTTTTCTCTAATCCATGCCTCTGCAGCCTCCTCCGCGCGTGCAAAATCGCCGCTATAGAGATAGATGAACTCGAGGTTATTGCTCCGGGTTTTGGGATTCGATTCCCGAGCACGACGGTGGGCAGTGAGCGATTCCTGGAGCCGTCCAATATGCAAGCAGATTGTTGCCATACGGTTATGGGCTCGTTCATTGTTAGGCTGGGCCGCCAGAACCTGTTCGAGCGCTGCGATGGCCTCCCCATGCTGGAAATTCCTGGCTGGGCTCCACAGGATAAACGCGCGGGCCGAATGCGCCTCTGGAAGGGCTGGATCGAGCTCGAGCGCACGGCGGCAGTGATATTCCGCCCTTTCCAGCAAGGCGCGCCGCGGGTCGAACTCCCCATGGACGTGCATCGCTACATAGGAGAGCGTGGCATGTGCGAGAGCGAATTCGGGGTCGCGTTCGACGGCTCGGGAGAGGTGTTGGACGGCGCTTCGGAGCACGTCTTCCTGATCGGAGTAACTCTCGCGGAGACCAGACATGAATTCGTCGTAAGCTTCCTGATCGGCGCTATAGCGTTTGCGAGCCTTCAGTGCGGATCGAGGAAACCGGCTGCGCAGCGATTTCACGACGCAGCGTCCAATTTCGTCCTGCACATCGAAGATGTTTTCCATGACGAAGTCGTGTTTCTCGGAAAGAACGCTTTTTTGCGCTATGCCATCGAAGAGCTGAATGGAGACGCGCCAGTGCGTCCCCAGCTTCTGGACATTACCCTGCAAGACATGGCGGACACCCAGGTCGCGACAGGTGTGGAGTGGGTCTGTACCGGCGGCGTAATTGAGAATCGAGGACGTCGGCAGCACGGCGAAATCCTCGAGCCCCGCGAGCACTGTAATCAAGGCATCGGCAAACCCGAGCGAGAAGGCCTTGCGCTCTTCGACCTCGGTCAAGAAGACAAAGGGCAATACCGCAATCGAGGTTAAGAGTTTCGGAGTTTCGGGGCTCGCGGTCGAAGCGCCTTGCGGAGCCGCGCAGGACGCGAGGGCTTCGAGAACCGCTTCCGCCAATGGATATCGCTCCGCGGCGTTCTTGCACAGAAGCTTCTGCACGATCGGAGCTAATTTTGCGCCGGGAGAATGGGCGTCGATAGAAGGGGGCTCATCGTGAAGAATGGCGTGCAGCGCGTCCACCGGTGACGTGTGAGGCCAAGGCTGCTGGCCGGTCAGCATTTCATACAGAATGACGCCGAAGGCGAATAGATCGCTCCGCTGATCCACTTCTTGTCCCCGGATCTGCTCGGGTGACATGTAGGCAGCTGTCCCAACGATCTGGCCGGAAACACTTCGGATTGTAATTGCGGTGCTATCCGAATGGGTCGCAAGCGCGGTCGGCATCCGCTTCGCAAGACCGAAATCCAGCACCTTCACATAGCCATCGAAACGGACCATGATGTTCAGAGGCTTGAGGTCGCGATGTACGACGCCGGCACGATGCGCGGCGCGAAGTGCCTCAAGCACCTGCCTCGCAATGTCCAGGCAGCGCTCCAGACCAGGTGCGCGCTTCAGCAAATCGCTCAAAGTTTCGCCCTCCACCAACTCTGTCACCAGGTAGTTGGGGCCGACGTCGTAGAGCGTGCAGATATTCGGATGGTTCAGAGCCGATATCGCCCGTGCCTCGCGCTCGAAGCGTCCACTGAACTGTTCCTGGGAAATCTTAATCGCGACCTTACGACCGAGCCGGGAATCCCGGGCTGAGTAAACTTCCCCCATCCCGCCTGTCCCCACCAACCCGAGAATCTCGTATGGCCCCAGAGCCTCGCCGGGCTTCAGGATGGTGTGCGTTGCTGCTAAGTCGTTAGCGGCAACGCACGCACTTTGGTCGACTGTGGCCTCGGTGGAGCGGATCTGCGACAGCAGGGATTCCACTTCCCGCCGCAGATCAATATCTTCTCGACACACGTCAGTCAGGAAGCGATCTCTCTGCATTGGATCCTGCTCCAGGGCTGAATGGTAAAGCTGCTCAATTTCCTGCCAGCGTCCGGGGTCCACGGCTCGCCCTCCGGATGATCCGTTTCCAAGTATCTTACTTCACATGCCCTCGCCTGGGGGGATTCCGTCACTCCGCCGAGGACTCCGTGCAGGAGCCGAAGCATTTTATGAGATTGCACGGTCCCGATTATGAGGTTCAGCCTCACAGTTTTTTTCATCCGCCCAGGCTGGTTGGTCGGCGGGGAGAACTGCCGAAGCTCGCGCCTGCTCATCTTCCCACAGTCGTTTGGCTTCTCGCAGTAGGGGGAGGTCGTCCTCCGTGAAGAGTTCCGGATCGTAAGTGTTTTGCGTCAGGGCGATGAATTCTTCTCTTTCCGAATCAGTGTATAATGCGGACCGCTTGAGAGCCCAAGAAGGAAATGCTGGTTAACAGTTCGCCCGGTGCTTCTCCCGCGAAGTGGGCTTTGGAGGAAAACCATGACTCGCCTGCATCTTACTGCGATTTTCGGTCTATTGTGTCCTGGAATTTTGCTGCTCACGGGTTTTGGTGAGAACGGCGGAGTGTTTTGGTCGCAATGGGGACGGAATCCGCAACACGCCGGGATGGTCGACGTCGGGGGCCAGCCGCTCAATCACAAACTGGCTGATATCTTTTACGACCCTTTCGTCCCAGACGAGAAGGCCGAGAACCTTCCGGTATACGGAGTGAGCGTGTTGACTGTGCACTATCAGGCCACGCTGAGCGACGACAATAACAGCTTCTACATGGTGCAAAAAAGCGGGACCTATCCCAAGTGTTCTCTCCGAGGTGAATGGGCGTTAGGTGCAGACTGTGGGCCCAACGCTTGGAATCAACTCGAATGGAACGTGGTCCGCTACGATTGGAAAGACGAGCGGGCAGTGCCCGCCTGGACTTATTGGGCGGAATGGAAACCGGTGCCGAATGCTACCAACTTTACCCAGGGGTACGGCGGTTTGGTTGGTTGGGAGCCGGTATTCCACCCCGCCCTCGTGGGCCGGCATTTGTATGTTCCGGGCGCCGGGGGCACGGTGTGGAAGGTCAATAAGCACTCCGGCAAGACGGAATCGCACATCAATCCATTTGCGGGCATGAACATCGATGCCGCCAACACGTACGTTTCCGGCCCGCTAACCGCCGATGAGAATGGGAATATCTATTACAACGTCATCGAACTGAACACCAACGGCAATCCCTGGCAGGGGAATGATGTGGCAGGGGCATGGCTGGCGAAGGTCGCGCCGGATGACACCTCGGCCACCGTCACCTTCGCTGTTCTGGTCCCGAACGCGCCTCCAGGAAACTCCACGAACTGTCCAGGAACGTTTTTTAACCTCAACGATAATGGCGTCTCGCTGCCGTGGCCCCCGGTTACTCCTCCCGTGCCGCCTACTCAGCTTTGTGGTTCTCAGCGTCCTGGGGTCAATATTGCTCCGGCGGTCGGGCCAGATGGAACGATTTACACGGTGAGTCTGGCGCACTTTGACAACATGGTCACCTATCTGGTGGCGGTGAATCCGGATCTGACGCCAAAGTGGGCGGCTTCGATGCAGAACGTGTTGACAGATGGGTGCGGCGCACTCTTGCCGATCGCGCCCCAAAACGTCAACAATTTGCCGAATTCCTGCCGTTACGGGACGACGGTGGGTGTAGACCCTACTACCAATGCCAACGGTTCCGCCACCATTTCGGACCAAGCCTCGTCTTCGCCGACCGTACTTCCCGACGGCTCCGTGCTCTTCGGTGTCACCGACAACTATGACTATTTACGGGGGCATTTATTGCACTTCGATGCGCAGGGCAACTATGTGAATGCGTACACGTTCGGATGGGATTCCACACCGGCTGTGTACCGTCATGACGGCACCTATTCCATCGTCATCAAAGACAATCACGGTCAGGCGTCTGCGTACTGCGGTTTCAATAACCCTGTCTGCACGCCGTTGCCCACGGCGAGTTATCTAATTTCACAACTCGACGCCAACCTAAAGGTTGAATGGTCGTTCAAAAACACAACCATTGATCACAACGATCCCTACGGATATGAGTGGTGCGTGAATGCCCCGGTCATCGACGGTTTTGGGGTGGTCTATGCCGGAAGCGAAGATGGCAACATTTACTCTATTCCTCAAGGGCACCATGGCATCTTTACGAAGCCCAGGCAAAAGATTTTTCTGAAGGAGGCCTTGTTCGCTGCCTACACTCCGCTTTCCATTGGGGAAGATGGAAAGGAGTACACCCAGAATGATGGCCATTTGTTTGTTCTGGGTTGGTAAGTTGGAGCTTAATCCGAATAGCTAGCCTGACTGGAGTCGATTTTGAAGACGTCAGGGCACTCAGAAACATGAACTTCCACCGCGTTCAATAACCGAACGCCAATGCATTCATCACCAAGCACGTGCAAAATACTGAAAATCAGGCCATCGAGGGAAAGGCTCACGGAGGGTTTTCGGTAAGTAGGCTTGATACTTACACTATCCACTGCACAGTTCAAAAGCACAGCGCGACAATTTGGCCTGTTCGCCGGGATTCCGCGACAGCGGTGCGACAAACATCAAATCTCCTCAGTGCAAATAGTTGCGGTTCGCCAAAACGTTGCGCACTACATTGCAACGACTTCTACTTGGGGTAACGTCTTCGGCCTGGGAAGGCAGACTAATCAGGGGGTCGGCGGGAGTTGCTTTCAGAGACCGTGGAATGGAGAAAAACTGTTGCCTCGGTCCTGATAAAAGGGAAAGAGCAATCAGTCAGCTTCATTTGTTCGTTTCTCTAACATGGGGTGCATAGCGGTCAGATTCCAGTCACTGACACCCAACTGGTCAATTTCCTTCCCCAGATGGTCAGATGTTCAGCACGCACAGGTTGACCATGACCATCTGACCATCTGGTTGACCACCTGAAACTCGAACATCTGAAATCACAGTGTTAGTGGAATAAATAGATAGATAGTCAAATAACTCTTGTCTAGCTACCCCCTCAGATGGTCAGATTGTCAGATGGTCAACGTATCTAGCTTGACCACCTGAACTACAAGACCTGAACGTCTTCCATGGGGGATTCCGCCGTTACCCCTACCAGTACTTCCCAAACTTCCATGCCGGGCAAAGCCCACCACCAGCCCCCATTCTTCTGGTAGGGCACTACCCCGAGACTGCGATATGCCCTGCGCATGGTCTCGACGCTGATGTTCCGGGCTTCCCCCAGGCGAAACATGCCTGAGGCCCGCTGTTCCCCCTTTGCCAGTTCCGTCTGGACGAGCAGCTTCGCCTCTTCAAGTTTGCTGTCTTTGGGATTCTTCGCCGTGTCTCGTTCCTTGGCCAGGATTTCGTCCGCATCCTCTTCCGTCTCCCCCATCCATTCCACGTACCCGACGTTATCCTCCGCGCCGTCACTAAATTTGACCATCCGTTCCCCGATTTTGTACTTCATCCCCCGGTGGTTTTTGCTGAGGTTGTTCTTGGCGCACGACATGTGGCGTTCGGTTTTGTCCTCGGGATCACGACTGAACGCCCACACGGTTCGGGCGGAACCCACAATGCTGGATGCCCCCAAGATTTTCTCCAGCGCGGCCACATCGGATTTCTTGTTGTAGTGCATGACGCCGATAAAAGCCGCCCGGCTGGCCCTGCAAGCTTCCGACAGGGCATCCATTATGGGCCTGATCTCCGAATCCTTGTTAGCATCAGCCCCGAAGTAACTGGTCATCGGGTCGATGGCTACCAGCGCGATGTTGGGGTTCTCCTGCAACGCCTTTTTCAGGAGTTTGGTGTCTTTGCTGAGTTGCAACATGCGTTGCCGCTTCTTGGGGGGCTTATCTCTGTCTACTTTCTTTCCAGTTGACCAGAGGATGATTTGAACTCTATCCAAGTCTGCACCCGCCGCAATGAGGCGTGGCACTAGGGTGTCGGAGGGATCGTCTTCCGAAGCCGCCAGCAGGCATTCCCTTGGCCCCCAAGGATTCTTGGTTCCATTGGGGAAATCCCGCCCCGTCGTCAAGCGGGCTATGAAATCAATGACCACGAAAGATTTGCCGCATCCGGGCTTACCCGCAAACAGGGTGATCTTGCCCTTGGGAATCCTGTCCGCCCACCACCACTCCGTTCTCTCTGTGGCAACATCGCTTGCCCGAATCACCCGGAGGCCATTGGTGACGCCCTCGGGGGTGGTACTCTCCCCAATTTCAAATTCCCCATTGGCCGGAGTCTCGTCCACCTCCTTGCCGTGCTGAGCCTCTTCTCTATCCGCTTCTATTTCCGCTTCCAGTTGCCTGGTTTCCGCTTCCAACGCAGCGATATAAGCCTGCCTGGCTTTATGTTGCCGAAGCCCGTCTGGGGTCAAACCAAGTTCTCCCCGCTCCACTTCCGTTTTCGCAGCCTTGACTGGTTCCACCGGCGCAGGCTCGGGCAACACATCTTCGGTGCTCGCATCTTCCGCAAAGTCGCTTAAGTCGTCCTCTTCCTTATCCTCCCAAATTACCCCGTCATATGGTTCGCCATTGCTCCGGTTGAGAAACCTGATGAGCTGCCCGATGCTCATGCTGCTACCTTCGCAGCCGGAGGCGAAGCAATGCCAACCGAGCGAGGCTCCATTCCAAAAGAAGCCCGTTCGCACACTCTGTTCGTGTCGGTACCCGGCCACTGGGCACACATCGGTTACGAACCAGTCGCCACTCTGATGCCCGCCGAGTGCGTAAAAATCGAGGAAGTCATCAAAGTCGAAGTCCTCATGCACGGAGCGCGCATCTTTTCCATTGTGTTTCTTGGGAATATCGGCGTTGGCTCTGATCCACTTTTCTAGCCAATCGGGGAAATCTGCGATGGGGTGATCTTCCACAATGTCGTAGGTATTCCCGTTTGCCAACCGTGATCCGGGCCCCACAACATACTTATCCACCGATTGCAGATCAAACACCCCAGCCGCCTTTTGATTGCCCAGCCCTCGGCTGAGGTCGGTTTGTTTGAAGTATAGGTGGGCACACCCCTTGCCCGCCGAGCGGACGATGAGGGTGTCGGAGAACTTTTGCCCGCTTTCCCTTTCTATCCGCTTTATAAGGCCTTTTACATCGCAGTCCAGAATCACGGTGCCTTCGGGTTTGCCCACGCAGCCTACGTTGTAATTGGGGTTCTCCGCGTTCCACTTTTCTATTTGAGCGAGATCGGTTGTGGCCTTCTTCTCCCAGTTGGGCAAATAGCAAGGTTTGTCGCTGGGTTCTACGGGGATTACGGGAATGCCGCGCTGGGCTAGGGGAGTTGCAATTTCTGCGAATGTTGCCATACAGCCTCGTGAGGCCGTAGGGATGACTTCTTTGAATGAATTCGGAATGTGTCCATAATCAGCCTTCTTCAGCCTTGTTCGGTATTGCGGCTTCGGTAAGTGGAGCCAGAAAGGCTGATGTTAACTGGCTCCCCCGAATTTTCAGAGCGCCGCCGCCCTGCCCTACACTTAAGAATTCCGTAGCGACGGAATTCTGAGCATTCGCAAGATGCCTCTTCTCCAATACTGCGATCCGAGCGATCCGCCCAATTCCCAACCCATCTATAGGGACAAAAAAGGCCCCGCTGGAACAGGGCCTCACGAGGAAAAACGTATTTATGATTGACACTGCTCTTGCAAACAGAGTGAAGAAACTGTCGGACGCCGAACTTGAGCGTGAGGAGTCAGCGGCTTACAATTCCGCTTATTGCGAGTCGTTCGGCAACGACCATGAGGCCCGTGCGGACGCGATTCAGGAATATGCACTGCTGGCGAGGGAATGGAAGCGACGACGGGCAGCGTCAGAAGACAAATCCCGCATCACGGGGCCATCATCCTGAACGTCAAATTGATCCGTGCGCCCGTCCCTTGCTGCTGGGTGGCTTCCTGAGGCGATGAACATAGAATGCCTGCGACCCGACGGGCATGACCACAAGGCTCCCGTGCCCCAGAGCGATGGGTGCATCCGGTCTTGCCAACAAACTTGTGTATCGGCGCTTCAACTTGCCGTTTTCCGCTGTACGGGGACGTTCGGAAATACCTTACAGCGCCAAGCGAGTCGGACGCTATGAGGCTCTCCGTGCTCTCGTGGTCGTCCTCAGGCACCGCATGACGGTGCGACGGGTGGGTCTCTCGTCCATATTGGAATTCACTCAATCCCCGTTTCGACCTCTACTCCTACGCTTTTGTGGCTTTGATTGATGCCTTACGGATTCCTACAAGTTTGATATTGGCCTTCAGGGCCTTTGCAATCCACAGGGCTTCCGCCGGGCAGACGATCATGTCAGGAAGACATAACTTGCCGCTACGATCTTCTCCCCAGTCGTTCATGAGCGCGCTCTCAATCTTGTTGACGATTGCTTGCTGGAATGCCTTAGGGTCTTCTGGCTTCCACTCGATTAAGGCGCAGTCGTATCCATCCTGTAGTGCAACTTCGCAATAGCATTTTTCCATTTGCTGCCTCCTAGAATTTTGTAAAGGGGCCGTTGTGTTTCACTAGGTGAACCACTAAAACCCGTCAGGGGTTCTCCCCCGGACTATGCAACCGCCCCCCATAGTTACTTTGATGAGGGGGCTAGGCGGAAGGGCCGAAATGGGTGGACTAAATAAAAAGGCCCATGGGTAGCGCCCCTCTGACCACTCGTTTTTCCTAACTTGACCGGAACTTCTGTGAGTCCGCGCTAACCAATCGCTAGTTTCGCAACTTTGCGGCCTATCCAGTATTTGCCTGGATGAGACCTTTCTTTTCGTTTTTTGGAAGTAAATGGCGGGTCGCACCACACTACCCCGAACCCGTGTACCCAACCATCACTGAACCTTTTGCTGGCTCCTGCGGTTACGCTCTGCGTTATCCGGAGCACCAAGTCAGGCTGTATGACGCAGACCCAATCATCTGCGGCGTTTGGCACTATTTAATCCATGTGAGGCCGGAGGAAATCCTTTCGCTACCGCTGCAATTTGACCACGTGGACGAACTAAGAGTGTCTCCAGAGGCCAAGCATCTCATCGGTTTCTGGTTGAACAAAGGCACGGTGCAACCCGCCAAGAGTCCGAGTAAATGGATGCGGGAAAACAAGTCGTGGCAGCCCGGAGTCTATTGGGGAGAATCCATCCGTGAACGCATCGCCTCGCAAGTTCCACACATCCGCCACTGGACAGTTACGCAGGCGACCTACAAAGACATTCCCGACCAAGAGGCCTCGTGGTTCGTTGATCCACCGTATGCAGAGGCGGGCAGGGCCTACAAGTTCCACGACATTGACTACGCCCACCTCGGCGAGTGGTGCAGGTCACGAAGTGGTCAGGTCATCGTCTGCGAAAACGCAGGCGCGCAGTGGCTGCCGTTCCGGCCCTTCAGAACGATCAAAGGATTGGAGGGCAAGCGTGGCGGGAAAAAGAGCGAGGAAGTCATCTGGACAAACGATCAACATCCAACGTTGGCTTCTGCTGCTGGCCCCATTCCTCAGCGGCGCACCGTGATGCACGCCGCTCTCTAACACTGCGACTAGATCGCTGTCGCCGCGATTGCCGCTGCCGCTTCCCGATCGTAAGTCGAGATCTTGAACTCAGCTTCCGCCTTGTTCTTGCACTCGCACAAGATACCGAGATCCGGATTGTTCGTGTCCCGCACGACGTACGGCAGCTTAGCGTCCACACGGAATTCATGGAAAAACCCGTGTGCCGTGGGAATCGACTTGTCGCCAACCTTAGTCGCCGGTGGCCGATCAGGTTCTGGCGGCGGTGCTGCTGCTGTCGCCTTCTTCACCTTAGGCACAGGCTGCGTCTTTTCTGTGATGGTGACTTGGAACCTGCCGTCGTGGAACTTGTCGCAAATGCGCTGCGCGAACTTTCCGATCTTACCGCGGAAGGAACTTTGTTCAATCCCCCCGAATACGGCGTTCAGTAGTGATTTGCGACCGACTGCATCGGCGGCCAGGAACGTGAACAACTCGTTCTCGTTTCCCTGCTCGAACGTGGGAAACCGGTGCGGTGCGCGGCTTACACGCTGTGCGTCTTCGCCTAACGCTTCGTACGCGACCTGTAGTTGTTCAATTACGCTCTGTGTGAATTCCGAACGACTGAATTCCTTGGGTGCGGAGTTGATCATTGCTATCAGGTTGAAATATTGCGCGGCGTAGAAGGCGTCCGACTTCGCTGCGTGGTCTGCCTTCGCAGCTGCTGCAGCGATTCGCTTCGTCTTAGCCTCTTCCCGCTTGCCACCATCGTCTTGAGCTTCCACCACCTTTGCAGCCTGCTCAGCCCTCTCCGCCGCTTTGGCGGCCTCCTTTTCAGCGAAAGTGATGAGGTCACCGCGCTTGATCTGAACTGCGCATCCTTCTTCGGTGATGATCTCGAGGGATGGTTCAGAGTCCGGCGCGGCCTTCTGTCCGATCGCAAGAACCTGCCCTTTTGTTCCGTCGCCAAGAATGACCTTCGTCCCCACTGGCGGCAGGTCATCGTCTGTGATGTCCAGGCCGTGGATGTTGTTCGTAGACGCCTGAGCTTTGATTGCGGCGAAGAACTGCGCATCCTCGGTGCGCCGATCCTTCTCACGCTGTATGGCCGCGTAAATCGTCTTATAATTAAGTCCTCGCTTCGCGAAGGCTTGTTCCACGGTGGGCATTCCAGCCCGGTTTTTTGTGTAAGTCTTGAACTCCGTGCGGATTGCCTCGAAGACCTGGCACAAGACTTTGCGTACGCCGTAGCCGTAGGCGAAACATTGCTTGAGGCAACCGAACTTCTCATCCAAGGTCATGCTCCCGATGTCCGGCTTGACGCCAAGGAAAACAAGCGCGTCACTCGCAGGCAATGGCACGATGGGAGGCTGTGCCGCGAGCGGTTGAGTGTTTGCGGGAAGTTCTGCACTTGCAGAAGTTCCGTTCGCTGGCGGTGCTGGCGGCGTTTTTGCCGTGGCGACGGACTGCGATGGAGCGGCTGATCCGTCCGATCCGTGGAGATCATCCGTAGTGTTTGGTTTTGGCTGTAGCGCTGACGGGCTCCCGACACGCCGGTTGGTTTCCTGAATTGCATTGTTCACTTCAATCATTCCACTCTCCTCCCACAAAACATTTGATGGGTGGGGTTTCGTGGAAGGCCATTTCGAGGTGAACTTTGGTAACTTACGGCGGAGCGCTGTGGCGGAGCGCCAAGAGTCCGCATCGCGGGACGGCGATCATCTCCCGATCCAGCGGGTCCGGCCCAGCAATCGAGTATTTGAAAGACGCGTGGCAGCCCCACTCGATCTTGTGCTCGGCCAGCTTGATATCCCAACAGACGAAGATGGTGACCATGGTCGAGGATCAAGAGTGAGATCGGGTTATCCGATTTACTGGATTTGGATGCGCTCTTCCAGATAGGCTTTTTCGAGAGTATCCATTGCGCTCTGCTTGCTGGCTGTCGCATCAAGCCGTAGATAATGGCGGCGGCAGACTTCGGGCGAATTACGTAGGATCAACGACGCTTCTTCCACAGGCACTCCCAGCCTCCACAAGTTTGTCAGCATCCCGCGCCGGAAGGCATACCAACCCTTCCATTCCAGCGCGCCGCTGCACTTCAACCGCTCACGAATCTCATATTCCGCATTGCGCATGTTGATCTGGCTCCAGCCCATTGCCATGATTCGACGCAGCGGCCCAATGACGGGCAGCTTCTCATCGTTGCCCGTTTTCGTCCTGTGGTGGATGCGGACTAAACCCGTCGCCGCGTCGAAATCTTCGGTCGTCAAGGCTTCGGCCTCCGGCTTGCGCAACGCGAGGAAGGCGTTGATGGCGATAGCGACAGCGGTGTTGCCTTCAGGGAACATGGTCAGGAATTGCTTGATCTCGTTCAAATCGTAAGCCCCATTCTTGCGATGCTCATTGTGTCCGTAGCTGCGCACCGTCGTCTGGTTCTCTGGATTCGGTCCGGGGTGGTCTCCTCTTCGGATCGCCAGTGAGAAGATGGCGCTGGCCGTTACTTTAATGTGCATGTAACAGTCATGGCTGATCTCTTCCTTACGCTCGTCGTGGATCGAATCAAGCGCCGACTGAATGTGCGGAGTCATCACGTCCCGGAGACGAATGCTGCCCAAGTGCGGCTCCAGTCGTTTCCACTGCTGGCGGTAGAGGGCCGTCGTGTTCTTGGACAACCGAGCTTCGTTGTGGGGGAAGAACACGTTGGTGACGAACTCGGAGAGCGATGCTCCTGCTTGCAGGGTGCGGGATTTCTGCACCCTCTGTTGGAAGTAGGCATCCGCCAACGGCTTTACGTCGGACTCCTTTTTATAGTTGCGGATGGAAGCGATGATGTGCGTGGGTTGGGTACGCTTGCGTTTGCCGTCCACCATTTCGTAGACCGACCATCGCATCACCCAATTCCCGTGGTGCTTTTGTAGCGAGTAGCTTTTCAATTTATTTCAATCCTCTCCTATTCAGCCATGCGATCATTGACTTCGAGTTCCACGCATAGCGGTTGTGCCGCCCGATTTTCATCGTTGGGAGAGGATCGGAATTGCGGGCGGGCTGGCTTGCATCTACGACCCAACTGGGTTTTACTTTCAGCCGTTGGGCAAACTCTTGTGCTGTGAGAATTTCGAGAATGGGTTCGGAAGACATAAAGTGCAATACCGACTGGCCCGAAGTATTCCGATTTAGCTCACTGCCGTATTGTGCTCCATCTGTGCGCCACATTCCACGAAAATAAGCCAAAAAGCCACTATGGAAAATTACTTCAACTACTTCACCGAAGTCGAAGAGCACTTTCAGAGGCGGCGGGGATCACCCCTGATTGGCTCGCCTCTCGACTGGGATCAGATAGAAATCTGGAAGAACCTCGGTGTTCCTCTGGAGGCGGTGCTGCGCGGCATCGATTCCGCCTTTGACAAGTATGAACAGCGAAAATCGAAAAGGCACCAAAAGATCAACAGCCTTTTGTGGTGCGCTCAGGCCGTGTTGACTGCGGCCGAAGACATGAAGGAAGCAGCCGTGGGTGCGGCGAACCCCGCGGCCTCCGAAACCTCCAAATCGAGTGCAGGGCAAGGCTTTGAACCGGAAGCGATCGCCGCGTTCCTGCGCCGCAATGCCGATCTTCTGGAAGCGGCGAAACTGCCCCGCAGTGCCGGAATCTCGGTTCATGCGGTTGCCGAAGAATCGGCCACCACTTTGCGAAAGCTGGCCCAGGAAACTGAAAGCGAAAAGGCGCCGAGGCTGGAAGACTTGGAGCGGCATCTCACGGTCCTGGAGGAAAAGCTTTTCGCTGCATTGCTCGCCGCCACTCCCGATGAAGAAATCGTGACCGCGCGCGCCCAGGCCGATCGTGAACTGGCGCCCTACCGGCGCAAAATGGTGCCGGCACAGATCGAGCAACTGCAAAAGCAGTACGTGCACAAGCGCCTTCTGGAAAAATACGGCCTGCCGCGCCTGAGCTTGTTTTACATGTAATGACCCACACCTTCGACGCTCTCATTCTCGGTGGCGGCGCTGCGGGGCTGATGTGCGCCATTGAAGCCGGCAAGCGCGGCCGCCGCGTTGCTGTACTCGAACGTGCGGACAAGCTGGGAAAGAAGATTTTGATCTCCGGCGGCGGACGCTGCAACTTCACCAACCTTTATTGCAAACCGGAAAACTTCCTTTCCTCAAATCCGCACTTCGCCAAGTCGGCATTGGCACGCTACACGCCACAAGACTTCATCGCGTTGGTCGAAAAACACCACGTCGCATATCACGAGAAAACTCTGGGCCAGCTTTTCTGCGACGGCTCCGCGCGCGACATTCTCGGCATGCTGGAAGCCGAATGCCGCGATGCCGGCGTGAGCGTCTTTTCGAACACGAAGATTAATCAAGTCGAGCGAACGAGAGAGTTCGTGGTGCGCGCCGAGACTGGCGAATTCAAAGCGCCGACTCTGGTAGTGGCCACCGGAGGCCTTTCGATTCCGAAGATCGGAGCAACGTCATTCGGCTACGATCTGGCGCGGCAGTTCGGCATTGCCATCCGCGAGCCCTGGCCGGGACTGGTGCCGCTGCTGTTGAGTCCGGAGGATTGCTCGCGCTACTGCGATCTGGCGGGCGTTTCGGCGGAAGTGATTTCCTCCTGCGCCGGCCAGCAGTTTCTCGAAAAGATGCTCGTCACGCATCGCGGCCTGAGCGGTCCGGCGATTCTTCAAATTTCCTCGTATTGGAAAGAGCCGCAGCCCATCCAGATTGATCTAGCCCCTGAACGCGAAGTCACCGCAGCGTTTTGCGATCCCAGAGCTCCGAGAAATCTAAATGCGCTGCGCTCAGAGTTGCGGAAGTTTCTGCCTCATCGACTGTCGGACCGCTGGCTGGATGCACACGCGCCCGTATCTTGGACGAATCTTGCTCTAGCGGAGCTGGAAAAGCATACGCATGCCTGGGTGATTTCACCAGCGGGCACGGAAGGCTATGAGAAAGCCGAAGTAACGGCAGGCGGAGTCGACACCGGCGAACTCTCAGCCAAGACCATGGAGAGCCGCAAAATTCCCGGCCTGTTCTTCATCGGCGAGGTAGTGGACGTGACCGGCCATCTCGGCGGTTTCAATTTTCAGTGGGCCTGGGCTTCAGGCGCAGCCGCCGGACGCTCACTCTGACGGTTCCCACTTTGCGATCCCGCCGACTGCTGATAAGCCCTTGATCGGAACATCTGCGATCCAGCCCCCGATGCTGCAAATTTCTTCACCTTGAGAGGCCCTTGCTACTGATTCACTATGCAACTCGCTGCCCATACGGAGCCTGATTCAGCGGACTCACGACCTCCATTTGCAGTCGACATCAGAAGGAGTTCCAATGCAGCCCAAGTATCTAGTCCGGGCGCGCCGTTTTTCTCTCGGGGTCCTATTGCTCGTCGGCCTCGCAAGCCTCTCAGCCTTTGGCGGCGAGACGAGCCCGGAAGCCGACCGCAATGCCCTCAGTCTGGGCACGGTCATCGTGCTGGGGCCGGCGACGTGTCTTTCGGGTTCGACTAAGGGAGCGGCTTGCACCTCGATTAGCGTTTCTTGCCCGGGCGTGCCCGATCTGACAGCGACGTTAAGCGAGGCCTTTCCTACTGGAACCGTCACGGGCACGATCATCCTGCTCAGCGGCGGCGACGGCACCGCCTTCTTCAACAGCGGTTTTGCTAACGCCTATCTCGCCGACGGATTCCGCGTGGTGCAACTCGGTTGGATCACGGAATGGGAAGATACGGGCGGCGTTGGCCTGAAGAGCGCCGCCTGCCGCGGCGCAACTGTTTTCAAGTACGTTTTCGATAACGTGCAGGGCGGCGACCGCACCACTGGCTTCTGCGCCCAGGGAACGAGCGGCGGAGGCGCAGCCATCACGTATGCTCTCGCACAACATGGCTTATCAAATTATTTCGATTACGTGGTAATCGCCGCCGGCCCCGGCGTTGCCCGCATGGATTACGGCTGCGACAAGTCTCTCTATACCGGTCCGGCTCTCGACGTGTGCTCTCTGATCACCAGCGCTCCCTTCACGTATTTTCCTGGAGCCAAGGTGAACCTCTGGGAAAACACGAACACGTGCAACACCAAGTCGCCGCCGCAAGCGGACATCAACAAGTGGGCGGCCGACTCCGGTGAACAACAGCACCGGCCAGGGAAAATTCTTGATCGAAAGAGTTCGGCCCAAAAACAGTCCACCGGACGTCAACTGCTACTCGGGAGTCTGCACCGGGGAAGCGGTCTGGCAGGACCCCAACGCGTTCAATACGACCCAGGCCAAGATGCTCTCGCAGTGCGTTGCCAACCATCGCTAACCAAGCTGGGGGTTTGAGAGAAGCGAGAGCCGAGTGCTCGCGTCTAGGGAAGCATTACTGCGGGATCTTTGCTTCCTCTACGGTCTGTCCGCGAAAGTGGCGCTCGTAATCCAGAAACCAGATCAGAAAAGCGATGCCCATCATCGGCAGAATCAGCCAAATCTTGATGGTGGTGAAGTCGGCCAGGATCGTTGCGCCGCCAACTACTGCCAGCACGTTGCGGGCGGAATCAAGAGCGGCTTCGCGATGCATACTCTTTCCCCAGGTTACACACGCGTTCCAGAGATTAGTCATTTTTCACCTTGCCTCCGGCAATTGGCTGCGGAAATGCCAAACAAGCCTACAAAACAATGAGGGTTTTTGCAGCCTGTGGCACGCCTCAATCGTTTGACGAGATCCTTGCCGCATCACGAATCAGAATCCCTAGGCCAATGGAACCCGCCCTGCAAGGATTAGTTGTGCGAACCGAACGCGCTGCGGCCTCGAAGACGTCGTCGAATCGAGACGTGGGTTCGATTTTCAGCCGGATCGGGCCTCGGGCGCGGCAGTCGGGCGAACATTGTAAACTGATATCTCCGAGAGTAAGGAATTTGAAAATGACCAGACCCAGGCTTTCGCGCCTCTTTGTTCTAGGCATGGTTCTTGCCGGGGCATCGAGCTCGGCTAAGGCCGGCGTCGAAATCGTTGAGATAGAAAGAGTTCAGGTGGTGAATGCAGTTTCCGGCGTTGTCCGCGATCCGAGTGGCGCGCCCATTCTGGGAGCAACTGTGGCAGAGGTTTCTCCCGATTGGAAGACAGTTATCCAGAGCACTAACACAGATGCCTAGGGAAGGTTCTCTATTGTCCCGAAAGCAAAGAAAAGGATTTACCATCTGATGATCTCCTCTAATGGCTTTAATCCACTGGTAGTGCACGTGAGAGTCAGCCAGTGGACGAAGAAAGCTGCTCGACCTGCGACCTGAAATTAGTACTTAGGAATTCGTTCGACGCGGAGAAACTTGCTCCTAAACATTGAAAAGCTCATCTACGGCGGCGACGGACTGGCTCGCCTTCCTGCCGAACCGCTCGGCAAAGACCGCGGACGCGGCAAGGCCGTGTTCATCCCCTTTGTTCTCGCCGGAGAAAAGATCCAAGCCGCGATCACCAAAGAAAAGCCTGGCTTCGCCCGCGCGAGGGCCGAAGCCATCGTAGGGCCTTCGCCGCACCGAATTGACCCGCCGTGTCCGCATTTCGGCCGCTGCGGCGGATGCCACTATCAGCACGCCACCTACGAGCAGCAACTCGAAATCAAGAAAGACATTCTTCGCGAGAATTTGCGGCGCATCGCCAGGCTCGAACTGCAGTGTGAAATTCAGGTCCATCCGTCGCCGCCCTGGAATTATCGCAATCGATCAAGGCTGCAGGTGCGAACGCGGCCTGATTTCGCGGCGGGATATTTCAGGTTCGCCTCGCATGAACTGCTTGCGGTTGAAGACTGCCCCATCAGTTCGCCGCTGATCAACCGCGGCATCGCTACTCTGTGGCGATCCGGACGAGCCGGCAAGGCGGTAGAAGGCGTGCGCGAAGTCGAGTTCTTCTCCAATGCCGACGACACAAAACTACACATCGAGTTCCTGTGTGCTCCCGAGGCTCGGCGCGCCGCGGTGCGGGCGTGGAGCGAAGAATTGTGCGCGGCCATGCCGGAAATCGTCGGCGTGGCGGCGTTCCGCGAACCGCAGAAAGGAGTCCAGGAACCGCTCGTTACAGTCGACACTGCGGAAGTGACCTATCAGACCAAGACGTCCGCCTACCGCGTGAGTGCCGGAGCATTCTTCCAGACCAACCGTTTTCTGATCGATGAACTCGTCAACATTGTTACCAAGGGCCGATCCGGCGAACTGGCGCTTGATCTCTACGCTGGCGTAGGCTTGTTTTCCACAGCCTTGGCATGTGAGTTCCGTCACATCATTTCGGTGGAGTCGTCACAGACAGCCGCCCGCGATCTGCAATACAATCTGCCAATTAACGGAAAGGCGATTCACGCCGAAACTGGGCAGTACGTGAACCGCCCAGGCAGTGCGGGTGCGGGCGACGCTTGGGCTTCCCTCAAGGCAGGTTCGCCCGCGCAGTCTGTCTGCGAAGAAGAACACGGTGATGCCGGGAAGGCTGCGCCTCGTTTGCCGAAGCCCGGCTTGATCGTAGTAGACCCACCGCGAAGCGGCTTAGGAGATCACGTGGCGCGGGCGCTGGCAAGCACAGGCGCGCCTCGCCTGACCTATGTATCGTGCGATCCCGCAACCCTGGCCCGCGACCTGGTGCCGCTGCAAGCGTCAGGCTATCGCGTCGACGAGGCGCATCTGGTCGACCTGTTTCCCCAGACCTATCACCTGGAGAGCGTGTTGCAGTTAGTGCGCTGATGCCAAAACGAACTGCTGAAAGATTCTGGAACAGGTGCAGTAACCCGTGGACGAGCGGCGCTTAAGCGCCGCGTAAAGCATCCGGATTGATGCCGGCTTCAGCCCCCGTGGTCGTTCCTTTTGCCCACCTCTGCTGAGCCTCAAGCTCACGACCGGCCCACGTCAACGGACTCACCCCAAATGCCACCCTTGCCAATTACCGAGCCGCCATCCGCGCCCCTTCCGCACAAATTCCAGTTCAAGCCCACGCGGCAACCAATGCTCTGGGCCGCCCTGTCCTACTCCTCGGGAATCATTGCAGGCATCCACGCCTGGCGGCCCGCGTCGTGGTGGATAGTGGCAGGTGCAGCGTTTCTAGCCGCAGGTCTATACTTCGTGCGCCGCCGCAAATATCTCGGGGTGAGCCTCGCCTTAGGCGCATTCTTCCTGGCAGGCGCGCTTCATATCCAACTAAGAGGCCCCGCCGTACGTCGATACCAGCCTGCAGCCGTTCGCGTATGACCAGCCAGTCGAGATGACGGCGCACGTCATTCGGGAAGGAAGGCTGCGCGAATCATCTCCACACGAAGTTAGACAGAGCCTCGACGTCGAGACCGAACAGATCGTCATCGAAAACGGCACGCGGATTCCCGTACATTCCGGGGTACACCTCGGAATTTACAGCCCGGCCTTTGTTTCACAAACAAACGCACCGACGATGCACCTGTTCCGCTATGGCGAACGACTTCGCTTGTCCCTCAAGCTGAAGCTGCCGCGCAATTTCCGCAACCCCGGCGCCTTCGACTATCAAGGCTACCTCGCTGCAAACGGCATCGCGGCCCTGGGCTCCGCCAAAACTGAAGACGTACAACTGCTCCCCGGCTTTGTAGGCAACCGCATCGAGCTCGCCCGCACTCGTATGCATTCCAGCATCATCGCCAAGGTGCATGCGCTCTGGCCAGCGCGGCAGGCCGCGCTCATTGACGCCATGGTCATCGGCGAAGAAGCCTTCGTCGACCGCGACACGCGAGTCGACTTCCAACGCTCCGGCACCTATCACATCCTCGTGGTCTCAGGGATGAACGTAACCATCCTGGCCTTTGTAGCATTCTGGACGCTGCGCCGCCTCCGCCTCGCCGACATTCCCGCGACTCTAGTGACGATTCTGTTTTGCGTCGCCTACGCCTTTCTGACCGAAGTAGGCGCGCCGGTGTGGCGAGCCACGCTGATGTGCGCCATCTACCTGGGCACGCGACTGCTCTACCGCGACCGCGCCATGGTTAACGCGCTCGGCGCAGCCGCGCTCGGATTGCTCGTATTCGATCCGCGTCAGCTCTTCACCGCCAGCTTCCAGATGACATTCGTCTGCGTGTTAATCGTGGCCGCGATCGGTCTGCCGCTGGTAGAGCGCACTTCGCAACTCTACCGCCAGGCTCTCGCCCACTGGGACGCCGATGACTACGAACCCTCGCTGCCTCCGCGAGTCGCGCAGTTTCGCGTAGACCTGCGCCTGATTGCAGAACGCCTGGCGCGTTTTCTCGGCAGAACGTGGTCACTGCGTCTGGTGCGTGGTACCGCGATCGTTTTTCTGCACACGTTCGAGTTACTGCTAGTCTCTGCGGTAATGCAGATGGGACTAGCCCTCCCGATGGCGTATTACTTTCATCGCGCCACAACCATCGGTCTTCCCGCAAATGTCGCGGTTGTTCCGCTCACTCAACTTCTAATGCCCGCAGCTATCCTGACGATCGCACTAGGATACGTGTCCCCGGCACTCGCGAAACTTCCGGCTCTGCTCACCACCTTCGCGCTGCAAGCCATTACCGGCACAGTCCACGGCTTAGGAGGCTTGCGCCTCGCCGACCTTCGCGTAGCAACTCCTTCTGTTGCGATAATGATCGCTGCGTCGGCAGCGCTCGTCCTGGCCATCACTCTCACTCGCAAACGCGCGCTGCTGGCGGTCACCGGGCTGGTTGCGTTACTCGCTGCGTCCCTGGCGCTGGCCTTCGTGCCGCCCAAACCAAATACGCGACCGGGACTGCTGGAGGTAACTTCCATCGACGTAGGCGAAGGCGACGCCACGCTGCTGGTGATGCCGCAAGGCCGCACCTTACTAATCGATGCCGGCGGCCCTATCTGGGGCGCCGGTTCGCAACTCGACTTTGGCGAAGATGTGGTTGCCCCCTATCTCTGGACGCGCCGCATTTCCCGCCTCGATGCCGTTGCGATTTCCCACGGCCACTCCGACCACATCGGAGGCATGGCCGCAGTCCTCAAAGATTTCCGCCCGAAAGAATTGTGGATAGGTCTGCTGCCCCCCAGTCGAGCGCTAGACAGCCTGATAGACGAAGCGCACGCTCTAGGAATCAACGTGGTCCGTCATTGGGAGGGAGATCAGTTCGAACTAGGCGGAGCGAAAGTGAATGTGCTTTTTCCACCCCGAGACTGGCCCGTAGGCCTCGAGCCCAAGAACAACGACTCGATGGTCCTGCACGTCAGCTATGGCGCAACTTCCGTCTTGCTGGAGGGCGATGCCGAGAAAGCCGTCGAGCGCCGCATAGCGAGCCTGCACCATCCCCACGCTGACCTCTTAAAGGTAGGACATCACGGCAGTGGCACCTCGACTACTCCGGAAATCCTGGCAGCCGTGAAGCCAAGCTTCGCCGTGATCTCACTCGGCTACCGAACCTCGTTCGGCTTTCCCAAGCCAGAAGTCCTCGAGCGCCTGCAAAACTCCGGAGCCCACATCTACCGCACAGACGTAAACGGCGCTGTAACGTTCTACTTAGACGGTCACTCGGTCACTCCATGGCTAGCGTCTCTTCAGTAGCACTGCAGGTGTAGGGCGGACACTGCTGTCCGCTGCCTTTGACTTTGATTCTGATTTTTATTTTGATTTTGCGGCTTGCCGCTCAGCTTTGAAAGGGCCAGGCTTCAGCCGCGCCGTCCAATGCCGTTTCTCAACAGTGGAGCAGGCCTTCAGGCCTGCGTTCAAGGCTATCGTTTGAATCGGGGCTTCAGCCCTCATGCCGACAGATCACTCAACCCACCGTCTCATCATCATCCACTTCATCTCCCCCATCATCGCTCGCAGGCCGCCGGTATTCTGCGATCAGGCGGCGCGCCTTCTCCGCATCCTTTTCCCGCACCAGGATGATCATTCCACCCAAGCCGGGAAAAGCATCCTGCAAAAGCGTGGCCGACGCGAGGTCGCTTTCAATATTCGCTGAATCGAGCAATCCCTTCACCACCAAACCCTCCGATTCCTCCTCACTGTCAAATACCTTAACCAGCTTCTCATTAGGATCAGGCCGGCTTTGGCCTTCAGGCTTCAGATCGGGCTGCGCTGCCATAAGTCTCCCTTCCAGGAATCCGCCACCAACCCGGGACCCCGCACCCCGGTGATTCTACCTCTTCTGAAGAATCGGAGCAGAAATGCTCATGTGGCATAAACCGCCTCAGCTGTCCCGCAGCACCGGTGTGGAGCGGATCCGCTTTGAGCGAACCCGAAGGAACTCCTGCCCGCTGCTTTGGACATTGCCGTTGCCCTTGTTCTTGCTCTTACCGGCTGATGTGGTGCAAGCAGAAAGTCCAGTTGCAGCCAAGGATGACATTATCTCTCAGCATACCCCCGCCGCCTCTATTCGTTGACTGGCCGCCGCCACCTTCGTAAGATTAAGCGTCCGAAGGCACGGCATCTTCATCACGATCGGCCAGAACACGATCGGCCAGAAAATGATCGGCCAGACCATTTCGCACTACGTCATCGTCGAAAAGCTTGGCGCCGGCGGCATGGGTGTGGTTTACAAGGCTGAGGACACCGAACTCGGGCGCTTCGTCGCCCTCAAATTCCTCCCCGACCGCCTCTCGCAAGACCCGCTGGCGCTGGAACGCTTTCGCCGCGAGGCCCGTGCCGCCTCGGCTCTCAATCATCCCAACATTTGCACCATCTACGAAATCGGCAAACACGGGGACCAGTCGTTCATCGCCATGGAGTTTCTCGACGGCATGAATCTGAAAAGCCTCATCGGGGGAAGACCCCTGGATAACGAAACCATGTTCTCCCTTGCCATCGAGATTGCGGACGGGCTCGATGCCGCTCATTCCCAGAACATAGTCCATCGCGACATCAAGCCCGCCAACATCTTTGTCACCAAACGCGGTCATGCCAAGCTGCTCGATTTCGGCCTTGCCAAGCTCTCAGTCCCCGCCACTTCTGCCGGCCAGCCCGGCTCCGCCAATCTAGTCAGCACTGGAGCGGACCTCACCAACCCTGGCTCTACGCTCGGCACCGTCTCTTATATGTCACCCGAGCAGGCGCGTGCCAAAGATCTGGATCCTCGCACCGATCTCTTCTCTTTCGGCGTCGTGCTCTACGAGATGTCGACCGGTACGCTCCCGTTTCCTGGCGACAGTATCGCTGAAGTTTTCAAAGCTATTCTCGATTCGGTCCCACCCCCGTGCGCGCGCTTCAATCCCGGCATGCCAGCGGATTTGCAACGTATCATCGACCGGGCCCTGGAGAAGGATCGCACCCTCCGCTATCAGAGCGCGGCTGATCTGCGAGCCGACCTGGCACGCCTCAAGCGCGACTCCGGTTCCGGCCGTTTGTCGAGCATGCCTGCTGCGGGCGCCCCTGCCGTGAGCGCCCCCGCGATCAGCCTCGCCTCCGCCCCCGCGGTCTCTTCCTCCGGGCAGGCAGCGGCCATCCCGGTGGCGGTTGTACCAGCCCGCTCCAGCCGGAAGTTGACCGTGGCCATCGCCGCAGTCTTGCTGGTAGTCGCTGCCGCCGCGGCGGTCTACTTCCTGTTCCTGCGCCAGCGCCAGCAATCCGAAATCCCAAAAATCAACTCCATTGCGGTACTGCCTTTCGTCAATGCCACCTCCAATCCTGCCAACGACTACCTCGGCGACGGCCTCTCCGAGAGCCTCATCGGCTCCCTTTCGCAGCTGCCCGGCCTCAGGGTGTTGGCGCGCAGCACCGTCTTCGGTTTCAAAAACAACCAGAGCAACCCGCGCCAGATCGGCCAAACCTTGCAGGTCAGCGCCGTACTCACGGGCCGCATCACGCAACGCGGCGATGACCTCCACATTCACGCCGAACTGGTCGATACCGCCGACGGCAGCGAGATTTGGGGTTCTCATTATGAATGCAAGACCGCTGACGTCACCCGCGTGCAGGGCGAAATCACGCGCGATCTTTCGATCAGGCTCCACCTCATCAATCCCGGCGTGGAAGCGCAAAAACTGGGCAGCGCGGGCACCTCGAACCCGGAAGCCTATCGGCTCTATCTCGAAGCTCGCCAGCTTTGGTACGGCCGAACCCCATCTGGCCTCCGGAAGAGTATTGATCTGTTCCAGCAGGCAATCGCGGCCGATCCCAACTATGCTCTAGCCTATGCCGGCCTTGCCGACACCTATAACATCGCCCCCGGTTACAACATTTCAATTACTTCGAAGCAAGGGGTACTGCAGGCTGACCAGGCGGCGCGCAAAGCTCTCGAACTCGATGACTCCCTGTCTGAGGCCCATGCCGCTCGCGCCCTGGCGCTGGCTACGGCATGGAAGTGGAGCGAGGCGGAGCCCGAATTTCTGCGGGCTATTGAATTGGACCCCAACAACGCCTCCGCCCATTATTTTTACGCTCTCGCGTATCTCGCCCCCGAAAACCGTCTGGATGACGCGCAGGCCCAGTACCGGGCTGCCCTATCTCTCGATCCTCTCTCCTCCATCGTCAACAGCAACTACGGCATCCTGCTGATGGAGGCCAGGCACTATCCCGAGTCGCTCGCACAGTTCCAGAAGGTTCTCGAACGCGATCCGAAGTTTGCTCCGGCACATTACCGGCTGTCGCAGCTCTACGCTACGACCGGCCGCTTTCCCGAAGCGGTCACCGAATTCCACAAAGCATTCTCGAAAACGACCGCCGTCACGGAAGATGCGAAAGGCTATCTCCGACTCATGCAGACCCTCGAAGGCACGGATCGTTCCGGCGCCGTGGCCGTAGCGGCGGCGCTCGCCGGAGACAAAGACCAGGCCTTCCAGAACATCGAGAAAGCCTATACCGACGGAGACTTCGAGCTTCTCATTTCCATTCGCTATCCCGCTCTCGACCCACTCCGTTCCGATCCCCGCTACGCCAACCTGATGAGCCGCTTCGGCCTACCCCAGTAGCTCACTGGATACGTGCGCCACCATGGAAGAGCGGCGATTTCAGCGCCAGCGTAAAGTCCTTAATAACTCAGGGGCTTCAGCCCCAGTGGTCGCCCCTCCAACCCGGCACTTTCGGGCCGTTTGCTTTCCCTCTCAACTGTAGGAGAATGCTATGAATCGGGCGCAGCGTCGGACGGGCGTCGCAACACAAAGCTGTGGGCAAAAAATAAAGGGGCCAGCATGAACATCGGGGAATCCGCGAACCACCACAAAAACTCTCTGCCCGGAGAACAACCAAGGGACGATCAGGATCAAGACGAGGCCCGAAGAATCCGCCGCCTGCAGATCATGATGAGCATGGTCACGTCGGTGATCAGCCAGGACCCCGGCCTGACGGTGGAAGAAGCCTCGGAACTGGCCGCAGGCGCCAAACGTGCCGCCCTAGCCATGTTCCCCGATAAAGAACTAGCCTTCGACATCCTCTACAAACCCCGCCTCCAACGCCTGATGCGAGAGCGCTTCCGCCTGCAATAGAAACAAAATCCGGAGCGACCTACCCTGTGAAACCCCGTGCCCCCTGTGGTTAAAGGTTTTGCCTTATTCATCCACCACAGAATTCCGCAACGTCCCCACGCCCTCCACCCGAACCTCCATCACATCCCCAGCCACAACAGGCCCCACGCCCGCCGGAGTCCCCGTAGCAATCAGATCGCCCGGGAAAAGAGTCATAGCCTGGGCAATATAACGGATGACAACGTCCAAAGTAAAAATAAAATCCCGCGTATTCCCCGCCTGCCGCACCGCGCCATTCACCAGCGTCTCCACCCCAACCCCGGCCCACGGATCAACCTCATCCCCATCCGCCACCACCGGACCCACCGGACAGAAAGTGTCAAAGCCCTTGGCCCGCGCCCACTGTCCGTCTTTGTTTTGCAGATCGCGCGCCGTAACGTCGTTCAGGCAGGTATAGCCAAGGACGTAAGGCCGCACATCCTCGTCGGCCGCCGGCTGATAGCAAGTCTTGCCGATCACCACGCAAAGCTCGCCCTCATAGTCCACGCGTTCCGAAAGCTTAGGCCGCCGGACCACGCCGCCCGGAGCCAGCAGCGCCGAACTCGGCTTGAAGAACAAAAGCGGTTCCTGGGGAACGTCATGCCCAAGCTCCGCCGCATGTTCCCGATAGTTGCGCCCCACGCAAACAATCTTCGACGGACGCACCGGCGGCAGCAGCACCGCCTCCTCCAGCGCAATCGATTCGATCCGCCGCGTGCGTAATCCCTCCACATCCCCATCCGACTCTTCCGGAGCCATAAGCAGAATCCGCAAAATAGCGTCCCGCCCCGCAACGGACTCCACCAGGCCGTACTGAGCCTCACCATTAAGTTGAAACCGGCAATATTTCATGGAGTCTATCTAACCACGGCAAATGGAAAACTGTCATCAATAAGTACGCCCGTGTGGAAGCGGGCGGCTCGCCCGCTTCATTTGACCTTGATTGGGTGCGCGCAAACTGGCCGCTGGAAGGAAACGATTATTCCTCCGAAACCGGGGAATCCACCGCCATGGCATCCCTTCTCACCTTTTCTCTCATCTCAACCCTTGAATTGATATAGAATTCGGATCACTGAATCGCTCAGAATGTTCTCGTACTCTATACGCCACTGACATAGTCGTTTTCCGCGTTTGAAGCACTGCAAGAAGCGCCGGGAGAATCGGCGTTCGGCACGTCGCACTACGCTAGCTGGAGGTCGCAGGTGACAGGATTTATCTCTCGTCCTAAGCTCCAAACGACAATCTCGATGGCAGTAGCAGTGGCAGTAGCAACGACCGTCCTCGCCGCAGGCGCAGGTTCTCGTAGCTTCGCCCAAGTGTCCCCAGACAGCCCATCAGACACGCCCATTCAGCCGTCGCCATCCGCGATTTCGGCACAAGACCTGGCCAACCTGGTAGCCCCAATTGCGCTTTATCCCGACGCACTCCTCGCCCAGGTATTGGTCGCCTGCACCTATCCCCTGGAGGTGGTCGAGGCGCAGCAATGGCTTCAGCAAAACTCGACATTGTCGAACCGGGAACTGCTGGCGGCCGCTCAGCAGCAGAATTGGGATCCCAGTGTACAAGCCCTGGTCGCGTTTCCCGGCGTGCTGGCGCGCCTCAACCAAAATATTCGCTGGACCACCGACTTGGGCAACGCGTTTCTCGCCCAGCAGTCGGACGTAATGAGCGCCGTCCAGACTTTGCGGGCCCAGGCGCGGGATAACGGCCAACTCCACAGCACTCCTCAACTCGCCGTCAACACGGAAGCGCGAGGCGGCGCAGTGCAAGACGACGCAGTGCAAGGCAACGAAGTGCAAGGCGGAGTGCAAGGTGAAGTACAAGGCTACGGAGTGCAAGGCGATCCGAGCCCCATCGTAATTCAGCCTGCCAATCCTCAGATCATCTATGTGCCGTCCTACAATCCGTCGGTTGTCTGGGGCGCTCCCGCCGAGGGCTCGTACCCGGCGCTTAATTACGAAGGGAGCGGCTTCGGATCGCTCTTCGGGACCATCGCGAATCTGGCCGGCTTCCTCCCCGGATTCCAGGGATTGCTGGGAGTAAGAAGCTGGGGATGGGCGCTGAGCTGGCTGGCCCAGGCCTTGTTCGTCAACAACTCCTTCTTTAACGATTTCGGATTCCACAATTCCCAGGGCTACTCCAACGCCGGTTACGGCGAGCTCGAGTCTCTGGGCGCACAACGCCAACCACCGCCGCGGCGTTCCCTACGGCAATAACTTGGTGGCCAGCCGGTATGGGCGAGGGTCGGGGCCCCGCGATGACGGATGGCGATCCTTCGGCAGCGGGACACGGGGGATCTCGGCTCCAGAGCATCAACAGCCATTTAACCCACGCCAATCCACCGCCAGCCAGAGTTTCCAGCGCGGCAATCACGCGGAACATCGCACCGAACGGCCAGGCAACCAGCGGACATTCAGCTCGAACCCGCGAACGCCAGGCAGTAACACGCGAACCACCGCACAATCCGCCCGCACATTTTCGCAACCGTCCCAGTCAACCGCCAGGACGAACGCCCGGACAAACGCCCGGACAAACGATAGAGGCCTTCAGCCGAATCGCAGTACCGCCAGAGACTCTTACCTGGCGAACTCAGCAGACAGCCGGCCCCGCTCCTTCCCAGGCGAGAGATCTTTTTCAAACTCAAGGTCGCCTGCCTCAAGCCATGACAGCTTCGCGAATCACGGCAGCACAAGCACCAATACACGAAGTCCAGAGCCCCCCCGCACAGCCAAATCAAGCTCCTGGGGACACCTGCCACACTTCTCGAAAGCCCACATGTCGCACGGCGATTCCTCCCAGCACGGCTTCTCGCAGCACGCACCTAAACAAAAGCATTTCTCCGCCCCAAAATTCAAGGCCCCCAAGGCCCCCAAATCGCACGGCGGAGGCGGAGGCCACGCCTCCCGCGGCCACTCCTCAAAATCGCATCACGGATGAAATAAGAGAGTCGGGGTGGAGCAGGCCTTTCCAGGCCTGCGTTGGGCCTGTGGAAGAGCGGCGCTTCAACGCCGCGTAAAGCATCCCAAATCAAACCGGGGGTGGGCAGGCCTTTCCAGGCCTGCGTTGGCAGCAGACACTTGGATTAGGCTTCAGCCCCTGAGGGACCAGTGCCGAGGCTCAGGGGCAACTTTGAAAGGGCGCGGCTTCCAGCCGCGAGCCCACCCTCAATGGGAAAATAGGCAGAACGGAGCCCCAGACCCAGCCCCGGAGTGGCGGCAGATAATAGCCCAGGGCGTAAGCCCTGGGTAAGCCCCTGAAATGGAACCGAGTCCCGGAGGGACGGCAGAAGTTATCCCATGCAGCTTGCCACTCGCCCAGCCGAAGGCCGGACGTGCAACTCAGCTTCGGGTTAAGATAGGGCCGACAAAAAGATTGCATGCCATCTCTCTCCCTACCCGAATTCATCGAACGCTGGAAGGCCAGCACCCTCTCCGAAGCGCCGCCGCTCAAATTACTTCATTGACCTCTGGAAGTGCTGGGGCAGCCGCACCCGGCGGCTGCAGACCAAACCGGTGAAAACTACACATTCGAAAAGCACGTTTCAACAAACGATGACGGCAAGGGCTTTGCCGACGTGTGGAAACGCGGCTACTTCGGATGGGAATACAAAGGCAAACACAGGGACCTAGCAGCAGCCTATCGTCAGCTTTTGCGGTACCGCGAAGATTTGGAAAATCCACCCCTCCTGGTAACCCGCGACCAAGAGCGTTTCGAGGTGCACACCAACTTCACGCGCGCCCGCCCGCTCGTGTACAGCTTTACGTTGGACGACCTTCTCTCTACCGCGCCCACCGCCAACTGCGCGCCCTTCCGCCTGTGGAAGTCCTGCGGGCCGTGTTCACAGACCCAGATCTGCTTCGCCCGAAGGCCGCCCGCGCTCGCGTCACGGAGAATGTCGCGGTCGAATTCGCCAAGCTCGCCGACAACTTGCAAGCGAGAGGAATTGAGCCGCAACGCGCCGCTCACTTCCTGATGCGCCTCCTCTTTTGCCTCTTCGCCGATAGCATCGGCCTTCTGCCTGATCATCTCTTTCGTCAGATGATCAGCTTGGACAAGGGCAAGCCTCCTAATTTCGCCCGCAAGCTCCGCCAATTGTTCGCCGCAATGTCCACCAGCGGCAGCACTTTCGGGGTGCACGACATCCACTACTTCAATGGCGGGCTCTTTGCTGACGACGAGGTCTTTGATTTGGACTGGCGCGACTTGGGAGTGCTGAACGCTGCTGCAGCGCTCGACTGGTCGCAGGTAGAACCCGCCATCTTCGGCACCCTCTTTGAGCGCAGCCTGGACCCTAACAAGCGCTCCCAGCTTGGTCAGCACTACACCAGCAGCGAAGATATTTTGCTGGTTGTCGAACCGGTCGTGATCGAGCCTTTGCAGCGGCGATGGGCTTATGTCAGAGAAGGAGCCACGGCACTGGCGGGGGCGGCTGAGGTAGCAAAAGGCCACGTACACGCCAAGCTCCGCAATGAGCTTCAGGAGAAGGTCGTTGGCTGGATGGGGGAACTGTCCGCGGTCCGGGTTCTAGATCCGGCCTGCGGCAGCGGAAATTTCCTGTATCTCGCGCTGCGGCGAATGCTCGATCTGTGGCACGAGGCGCGCCTATTCGCAGCCGAGCACGGCTTGCCCACCTTCATCGATAAGCAGGTTCATCCGAAGCAACTCTTCGGACTGGAGATTAATATCTATGCACAGGAGCTTGCTTCAGTGGTGGTGTGGATCGGCTACCTGCAATGGCTGAACGAACACGCGATAGGCTGGCCCGTTGAGCCGATCTTGCGGAAGCTCGATAACATCCAGCACCGTGACGCCATCCTGACGCATAACCCGAAGGGCAAACCCGTAGAACCCGAATGGCCGGAGGCGGACTTTGTGGTCGGCAATCCGCCGTTCTTAGGCGGAAAGCGTCTCCGAAAAGAGCTTGGCGACAGATATGTGGATGATCTGTTTGCAGTGTATGACGGCCGCGTCGCCCGTGAGTCCGATTTGGTTGTCTACTGGTTTGAGAAGGCTCGTGCGCTGGTGGAAGAAGAGAAGGTCAAGCGGGCGGGCCTACTCGCTACGCAAGGTATTCGCGGCGGGGCTAATCGAAGGGTGCTCGAGAAGATCAAGGAATTAGGCAGCATCTTCTGGGCATATTCTGACCGCGATTGGATACTTGAGGGTGCGGCTGTCCACGTCTCAATGGTGGGATTCGATTCAGGCGTTGAGAAAACACGTGTGCTCAATGGCGCGGTCGTCTCTGAAATCAACGCGGACCTCACTACGTCAACCGACTTCACCAGCGCCGCTACGTTACCCGAAAACCACGGTCTAGCATTTATGGGCGATACGAAGGGCGGAAGTTTTGACGTGCCACAGTCAGTGGCGGAGTTGTTCCTGAGTTCGCCCTTGAATGCAAACGGACGCCCAAACTCAGATGTCGTTAAGCCGTGGATTAATGGACTGGACCTCGCGGGACGATCCCGCAACATGTACATCATCGATTTCGAGTCCGCTAAATCGGAGCAGGATGCTGCACTGTATGAGGCTCCCTACGAGCACGCGAAAAGGGTCGTTCTGACCGAACGTCAGAAATCTAGAACAACGATTGACGAATGGTGGCGGCATGAAAGACCGCGGCCCGAACTTCGCAAGGCCTTATCGGCATTGCCTAGGTACATGGTCACGCCAAGGGTTTCGAGGCACCGCCTATTTGTATTTGTGGGCTCAGCCGTGATCCCTGACTCGGCGCTAATAGCTATCGCACGGGATGATGAATACTTTCTCGGAGTCCTGCATTCCAAATTGCATGAGCTTTGGGCAAGGCGAAAGGGCACACAAGTGCGAGAGGTCGAGAGCGGCTTCCGATACACTCCGACTTCAACGTTCGAAACGTTTCCTTTTCCTTGGCCGCCCGGCCATGAGGCGCAGGATTCAGCGATGGTGAGGGGGATCGCAGCGGCGGCGGGCGAACTGGTGAGCAAGCGGGATGACAGGCTCAACCCGCCCGACGCAAGCCAGGAAGAGCTGAAGAAACGCACGCTCACCAATCTCTACAATGCGCGCCCGGCCTGGCTAGCCGATGTGCATCGCAAACTTGATGAGGCTGTCTTCACCGCGTACGGTTGGCCCGCATCGCTGTCAGATGCCGAACTCCTGGGGCGGCTGCTAACGCTAAACCACGAACGCGCTGCGACCTAGTAAAAGGGGCGCATGGCGGCATGACGTTCAGAGGTCACAGGCAGGTCGAATCAGTCAGTCGCGGCTGCGGCGGCGAAACCCTTTTGCACCAATGAGGGCAGTCAGGGGCAGGTCATTTTACCTATTTGCCTGCTAAAATACCGCATCGCCGAATTTCCTTCCGGCATCTTCACCTCATGCGCATACCAAAGCGCGGCTCTACTTGACGGCGTTCCCTCTAAGGCTGTCTGTGTGTCGTTTCCCAACCAGTTCTCAGTTGCGGTTCTCAGTTCTCAGAACCTGAAAGGATGCCTATGGTGCGCCAGCTCTTTGTGATCTCCTCGCTGTTTCTCGCCTTCGCTCTTTCCGCCTTCACCCAGGATTCCCGCCACTTCACATTTCACTACGCCTTCACGGTAAGGAATCTCCCTGCGGGGAAAAAGGTTCGCATCTGGATTCCGGCGGCCCAGTCCGACGCCTATCAGGAGGTAAAAATAATCTCCGCTCAAGGCGATTTGCCGTTGAAACCGACCGCCGAGTCGAAATACGCCGACCAGATTTACTATGCCGAGACGAATTCGGCGCAGCCCGAACTGCACTTCGATGTGGAATATGATGTGATCCGCCATGAGCGCGTGGCGCTCGGGCAAAGCGCCCCGCACGTAGTTGCCGTCTCACTCTCCGCCACAGAAAAAGAGCAAGACCTGAAGCCTGACGTCCTTGTTCCGGTCACAGGTCTCCCGGCTGATTTGGCCGTCAAAGTCACACAGGACAAAAGGCAGCCGCTCGACAAGGCTCGCGCCATTTACGATTACGTCTTCACCACCATGCGCTACGACAAGACGGGAACCGGGTGGGGCCACGGCGACGTGCTCTATGCCTGCGACGCGAAGAAGGGCAATTGCACTGACTTCCATTCGCTGTTTATTGCCATGGCGCGATCTCAAGGCATTCCGGCCCGCTTTGAGATCGGATTCCCGCTGCCCCCCGATAAGCACTCCGGCGAGATCGCCGGATACCACTGCTGGTCCGATTTCTGGATCGATGGCAAAGGCTGGATTCCGGTGGACATTTCCGAGGCCTGGAAGCACCAGGAAAAGCACGACTACTTCTTCGGCTCCCACGACGTGAACCGCATGCAGTTCAGTGTGGGCCGCGATCTGCGCTTGAACCCTCCACAACAGGGAAAGCCACTGAACTATTTTGTGTATCCCTATGTCGAAGTCGATGGCCAGGAATTTCCGAACGTGGCTCTAGCCTTCTCGTTCGCCGACGTTGGAGCTGGAGTCGCCATGCGATAGCGGGTAAGCGCTTCTATCTTGCGGGGACACGTGTTCGGATGCAGCGGCCTCGGTATGGCGGAGGCGCAAGAGGATTGTTCGATAAATCGCCCTCTAACATATCGGCGGCGTCGAACACTTTTCGAGCGTTCTAATCCGTGCACTCAGAAGAGCGCGAGCGGCGCAAGCCCCCAGAACCGGTGGAGGCAGCTACAGAAGAGCCACTAACCATCGACAGCATATCCCGCGGTAGCGGATGACGGGGGAGGCCGAGGAATCTTAGGCGCCCGGGCAGCTAAAACCATTCGCGCCCGTCAAGCCGTGCACAATCAGCACTCGGCAGCAACGAGTGCCAAGTCTCAACCGAACACTCCAAGCCATGTACCACATAAAGTACGTCACCCGGCTGTCAAGTCTACTTTAGTAGACATTCGACCCCTCGAAAGTAGACATTCCTTCCACAGCCTAACCCCTTGATTCCATTGCCTCGCCCAAAACCGCCTACGAAGAATCGACAACTTAGGCCGCAGATTTTCTGCAAAATGAAATGTTCCAGTTGGAACATTCGAGCGAATGTTCCAACCGGAACATCTCCAAAAGCCGGAAGCCGAGCGCCGGAAGCCGAAGCCCGAAGCCCCGGAAGACTACTTGCCCGCGTGAACGATGCACTCCTCTAGCACGTCGAGAGCGACGTCGGCTTCTTCTTTGGTCACCACCAGCGGCGGACAGATCCGGATCGTGCTCGGCCCGCAGCCCAGGAACAGGATGCCGCGCTCGAAGGCGCGCTCGATGATCAGGTCGCGCTCGGCGCTGCCGTATTCTTTGGTCGCCTTGTCCTTCACGATGTCGCAGCCGATCATCAAGCCGCGGCCGCGGACGTCGCCCACCAGCTTCAGCTTCGCCGGCCACGCGGACATGCGTTTCAGCATGTGCGCGCCCACGTCCGTCGTGTGCTTGAGCAGATGTTCTTTCTCGATCACTTCGAGCGTAGCCAGCGCCGCCGCGATGCACACGGGATTGCCTCCAAAGGTTGAGGCGTGCGAACCGGGCACCCAGTCCATGATCTCGGAGCGCGTCATCGTGACCCCGAGCGGCATGCCCGACGCGAGGCCCTTCGCCATGCAGACCATGTCAGGCTCGACGCCGGTGTGCTCGACGGCCCACCACTTGCCGGTGCGGCCGATGCCACTCTGAACTTCGTCAACGACCAACATGATGCCATGACGATCGCAGATGCGTCGCAGTTCCTGCATGAAGACTGTCGGCGCAACCACGTAGCCGCCCTCGCCTTGGACTGGTTCGACAAAGATCGCGGCCACTTCCTCGGGAGGCAGCGTGGTCTTGAACAGCTTCTCTTCGATGAAGCGCGCGCAGCTCAGCGCAAACGCGTCGGGGTCTTGTGTAGCGTCTTTGCGCCCGCGATACAGGTCTGGGTAGGAGACGTGAGTCACACCCGGCATGAGCGGTGAAAAGCGGCGCCGCTGCTGCGGTTTCGACGCGGTCAGCGACATGGCGCCCATGGTGCGTCCATGAAACGCGCCGTAGAATGCGATGATGTTCTGGCGCCTGGTGTGGTAGCGCGCCAGCTTGAGTGCGCACTCGATGGCCTCTGCGCCCGAGTTGCCGTAGTAAAACTTGTGCGGGCCAGGCATGGGAGCGATCTTCGACAGGCGCTCGGCGAGCGTGATCAGGCTCTCGTAATAAAAATCTGTGCCCGACATGTGAATCAGTTCGCCCGCCTGCTTCTGAATGGCGGCGACCACGTCGGGATGGCAGTGGCCGGTCGAGGTGACGGCGATGCCCGCCGAGAAGTCGTAGAACTCGTTGCCGTCGACGTCGGTGACGACGATGCCGCGTCCGCTCTTGGCAACGAGCGGATAGGAGCGGGTGAAGGACGGCGAAATAAATTGCTGGTCGCCCGCGAGCACGCGCAAGGCGTTCGGTCCGGGCAGGGCGGTCTTGATTTTGGGACCGAGTGTGGCGGTCATCATTGTTTTCGTGGTCATGAGAATCCTCCGTGGGAACGTCGTTGGTCGTTCGTCGTTGGTCGTTGGCCATAGCGTGCACACGGCGAGCTAGGAGCCAGCGGACGAAAGGCTTTATAGGAGGATTTTTAGTCGCTACCGAAGAGGCTGGGGCGCAGGCGGGACGGCAGAACAGCCCAATAGCGCCGCGGACATAACATGCTTGGACAAACCAGGCAGTGCAGCCGGCACTCGGCCTGATTTGAATCGAGAAGATGCGAATTGGTTTTGTTGCGCAGCATCGCTCACGGTCGACATCACTGAATCATTATAGCTTGCGGCGGTGCTTGGCGTAACCCCCTTTGGTAACTGGGCACTGCCGGTAACCGCCGGGCTGCGCCGGGCGGACAGCCGAGGGCGGCTGTCCCCACATTCAGTCCGACGTGGTTCTGATATCGGTTTCGCATTTTGACTTCCGGTGGGTTGGGCTTTAGCATTGGCTGCACTCTAAAAGCGGGGCCTACCTTTGCTCGAACAGACCTTCTCGCATTATCGAATCATTGAAAAGCTTGGCGGCGGTGGCATGGGCGTGGTTTATAAGGCCGAAGACACCCGGCTTGGACGCTTTGTCGCACTGAAGTTTCTTCCTGAAGAACTGGCGCAGGACCGCATGGCGCTGGAACGATTCCGGCGCGAGGCTAAGGCTGCTTCGGCGCTGAACCATCCGAACATCTGCACGATCTATGACATCGGCGAGGAAGATGGGCGGGCTTATCTCGTCATGGAATTTCTGGACGGCGTGACGCTCAAGCACATGATCGGGGCGCGTCCAGTGGAGTTGGAAACGATTCTCGATCTCGGGACTGAGATTGCTGATGCGCTGGATGCGGCGCACACCGAAGGGATTGTGCATCGCGACATCAAGCCGGCGAATATTTTTGTGACTAAGCGCGGGCACGCCAAGATTCTGGACTTTGGGCTGGCGAAGGTGACGGCGAATCCGGCGGCGTCAGCGGCGACGCGCATAGGGGACGCGATGACGGCGCCCACCGATGTGGCGATCGAAGAGCACCTTACCAGCCCTGGTTCGACTCTGGGCACGGTCGCGTACATGTCTCCGGAGCAGGCGAAGGGAAAGGAACTGGATTCGCGCACGGATCTTTTTTCTTTCGGCGTGGTGCTGTATGAAATGTCGACGGGGATGTTGCCGTTCCGCGGAGAAACTTCCGCGCTGATTTTTCAGGCGATTCTGGATCGTGATCCGGTCTCGCCGGTGCGATTGAATCCTGACTTGCCGGCGAAGATGGAAGACGTGATCAACAAAGCCATCGAGAAGGACCGCAACCTGCGCTATCAGCATGCGGCAGATATTCGCGCGGACTTGCAGCGGTTGAGGCGCGACACGGGAAGCGGGCGCGCGGTGGCAGCGAGTTCCGGTTCCGTGGCGGCGGAACAGGATACGGGTGCGCATGCGGTTGTGGCGGCTGCGGCATCCAGCTCGGCGAAAGTGGCAGCGGTGGCTGCGTCTTCGAGTGCTGTCAGCGCAACGAGCGCCGCTCCAGCCAACGCGGTCCCGGCAAAGAAGCCATGGAAGATTCTGGCGGCCGCGGGGCTGGTGGGGTTGGCGGCTGTTATAGCTTTAGGGATATATATTAGATCAAGTCGATCTTCGAAGCTAACGGAGAAAGACAGCGTGCTGCTTGCCGACTTTGTCAACACCACGGGGGATGCGGTGTTCGACGGAACGTTGAAGCAGGCTCTGGCGGTGCAACTGGAGCAGTCTCCTTATCTGAACCTCGTCCCGGAATCCAAAATTCGCGAAGCTCTGCGCTTCATGGGCCGCCCGCCCGACCAACGTCTCACCGCCGACGTCGCCCGGGAAATCTGCCAGCGTCAGGGCATTAAGGCCATGCTTACCGGCACGATTGCCAGCCTGGGCAATCACTACGTAGTCACACTCACAGCCGCGAACGGCGCCACGGGAGATTCACTGGCTCGGGAACAGGTCGAAGCCGATAGCAAGGAGCAAGTGCTGAAATCGCTCGACAAGGGCGCTTCCAACCTTCGCCAAAAAATGGGAGAATCGCTGGCCTCAGTGCAGCAGTTCGCCACTCCGTTGGAACAGGCGACGACCTCATCGCTGGAAGCGCTGCAGGCCTTCAGTCTGGGCCACGAGGACCATCAGAAAATGCGGGAAGACGCTGCCATCCCGCACCTGAAGAAAGCGGTAGAGCTCGATCCGAATTTTGCCGTGGCCTGGGCAACACTGGGAGTCGTGTATGCCAACACCGGCCGAAACGCAGAGGGTGCGGAGGCGGTGAAGAAGGCTTATGAACTGCGAGACCGGGCGAGCGAGCGGGAAAAGCTTTACATCCAGGCGCATTACTATACCGAAGTCACAATCGACTCGGAAAAGGCTTTGGCGACCTATGCGGAATGGAGACAAATATATCCGCGCGACACCATTCCGTATGACAATGCTGCCCTCTCCTACTCTGGTCTGGGACAGCACGAAAAGGCCCTTGACCTGGCCAGTCAGGCACTGCGCATCAATCCGCACGATGCCTACGCCTATGACAACATCGCAGCTGCTTATGAAGCGCTGAATCGCTTTGATGAGGCCAAAAGTATCGCCGAACAAGCCGTAGCGGAGAAATCAGACGGGATCGCCGTTCACTTTGTACTGACCGACCTCGCCTACATGCGTGGCGACCGCGCAGCCTACGAGCATGAGCTGGACGGGGTGAAAGGCTCGTCCCTGGAGCCTTTCATGCTCCTCTTCAATGCCGGCTGGCAGGCCTCGGAGGGTAGGGTCAAGACCTCGCACGAGCTGTGGCAACGGGCCGACCAGGTAGCGACGAATGCTGGCGCCAAAGATCTTGCCGCCAGGTTTTTAGTGTACGAAGCAAAGAACAACGCCGAACTCGGGTATCAGGCAGAGGCGCGTCAGAAAGCAGCGCAGGCGGTTGATCTCTCAAAAGACGCGGACGTTGGCTCTTTAGCCGCAGTAGTTTTCGCCTTCACCGGCGACTTGCAAAAATCGGAATCTCTCCTTGCCGGTCTCAACCGCGATTTTCAGGACAATCGCAACATTCAATTGGTCGCCGCACCCTTGATACGCGCCGTACAGCAGATGCAGAAAAACCAGCTCGCCGACGCGATCAGCACGTTGGAGACTTTGCGTCCTTACGAACTGGGGACTGGGGCGCGCGGCGCCGGTGTTTTCCCCATTGCCCTGCGAGGCATGACGTATCTCAAGATGCGGGACGGTCAGAAAGCCGCTGCGGAGTTCCAGCGGATCCTCGATCACCGCGGCGCAGCGGGTTTCGCCCTGGAGTATCCGCTGGCGCGCCTGAATCTTGCCCGCGCCTATGTGGTTGAGGGCGACAATGCCAAAGCCAGAACCGCCTACCAGGACTTCTTTGCCGCTTGGAAAGATGCGGATGAGGATATTCCAGTTTTGAAGACGGCGAAGGCGGAGTATGAGAAGTTGAGATGACGGGCTTCGGGCTTCGGCCTTCGGCCTTCAGGCTTCCGGCTTAGGCTGTGAAGTAGCGGTCGGAAATCGTGCGGCGATGGAAACTCCTTGCGGAGGCGCGGGTGATGCATAGATGCGAGGGGTCCTTCGACTCCGAGACCTGCTCCGCTTCGCGGAGCACGTCTCTCCGCTCAGGATGACAGAGTGTTTCTGAATTCGTCTGATATGGTTTAGCTTTCCCTGTTTTTTCACTTACATGTCAAAGACTCATGGCCCTCGCCGGTTTGCGGTGATTCTTGCCTTTGGGCTGGTGTATTTGTTTTGGGGATCTACGTATCTGGCGATTGATATTGCGGTGCAGACGATTCCTCCGGCTTTGATGTGTGGGGTGCGGTTTTCTATCGCCGGGGTGGCGATGCTGGTGGTGTGCGCGTTGACGGGGCGCAGAGTCTGGTATTCGGCACGGCAGATCGCTTTGGCTTCGGTGGTGGGACTTCTGTTGCTGATGGGTGGCAACCTGACTTTGTCGTGGGCGGAACTTTCGGTGCCTTCGGGGTTTGCGGCCTTGATTATTGCGATCACTCCGTTGTGGTTTCTGGTGCTGGATTCGATGCTGCTGGGGCATCATCGCATTTCGTGGCGAGGCAAGGCCGGGCTGGCGTTGGGGATTGTGGGACTGTTTGTATTGTTCTGGCCGGAGTTGCAGTCGGAGTCGGTTTTGGGGCGACGCCAGTTTTGGGCGTCTCTGGCGCTGGTTGGCGGGTCGTTTTCATGGGCGTTGGGATCGGTGTTGTCGAAGCGCTGGCAGTCGGGCATGGACGTGTTCAGCGCAACAGGATGGCAGGTTACGGCGGCGGGCGCGGGGAACTTTCTGTTTGCCGCGGCTGCGGGAGATTTTTCGCGGGTGGTGTGGACGCCGCGGGGGTTGGGCGCGGTGCTGTATCTGGTGGTGTGCGGGTCGTGGATCGGATACACGGCTTACATCTGGCTGCTGGAGCATGTGCCTACTTCGAAAGTGTCGACTTACGCTTATGTGAATCCGGTGGTGGCGGTGTTTCTCGGCTGGTTGGTTCTGCACGAGCGGGTGGACCGGTTTATTTTGATGGGGAGTGTGATTGTGGTGGTGTCGGTGATTCTGGTTACCAGCGCTGAGGTTGAGGTGGTGTAGCAGTGGTCGGTGGTCGGTGGTCAGTGGTCAGGAGTTTGTGAAGGTTTTATCGGCCTCTTTATTTTGAGGGTTCTTCGGTTTCTGGTTCTTCAGTTTCAATTATGAGATCTACGGTGTGGCCGCGGATGGCGAAGGTTTGTTTTGCGGCGTTTGTTGGTTCGAATGTTACTCGGGATGGGGAGCGTTGCCAGGCGGGGGTGGGGCAGGCGGAATCGGCGGTGGCATTTTCAGGGATGGCTTGACCCTCCAAGGGCTTTTTCAGGACTGGCTTCCGGCGGCTGATTTGGGCTACTACGGCGTAGAGTTTTTTGCCGTCTTCGGAGACGCCGCAGTAGGCGGCGTAATCGCGGTACCAGCTTACGGCCGAGTAGAGGGCGTCGAACTCGGGGAGATTGATGGGGGAGATGCGGGCGGTGGTGCGGTCGACCAGGAGCCAGCCGCCGCGCTGCCACTGCCAGTGCGGCGGCTGGGCGGACTCCTGGGGAAGGCTGTCGTTGACGCGGAAAACGCGCCGGACTACGAAGAGGCGGTCGGTAACTTCGTGAGCTGGGCCCAGGGTGAATTCCTTGACGTGGGCGTCGACCAGGAGAGGTCGAACTTTAAGGTAAGCGGCAGGGTTAGCGGTTTGTCATCGGATTCAGGGCTGGTGGGGGAGCACTGGACTGTGGTCCATTTGCCGAAGGTGATCACGTGAGGTTTCGTGGCGGCGGCCGCGTTTGTCTGAATTAGCATGAAGAGCGGCAAGGATATGCGTAGAGATTGCAGGATGCGGACCATGGGCTGAGGTTAAGCAGGAAACAGGTCGGAGGACACGGTTAGGGGTCACAAAATCGTGGCACGGATTCCAAAGTGGGACAAGGGAGGTACTTAGGAGCGTGGGCCACGGAGAATATCGGATGTTCATTCCACACGGAGGGGTTGAGAATAGGAACACTCTAGAGCTTTTAGCCGCTAAGTTTGCGAAGAACGGCCGCGAAGTGCGCAAAGAAGAGCGGCGTCGGCAGGTTGGTGTTTGGATTGCAGTAGAATTGTCGAGGTGGGCAGTGCGCTATGAGTTTTCCTCACGACTCCCGTCCGGGTGTGGGTGGCAACAGGCACGCAACTTCCAAGCAGGAAACGGGTTTTGATACGGATATGCAGGTGTTATCGATACGGCGGCAGGCTCCGCGGATTCTGGTTGTGGATGACCATCCGATGATTGCGGGGTTGATGAGCCAGTTGCTGACGCAGCGTGGTTACGACGTAGTGACGGCGGCGGATGCGGAACAGGCGGCGGCCGAGGTGCGGCGGCAGGCGCCTGATCTGATTCTTTCGGATGTACGAATGCCGGGGAAGTCGGGCTATGAATTGTGCCGTGATCTGAAAGCGGATCGGGCGACGCGGCTGATCCCTTTTGTGCTGATCACGGGATTGAGCGACGGCGCGGACAAGCTGCGCGGGATTGAAGCGGGAGCGGACGACTTTTTGAACAAGCCGGTGCTGGCGGAGGAGTTGACGGCGCGGGTGAAGTCGCTGCTGCGGGTGAAGGAATTCACCGACGAGTTGGAGACGGCGGATTCGGTGTTGTGCACTTTGGGGCTGATCGTGGAGGGGCGCGATCCTTATACCGAGGGGCACTGCGAGCGGCTGGCGTTGCGGGGCGCGGAGTTGGGGCGGCATCTGGGACTGGATGAAGATTCGATTGTGGCGTTGCGGCGCGGGGGATATTTGCACGACCTGGGCAAGATCGCGGTGCCGGATGCGATTCTGAAAAAAGGCAGCGACCTTACGTTGCCGGAGTGGGAAATTATGAAGCGGCATCCGGTGACCGGGGAGAATATCTGCAAGCCGCTGAAGTCGTTGCGGCTGGTGCTGCCGATCATCCGGCATCATCATGAGCATGCGGATGGGTCGGGGTATCCGGATGGATTGCGGGCGGGGGAGATCCCGCTGCTGCCGCGGGTTTTGCAGGTGGTGGACGTTTACGATGCGCTGCGCACGGCTCGGCCTTACAAGCCGGCCCTTCTGCATGATCAAGCCGCGCAAACCATGCGCGAGGAAGCCCGCCAGGGCTTGTGGGACGCCGAACTGGTGAATGAGTTTTTCAGCATGCTGGCGGAAAAACGCAGCGTGGCGTAGGAAGGCAGTTCTCAGTTCTCGGATGCCACTTCTTCGTTCTGAGTTTCCTTCGACGGGTCTTTCGACGTACAATGACGCAGCATTTCTTGCGCATCCAGATTGAAGGACATCACTTACAGCATCGTTATTCCCGCTTACAACGAGGGCACACGCCTGGGCGCGACTTTGGAGAAGGTGCTGGGATATGTGCGGGCGCAGGGATGGAATGCGGAAGTAGAAGTGATTGTTGTGAACGACGGGTCGCGGGACAACACGGCAGAATTGGTTCGCGGATTTGCGGCGAGGGATCCGGTGTTGCGGCTGGTAGAGAATCCGGGCAATCGCGGCAAGGGCTATGCGGTGCGCAATGGGATGCTGAATGCGCGGGGTGAGGTTGTCGTGTTCAGCGATGCGGATTTGTCTTCGCCCATTGAGGAGATGCCGAAGTTGTTGGCGGCGCTGGCGGCAGGGGCGGACATTGCGATTGGGTCGCGGTGGCTGCGGGCCGAATTGCAGACGCAGCGGCAGTCGGCGCTTCGGCAACTGTTTGGAAGGATATTCAATGTGTTGAACCGGATTATTTTGGGGCTGAGATTCAAAGACACGCAGTGTGGATTTAAGGCTTTCACGAGGCGGGCCGCGCAGACGATTCTGCCGCTGCAGCGCATCGAGCGCTGGGGCTTCGATCCGGAGATTCTTTTTCTGGCGCGCAAGTTTGGGTTTCGCGTGGAGGAAGTTGCCGTGCTGTGGGGGCACAGTGGAGATACGCGGATTCATCCGCTGCTGGATGGGGCGCGGATGTTTCAGGAGATGCTGCGGATTCGGTGGTATGACTTGACGGGCAAGTATGACGGGGGGGCCGGGGTGGGGGCGCAACCGGCTGAAACGCTGCCGGGGGGCCCTCGCCCCGGCGTGTAATCAAAGCCGAATACCGATCCAGTCAAACACTCCAGTTGTATAGTTACAGGGATGTAGCTATAATAGTGGCATGGCATGATACGGTTCGAGTGGGACGGTGCCAAGGAGCAAAGCAACCGCCGAAAACATGGGATCAGTTTCGAGATCGCACGGCAAGTCTTCGGGGATCCGGACGCTCTCGTGGAACAGGATCGGATTGAGGGCGGCGAGCTTCGATGGCAAACGATCGGAAGGGTAAGCGGCATATTGCTGTTGTTGGTGGCCCACACTGTTGATGTCGACGAAGACGAACACTGCGAGATGATTCGGATCATTTCGGCGCGACGGGCGAACCGCAGGGAGAGAAAGCGTTATGAAGAAGAACGTCAAAAGAACTACTCTTAGCCCATTAACGGCGAAGCAGCGGCGCCAGGTCGCGGCTTTGGCATCCATGCCAGATGACAAGATTGACTATTCCGATATTCCTCCTCTTAAAGACCGCTTTTGGAGGCACGCTGTGCGCAATCCGTTCTATCGACCGGTCAAGCGGCAACTCACGGTTCGACTGGACGCCGATGTGGTTGCCTGGCTGCGAGAGCAGGGCAAGGGCTATCAGACCAGGATCAATGCTCTGTTGCGGGCGGCAATGCTGGAGGATGTGACCGGCTAGACGTGGAAATATCCGAGGCAAGCATGGCGTTCGTGCCCCGCTTGCTTGTTGATCGAGAAGCCGATGATCCAACGTTTTCTCTCTGGGTCCCTCAAGCGGCGTCTCAGGCTCCACTTACGGCGTGGCAATTCTTTTGGCTTTTTTCGATCCTCTCTGCAGGCTCGCAACAACGACACTTCCCATTTCTGTTGTTCTAATCGGACCCTTTCGACTCTGGGCAAGATCGGCAGTGCGGTAGCCATCTTTAAGTGCTGCAGCAACCGCGCCCTCGATGGAGGCGGCCTCGGTTTCGAGTTGAAAAGAATGGCGGAGCAACAAGGCGGCGGACAGGATTGCGCCCAGGGGATTTGCGATTCCTTTGCCGGCGATGTCGGGGGCTGATCCATGGACCGGTTCGTAGACGCCGACGGGGCCGCCGATACTGGCTGATGCCAGCAGTCCTAGTGAGCCTACTACTCCGCCGGCCTGGTCGGAGAGAATGTCGCCGAACATGTTTTCGGTGAGCAGTACATCGAAATCTTTGGGGCGCTGCACCAGCGACATGGCGGCGGAATCCACGTACATGTGAGAGAGCTGCACTCCCGGATAATGTTTCGCGCAGCGGGTTACAACTTCGCGCCACAGCCGGGAGCACTCTAGGACGTTGGCTTTGTCTACGGAGAGAACTTTTTTGCGGCGCTTCATCGCCAGGTCGAAGGCTACGCGGGCGATGCGCTCGATGGCCGGTTCGCCGTAGGTCATGGTGTTGGTGGCGACGCGGGATCCCGGGTCACCGGCGATGGAACGCGGGTCGCCGAAGTAGAGTCCTCCGAGGAGCTCGCGGACGATCATTATGTCGGTGCCGCGAACTAAGTCTGCGCGCAGCGGCGAACAATCTTCCAGTGCTGGAAAGCAGATGGCTGGACGGAGATTGGCGTAGGCGCCTAGTTCGCGGCGCAGGCGGAGGAGTCCGGCTTCGGGGCGGAGGTGTTGGGGATAGTGGTCGAATGCGGGGTTGCCCACGGCGCCTAGCAGGACTGCAGAGGACGCTCGGCAGGCTTGTATTGTGTCGGCGGGGAGGGGATCATTCACGGCGGCTAAACCCGCGCCGCCTATGTTTTTGGTTTGGAGCTTGAGTTGATGGTTGAATGCGTTGGCGATCGCTTGTAGAACCAGGACCGCTTGTTCGGTGACTTCCGGGCCGATGCCGTCGCCGGGGAGGATGGTCAGGTTGAGGAGCATGCGGGGATTAGTTTAATGGAAAGTGCTTTTTGCCGTGCGGGGATTCTGGTTCTTGAACAACGGTTGTTCCTCAGGAGCTTAAAGAGAGTGCGTGAGAACTCATGTCGTCCCTACGGGAGTCCTTCCACCTTCCCATTTCCACCCGGCACTTCCGCGCCGGGCTTTCACCATAGTGCCCCTTCGGGGCTGGGTCTCGGGCGGTTCCGTCCCACCGCTTTCCGCGAAATTTGATTCTCACGCACTCTCTTAAAGCCCACAGCCGCTAATCTAAGAATTACTTCCGGATTGCCTGTCAATCGACAGCTGAGAGTACCGGCTGCCGCCGGTCGAGAACTAATGTTCTGATTCAACGAACTCCGGCTCCACGTGAGGGCCTAGTTGGAGAACTGAATCATCCGGGCCCGGGGACCACGACCTTGCCGCAAGGTTGGGCAGCGCCTGCGCGGAAGGTGATCTCGCAAAGGCTGTCAGTGAGCGGGCACGGAGGAGTGTTGAACAAGCGAATGAAAAGGCAGGAAGGGGTGAGTACGTTCCGGCCATCGAGTACGCCCGGGCTTGGGTCCGAATTGGCGACAGGGAGCAGGCGTTCGGTTGGTTGGAAAAGGCGCGCTCCGAACGCAACGTTTTCTCGCTACTCTTGAACAGCGATCCGTTCTATGACAAGCTGCGCGGCGATGAGCGTTTTGAGCACCTTCGGTAACGAATGGGATTAAGTGCGGCCCAACAACGTGTAGCGCGGGCGTCGTTCTCAATTGACAACTACTGACACGGTCGCAGATACTGCAATCTGCGCATGTAGGATGCAACGGCACGCCGCCGAAGGGCAATGCCCACCTACGATCTCATCGTGGAGGCCCACATGCCCAATCTAGAGAACCTCAAAAAGCAAGCCAAGCTCATATTGCGGTGGCATCGCGAACGCCACTATCCCGTCGCCGCACAAATCCGCGGGCACTTGCCTCGCTTCCTGAATGTGCCCGACTCCGAGATTCTTGCGGCAAGCTTTACGCTCAGCGATGCGCAGGAAATGGTCGCAAGACAGCAAGGCTTCGATAGTTGGAAAGCCCTGAAAACTGGACTTTTGACCACGTCGTTCAAGGCGAAATCGCCGCCATCCAAAGCAACGGTTGTCAGTGCAGAGCCGCAACTGTTCGTCGCCGATATCCAGAGATCATGCGAATTTTTCCGTGAGAAGTTAGGCTTTTCGCTTGTATTCAGTTACGGCAAACCTCCCTATTATGCACAGGTGGGTCGCGACGGGGCGCGTCTCAATCTAAGGTGCGTCGAGCAACCAGTAATCGAGCCGACGGTCCGCGATCGGGAAGAACTGTTGTCGGTATCTATGACCGTCGCTACAGCGGACGAGATCAAGCTGCTGTTTCTTGAGTTTCAGTCCGCTGGTGCTGCCTTTCACCAGAGGCTGAAAAAGAAGCCTTGGGGCGCCAAGAATTTCGTCGTCAAGGATCCGGATGGGAACCTGCTGCTGTTTGCTGGGCCCGCAAACTAACAGCTACCAAGCCGAAGTGTGCTGATCGAGCATGTATAGTCGGCAAGCCTTACCTTGGGATTACTTCCCCTTGCCCGTTAACCGACCAGAACGTCGTTCGGTGATGGAAAGCCCCTGCTGTTGACTTGGCCATGGGTCAGGAATTATCGTTATTTTCGGCGCACGGGGCGCATCCAGTCCGCGGAAAGGGCCAAGCCCACCCTGCCGGAATTGCACGGCTACAATCTGACAAATCTTCTTTCTGCCTGAGGTGCGGACACAGGCCACGAACGGAAAGGAGATTTCCATGTCAAGGCAACTCCCGCCGAGCCCCAGTCTCGAACAACTCAAGAAACAAGCCAAGTCCCTGTTGAAGCGTCAGCAGGCCGCGGACTCCGAGGCTTTGACTCGCATTCGCGAGAACCATCCGCGCTGGAGAAATCTGTCGCAAGAACAAGTTGCCGCGTCGCTTTTCGCGCTTGCGGATGCGCAGCTGGTGATTGCGAGCGAATATGGATTCGCGTCCTGGTCCAAGCTGCAGTCTCATGTCAAGACGCTTGAAGCAGCCAGCTCGACCGCAGAGGCGGTCGCGTCTCTGCGCGATGCCGCTGGAAAAGGTGACCTCGCGCGGCTCAATGCGCTGCTTGATGCGCATCCGCAGCTGATTGACGAGCGCGGCGGCGAGGGCGTGAGAACGCCGCTGCACCAGGCCGTCTTCGGCAACAGCGAGGCGGCAGTCAAGCTGCTGCTCGAGCGCGGCGCCAATCCCAACATCCGCTGCGAAGGTGACAACGCGTATCCGCTCCATTTCGCCGTGGAGAAGCATCGCCTCCCCATCATTCGTCTTCTGGTAGAACATGGGGCCGATACGATCGGCGAAGGCGATTACCATGAGCTGGGAGTGATCGGGTGGGCGACGGCGTGGGATTACATCCAGCCCAATTCCGAGATCGTTCGGTATCTGCTGGCGCACGGCGCGAGACACAATATCTTTTCCGCGGTCGCCATGGGCGAAGCCGAGGTGATTCGTGAGCTGGTCGCGCGCACGCCGAGCGATCTCGAGCGGCGGATGAACGGGACAAGTATGCGCAGCATGCCGCTGCATCTCGCGGTCATGAAGAATCAACCCGCGTCGGTGACGACGCTGCTTGACCTCGGTGCTAACACGGAGTCGCTCGACGAAGCCGGCTTTTCTGCGCTCGATCTGGCGGCGCTCCGCGGCAGGCACGACCTGGCACAAGTGCTGCTGGAGCGCGGAGCGAAGGTGCGACTGCCGGCCGCTGTGGCTCTGCGTCGCACCGCGGACGTCGAAAGACTGCTGCGTCGAGATCCCGGTACACTGAAGCCCGGCGGACGATGGGGCCATTTGATCGTTCGCGTCAGCGAACGCGCGCCGGGCGATGTGATCGAGACGCTGATCCGCAATGGAGCATCGGTTAATGTACACGACGATCCGAAGACCTCGATCGATGCGACTAGCGGATACACACCGCTGCATGCGGCGGCGTGGCACGGGAACGTGAGCGCGATTGATGTGTTGATGAAGCACGGCGCGGATGTCCGCGCGCGCGAAGAGAAGTATCACGGCACGCCGGCCGGATGGGCCGACTACTCCGGTCACAAAGAAGCCCGCGACCTGATTCTGCGCGGGTCGATCGACATCATCGACGCGATCCAATACGACATGGCGCAACGCGTCAAAGCCGTCCTGGAAGAAGACCCCGCTGCGTTGAACCGGGCTTTCCGCGATTACGGGCTGTTTCCCTGGGATGCTGAAGCATGGCACACTCCTCTGGCCTACGCCGTTACTCGCGGCCGTGAGGAGATCGTACGACTGCTGATCGAGCGCGGCGCGGTTCAGACGTTACGGTCGCCCGAAGGCGAGACACTGAGCGAGATCGCGCAAAAGGCAGGCCATCGAGAGATCGCACCTATTCTCGACGGAGCAGCGGGAAGGGACTAAACTAGATAAACTGCCAATCTACTGGCGGCTGTCCCCAAATAAGACCGTTGATGGTATCCCCACAAAACTACACGCCCCAGAGATAGTCTTCCTGCTGCTGATTGTGGTGGTGGTCGGATTGGATGGGGACGGGCATGCCGAAGGGGCTGGTTTGCGATGCCATGGGAAATGGCCGGGGTAGTTCGGGGATTGAGGTGGAGGCGCTGGCAGCGGCTGCTACAGCCATGGGGAGCGGCTCGAAGAGTGGAGTTGCCGAGGCCGCGGGCTTGTGGGTGTCGCGAATCAATTCGAGCAAGTGATGATCTTCCACCTTCTTGATTTTGTCGGCCAGGCGGACGAAGCGGCGATAAATGTCATCGAGGGCGCGGCGGTCGAACTTGTAGCCTAGCTGTTCGCAGCGAATCGCCAGCGCGTGACGGCCGGAGTGCTTGCCCAGCACGAGCTTGGAGTCGGGCACTCCTACCGACTGCGGGGTCATGATTTCGTAGGTCAATGGATTCTTGAGAATGCCATCCTGGTGGATACCGGCTTCGTGGGCGAAGGCATTGCGTCCGATGATGGCTTTATTGGGCTGCACGGGGACGCCGGTGATTTCGCTCAGCAACTGGCTGGCGGGGAAAAGATGCTCGGCGGCGATGGCTGTCTGGTACGGATAGCGATCGTGGCGAACCCGCATGGCCATTACGATCTCTTCCAGCGAGGCGTTGCCGGCGCGCTCGCCGATGCCATTGATGGTGCACTCGACCTGGCGGGCTCCGGCGGCGACGGCGGCCATGGTGTTGGCTACGGCCATGCCGAGATCGTTGTGGCAATGGGCGGAGATAGTGACGTTTTCGATTCCCCTGACGCGGCGGCGGATGGTTGCAATCAGTTCGCCGAACTCGGCCGGCACGGTGTAGCCGACTGTGTCGGGGATATTGAGCGTGGTGGCTCCGGCCTCGACTACCGCTTCGAGCACTTGACAGAGAAATTCGGGATCGGTACGCGTGGCATCTTCGGGAGAAAATTCAACATCATTGCAGAGCGAACTGGCGAAGGCTACGGCTTCGCGGGCGTGGGCAAGGCACTCGTCGCGCGTGATGCGCAGCTTGTATTTCAAGTGAATGTCGGACGTGGCGAGGAAGACGTGAATGCGCGGACGGGCTGCACCTTGCAAGGCTTCCCAGGCGCGCTCGATATCGGGGCGGCAGGCGCGGGCGAGTCCGGCAATGATGGGGCGGCGGATGACGGCCGCGATGGCCTTCGCTGCTTCAAAGTCGCCATCGGAGGCGATGGGGAATCCGGCCTCGATGACGTCGACGCCTAGCCGGTCGAGTTGATGCGCCACGCGCAGCTTTTCCTGGAGGTTCATGCTGCATCCCGGCGACTGTTCTCCGTCGCGCAGGGTGGTGTCGAAAACGGTAATGCGGATCTGTTCTGAGCCCATGGGTTTATGGTACGGGGCCGGATGGTTGAAGCAAATCTTATAATTCTTCAGTCATCATTAGATTGTCTTCTATGATAAGATTTGCTAATGGATATTAAACTTGCATAAGAGGGCAGAAGATGGAACTTTCGCAGCTGGAAGTCTTCCTGGCGGTGGCTCGCGAACACCGATTTTCCCGAGCTGCCGAGAAACTTTACCGCACGCAATCGGCGGTGAGCCAGACCATCCGCAAGCTGGAGGATGAACTGGGCGAGAACTTGTTTGACCGTTCGTCACGGGAGGGCGTTCTCACTGATGCCGGGCAAGTGCTCTACGAATACGCAGAGAAGCTGCTGAATTTGCGGCAGAACGCCCATGAATCGCTGGTGGAACTGCGAGAATTGCAGAAGGGCAAGCTGGTTATTGCGGCCAATGAATTTACGGCGCTTTATCTGCTGCCGGTGCTGGCGGAGTTCCGGCGACTGCATCCCATGATCAAGATTACGGTGCAGCGGGCGCTGGGCAGCCGGATCCCAGATGACGTCTTGCAGCACAGCGCCGAACTGGGCGTGTTGTCCTACAAACCGGAGGAGCCGCGGCTGCATTCCGTGGTTACGTATCTTGATGAACTGGTGCTGGTGGTACCGCCGAAGCATCCGCTGGCGGCGGCGCGGCAGGTGAGCATCCGGCAACTGGGGGCGGAGTCGTTTGTGGCGCACATTGTTTCGTCGCCCTACCGGGAGAAAGTTCTGCAAACATTTCAGAAGCACAAGACGCCGCTGCATATGGATCTTGAGCTGCCGACGTTGCAGGCGATTAAGCAGTTTGTCGCCATGGGGAACGGAGTGGCGTTCATGCCGGAGATGAGCGTGGAAGCGGAACTGGCGCGGGGAGAACTGATCAGCATTCCGGTGCGGGAGTTGCGGGTGCAGCGCAAGCTGCGTTTGATTTACCGCAAGGAGGCGGGGCTTTCGCATGCGGCGCGGGCATTTCTGAAAGTGGCGGAGGCAGTGGCGGTGGAGCGGGCGGGGCGGTATCGATTTCAGCGGGAGAGCTAGGGAGAGACAATACCTCAGGGGCTAAAAGCCCCTGAGGGTGCGGCCCTTGGTCCCAGAGATCTTTCAAAATTACCCAATTGCTAAATTACAAAATTACAAATTCCCTGGCACGCTCTCGCTAGCCTCCTCCGACCGCGCACTCTCATTCCCCCGCAAATCAACCGCCGACACCGCATAAAAATAAGTCTTCCCCGAGATCACCTGCAAATCCCGAAACGCCGGCAACTTCACAGGCACCGTGTTTACCTTAACCGCCGCACCACCCTCTTCATGCCGGTAAACGTTGTACCCATCAAGGTCCGCATCCGCAACCGGAGCCCAGATCAAATCGATGAACGCCTGTTGCCCGGGGCCGGAAAACACCGCCTGCAACCCCGAAGGCACCGCCGGAGAAAACACATCATGCGCGAACACTTTCACCTCAGGCGTGTCGTCACCCTCAATCGAAATATCCGGCTTCCCGGCCTGCGTGATCACCGTCAAAGTGTCCGCGTGATAGTAGTAGGTTTTCTCCCACTCAAAACTCTGGTCAGTAACCGCTTGTTGGCTCCCGCTTCCAGCTTCGTGTTCGCCCACCAAGATTTTCTGCTGGCTGCCCTCAATCCGGCGATAGACGCGATAACTGCGCCGTATAGGATTGGGCACCGGCAAAGACAGGGGCACCCCAGTCCAAGTCAGCACCACTCCCTGGGCTGTCACCTGCGCGCTGAAGTCCTTCGGCGCAGGCAGAGGCGGTGCCAGAGGAACGTGCACCTGATTCGACAATCCAGCGCCGCGGCCGTCCCGGTTCAACACCTCCACTGCGTAGGTCGCCGAACCGAATGAATTGTGAATTTCGAAGTCGAACCCCAGAGTGTCCACAAAGCTGGCGGTCAGCTTCTCAGTAGTCGATTTATTCGTCTCCACGAAATCCGGCGGCGGCCGCAAATCTCCCACCGGCGCTCCACACTCTTTGATCGTGGGCTCAAGGCTCCGGCAAATCCGTGTCTTTCCCAGAAACCGTACCCTCTGCCGATCGGTAGTTCGCGCGGGAATAGTCCAGGTGAGGGTAACCCGGTCGCCCCGGCGCGCCGCCCGCAGATCGGACGGAGCCTTAGGCACCTCCAACGAAGGCGGCAGTGGCGGCCCCACCGACGCGCACCCATTCAACCAAATCAATGCCGCCGCCGCCACCAACCGCTGTCCCAGTAGAAGCTTCATGCGCAGAAACAACAGACTACATCATTGCCAGCGCCAGTTCCGCACAAGTGCTCGATAAATGGGAGGTGAAAGGGCGCGGCTTCCAGCCGCGCTGCCAACGAGTCGACCAGGAATGCAAGGCTCTACGCCCAGGTGGTGTCATTCTCTTTATGAAGCTGGCGCAACTCCGCCGGGCGCTGCATTGGGACGCCAATCGCGTTGCCCAGCAGAGCGTCGATTGTTTCGACCCACAGGATCTGTCTTTGGAATACCACTCCGAAATTGCGGGAGATCGATTCAGCGACCGCGTTCAAGTTGAGGGGCTTGTCGAGTACCTGCTGCATCGACGTGACCGGCTTCGACGTGATACCGCAGGGGATGATCAGGTTGAAGAAGCTGAGGTCGATATTTACGTTCAGGGCGAAGCCGTGCGAGGTGACATAACGGGAAATGTGAACGCCGATGGCGGCTAGTTTAGCTTCGGGTCCGTGGTCGGGTGCGCTCGCTTCGGCGCGCTGGACAGCCGAGAGCTTGCCCTCAGTTTGCCGAAGGGCGTCTGTCCCCACATGTGCATCGTCGGTTTCGGCATCTCTCCACACACCGGTCAGCCCTGGCACTCGCTTTGTCGGGATCGCGAAGTCGGCGCAGGTGCGGATCAAGACTTCTTCCAGGCGGCGGACGAATTCGACGGCGCCAATGGTCTTGCGCTTGCCGTCGGGCGTGGCGAAGCCGCGCAGGTCGAAGATTGGATAGCCGACGATCTGTCCGGGACCGTGAAATGTAACATCGCCGCCGCGGTCGCATTCGAATAGCTCGATACCGCGCTGGGCGAGGAGTTCGGATGAGGCGATAACGTTCGCCGCTTTCGCGTTGCGGCCGAGCGTGATTACCGGTGAGTGTTCGAGGAGGAGCAGGACATCGCCGATCTTTTCTTCTTTCCGCAGAGCGACAAGTTGCTGCTGCAGGCGCAGGCCGGTGGCGTAGTCGACGATGCCGAGTTGGACTAGAGAGATCAATTCAAGTCGCTATGGATCTGCACGGATTCACACGGATCAAAACCAAAGAGGACTTACTGCGCCTGCGCGGGAACCTCTACGTATGCAGAGTATATACGTGGCTCCGGGATCGGCTCGCCTTTCCGCGTGATGCCTTCCAAGTGAAAGGCAATCGCCTCCTGCATCTCCTGTTCGACCTCGTTACGGGTCTTGCCGGTTGCGACGCACCCATCCAAATCCGGTGAGTAGGCTGAATACCCTGTTCCGGTTTTCTCAAGGACGATCAGATACTTTTTCATTTCCTGAGCCCCGCCTGCTTTAGAGACACTGTTCAGAGTTCCGGTTCCCAGATCATCTCCCGGCTTACCCGGGACGGTGACCAATCCTGGCTTCGTCGGATGCTCAAACTGCCGATGACTTCCGCGCGTGCGATCAAGATTCCAGTCGTCCTGCTCCAGTATCTTAATAACACTCGTACCTTCATTTTACGCCTGGTTGCAAAGTATCATGCGTTTATCGCGATCCCGTACACGCTGTTTGCCGCGTCCAGCATGGCTTCAGCCAGAGTCGGGTGCGCGTGGATGGTCCACATCAAATCTTCGACGGTGGCTTCAAGTTCCATGGCGGCGACGGCTTCGGCGATCAATTCCGTGGCCTGCGGGCCAATGATGTGCACGCCCAGGATCTCGCCGTAATCGGCGTCGGAGACAATCTTGATAAAGCCCTCATGCTGGCCGACGATCGACGCGCGCGAATTCGCGGTGAAGGGGAACTTGCCGACTTTTATGTTGTATCCGGCCTCGCGCGCTCTGGTCTCGGTAAGGCCGACGCTGCCGATTTCCGGATGACAATACGTGGCTCCAGGAATGTGTTCGGGATTGATCGGCTTGCCCGGTTTGCCGGCGATCTTGGCGACAGCAACAATCGCTTCCATGGCGCCAACGTGGGCCAGTTGCGGCGTGCCCAGCACGATGTCCCCCACGGCGTATACTCCGGGTTCGGCAGTCTGCATCCATGAATCCGTTTTGATGAATTCGCGGTCCGGCTTGATCTTGGTGCGTTCCAGGCCGATGTTCTGCGTGCGCGGCTTGCGGCCTACCGCGATCAGGATTTTCTCGGCGTCGATCTTCTGCTGTTTGCCGTCGACCGTGATGGTGACGGCGATTCCAGCCTTCGTCTTCTCTACCTTGTCGACCTTTGCACTGGTATGGAAGTTGATGCCGCGCTTGCGGAAAACGCGAGCCAGTTCCTTGGAGACTTCTTCGTCTTCAATTGGAACCAGCCGCGGCAGCATTTCGATGATGGTCACATCGCAATCGAAGGAGCGATAGATCGAAGCAAACTCCACTCCAACCGCGCCCGCGCCCACAACGACAATCGACTTCGGAATTTCTTTCAGACTGAGAATCTCGATGTTGGTGAGAATTTTGTCGTTAGCTTCCAGGCCGGGTAGCATGCGGGCTTCCGAGCCAGTGGCGAGAATCACGTTCTTGGTCTTGAGATGACTCGCTTTGTTGTCATTCACGACTTCGACTGTCAATAAACCATTCTGCGCGGGGCCCGTCAGTTTGCCGTAGCCTTTCACGGTCTCAACCTTATTCTTCTTCATCAGGAACTCGAGGCCTTTGGCGTGCTTGGCCACGATCTTCGACTTGCGATCCTGGACCGCGGCCCAGTTCAACTTGCGCGCGTCCACGCCCTCGATGCCGAATTCCTTGGCTTCTTTGAGATGGTCCCAGAGTTCGGCGTTGAACAGGAGCGCCTTGGTCGGAATACAGCCCACGTGCAGGCACGTGCCGCCGAGGAATCCGTCTTTTTCGATGAGCGCGGTTTTCAGGCCCCATTGGCCCGCGCGAATGGCGGCGGTGTATCCGGCAGGTCCGCTGCCGATTATGGCTACGTCATAAATGGTTTCAGACAAAGTAATCGTCCTCAGTAGGAACAGATGATCAGAGGCAAACGAATGATTCTAGAACAGAGTGCGCTAAAAAGCATTCAGCACTCGGCGTTAGCATTCAGCCGGGTAAAAATGCGTTTTGTCTGCAAAAATAAAAGCGCTGGGGACCGGGTGTGGGCCCGGCCCCCAGCGCTCCACCAGCAGGCTTAAAGTCAGTGCGCTGCCAGCGAAGCTAGAGTCCGCCGAACGCCCTTACGGGCAAGCTCTGACTCAGCGCGTCCTTTGAGTAGTTCGCGGCCGGTGTTTTGCCCCTGCATCCACAGTTGGGCCAGGAAGTAATGGTCGCCGTAACGGTAGAAGACGACCTGTGACTCCGTTGCGGTCTCTGCCAAAGGAGCCGGCAACGACAACACGGTGCTGGTGAACTTTCCATCGACGCTGCGAATGAGTACTGTCCCATTTCGACTGGGCTGAATGGTGTAGCTACCCTCGGGCATCCGCTGGTTTTCCACGATAAAGTTAAAGGGGACGTCAATCTTCATCAATTCCGCGTGCTGTGCGAACGATGGCATAGTCAACGCCACCAGAACAGCCAATGCGGCCAGAACTGCCACGCCGTGCTTTTTCATAGAGCCTCCTCGTTTGTTTATTGGGCGACGCCGATCAGTTTGGCCGCGCCCAAAGCTATTGAACTGCGGGTCAGAAAAACTGACAATGCTTTGCGGGTCATTCGTGCGAGGTCCGGACGTGACCAGATAACCCTCTGGAAATGAGCTGCTTAGAGGACACGGTGACCTGTAAGAATTTCACCGGGTGGAGCACGGACAACCGATACGCTCCATCTGGTCACCGGGATGATCAGAAGGACGGAACCAAACCCTTGCCTAATTCGTTCAACTGATCATGACGCGCAAACAGGCGAAGGAGACATTGGAGGGTGAAGGTTTGCAGCTGGTACTGCCCGGCGGTGTCGCGACTCATAACCTGCCAGTGGTAAACTCGCAAAAGGAGTCCCTCAGGCAGTTTTCTGATATGAATCGAACCAGCTCAGCGACGAGATCGTTTCGCTTCTCGGTCTTCGAGGCCGATCTGCGGGCTGGAGAGTTGCGGAAGAATGGCGTCAAGGTCAAGCTTCAGGACCAACCATTTCAAATTCTGGGGATATTGCTGGAAAATCCGGGGGAACTGGTAAGCCGGGAGGACCTCCGGCAGCGACTATGGCCGAGCGATACTTTTGTTGACTTCGATCACAGCCTGAACAGCGCAGTAAAAAAACTTCGCCAGGCGCTGAGCGATGATGCCGATACCCCTCGCTTTGTAGAAACGGTGCCGCGCCGAGGATATCGTTTTATTGCTCCGGTGCAGACCGGTGCGGGCAATGGGTCATCGGGCGCCGCAGCGGCGGGATTAACGCCAGACGCGGATCAGAGCAGCGCGCTTGCAACAAGTCTCAACGGCGAGGACCGGTCTCCGACTGATACCCCTTGGCACCGGAAGCACTGGAAATTAGGAGCCGCTGCCCTGGCTGGCTTTCTGCTGGCGCTAGGGATGGGTGCGTGGTTTGGGCTTTTTCGAAGTCCTAAGCCGGCAGTTTCCGCCTTAGTGCGGCTGGTTCCGTTGACGAATACTCCCTGGGGAGACTCAGAACCCTCGTTCTCGCCCGATGGGAATGAAATCGCGTTCACCTGGGATGCAGAGAAACATTATCCGGTGGACATCTACGTAAAGCAAATCGGCACAGAGAACTCCATACAAATCACCAAGAACTTTGGAAATAACTTCCTTCCGGCATGGTCTCCCGACGGCCGCTACATTGCTTTCGTTCACTCGGCACGAAATGAAAAGCCCGGGTTCTACATTGTGCCGGCATTGGGAGGCACACCACGCAAGCTACTCCAGCTGCCCGACCTGCCCGACCACCTCGTTTGCAAACCGCTCTTGAGCTGGTCGCCTGATGGAAAGCGCCTAGCTTACTCTTACAAGACCTCCGCCGAGGAGCCTTGTGCCGTTTACGCGCTTTCGATCGACACTCTGGAATCTCACCGTCTCAGCACTCCACCTTCGCCCTCGGTTGGCGATGACGACGCACAGTTTTCTCCCGATGGAAAGAGCATTGCTTTCGTCCGCGACACGAAAGATGTCAGAGACATCTACGTGATGCCGTCTGGAGGGGGCGACGCCCACCGCCTTACTTTCGACGACCGCCTGCTGGAGGGCATTGCCTGGATGCCAGACAGCCAGGAGATCCTTTTTTCTTCTAATCGTGGAGGAGCCGGTTGGGGTTTGTGGCGGATTGCGCTTGCCGGTGGGACTCCTCAACGAGCCGCGGTCGGGGCGGATCGGGCACAGATGCCGGTCGTGAGCCTCAAGGGTCACAGACTCGCTTACTCCGATCAGTTTTGGAACGAGAACATCTGGCGTATTCCCGTCGATCAAGCACATCACGGCGGAAAGCCGGAAAAATTGATTTACTCTACCCTGCAGGAAGAAGGCCCTCAGTATTCTCCGGACGGCAAGCACATCGTTTTTCAGTCCACTCGCTCCGGCAGCTTCGAAATTTGGCGGTGCGACCCGGATGGCTCGCATCTGGTTCAGTTGACTTCGTTCAATGGTCCTCTGACGGGCACTCCGCGCTGGTCGCCCGATGGTCGTCAGATCTCGTTCGACACCCGCTTAACGTCCCACCCCAACATTTACGTGATCAGCGCAGACGGAGGACCGCCTCGACGGTTTCGAAACGACAGCTCGGACGATGGGGTGGCCAGTTGGTCGGGGGATGGCAAATGGCTTTATTTTGCATCTGACCGCAGCGGAGTTTGGCAGGTTTGGAAGATGCCGGTCGAGGGAGGGTCTGCGGTTCAGATTACCAAGAATGGCGGGTTTGCGGCGTTTGAGTCGCCAGATCACGCGTTCCTCTACTACACGAAGTTCGATTCACCGGGAATATTTCGCGTCCCGGTGGATGGTGGCGCGGAAGTCAAAATCCTGGACGACCCGCCTGGAACAGGGTGGGGATATTTCGGAGTCGTATCCGACGGAATTTACTTCGCAGCCCCTGAGCAGCAACGCGCTGCTATCAAGTTTTTCGATTTTCGTTCCCAAAAGATCACGACAGTTGCCTACTGGGAAAAGCAACCATTTTCCGGAGCCCCGGGGATGGGCGTTTCGCCTGACGGCCGATCGATACTCTACGTGCAGCTCGATGAAGCTCGAAACCACCTCATGCTGGCCGACAACTTTCGATAACCCTCCGGCACCCCTTTGAAGCAGTCAAGGGTCGTCACCGCGAAGAATTGGCGGCGGTCATTGTCAACGTCATTGTCGTAGTCACTGCAAGGCGTAGATGGCGACCGTGTGCGGCGGGATGTCGGCTTCGAACTGAGCACTGGCAAGGTGTTCCGCTCCTGCGCCGAGCAAACCCTTGGAGTGAATGGCGTTGGCCAGCGGAGTTTTCGTCAGGTTCAACTGAATATGCGTGGGGTGGTCTGCATTATTAAGGATCATCATCAGGCGGTCGTCTCCCGCTATTCTCGAATAGGCGAAGAAATCCTGATCCGATCCCAGATACCATTGTTTACCTTGCCGCAACGCTTCATGGTCGTGGCGTAGACGAACCAACTGCTGCACGTACGTAAAAATTTCCTGCTCTTCTGGCAGACGTCCTGAGGGAACAAACGCATTGCGCGCATCGCCGGGGAAACCGCCGGGAAAATCGCGGCGGTTGTCGGGATCGCCGCCTCCGGGCATGCCAATTTCGTCGCCATAATAAATCTGCGGAATCCCCCGCGTCGTGAGGAGCAGCGCGAATGCGGCTTTCAGTTTTTCGCGAGTGGCGCCGATTTCGCCCATGAAACGCGTGGTATCGTGGTTTCCCAGAAACGTGACCAGATTTTCAGGATGCGGATAGAGCCAATCTTCCCGGAATACCTGCTCAAGTTGCGCCGGCGGCTTGTTCTTTAAGAGCACGTCGCGCATGGTGAAGAAGAAAGGAAAATCAAAGACGGTGCTCACTCCAGAATCGATACCGTCGTAGCGAGGCTGCCCTCCGGCAAAGAATGAGGTCACGGTCGGATCGCCGTTGAAGGCTTCGCCAACGGTGGTGAAGTGCGGGTAAATCTGAAACAGTGACTTGTGAAACTCAGACCAGAAACTGCGCGGAACATAGGGAAAAGTATCCAGACGGAAGCCGTCGAGTCCACCTTCTTCCGCCCACCAGACGCTGTTCTGAATCAAATAGCGGGCCATGTCCGGGTTGTTTTGATTGAGGTCCGGCAGCACGTTGAAGAACCATCCATCTACTACGTGCCGCCATTGAGCCGGCGGCATATGCGGGTCCGGAATAAGCTCGAAAGCGCCGTCGGAGATGGTGTGGTTTTGCCGGGTACCGTTGAGCCAGTCTGGCTCGGGAGCGAGATCGAGCCAGGGATGCTTCATGCCGCAATGGTTCACGACTACATCCAGCAACACTTTTATTCCCATGCGGTGCGATTCTTGCACCAGGTCCTGGTAATCCTGGAGGGTTCCGAAATGTTCCTCCACAGCGTAAAAATCCACGGCGCCATAGCCGTGATAGCCGCCGGGCGAATGATTGTCGTTGTCGTAGATGGGATTGATCCATATGGTTGTGACACCCAGGTCATGCAGGTATGGAAGGTGTTGCCGAATGCCGCGCAGGTCTCCGCCGTGATACGCACGGGCTTTGGAGCGATCGTAGGTGCCGGGAGATTGCGGGGGCGAATCATTGGACGGGTCACCATCGGCGAAGCGGTCCGGCATGATGAGATAAATGACGTCGTCCGGCCCGAAACCGTTGAAGCCTTCGGCCGGCGGCCGGCGGGTTGCGATGGAGAAAGGAATTTCGACCGACGCACTGTCCCGCTTCGCCGTAAGCCGCACTGGGCCTGGCTTTGCGTCGGGGGCAATCTCTAGCCACAGAAGTAAGTAGTGCCCTGTCTCTTCAGATCGCGTGCGCGTGACGCTGACGCCCGATGTTTGCGAGGTTACTTGCAGGCCGGCAAGATTTTCTCCCTTGACCAGGAGCATCGGAGAAGGCATCTGCAGCCACCAGTTCGGAGGATCTACTTTTTCAACTTTAGGCAGACCTTGAGCAAATGCGAATGTCGTCAGCAGCGCAGATACGGCTGCGGCGCGGAGTGCGGCGTGTAGTCTCATCGAATTTCTCCGGCACTAGAGTTCTGGGGCGTAGCGCTCTGCCCACGATCAGCTTGCGCTTTCCGAATCTTGCTGAGTGCGGTTTCTTCGCGGCGAACCATTTTGTCCATTTCCTGCAGCCGCTGGAACTCGGCGAGCTCCGTTTTGGCCTCATCGCCGCGCTGCGTACGGTTATAGAGCAGGAACAACTGATAGTGCGCCTGACTGTTTTCCGGGCTCAGGCGGAGCACGCGCTGAAATGCTTCAATGGCCTTGTCGGTCTGTTTGTTTCGGGCATAGGTGCGCGCCAGATCAAAGCTCACATCAAGGTCATCGGGAGCGATGGCGCTTGCTTTCTCCAGTTGTGCCTGCGCGCCCTGAGCGTCTCCCTGTTCGAGCAGGATGAAGCCCAGGCTGTCGAGAGCCTTCACATGGTTGGGATCGGTTTTCAACTGCTGCTCAAGATGAGCGCTTGCCTTATCAAGCGACCCCTGCACGCGGTAGCAGTAGCCGATAAGGTACTGAATGTCTTCGGTCTTGGGCTCGAGCAACGCAGTCATTTCAAATGCGGTTGCAGCAGCGGCATAATTCTCAGCGCGAAACAAAGCATTCCCGAGACTGAGCGCGTAGAGGGCCTGCTTGGGATCGAGTTCAGCGGCCTTGCCGTAGCTGGCCGCTGCCAGCTCCCACCGTCCCAGCGCAAACTGCTCGCGCCCGAGAAGATAGTAGTATTGCGCACGATTGGGAGACTGCTCGATGGCGTGATGAAACTCGAGAATCGCATTCTCGGAATCAAGCCGTTCTGAAGCGATTAGTCCCAGACGGAAATGCGCCTCGGCGAGTTCCGGCTTCAAATCGGCGGCCTCGGCAAGGGCAGTTGCCGCTGCGTCCAGATACTTCAAGTTGTGCTCCGCCACTCCCAGGTTGTACAGCACTTCAGGCGTATCCGGCTGCAGTTGATTGACCTGAGTAAACAGTTCCGCAGCTTTTGCGTACTGCGCATTTTGCGCCAGCATCAGGGCAAGATTGAAAAGGACCTTGGCGTTCCCGGGATTCACGGCGGCAAGTGCGTTGGCCGCATGAAGAGCCCGGTCGGCCTGGTCCGCTTTGAGGGCAGCGCCGATGAACATCAGCGCCACGGTTGGATCGTCTCCCCGGAGTTTTTGCACCGCTTCGAACTGGTCGGCGGCATTTGCGTATTCATTATCTTTTATCAGCAACAATGCCAGATTGTAGTGAGCATGCGCATTGTTGGGATCGAGAGTGATTGCCTGTTGCAACTGTACGCGTGCAGGGACCAGCTTGCCTTGCTCGAGAAGCAAATTCCCCAGGTTTGCACGGGCGGCAGCGAACTTTGGATCATGTTGAATGGCGCGCTCATATTCGGCCTGCGCGGTTGCCGGTTGCTTCAACTGCTCTTCAACCAGCCCAAGAAGGTTATGCGCGACCGCGGAGTTGGGAGCAAGCGCGACCGCCTTTCTGGCCAGGGGCGCGGCTTCCGCGAACTGGCCTTTTTGTAGCAAGTCAGCAGCGGCCTGGAGCGCCTGTTCCGCCGAGGGTGCGGCAGGTGGAGGATTCGCTTGCGCGAATGCAGTCGTAATAATAATGATGAGCGTGAGAATTAACCCGGCAAATCGAAGGTGGGGCACGGAAGTCATTTCTGGTCTCTGATCTGATCTTTGATCTGGTCTTTGACCTGATTTCCTACGACCACACCTTTTCCTTCTTCAATCGTATAAATCCGATCCAGCGCAGCGATCTCGACGGTCTGTGTCTTGCCGCTCGGCCAACGAATCTCAAACTTGTCCACGCGCGGAGCTTTGCCCAAGCCGAAATGAAGCCGCAGGTCATTGCTGGAGCAGTAGCTGCCTCCGCTGAGCACATCATTGCGCTGTGTGACGCCGCCAGCGGTCACGAATACTTTGGCGCCGATTGCGTCGCGTGGACTCCCTGCCCCGCCGACCAACTTCAGGTCGATCCAGTGGTTGCCGTTTTCAACAACGTTACGTAGCAAGATTGGCGGTCCGTCGAGGCTATTAATAATGACGTCCACCTTGCCGTCATTGAACAAATCTCCGAAGGCGGCTCCCCGGCCGGATATGATTACCGCCAATCCGCTGTTAGTAGCGGCAGGAACGGCTTCGAAACGCTTTCCACCCAAGTTGTGGAACAGGAGCGGCCTCTGCCGGTAAGTCATTCCCCAATCGTACTGGTCGACTCCGGGATACACGTGTCCGTTGGCTGCGAAAAGGTCTTTCCAGCCGTCGTTGTCGTAATCTAGAAAGCCGGTGCCCCATCCGAGGAACGGAATGGTCACCTCGGCAATGCCAGATTGAAAGGTCACATCAGAGAAATTCGCCTTGCCTTCATTCTTATAGAGGGTGTAATAATCGTCGGAAAAGTTGGTGACATAGAGGGAGAGACGGCCATCGTTCGAGTAGTCGCCAACCGCCAATCCCATGGAAGCCTGCTCGCGTCCGTTCTCATTCAGCGCGAATCCGGAAGCATAACTGTAATCTTCAAAAGTGCCGTCGCCCTTGTTAAGGAACAGATAGTGCGGGACAGAATCGGTGGCCACGATCAAGTCCAGCCGGCCATCATCGTTAACGTCGGCGAATGCCGTCCCGAAACTGTAATAGCCCTTCTCGTTCGCCACGCCCGCCTTTTCGCTCACGTCCGTGAATGTGCCGTCGCCGTTGTTGTGGAATAAATGGTTGCGCTCACCGGGCAGTCCGCGCGGTCCGCACATGACCGGCGCTCCCCGGTACTGGCAAAAACTGTATTGCGTTGCCGCGGTCCCCGGTATTGGCGGATTGTTCACATCGAATTTCACATATCCGGCGACATATAAATCGAGACGGCCATCGCCATCGTAGTCGCCAAAGGTCGCGCCGGTGGACCAACCGCCTAGCGTGACGCCGGCCTTCTCCGCGATGTCGGTAAATGTGCCGTCGTGATTGTTATGGTAAAGGTGGTTCTTGCCGTAGTTGGTAACGTAAATATCTGGCCAGCCATCGTTGTCAAAGTCACCGACGGCAACTCCGAATCCCCAGCGCTCATTCGCGACGCCGGCATGCTCGGTCACATCGGTGAAGGTGCCATCGTGATTGTTGTGATAGAGCGCCGCGCGTGGAGACTTTTGCTTTCCGGCCAACGCATCATAGGTGGAACCATTGACCAGATAAATATCGGGCCAGCCATCGTTGTCATAATCGAGAATGGCGATCCAGACCCCGGCGCTTCCAAAATGTATTTTTTCTCGGGCGTGCCGGAGACGTGTTGAAAATTGGCGAGCCCAGATTTTGTTGTGGCGTCCTCAAAAATTACCGGAGCGCCGTCCACAAAGCCTCCCGCAGTGATGGGACGGTTCTTTGCATCCTTGACCGGCGCGTAGGCGCCTCCCGTCGAAACTCCGCCCATCTGACCTTCCGGCTTTGACTGGGTTGGGGGACTACTGGCTTGCGACCACGACCTGGTGCCGCACGCCACAGCGCACAACATAAACATGAGGAGCGGGCGGAGGGAGAATCTGTGAGCGGCCATGGCTAAGGATTCTCCTTCCCCGATCGACGTTGCCGGTTCAAGCGCTCAACTTCGGCGAATTCATGCGAGGCCTGTTCGGCGCGGCCGACGCGTTGCAGGCTGAGGGCAAGCTGATAGTGCACTTCAGGACTGTCAGGGCGCTCGTGGGAAGCCTGCTCAAGCCACGGAATACTTTCTTCAAACTTGCCCGTTTTGGCTAGAAGCCGGCCGAGCGCCATGTTGGTTTCAAAATTTTGCGGATCGAGAGAACGCGCACGCTGCAACTGCTCGATAGCCACTTCATTCTGGCCGTACTTGGAAAGAAGGCTTCCCATGCCCAAATAACCACGTGGATCCTGCGGGCTGAGGGATTGCAACTCGCGGTACTGAGCAATCGCGCCATCTTTGTCTCCGGCGATTTCCAGCACGGTGCCCAGGAGGAAACGTGCTTCCGAGTCAGCGGGGCGAATCTTGACTGCTTGCTGCAAAGCCTGGGCTGCTCCGGTCGCATCGCTCAATCCATAGCGAGCACGTCCGAGATAAAGTTGAGCGTCAAAAGAACCAGGATCGAGCGCGACGGCGCGTTCAAGTTCCGCAATGGCTTCTTGAAAACGGGACTGCGAGGAGAGGGTGATTCCCAGCAGCGTGTGCGCGTCGGCAGATTTCTGGTTGAGCGCGGCCGCGCGGCGGGCCTCATCCTCGGCAGCTTTCGTATTGCCCGAATTCCGCAAGGCCAGCGCATTCAAGTATGCGACCTGGAACAAATCTGGCCGTGCCTTAGCCACGCCGCCTAGAACGCTCGAGGCTTCATCCCAATGGCCCAAACGCACGAGTGCCGCTCCCAAATCTTGCCACATCGGAAGTAACGTGGGATCCGGCGAAAATGCTCTGCGGGCAATTGGATCTGGCGAAAACGCCCTCGCAAAATCCGGGTCCCGCGCCACCGCGCGGCGAAAGCTCGCGGCCGCAGCTTCTGGACGCCCCAGATCGGCAGACATCAATCCTTGGGTGTATTCCAGCCGGGCATTGCCGGGAGGCAGTGAGTCGCGCAGAATTCGGAGCTGAATTCCCGCAGCGGCATAATCCCGGGTTTTTCGCAGCGCGTTGACCAGGTCGAAGCGCAGGTTGGGCTGGTCGGGAAAAATATCGAGCGCGCGTTGCAGATGCTCGATGCCGTTTTTGATAGTGTCATCGGAGCCAATCAAAGTGCGTCCCAGGAGCGCGTGGGCAGCTGCGTGATTGGGGTCAAGGGAAACCGCTTTTCCGGCTTCGTCTACGGCTTCGGAACTATGACCCGACACCAGAAGTCCGTAAGCAAGATTGACGTGCATCTGGGCGTCGGCAGGCAGAAGCTGGCAAGCTTTTCGAAGATCAGCAAGGGCCTCTTCTGTCCGTTTTGTTTCTAAGCGCAGTAGGCCGCGATCGCTCAGCAGATGGCCATCATCCGGATGATGCGAACAGTTTGGCGTCGAGGTCCTGCTCGGCTTTTTTTAAAGTCTGTTCCCGGGGAGCGAACCGTTCGCGATGGGATGCCGGTGTTTCCTGGGCCACAACCGCCGAACACATGAAGAACAAGACTGTGAAGGCAATTACCTGCAAAGATGACCTGAGGAACGAATACCGCATTGCAGCGCTATTCTAACAATCCAACCCTTCCGCCGAACGCCCGCTTCACAAAAAAACTCGAACCAGGGCCCTGTCAGACCCTGGGTCGAGCGGAGTAACACAACGGCTAGAAAATGAGTTTGAACCGGTATTGCACGATACGTGGCGGCAGAATGGTATTGACAAAGGTTCCGAACTGCGGGTCATTGTCGATATTAGTATTGGGCACGAGCGCATTGTCCTGGTTCAAGAGGTTGTACGCCTCAAATCCGATCTGCATGTTTACACGCTCAGTGAGCTTTGTATTCTTAAAGAGCGACATGTCGGTGCGGAAGTATCCTGGCCCGGTGAAGTGGTTCCGGCCGGAGTTTCCCCAACAGACCTGATTGTTTGCAAGGTTGTTGATGCAAGTGGTTCCGGGATTGCCAGCAATTGGGTCCTGAAACGCGTTTACGTTGAGGATTGCCCCCGGAGGCCGGTTCGCGTAAGGATCTCCGACAATATTAGCAATGGTCGTGCCTCCGCTACCAGTACCGTTGCCTATCACCGAGAAGTGCTGCCCGGTCGAACCGTTGAGAATCACGTTCAACTGCCAGCCGCCGAATACCTTGTCGGAAACACCACCGGCGGTCGCATATCGCTTGCCTTTCCCAAAGGGCAGATCGTACAGGATGCTGCCCGAAAAAACGTGCCGGTGGTCAAGCGCGCGAGCTGGCGCGGTCAATATTGAAATTCAACGGGTCAATCGGACCACCCTGATTTCCTCGTTGGTCACCCGGGTTGCCGAACAACCCCGTGCTGTTATCAATGTTGTGGCTCCAGGTGTATGCCGCCGTTCCCACCAGCCCGGCGGAGAAGCGTTTTTCAAGTTTGGCCTGCAATGAGTCGTAATCCTCGTTGGCGCGGCCTTCAAAAGCGCGCACGTCGCCGAAGAAGCAGGTCGTTCCGGCGCCGCAGCCGAAAGTACCGTTGTTCACCGACACCGCACCCAGCCCGTTGCCATTCGTTCCTAGTTGGCGCTCCGCCAGCAGATGGCGGCTTCGATTTCCGGCATAGCCCACATCCAGCACGTAATCCTTTGCGAACTGGTATTCGAAACTGAGATTGGCTTCGTAGATGGTCTCGTTCTTGAAATTGCCCTTCGGAATGTTGATTAATGTTGTGCCCGTCGTGAGCACCGGCGGATCCGTTACCGTGGCGACCGGCGGTCCGGTCTGAAGGTTGATGGGCGGAGTTGGTCCGCCATCGAATACCTGGTTCACGTTTGGGGGATTAAGGACCAGCGGATAGTCGCCGCCGAAGCCTTCCAGCGCGTAAAAGACTCCGATGCCACCGCGCATCACCATATTCCGCTGCGGCCCGAAGGAATAGGCGAACCCGACGCGCGGGCCGACGTTATCAAAGCGAGTGTCAACCAAGGGTTGTGACCCGGATGCGCGATTCAGCGTCAGGGTGGTGGGATCGAAATTGCCAATGCGGTGATCCACTTCGTGATACAGCGGCAGAATGTCCCAGCGGACTCCGAGGTTCAAGGTGAGATTGGGTGTAGCTTTCCAGTCATCCTGCACGTAGAACGCATACTCAATGTTGTGAAGCTGAAATGCTTTGTCGCCGCCGGCCACGGTGCCTGAGTTGGAGAAATCGGCACTTACGCTCAGTAGAGCGTCGGCCTGATTGACGCCTGTGTGGCCAGCGCCTACTGTGCAAACCGGGGGGGTGCCACTGCAACTGGTGCCGCCATTGGACCATGCCATTGCGCCCTTCAGGTCGCCGAATCCCCCTGAGTCGAGCTGGTCGATGTGATGAGGGCGAACTTCGAGTCCCGCTTTCCAAGTGTGCTTGCCCTTGATAATCGTGACCGAATCGGCAACATAGAAGCTATGCGAAGTCTGTTGGAAAATGCCGCCGTCGCCAAGGAACTCGATGTCACCGGGCTGGCTGCCTCCGCCGATTCCAAGTAACAATCCACCGGTGGTTGCCGCGGTGCCTTTGTTGCAGTTAGGAATTCCAAAATCGTTGCACCAGGTGGGGCTGACTCCACAAGCTCCTTGCACACCACAGTTGTCAATCCCTAAATCCACGCTGGTGTAGCCGAATTTGACCTCATTCAGGATGGTGGGCGAGAAGATGTGAGTATCGGTAGCCACAACCTGGCGTGTATTGCCCAGCTCAACTCCGGCGCCGAAACCGGCCGTCGGTAGTTGCCCAGGGAAGAAATTGCTGCGGGTGTTGTTTTGGTTATCGCGAGTGAAGCGAAAATTAGCGTTATTGCTGTTGCTGAAGCGGTGGTCAATCTTGATGTCGAACGAATCTATCTTCTCGGTGTACTTGCGCGTCCCGAAGTAGTTCGGATTGTTAGCGCTGCTGGGGTTGACCATACATTGCGCAGTGGTGCAGTTAGGGAGCGGAAAGAGGTTGTATATCTTCTGTGCGATCGGACTGAAGTCCGCTCGGCTGGCCAGATTTGGAATCACATTGCCAAGGAGCGGGGTACCTGCGGGAAGACCGGCAGCGCCTCCTGTTCCGGGATCCACCAGTTGCTGTGTAAATGCCGAAAAGTCTCCGTTGCGCGCGCCCGCAGTCGGCACGGCGTCGCGGAACGCGTTTGGGATGCTGTTGCGTTGACCCAGATAATCACCAAAGAAGAAGGTTCGGTTCTTGATGATTGGCCCGCCGATCATGCCGCCGAACTCGTTCACATGTGTTTGGGTCTTGGGGAGTTCCGTCGCCGTCAGCCCTTGAGTGACCCGATCACGCAGAATTAACGCCGCCGTTGCATTCAAGTACGCATTCTGGCCATAGTACGAGGCGAGGCCGTGAAAGTCGTTACTCCCGGACTTAAGAGAAGTATTGACTTGGGCGCCGCCACGTCCCGACTCAGCCTTCGCCAAACTGGTTTGGACTTGAAATTCCTGAATGGCATCGGGATTCGGGAATACGCCGATCTCGCCGAAGATCGGTTCGTTATCGTCGACACCATCCAGAGTGAAATTATTGTTGCCAGTCCGCAAGCCGTTAGCGGTGATGGCCGAGCCGCCAGAGCGGGAAAATCGCGAGGCCGGAGTATCACCGCGTGAATCGCTGATCCCGTTGCCGCCGGCATTAGGGTCGCCTTGGTTGAACACGAAGGAGTCTGTGACCACCGCTCCGAAGGCGCGGTCGACACCCGGCGTCAATAGCGCAAGACTGGTAAAGTTGCGGTCCCGTAGGGGAAGTTCGGTTACTTGGCGGCCCTCGATCACATCCCCGTTTGAACTCGTTTCGGTTTCGATGATCGGTGTACCGGCGGTCACCGTAACCCTTTCCTGAGCTTGTCCAACTTGCAGAGTGAGGTTGACTTCGCGGACGTCGCCGATGCGCAGATCCAAGTCTTCGCTCACTGCGGTCTTAAAGCCCGAGTGGGAAGCTTCCACGCGATACGTGCCCACTTGGAGGATTTCCGGCGTTGCGTAGAGCCCATCAGCACCGGTTGTAGCCTCAAACGTGCTGCCGGTTCCGGTGTTGGTTACCTTCACAGAAGCGCCAGCGACGATCGCGCCTGTAGAATCAGTCACTTTCCCGGTGATTGAACCTCGATCATTCTGGGCTGTTGCGAGGGTAAGAAAAAGGAGGAATAGCGACGCGAAGACACCACAAGCACAGAAACAACGTTTCATTGCGAAATCTCCCCACAGAGATTTTTAGGCAAGCTGAATGCCTTGGCTCAGGCATCCCCTCCGGCACAGAAAACCACCCATGGCACACACATCTCCGTGTGTTTAGGGTTTTTAACAGTCGGTGATTTTGATCTTCACTGACCAAGTAAGGAAGTTTCATTCTGTGCTGATACTGATACAAGCACAATATCCTGCTTGACAATGACTTCCAAAGCCATGTTACCTTTTGTTACACATTGTTACAGGGACCCCTTCCATGTCTGAGCGGGACCACTTGTTGAGCCAGCTTGATCGCCTGTGCGCGAGCGAAGCGCTTCACGGCTCCGATTCCCTGTGCAGGCTTCTCCGTTATTTGGCTCAGAAGGAAATCGATAATCCCGGCGTCCACATCAAGGAATACCAGATTGCCACCGAGGTTTACGGACGCCCGGCCGATTTTGATCCCCAGTCCGACTCCGCAATTCGAGTGCAAGCGGCGCGGCTTCGCGCAAAGTTGGCTGACTACTATGCTTTAGAGGGAGCCAATGACCCAATCATTGTCGAAGTGCCCAAGGGCTCTTATTCCCTGCATTTTCGTTATCGGACGAACGGCCGGCCGGTCCGCGACGCGGTAATTGAGCCGGAAGAAACGGACGTTCGAACCCAAAGCAGCTCGCGCAAGTGGCTGGCAGCCGTCGTCCTGCTTTCTATCTTGGCGGCCATCTCCTGGATCGCGACGGCGGAGCTTTTGCGCGGACGCAGAACCGTACAGGCATCGCTGGCCCCGCCATCAGAACCTGCAGCCAACGCATTTCGCGTGTTCTGGTACCCATTCCTGCAGGGGCCGGAAGCACCCTGGGTTATCTTCAGCAATGGCGCGTTTGTGGGACGTCCAGAAACCGGGATGCGCTATTTTGACCCCAGGCGCGACGCTAAGAATCAGGTTTGGGACCACTACACAGGTGTCGGAGAGGTCCTCGCGATACACGAACTGGATCAGGTTTTCAACGACTTACGGCAGCGGATTCGGGTCAAGCGCGGCAGTCTTTTCTCTCTGGATGATGCCAACAACAATAATCTGATTTTTGTCGGTTCTCCTTCCGAGAACCTGAGGTTATCGGATCTGCCCAGCACGCGCGAGTTCGTCTTTCAAAGGCTGACGGAAGGAGAGCGGAAAGGCGATCTGGCTATCGTCAATGTGCATCCGCATCCGAATGAGCCCAAAGCCTTCGTGGCCAGTCCTTCTGGAACTCCTTTGGTCGAAGACTACGCCATCGTGGCTTTGATGCCGGGCCTGAACCCAGCTCGTTCTCTGCTGGTCTTGGCGGGAACTACGACATTCGGAACCCAAGCGGCAGTGGAATTCGTCAGCCGCCGAAGTTCACTAGAGGCGCTGCTATCTCAGCTTTCAGCCTCCTCGCCGGGGGATTTGAAACCGTTTGAGGCTGTGGTCCGCATCAGGATTGCGCAGGGTGTTCCGGTGGGCTTGGAATTGGCGGCAGTACGTAAGCGCGGCTGATCTTTCCTCGGCGCATTTTCGTTTCCAGACTTTCGAGACGTTCCTCTGTTCCAACTTTCACCCTGGTGGCGGCTTCCGATAATTTTTCTCTTACTTTTCTGGTAAACAACAAATGCTGGCATGTTAGGCTAAGCGCCGCGAAGGAAGTCCTCATGGCTCGCCATGTGAGTTGCCCAAGGTCAACTTTTCCGGTCTTGTGCTTCGTTTGTCTGGTTGTCTCATTGTTCTGCCGCGAGACTACTGCCCAAACACCATGCGATACCAAACGCGACCTGGATGCCTCCAGTATTTGCGGGCTCGACCTGGGCATGACGCCAGTGCAGTTGCTCGACGCTATGAAACGAGCTCCCGACATCGGCCAGGAGCAACAGGGAGACATCGTTTCGGGATGGAAATTGCCGGGTGGGGATTTGCTCAGCGTGCGATTCCGTAAGAAGCAATATGTGTCCGAGCTTGCGCTGGATTTCCATCCCGCGAAGCGCGCCGCCGACCTGGGCCTGCCCACTGCGTTCGAAGACCAATACGCCAGTGGTGGCGTTAGCGGGACTGACCTGGCCGGGCGCGCTTATCCATCGACGACAGGGTCTCAGCTCAAAGATAATCCAAAACTAAAGCTCACCTATCACCGCGAAGAAACCCAGAATAGTGAGCGTGTCATTTGGTATCGCGAGGAAAAGGCTCCTGAGGGTTACAAAATGGAGATTGAATTTTACTCGGCGTCACGCTTGAGAGTGGGCGAGCGCATTTATCAGAACGATGTAGCCACGAAGGACGTGAGAATCAGCAAGCCCGAGCTGGCCAAGTTTGATCGCGCGATGGAGAGCAAGCTGGATTCGCCTGCCGTAAGCGGCGCCAAAAAATAATTGCACCGCGGACTTCAAGCTTCAGCACTGACCAACTGAATTCTCAATCGGATTCCCGGTTACCGGTGAATGGAGGTGGAATGCGCATTTTGCTAAGGCTGTCTCTGGCGGCGGCTTTCACGATCACGCCGGCGTTGGCGCAAACCGGATGGCAAAGCATTGGAGATGTATCCTCCTACGAGCAGGCACATGGACGGAGTTGAGGTAAAGGCTCAGCGCGGGAGCGTTCGTATTACTGCCCTCTCCCCGACCGTAGTGCGTGTAAGTTACACGCTTCGGGATGGGCGGTCCGACCGGACATCATTTGCCGTTTTGCCGGACGCCTTCCAAGGCGAAACACCGAAGGTGGAAATCAGGGATTCGGCGAACGATCTATCCCTGAATACGGGGTCTCTGATTGTGCGCATTTACAAATCGCCCTTGCGCGTCGCGTTCTTAAGTGCCACAGGCGACGCGATCTCAGAAGACCAGCCCACCGCGCCGCCGGCGTTCAATGGATCCACGTTCAAGGTCTGGAAAGCCATGCCGGAGGACGAACATTATTTCGGCCTGGGCGACAAAGCCGGCCCCATGGACCATCGCAATCTGGCATTCAGCATGTGGAACACGGACAGTTTTGGATGGCAGGAATCGACTGATCCTCTTTATAAGGATATCCCCTTCATATTTGCTCTTCGCAATGGCCTTTCTTACGGCATTTTTCTCGACAACACTTATCGCAGCAGCTTTGATTTTGGGAAAGAGCGCCATGATTCTTATTCGTTCGGGGCCGACGGCGGCAATCTTGACTATTACTTTTTCTATGGGCCCGATCCCAAGCGCGTGGTCGAGCAGTTCACTCAGTTGGTCGGCCGCATGCCGCTTCCGCCGCTGTTCGCGTTGGGCTACCAGCAATGCCGGTACAGCTATTATCCCGAGTCGCAGGTGCGCGAAATCGCCGCTGAATTCCGCAAGCGCAGAATCCCTGCCGATGTGATTTACCTCGATATCGATTATCAAAAGGAAAACCGGCCCTTCACGGTGGATGCGGAACGCTTCCCTCATTTTCAGCAAATGGTGAAGGATCTGCGGAATGAGGGGTTCAAGATCATTGCGATCACCGACCTTCATATCGCCAAGCTACCCGGCTATAAGCCCTACGATGAAGGAATCAAGTCAGACGATTTCGTGAAGAATCCCGACGGCTCGGTTTACATTGGGAAAGTGTGGCCGGGAGACAGCGCCTTTCCGGACTTCACGCGGGAGCAGGTCCGCCGCTGGTGGGGAACGCTTTATTCGGATTTCGTCCACGATGGGATTCGCGGCTTCTGGAATGATATGAATGAGCCCGCCGTTTTTCGCTTTCCATCGAAGACCATGCCGCTAGATGTGGTACACAGCGTGGAGGGCCGCCAGACCGACCATCGCGAGATTCATAACGTCTTCGGGATGGAAAACGCGCGCGCCACTTATGAAGGACTGCTTCGCCTTCAGCCTGATCTGCGCCCGTTCGTGCTCACCCGTGCGGCCTATGCAGGCGCTGAACGTTACGCCGCCACCTGGACTGGCGATAACAGCGCCACCTGGAACCACCTGCGAATTTCCGTTCCGCAACTGCTGAACCTGGGATTGTCGGGTTACGCGTTCGTTGGTGCGGACATTGGTGGATTCAATGGAAGTCCCACACCCGAACTGCTCACGCGTTGGATGGAGTTGGGCGCGTTCAATCCGATTTACCGCAACCATGCCTCCAAGAAAACCCGCTTCCGCGAACCGTGGGTAGATGGGCCCGAACACGAAGCCATCCGCCGCCGTTACATCGAAACACGGTACCGGCTGCTGCCATACATCTATACCAATATGGAAGAAACTTCGCGCACAGGTGTGCCACTCATGCGGCCGATGTTTCTCGAATTTCCCGACCAGCCGACTCTGGCATTGAGTGACGAGGAATTCATGTTCGGCAACAGTCTTATGGTCGCACCCACGGTCTGGGAATTTACGGGCAACTACTCGATCTCATTGCCCGCCGATGGCTGGTACGATTTTTGGACGGGTGCGAAAGTGCCGGGTGGCAACCTCGACGTCACTCCCGGCCTCGATACACTACCCGTCTATGTGCGCGCCGGAAGCATTATTCCTCAGCAACCGGTAGTGCAGGATGTCGACGAGACACCGCAGGGGCCGCTGACCTTGAATGTGTATCCCGGCTCAAAGTGCCACGGCAGTCTCTACAGTGATGATGGCAATACGATGGCCTATAAAAGGGGCGAAAGCTTGCGCATGGATTTCACCTGCGCAGCAACCGCTGACCACATTGACGTAAGCATTTCTGCCCCGACTGGACCTTATCAACCATGGTTTCATGAACTGCAATTGCGCATCTACGGTATCAGCGGCACAGTCAAGAACGTTAGCGTCGACTCCCATCCGACAGAGGGCTGGAAGCTTGAGTCGGGCGTGATTACGTTAGCTCCGTTCCAGTGGGGAAGAGCGGCGTATAAGGTAAGCGTAGAACTCGGAACCCAGTAAGGACGAGTGGAGAGAATGGTATGCACGTGGAGACTCGAACTCCTGACCTTTACCGTGTCAACCTGCCACCGATACAAAAGACAACAACTTAGACCATATCGAACGTCTTCTCCCAAATCTTTTATGCCTGTTTCGCAGGTAGAGATCACCAGGTAGGAATCGCAGGTACGAGCGATTTTGACGCAAGGGAACCACGCCGCGAATCAAAGAATCGATGCTTGGGGGCGCTTGATAGAATTTTGCACGCTCCATAAAGTGCTCAAACGGAGTCACCATGAAAAAACGCAGCATGCTTGTTGCCCTTGCGGGAACCATCGTTCTGGCCTCAACGGCACCGCTCTTCGGCGGTGAGACGGTGACGCCGCCCGCGGACGAAACCCTCTGGCCAACCAAAGGCTGGGCAACCGCCAGCCCGGGCAGTGTTGGGCTGGATGAGCAGGTTCTCCTCAGGCTGGACAAGGATATGACCTCGGGGAAATATTCGCAGATGATGGACAGCTTTGCTGTCTTCCGCTGTGGCAAGAAGGTTTTTGAACGCACCTACCCACACGACTACGCAAATATCTATGGCAAGGAAGCCGGGGAACGAGGGCCGCTCAACGCTCGCCTTACAGGGCGCTACAACTATTTCGATCCGGAGTGGCACCCCTATTATCACGGCACGGATCTGCACACGATGCAATCGGTCAGCAAGACAATCACTTCGGTCATTATCGGCGCGGCCATGCAGCGCGGCGAGTTTAAAGCCGGCCTGGATACACCAGTACTGAAATACTTCGACACATCCAAAGTGAAAAATCTGGACGACCGCAAGCGCCGCATGACCTTGCGGGACCTGCTGACCATGACCGCGGGCTTGGAATGGCACGAGGAAGATGTGCCGTATGACGACCCTCGGAGCGATTCCAGCTTGATGGAAGCCACTGACGACTGGGTGCAATACACGATTGACAAGCCCATGGCCGCTGAACCCGGCAGGGTCTGGAACTACAGCAGTGGCGTTACGGAACTGCTCGCCTATATCTTTCAGAAAGAAACCGGTCAGGACATCGACGACTATGGCCAGAAATACCTGTTCGCACCGCTGGGGATCAGGCATGAATGGAAGCGCACGTATCTGGGAGTCGTGGACACCGAAGGCGGCTTGTACCTGAACGGCAGCGACTTGGCGAAGATCGGTTACTTGTATCTGCACGAGGGCATGTGGGATGGCAAGCGGATCGTCTCCAGCGAATGGGTGAAAGAGTCTGTGACGCCCTACTTTCAGACCGACGAGCCGCCATTTAAGTATGGCTTCAAGTGGTGGTTGTCCAAACTGCCGGATTCCACAGAGTACGTCTGGATGGGCCGCGGATTCGGCGGGCAGAACCTACTGGTGTTTCCAAACGAGGGTCTGATTGTGACCTTTACCGCGTGGGACATTCTCCCCAGCTCCACCGGCAAGGAGCCTCACCCGTTTGACTTTCTACCTGTCGTGAAAGCCAAGACTTGCACCGGCAGTGCCCACAGATAGAAACTTTGCGGGGCTAAGGACTGGTAGGCCCGAATGGACTCGAACCATCGACCTCTTCCGTGTCAAGGAAGCGCTCTAACCAGACTGAGCTACGGGCCTACAGGAAAACGGTTGTGGTTTCAATTCTAATGGCGGAAGGTGATTCCGGCAACGTTTGGCTCACGGCTAGATGTGCGGAATCACCGGCTGATCACAGGCTGGAGAGTTCTTGGTGTTCTCTCCAGCCGTATGGAAACAATCGTAGGTCCGAAGAGGGCGCGCCCGCTCATTTGTACCGTATTAAGGCAGCGCTCTAACCAACTGAGCTATGCCTGGTTATTGATCCAAGAGCCGATTCACGTCGGGCTTTCTGAAAATGACAAAACAGTTCGTTCCTCCTTGCGATGGAACGGTAATCACACGTTGTTGTAGTTCGTGATTTGGTCCTTCCAAAGTAAGTTTGTACCCTCCGGGCGGCAGTTTTATTCGAAGCGGTGTCGCCAATCCAATTGCACTCTTGGCATCTCCGTTCTCTGGCGTGATCTCTCTGAGAATTGCCCAGGGCTCTGCGTTAATCGCGGCATAAGTGGGCTTGGACACCGGCGCCGGCGGAGGCTCAACCTTAGGACGGAGAACCAGCCATACGATTACGGCGACCAGCACCACAGCGGCAACGCCCAGCCAGAGTATCGACCGCCCCCATGTCCGGCGTTCCGATCTCGCCGGCCGCACTGGGGGATTCTCTTCCTCGAAGGAGGGTCGCTCAGAGGGCAGGCCCGCATCATCCAGACCTCCCTGTATCAGGCCGAGACCCCCGTCTCGGAGAGGGGTTCCGCCTTCCCGTTCATCGAACCTCGGAGCCTGGGCGTCGGTAATGTCGGGCGAGTTCATCGAGGTGGCGCCGAAATCGGATCCCAGGTCAGCATTCCGGTCCCAGTTCGTCTGTCCTTGATCGAATGGTGCGGGGACGAGCGTCTCGGTGGGCTGTTGGTCTTGCCGGGCCCGTGCCTCCTTTTTCAATAGGTCAACCTGCTCAACCCATTGCGGGGGAATCTTCGATATCTGGGGCTTTATTGCCTCCAGTAGCTGTAAGGCCTCCGCAACCCTGCCGCGTAACAGCAGCAATCTGGCGTCCGCCATCGCTTTTTCTACACCCTCAATATCGGACGCAAGTTTCTTTTTCCTCTGCGCGGCCTCCTGCTCGCGCTGGCGCTGCTGCTCGATCAGGGATCTGATCTGGCCAGCCAGCCTACGGCCCTGTGGATCTTCGGGCTGAATCGAAATCGCCCTATCAACCGACTGCCTCGCAGTTTCCAGATCTCCCGATTGCAGCGCCGACTCCGCACGCTTTAAGGCTTCGCGGTATTTAGCCATCTTTGCCTGAGCGGCAAGAATCGCATCGCGCGCGCGCAACAAGACCGGGTTACCCGGATCCAGCTGCAATCCCTGCTCGACGAACTGTATCGCATCGGCGAGTTCGTTCCGGCGGAATGCCTCTTCCGCTTTTGCCTCCAATTGCAACGCTTGCTGGGCACGTTGCTGCTGGTCCTGGGCTTGTTTAATCTGCCGGAGCAGATCATCGGCTTCCGCGTTCTGCGGATCCCTTCGCAACAATTGGAGCAACTGCTGCTTGGCATTGGCGAAATCCTTGCGCGCCAGCAACTCTTTTGCGCTTTGCAGATAGTCCACGAGCATCTGCTTTTCGTAATGTTGCTGCATGCGGGTTATATCTGCGCCAAATTCCTCGGCAGAGGCGTAGCGCTCCTCGCGATTCTTCGCGAGAGCCTTGCGCATGATCGCCTCCAATTCCTCCGGGCAGCCCTTCAGATACTTTCCCAACGGCGGGGGGGAACCTTGTTCTATCTTTTTCAAAGTCGCTGCCGCTGTCGCTTCCTCAAAAGGCAGCACTCCGGTGAGCATCTGGAACAGTACGACTCCGGTGGAATAAACATCAGTGCGAAGGTCCAAGTCAACGCTCCCGTTCAACTGCTCCGGGGACATGTAGTTCAAATTGCCCACCACTTGCCCGGTGTCAGAATCCCGGTTGCCACCGAGGCGGGCCATCCCAAAATCCACGATTTTCGCCGTATTATTCTCGCCGACCACCACGTTGGCCGGCTTAATGTCGCGGTGCACAAGATCGTGCTGGTGGGCGTAGCTCAAGCCGGCGCAAATCTGGCCGACGATCCTCAGCCTCTCGGCAATTGGCATGGGACGCCGCGCGGCGATAACCGCGTCCAAGCTTTTGCCCTCCAGATACTCCATCACCAGATACGGTAAGCCGTTCTCGTAGCCGAGTTCGTAAACTGTGACAATATTTGGGTGCCGGAGCTTAGGCGTGTCTTTCGCCTGGCGATAGAATTTGAGAAGAAGCAGATCGGGATTGTCCGCGGCGCCGGTCAACACTTTGATCGCCACCGTACGACCGACGCGCCGGTCCGTTGCTTTGAGCACGGTACTGACGCCACTGCGCCCGATGACGCTTACAACGTGGTAAGCGCCAATCTTCGTGGGTTTATACGAAGAATCCATCTAGGTGGTCCGGCAACCATTCGGCTAACTCCGCGGCCCAACTCAATCCTGATGACCCGCTTAAGACGGGGTGTCCGACAGCGTAGCGAGAAACTTCTAATTTTGCAAATCCCCAGATGCAGAAACTTGCACATGGGGATGGGAATTGCCAACGCCTCCCGAAGAATCATGAACGCTGTAGCGTAAGCGGCTCAAACCGCAATTTCAAAGCGAACTGAAACTGACGCATCGAAAAATCCGCTCGCGAGACTTGTGATGGTGGCGGGGGCGCAATCGAGTCGGCACTGGCACAACACGGTGGAATCGAAGACGCGCCGGTTAAGTTCGGATCGGATGCCGATCCCCGATTGGTGTTGCGGATTTCGAACGCGTTGCCATGCCAGCGATTACTTCCAGAGCGAGTCTGCGCCGTCACCAATCCGGCCAGGGCCTGTCCAAATTCAGCATCGAGGTTCTAGGCTGTGACCTTCAAGTTCCATCCAAGTGGAAAGCAAAACCGCTGTAGTGTTGGCCATTTTGGTTGATTTGTAATCCCGCCATGGATTCTCTTCGGGACGCAGCACCGATACGTGGGGATTGGACAGCGCCCCAGGAGCAAATAATTCGACGCTCGTGAAGTTACGGCTGAAGTTGTGTAGATCCTGCAACCCCTGGAGCGAGAGCGTGGTTGTCACGTCGGTGCGATTCGGTCTTAAGGAGCGAACTCGCCTCCCTGGGCCGAGCATTTTCCGGTCCCCATCGCCTTTTCAAGCCGAAACGGCTCCGTTACAGCCTGATCTGCCTAAACCCCTTCTCCAAGATGCTCGCTGGTTTTGTAGCCAGGAGCGCCGGGGTCGGATTCTTCAGCGATTTCAAGATTGCCGCTACAAGGGTCTTGTTATCCTGCACTCCTCTCCACTGCGAGTACTGAACTCCATCCAGCAGGGTCGCAAGCGAACCCGGCAAGACCGCATCAAAGTTGATTCGGACGGGAAGAATGTATGGCTTTCCTTTCTTCCTGGCAGACTCGTGCGCGATTTGAAGTTCATACGCCAGCATCTCGCTATTCGCCGCAGTTGACGAAAGAAGCGCAATCACTGCGTCCGCACCACTCACTCGCTGTTCGACTTCCTGCGCCCACTCCATGCCGATCTGCGTGTGGCGGTCGACAAAAACCCGGAAGCCGCTCTTACGCAACTCGCCCTCGAGCAAGTTGAGAACCTGTTCGTCGAGTTGGACATTTCTCTTGTACAAGAGAGCGACTTCTCGCAGCTGTTCGCCCACAGAATCAAGTTGAACGGTCGAAGCCGCGCCCTCCGAAGACGTGAGGGCCCGCTGGAAATCGGCGCGCATTTCCACCGCCGACTGGTAACGTGAGTCTGGATCTTTTTGCAGTGCCTTGCTAATGATCCTTTCCAGTCCTGGTGGCAGGTCCGGATCGAACTGCCGTGGCGGTATCGGCGCACGGTTGAGAATTGCCTCGAAAACCACGGCTGAGGTTTCGCCACGGAACGGTTGAGTGCCCGTCGCCATCTCGTATAGCACCACGCCAAATGAAAAAAGATCGGTCCGGCAATCCAAGGGGCAGGCGCACGCCTGCTCGGGAGACATATAGGGCACAGTGCCCACAAGCTCGCCGGGGCCCGTCAAGTTGGAATCTTCTGTGGCGGCGGCATCGCAGTCGAAGGTGGCTGCAGACCCATACCTTTTAACTGGTCTTGCCAGCCCGAAATCGAGAACTTTTATCTGGTCGCGCGTGGTCAAAAAAATATTTCCCGGCTTAATGTCACGATGGATGATCCCTGCTAAGTGGGCACATTCGAGGGCATCTGCAATCTGGATACAGTAACGAACGATCTCTTCTGGCGAGAGCCGCTTTTCACTTATCACGTGTTTCAGGGTTTCGCCTCGCAGTAACTCCATGACAATAAAATTCTGGCCCTGGAAAGATCCGATATCGTGAACCGTGCAGATGTTGGGGTGATTGAGCGTGGCCGCGGTTCGTGCCTCTTGCAGGAAACGCTCCAAGGTGGATGGCTTAGAGGAATGGCCCTCGGGCAAGAACTTTACAGCCACCAGCCGCCCTAACCGTTGGTCCTGGGCCTGGTAAACAACGCCCATTCCTCCCTTGCCTAACTCCTTCAAGATCTTGTAGTGCGAAAATTGCTGGCCTACGATTGCATTGTCGGCTATTGGTGCTGGACTCTCCGCCGCGACCTCCTGGGTCTTGCGTTTTCCCTTAACCTTCCCGGGCATTTGGGGGTTGCCAAACTCCGGGCCGTAAAGGTTAAACAAGCGAATGATCTGACCGTGCTTGACTTCCACTTCGCCCAAATCGTGCAATCTGGAATTCCAAAAACTGACGTGGCCAAGCATTTCCGCCGCGGTGCCCGAGACCAAAATGTGCCCCGCGTCGCCGCAGTCCATTACTCTTTGAGCGATATTGATACCGCCTCCGGCTACATTGCCGTTTGAATTAATATCGGCGATGCGATAAACCGGGCCGGTGTGAACTCCCATTCGCAGCTTGAGGCGGGACGCCCTTTCCTGGAGAGTCTGACTCACTTCCAGCGCGCATCGCGCGGGCGATTCCAGGTCGCCGAAAAAAACCAGCGCCATTCCGTCACCAGTCGGCAGTGAGATGAGCTGCTCGCGTCGCTGGGCGCGAACGAATGCAAAGCTACTGGAAACAGTTTGCTGAAGCTCGCGCAGGATTTCCCGTTCATCGTTCATCGGCAACTTCGAGAAGCCCACGATGTCAAGGAACAGAACGTGAGCCATCTCAAGTGCAAGCGATTCATTTTGCATTTGAGGCATAAGCAATTTCGCCAATACCACCGAGCGGCGGGCCTGCCCGCACCAGACCTTCAGTTCTCAACTCGGTTGGCTTGGGGAACCAATCCTAGGGAGCCGGTGATTTATGATCTTGCACCGGCTCTCCGAGCACCCGTATCGTATCCTTGTTTTCGAAGCTTTTCAAGCGGGTTTAGGGGATCGGAAATATGCCTGATCGTGCGCCTTCGGCTACGCCATGGCGGTCGTTCGACTCTCTGGAGATTATGTGATGATGCGTTTCGGAACAGAGCTTTGCGCCAACCTGGAGGCGAGCAGCCGGCGCGAATGGCTGGAGACAAACGGGATTGGGGGCTTCGCGTCAGGAACGATTAACGGATCCAACACCCGCCGCTATCACGGCCTTCTTGTGGCTGCAACCAAGCCGCCGGTAGGCCGATTCGTTCTCTTGGCAAAGCTGGAAGAAACTCTGATTTGTGACGGGAGCCCGTTTGAGCTAGGCACAAACCGCTATCCGGGCGTCGTACATCCTCAAGGCTTTCGGTACATGAAGCAATTCCGGCTTGACCCGTTTCCCGTGTTCACTTTCGAGGTGGAGGGAGTCGAAATCGAAAAGAGAGTGTTCATGGTACAGGGCGAGAACACCACCATCGTGGAGTACTGCATTGTCGCAATCCGCGACCCGTCTGACGTTCGGCTCGAACTGCGCCCGTTGATCGCTTTTCGCGACTACCACAGCCTGACTCACGAAAACAATTCCCTCAATCAAGAAGTGAGGGAAATGCCGGGACTTATCAGCGTCTCTCCGTATGACGGACTTCCTGAACTCTATCTGGCCAACGATGCAATCAAGGTGGAGGCTACAGGCGATTGGTATCGCCGTTTCGAATACCGGGCCGAACGTGAACGCGGACTCGATTTCGTTGAAGATCTCTTTAACCCGTGTGTCCTGCGGTTCAGTCTGAACTCTCAATCTCAGGCCACGATCATCGCGTCCACCGAGCCGCAAAGTGCGAATGCAGCCCCGCAGTATCGGCAGGCTGAAATCTCCCGTCGAAGGGCAAATGCGCAGCGCTCTCCGGTGGAAAACGACTTCGTGCAGTCGTTAACCTCGGCGGCCGACCACTACATTGTCTCCCGCGGCGATCAAAAGACCGTCATTGCCGGATATCACTGGTTTAGCGACTGGGGCCGCGATACTATGATCGCCCTCCCAGGCCTCACCCTGCCAACGGGTCGATATGACGCGGCCCGCGGCATCTTGCGGACGTTTGCCCAACACGTTGACCGCGGCATGCTTCCGAACCGTTTCCCAGATGCGGGCGAAACGCCCGAATACAACACCGTCGATGCGACCCTGTGGTTCTTTGAAGCCGTCCGCGCGTTTCTGGCCTATGCCGGCGATTTGGAGTTTGTCCAGAAACATCTGTACGGCGTCCTCTCGGACATCGTTGCCTGGCATGTAGGCGGAACCCGATTCGGCATAAGGCTGGACCCGACTGGTCTGCTCAGTTGCGGCGAGCCTGGCGTCCAACTGACCTGGATGGATGCCAAAGTCGGCGACTGGGTGGTTACACCGCGTCACGGCCAGCCGGTGGAAATTCAAGCGCTGTGGTACAACGCTGTCTGCATACTGGAGGACATTGCCGCACGCCTGGGTGACGAACCGGCGCGCAAGCGATACAACAACATGTCGGCGCTGACGAAGTCGAGCTTCAATCGCCAGATGTGGAACGCGGACGGCGGTTATCTATTCGATGTTATCGGCGAGGGGCCGCCTGATTCGAGCATCCGTCCGAATCAAATTTTCGCAGTGAGCTTGCCGCATTCGATGCTCACTCCCGAGCGTGCGAAACAGGTCGTGAGCGTTGTGCAACAGCATCTACTTACACCCTACGGGCTGCGCACACTTGCTCCGAGCGATCCTCACTACCGCGGCCGCTACACAGGCGACGTCACCAGTCGGGATGGCGCTTATCACCAGGGCACAGTGTGGCCCTGGCTGATTGGTCCGTTCATTACCGCGTATGTAAAAGTGAACGGGGGAAGTGAGTCGGCGCGACGCCAGGCGGAGCGGTGGCTTACGCCCCTGAAGGACCATCTCGAAGACGCCGGCCTGGGACATATATCGGAAATCTTTGACGGAGATGAGCCGCATCGCCCTGTGGGCTGCATTGCCCAAGCGTGGAGCGTCGCCGAGGTGCTTCGCGCAACAGTGGAGGACATCCATGGAAATTCGGCGTCAAGAAAACGCATTCCTGGCAGTTGAACCGAAATCCAAATTTCCAGGGCACGTGTTGCCGCTCGAGGGCTGGTGTGGAACTGCTTCGTTAATCTGTAGGATTCCTGGGGAACTTCTGGTAAGGCAGCCGCACGTACTATCGTACCCCCGTTCGAATCACGACTTGATCGGCTCTGATATTGGCAGGGGCTTGAAAATCGGGCACGCCACACGGGCCACCGAAGTTACAGGCAGCATTCACCGCTCCCGCGGTGACGAAGTCGTCCTGGTCAACGCCATCTCCACTGACTCCTAAGCCACCCACAAGAACGCCATTGCGATAAAGTGGCAAACTTCCCGGGAAAAAGACAATGCCGCTCATGTTGTTGGTATTGAGCAGGAATGCGCTTGAACTTGGTCCCTGGGTACAAGGGTTCGCCGTGTCGAAAAGATATAACGGGAAAAAGGGCCCATCGCCCGATCCGTCGATCCCAGGCGGAAACAGCGGCTGAGCTGCAAAACTGATGGTGCGGTTGGTGACGGCGGTTCCTGCAGGCACGCCGGGCAAATCGCTCCCGCCAGTTGTGGTGAACCAAACCACGTTGCGTGCCTTTGAAGCGGCTACGTCTGTGCTGAATATGGTTCCATCCGTCATGCGATACAGGCCGAGAAGCGTGCCATCAAGGTCCGAGACCGCAATCGTCATCTTGGCCTTGGAGTCGGGTGGAAGGCGAATGACCGCACGTGTTTCGTTCGCCGTCATCACGGCGTTCATGATGATCTCATTGACGTCACTCGAGGATAGTGCGCTGCCCGCATTGGGACCAACCAGAAACCCTTCCGGTGGCAGCGTGCCCGCAACAGCGGGTACGCTGTATGAACCGCCCACCAAGGTTCCAGGAGCTGAGGTGCCGGTCGGCAGAGTCGTTTGATCCACAAAGGGCAATGCAATTCCCCCGATGATTACCACTCCCGGCGGCGGAAGCTGAGATATGCTGGGCAGGAATCCCGAGACCTTCGCACCCGAGAACGCGGCGAATTCGGCAACCTCCAGCGATGTACTCACAACCCCAACGCCGCCGACCAATCCTGTTGCATTGAACAGGGGTACGCCACCAGGATTCACTGCGAAGGGTTGATATCGTTCGTGTCCGCTTTACCAGTAATTATGCCCAGGCCGAAGGTGGTTCCGTCGATCGAGCGTGAAGGATTCAACGCCTGTCCGGGAAGGAAGTTTGTGCTCAGGGTGCAGCCTCGATTGGTATTCTCGATCCCGTACAAATCGGCATTGGAGTATCCGTGACTCCTGGTGGAAAGTGAATGCCGCTGATAAATCGCACGGTGCGAGAAGAAAGCGGCGCCTGGTTATTGCTAAAGAAAGCCGCGGTACGAGCCAGGCCGACTGCCAGTTCGTCCGCTGCCACAACTTGGCCAAGATTCCCGATCGATGTGGTTGGCGCTCCAGCCGTTTTGAACACGGCAAGGATATTTCCTGCACGGTCCGCAACCGCGACCACCATCGGCTGGTTCACCGAGATCACCGCATTCTGAACAACGTTGGTTACATCGGTCGCGCTTAGCGGCGTCGATGGAGGGTCAGCCGCGTTCGAGGATGAGGACTTGTTTCCGCTGCCACAAGACAAGCACAGCAACACAACAGCGCAGAGCACCAGGGAGAGAACACAGAGATGGCTGTTCTTACTTCCCGTGTTCGTAAATCCGAGGTCTATTCATATGACCCCCTTGCAGACTCTATACGGCGTCAGTCGGCAGGTATGTGCTCCGATAAAAGACTCCTATGACGGCACGAGGCGAATATCATGCCACCAAGTCCCTCGGTTGTAAAGAAGCTCGAATCTCTTTGTCTTAGTCTTAACTCCGCAATACTGACTTCCCTCCGGACGAAACTTGGAGTAGACTTACTCCCCGTTTGGAGTGTAGGTATGATGCCTTCCGGATACTTGCTCTGGCCACGGAAGCAGGCAGGCTTGTTTGGAGCGCGCAACTCCCTTGCGTAACGGCCTGCCGATTCTGAGTACCGTTCTGATCGCAGTTTTGTTTTCCGGATGTGCCGCCAAGACACCGACCGTGGCGACGACGCCACCGCCTTCGCCACCGCCTCCCCCGGCGCCCACCGCAAGCATCGAAGCCAGTCCGATTGCCGTACAAGCGGGGCAGCCAGTTATAGTCAGTTGGAAGACAGAGAATGCCGCTGAGGTGAACATCGATCAGTTCGGCCCTGTGCAACCGAATGGATCTCAAAGCGTCACACTCACTGGATCTACCACTTACCGCATTACCGCCAAAGGACCTGGGGGCGTTCAGGAAAGGGATGTCAGGGTTACTGTGACCGACGCCGTTCCCGAGCCTCCGGCCGGCTCCGAGGTGCTCACGGAAGGAGGTCCGCTCGGACGCCTGGATGTTTTTTTTGACATCGACGACGCGTCCATCCGGCCCGATCAGTTGGGAACGATCAGGAATGATGCGGTCTTTCTCAAGCAACACCCTGAAGTACACATCGTCGTGGAAGGCCATTGCGACGAACTAGGGTCTACGGAATACAACCTGGCACTCGGGGAACGGCGTGCATGGGAGGTCAAGGCCGCTCTTGAAAAGGCCGGCATAAGCGCTGGCCGCATCGAAACCATTTCTTATGGAAAAGAGAAACCGTATTGTGAAGAGCAGAGCGATACTTGTTGGCGAATGAACCGCCGCGCCCACATCGTGATGCAAGTCGAACGTTGAGTTCCGAACATGATCCTGCGCAGCCGACAACCCGTTCTTCGAGCACTTGGTCGTTCCGTAGTGTCCATGGCCCTGGTAAGCGGTTCGCTGCCCATGGTCGCGGCCGGGGGTCTGGCCCTTCCTCAATCTGATCCGGATCGTCGCTTCGCGCAAGGCGTCCAAGAGTACAACAATAACCGTTTCAGCGATGCTCAAACAAAGTTTGAGCGCATGCAAGGGCCCCACGCGCAGGAAGCGCAGCAATACATCGACAAAATCAAAGCCTACCAACAGGCCAAGGGCACCGCCGATGACATCATGCGGCGCAATATGGATGAACTCGATCTCGACAGCGTGGAATCAGCGATTCGAGCGTACGAGAAGGCAATCAAGATCAAGTCCGACGGACCCGGGCAGCCAGCCCAGAAATTGGCGGGCGCCAAGAGGATCAAAGTCATCATCGCGGAAAATCTCAACCGGATGACCTGTGATAAAGCTCTGGCCGCGGCGGAAAAGCATCAGTACAAGGAAGCGGCAGATAGCGCTTGCCGCCTGGCGAGTAGTGAACCCACCTATGCTTGTGGTGGCAATGAGTCCACGGAGCTGTGTGAGCAATACAAGAAGCTCTTGCCCCCTAAGACTCCGCCGGAGTCCAAGGTCCTCGCCGAAGCCAAAGCCGCCTACGAAGGAAATGACTTCCCGGGCGCGAGCGCTCTATTCAAGACGCTCCCAGGGAACCTCCGGCCGACTGCGAAAGAGTATATGGACAGGATATCCCGCTACCAGAGTTACATGGCTCAAGCCGCGCAACAGAGCAAAGATTCCAAGTACGAGGACGCGCGCGCCGCGTTCACCAATGCCGCTAACATCAAGGCAGATGGTCCGGGTAACCCAGGGGCGGGAGTTTTGCGAATGGAATTAGCCGAGGGTTTGGAACAATTCTATGCTGGCAACTACGTTGCCGCGATCCAGCATCTCCAGGAGTATGCCCAAAGCAAGGGGGAGAAACAGCCGCTGGCGCACTTTTATTTGGGGGCGAGCAAGCTAGCGCGGTTTTTTGTTACTGGGAGCGAAAATGCCGGTTTGAAGCAGGAAGCCCTGAAGGATTTGGCGGACGCGAAACAGGCGGGATTCAATGCCGAATCCCAAGAGGTTTCGCCGAAAATCTTGCAGGCTTATCATGATCTGGAGTTCTCCAGCGCGCGCTAGCCCTCGCGCAGCTTGAAGCCCGAGAGGTTGCCCAGCCCATCGTACGCAGCGTACTTATAACCCTCACTCAGCGTCGGGTAGTTGAAGACCTCCTCGATAAACTCGTCAATGGTTCGATGGTTGTCCAGAACGAGCATTCCGATGTGAATCAGTTCGGTGGCGCTCTCGCCGATGATGCTCACGCCGAGAAGTTTCTTATCGGCTCGCGAAAAAATCAGCTTTATCATTCCCGCCGTGTCTCCGATGATGTGGCCGCGGGCATTGTTGGCATAAAGAGCCCGCCCTACACAGTAGTCGATCTTCTTTTCCCGGCACGATTCCTCGGTCTCGCCCACCGCCGAAATCTCCGGAATGGTATATACGCCCATCGGCAGCATGGAGGCGACGCGCTGCTTATAGTTGAAACCAAAAGCATGGCAGACGGCAACGCGGCCCTGTTCCATCGACGTCGAAGCCAGCGCCGGAAAACCGATGACGTCGCCGGCGGCGTAGATATGCGGCACGGCGGTGCAGTAGTTCTCGTCAACGGAAAGGTATCCGCGGTCGTTGACGGCCAGACCTGCCTTTTCCAGAGACAGTGCGTCCACCGCGGCGCGGCGGCCGGCAGCGAACAACACGGCTTCCGCTTGCAGCACCTTGCCGCTCTTCATCTCGATCTCGGCCTCGACCCCTGTCGGCCTGGTGGATACCTTGACCGGCCGCTCATTGAACCAAAACTGCATGCCCAGCGCGGCCAGCCGGGTGCGGAGCCTCTCGGAAATTTCTGCGTCGAGGAAGGGCAGCAAACGATCCCGGCCATCCACCAGCACAACCTTGACCCCGAGCGCGATAAACACCGACGCGTACTCACAACCAATCACGCCGCCTCCGATCACCGCGAGGCTCTGTGGGATGTGCTCCATCTGCAAAAACGTGTCCGAATCAAAAACTTGTACGTCGTCGAAAGCAATCTCCGGCGGGCGGTACGGCTTGCTCCCGGTTGAGATGAGAATTACATCGCCGCGGAGCTGGCGTATGCCATCCGCGCCGGAGACTGACACGGTATGTGGATCTTCGAAAGACGCGCGGCCGCGCACGAGTTCGATGTGATGAAGCGTGAGGTTCTGCAGGATGCGCTTGCGCTCCCTTTCCACCACGTCCCGCTCGTGGTGCATAAAATCCTGGATGGTCAGATTTTCCTTCAAAGAATAGTCAATGCCGTACAGACCGCGCTGTTTAAGACCGGAAAAATATAGCGCGGATTCGCGAAGCGTTTTACTGGGGATAGTGCCGGTGTTGATACAGCTCCCGCCTACATGGTCTGCGTATTCGATGACGGCAACGCGTTTGCCAAAATAGGCTGCCTGGGCTCCAGCCTTTTCTCCTGCAGGACCGGAACCGATCACGATCAGATCGAAGTGAGTCGAAGTCAAGGGAAGCTCCACGGATCAAGTTGGCCGCGATTATGCGATCGATGCCCAACTGGCAGGAATTCTAGAGGAAGAGGCGCCAGAATCGGGATATTTCTTGCAACCTGCGAGGAATCACGGGTGGCTCCTTCGCTCAACAGGGTATCGCATGCTCTGCCCAGTCAAATTAGACCGCTAGTTAGGCCGCCAGAGTATTTCTTTGAAATCTTGAGCGCCAAATGGTAAAACTGTACGGCAATTTCTAGTACCCACTTTTTGGCCGTCCTTTGCGCAAGGTGACGGCCGCAGCCTGCGGGGAACAGGCAGCCGTGAACCGAAATCGCTTCACGCACTTTCGCTATTTTGGTTTCTTACTGCTGGTTGTGTGCGAGTTCGTGTACGTGGCAGGGATCGCCGCTGCTCAACAGCAACGTATACCCGGCCAGCAACCGCGGATCCGCCTGGCAGCTCTGCTGGGCACGGTGCACGATCAGAACGGCCAACCGGCCGTCGGCGTGACCATTACCGCGACCAATCGTGCAACCCAGCAGCAATATACTGCCACCAGCAACGGCGAGGGTATATTTCGGCTGCGGGATCTCCCCCCGGGCGAGTACGAGGTGATCGGCAGCGGCGCCGGCTACGGGGCCAATCCCGCCGCGGTAGTTACGCTGGGGCCCGGAGACATTCAGCAAGTTAGCGTGAGCTTGCAACTGGTCGAAACAATCATGGCCGCGCCCCCCGGTCCGGGAGGTATACCGGGCCGGAACGCTGCGATCCCGCCGGAGACAACGTCCAGCATGTATCCTGGGTTGCGCACGCCCCAGCCCACCGAACTCCCGGTTTATACGACCGCGGAAGTCATACCACCTGACTCCTCCTTGTTTTCGCCTGAGGCCTACCGCTGGACGGTGGAGATGCCCGCATGGAAGCGTTACAACAAAGAAGGCGAATTTCCTTACGCCACTTCACACTGGTACGACCCCTTCAATCGTAACCGGCTCAAGGGCGACTATCCTCTTTTCGGCCAGCGCTGGTTTTTCACCTTTACTGGCACCAGCGAAACCAACATTGATGTACGTCGCCTGCCGGTGCCCAGTGGCGTTTCGGCCGAGCAACCCGGCCGGGCTCCGTTTTTCGGAAGAGGCGAGCAGGGGTTTGCTGCACAGACTTTTCTTTTCTCGTTTGACTTGTCCCGAGGCGACGCCGGCTTTCGGCCGTCTGACTACCGAATTCGCTTTACGCCGGCGGTCAACCTTAATTTTCTGCAGACCCGGGAGCGCGGTCTGGTCAACATCGATGTGCGGGATGGCATCAACCGCTTCGATGCCCATGCAGGATTACAGGAAGCTTTTGTAGAAGCGAAGCTGCATGATCTCAGTCCGAATTTCGACTTCGTTTCTGTGCGGGCAGGAATCCAGCAATTTAACAGCGATTTCCGTGGCTTCATATTTTCGGAAAATCAACCGGGAATCCGCGTTTTCGGCAACCTGCGTTCCAACCGAATTAACTACAATCTGGCTTACTTCTACTTCCTGGAAAAGGATACCAATAGCGGCATCAATACCTTTTCCGCTCGCCACCAGCAGGTATATATCGGCAACGTTTATTTCCAGGATTTCCTGGCGAAAGGGTACACCACCGAATTCAGTTTCCACTTCAACCGCGACGACCCCTCGATTCACTTTAATGACAACGGCTTTCTCGTGCGCCCCGCGCCGATCGGCGCAGTGGTCAACCAGGGGATCCAGACGCACGGCATTCATGCTTACTACCTCGGATGGGCGAGTAACGGTCACATCGGCCGTGTGAACGTAAGCCACGTGTTCTATCAGGCACTGGGCCACGACACTTTCAATACCATCGCCGGGCGTCGCGTGGATATCAACGCCCGGCTTGGAGCTCTCGAGCTTTCGGTGGACAAGGATTGGATGCGCTTCCGGACTTCCTTCTTGTACCAGTCCGGCGATGGCAGCAGCCGCTCGGGATTGTCGCGCACCGACGGCACCGCTCACGGCTTCGACACTATTGTGAATGACACTCACTTTGCCGGCGGAGTTTTCAGTTTCTTCGATAACGAAGGCATCCGTCTCACCAGCACCGGGGTTGGCCTGACTAATCCGGGCAGCTTGCTGGTCGATATGCGCAGCGACAAGTTTGAAGGCCAGGCCAATTTCGTCAATCCGGGTCTTTATCTTTTTAATCTTGGAGCGGATTTCGATATCAAGCCCAAGCTCCGCGCCTTTGTGAACGCTAATTATTTACGTTTTGATCGGACCGAACCTTTGGAATTGGTCCTGTTTCAAACCCCCATCCGTCACAGTATCGGCACCGACGTTGGATTCGGAATTGAATACCGTCCTCCTTTGACTGAGAACATAGTATTGACGACTGGAGTTTCATCTCTGGTGCCGGGCATCGGGTTTGAACAGATTCTCAATGGGAAAACTCTGATCTCGGGTGTGGTTGGACTGAAGTTTCAGTTCTAAGAAGACTTGGGGTTCTCCAATGACAATGACAAAGAGCACCCACAGAATCATAGCGTGGTTTGCCTGGCCGTGGTTGAGCATCGGCTTGCTGCTCGTGCTCGAGTCGCCGAAGAGCTTGCTCAGCGCCAACGGCGCTGCCCAGCAAGCAGTTGGTGCAACTACCGACCAGGGTGAGACGCTGTTCGGCCAGTCACAGGCGGATGCCGACCGCAAGTCCGCCGGCTGTGTATCTTGCCATACCGATACCGACAGCCGCACCATGCATACAACCGATACCGTGCGCCTGGGTTGCGTCGATTGCCACGGTGGCGACGCGAACATCGCAATCACGCCGGGCACGCCCGCCAAATCGGCGGAATACGAGCAAGCGAAGAAAACCGCCCATCCGCGCTCGCGTATCGAAGAGTTTGCGCGAACGTCGGCCAACCCTGTCGGTGCTTATGCAAAGTGGTTGAAGGAAGATCCAAAATACATTGCATTCATCAACCCTGGCGATCTGCGGGTTGCCGAGACCACCTGTGGCCGCTCAGGATGCCATACTGCAGAAGTTTATCGCTCGCGCACCAGCATGATGTCGCATGGAGCCATGCTCTGGGGAGCGGCACTCTATAACAATGGCTCGTTTCCCATTAAGAACCCTCACTTCGGCGAAAGCTATTCGAGGGACGGCGTCCCGCAGATCGTGAAAACTGATCCGCCACCCACCCCCGAAGAAACGCGTAAGGCAGGAGTTCTTCCTTATCTGGAACCTTTGGAGCGCTGGGAGATATCGCAACCGGGCAATGTGCTTCGTATATTCGAGCGGGGCGGCAGGAAAAAACCGGAAGTCGGTAATCCTATATTGGATGAAGATCCCGGAAAGCCTGACGTCAAGCTCGGGGAACGTGGGTTCGGCACGATACTTCGCACCGATCCGGGCTTTCTCGGTCTGCAGAAAACCCGGCTGCTTGATCCGATGCTTTATTTCCCCGGAACCAACGACCAGCCGGGCGATTATCGTGCAAGCGGTTGCAGCGCGTGTCACGTCGTCTATGCCAACGATCGCTCCTTCGAACACTCTGGGCCGTATGCGAGCTTTGGTCATACTGGACAGACTGTCACGGTGGATCCCACAATCCCCAAGAATGAGCCGGGACATCCCATAAAGCACCAGTTCACCCGCGCCATACCTTCGAGCCAATGCATGGTCTGCCACATGCACCCGGGCACGAATATGGTCGCGACTTACTTCGGCTACACGTGGTGGGACAATGAGGAAGATGGGCAGGCGATGTACCCCGAGAAACAGCGCCACCCCAGCGCTGACGACCGTTACCGGGTGCAGAAGCGCAACCCTGAAGGCGCAGCTGTTCGCGGTCTGTGGTCTGACCCTCAATTCCTGGAGAAAACCGGCACTCCAGAGTTTAATGCGAATTTGAAGGAAACTCAGTTCGCAGACTTCCACAGCCACGGCTGGCTATTTCGCGCCGTCTATAAGCGCGACCGGCAGGGAAATTTGCTGGACCAGGACAGCAAGACCATCTCGTTCGACGATCCCAAGAAATTTGATAAAGCGGTTCATCTCAAAGACATTCACTTGGAAAAAGGCATGCACTGTATCGACTGCCACTTCCAGCAGGATAGCCACGGAAATGGAAAGCTTTACGGTGAGACGCGAAACGCCATTGAGGTGGACTGTACAGATTGCCACGGCACGGTGCAGGCTCGTGCCACACTGAAAACTTCCGGACCGGCCGCTCCCAGCGGAGGAACCGATTTGACTGTGCTGGTTACTCCCTGGAAGGAACGGCGTTTTTACTGGAGAGACGATCGTCTTTTTCAGCGTTCCATGCTGGAGCAGGGAAAGCAGTGGGAGGTAGTTCAGATATTAGATTCCATCACTCCAGGCAATCCTAACTACAGCGAAAAGGCACGCCTGGCGAAAACCATCCAAAAAGATGGAAAGACGTGGGGATCCGCTGCGGACGAGTCATCGCTGGCCCACAATAATTCGAATATGACCTGCTATGCATGCCATTCGGCATGGCTGCCGACGTGCTTCGGCTGCCACTTGCAGCAGACCGCCAACCAGCGCACTTCCATGCTGCACAACGAGGGCCTCACCACACGCAATTACATTTCCTACAACTTTCAGATTCTGCGCGATGATATGTTCATGCTCGGAATCGACGGCACGGTGACGAAGCATCGAGTGGCGCCGGTACGATCCGCATGCGCAGTCCTCGTCAGTTCGCAGAATGCGGATCGAGACTGGGGCTACTATCAACAACAGACCGTCTCGGCCGAGGGTTTCAGCGGCACGTCCTTCAGCACCTTTGTGCCGCATACTGTGCGCACGCGTGAGACGCGTGGTTGCACCGATTGCCACGTCTCCAAGGAAAAGGACAATAACGCCTGGCTGGCGCAGGTGTTTCTGCAAGGCGGCGGCCTCATGAACTTCATGGGCCGCTATATCTACGTGGCCGATGGAAAAGGTGGCTATGATGCGGTTGCCGTCGCCGAACATGACGAGCCGCCAGCCATTATCGGCAGCGATTTTCAGAGAGTCGCTTATCCCGAAGACTACGCTCGCTTCAACCGCCGTGGGAGTCGACTGAAAGAATCTTGGCATCACGAGGGAACCGTTCTGGACGTGCAAGAGCGAGGTGAATACCTCTATGCCGCCACCGGCAAGGGAGGTTTGCGCGTCTACGATATCGCGCAGGTCGACAACAAAGATATTTCCGAGCGCACGATAACCGCTCCGGTTTCTCCTATCGGTCAGCGCTTTTACGTGAAAACCAAGTATGCCCAGGCGGTAGCATCGCCCAGCACGCTGGCCATCGATCCGCTGCGCATGCAACGGGCGGAAAATGAGGAGCAACCAATTCATCTGATGTACGGCTTCCTCTACGTAGCTGATAAGTACGAAGGCCTGGTGATTGTGGGCGATCCCAACCTGAAACACAAAACCCCTGGAGTGGGCACGCTGCTCGACGGAGATCCGAACAACAACTTCCTGAAGCGCGCCCTGGCTTTCAATCCCGACGGCGCCCTTAACGGGGCACGTAGAATTGCCTTCGCCGGCACATTCGCCTACGTCTTGTGTGATCACGGCCTGGTGGTGGTGGACTTGGACAATCCGCTCACGCCCAAGATTACGGCTCAAATTGGCGCCCCGGCTCTTGACGACGCCAAAGGCATTGCGGTCCAGTTCCGATATGCATTTGTGGTGGACAAGAGCGGATTGAAGGTGCTCGATATCACGGACCCGGCTCAGCCGGCCATTGTGAGCAATGCAGCCGTGCCCCTGGAAGATGCACGGAATATCTACACAGCGCGCACGTATGCCTATGTCGCTGCGGGCAAGCAGGGACTGGCCATCATAGATATCGGCCAGCCCGAACAGCCCCGTCTTGATGCGATGTTCAATGCCAGCGGCAAACTGAATGACACTTATGACGTCAAGCTGGGGATGGTAAGCTCCGGCCTGTTTGCTTTTGTAGCCGACGGCCGCAACGGCATGCAGGTAGTCCAGCTCTTCGCGCCCGAGGACAATCCCCAGTTTGCTGGCTTCAGTCCTAGGCCGGTGCCGAAGCTCATTGCCACATACAAGACTGGAAACCCCGCCCTGGCGATCTCGCGGGGAATCGACCGTGATCGTGCGGTGGACGAGACCGGCAATCAGCTTGCCGTTCTAGGCCGCCGTGGTGCAAGGCCGTTCAACCGCGATGAACTGCATCAGTTGTATCTGCACAAGGGGCAGCTCTATACCGTGACCGATGTCCCGCCAGGACCGGCATCGGAATCGACCGATACCCAGAGAAAGTCCGAGCCTAAGTTTCCATTTTCTTTTGAGGATTTATTGCTTCAGATTCAGGAGCGGCAATAGACGGCCGCCGAGGACTGATGAGTACCAACTCGGGCTTCAGAGAGCCGGTTTCTACTTGTTTGCGGGCGCGGTTGGTGAAGGTTGCTCCTCTACGCTTACTGGCGGGGCCGCAGGGCCAGTACCGCGCACCTGGCTGATATCCACCTTCCCCTCGACCCGCTGCTCTTTGCGCCAATCGTGATAACTGTGGCATTCGAAACAACGTCCTTCCGCGGCCCCGGCAGCGGGCCCATCCTGCCGATGACAATCCCGGCAGATTTTAATTTTAGGAATATTTATGTCGGACGTCAGCTTACTCTGCGGGATATCAAGATGGCACGCCGTGCACTTCATCATGCGGTGCGCTTCATGATCGAACTCTGCGTTCGGGAACCACCGCGCGGGGATGATGGCCTTTACAGATGTGGGAAGTTGTCCGCCGGGTCCTTCCGTCGTGATATGGCAGAGCTTGCAATTCTTCTCCCACAGTAGCCCTTCTGCCTGTGCAGTTCGCTGCTGTACCCATTGTTGGGCGCTGGCCGGGGCCGCGGCGGGCGTCCCGGTGGGACGCACTATGTTGCGCTGCGGTGCGGTCCCGCTCTGCCGAAGCGGCGAGGAGAAGTTGCGCTGCTGCCGGTTGTCACTGGGCGGAACCGCAACGTTGCCTTCAGGTTCAACCCCTTGCGGGGGAAGAGCAGTTGGGCTGATGTAGATCGCTTCTGGGTGCTGCGCGATGTACTCGGTCAGTTTTTGCACGATGAATGCATGGACAATCGCGGGCTTGTCGTGAGGAGCCGGGGTTGGAATTAAAGTGTCGAACTGCAGAGGGTGACAGGCGGCGCACTGGTTCACATATTTGAAGGGCGTCATATACGCGCCGGGACCGGCTTCGATACTGCGGCGCTTTCTTTGTTGGGCGTCCGCCTGCCCTACCATAATTGGCTGTTGGCTCGCCGGCTGCACTACCGCTACGGAATAGGGCCACGGCTCATTGACGTTGAGGGGACGGTGACAATCGTAACAATCCATCTGCACGGCGCCAGCGGGGCCACGCACCGTCGGCTGCAGGTGCCGTGTAATGATCGAGGCGTATCGTGCCCGGATCAATCTGCCCCGGACGAAGCACGGCAAATTCCGGGTGCCCGCGGTCAAAGCCGGAGACGTGCGGGTCGTAGCTCAGCGTTCCATCCAGAGTCTTGAGATTGCTGTGACATTGCGTGCAGCCAGAATCCGCCGTTTCGGCGAGCCGCCGCCTTCCCCGATGCTCCACGTGACAGGAACTGCATGCCGGGGTAAAGGTTTGGCGCGGAGTATGGGCAGGCGCATTGTGGCAGGAGAGGCAGCGGTTGTCGGTGACGGTTGCGCTGTAACTGGCGCCTGCCACGTGGCATAAGGCGCACTGGTCTCCAAAAACAGCGTGCGCCGCCGACATGGGGCCGGCGCTATACAGGTGCGGACTGCGGAATATGTTCTTTCCGAAAATCCAACCCAACGCGATTACTGGAAGCGCGACAGAGAGAATCAGTCTCCAGCGGCGAAAGGGACTCAGCCGGGTGAAGTACTGCAGGTCGATGCGCTTGGCCAGCGTCTTGGCGGTGCGTATGCGGGGCACGTTCAATATCTCAGGGCGTAGACCGCATGAGCGGCACCCAGAAGTAGCAGGGCATAGGAAGCTGGAATATGCACCAGCAGCCAGCCGTGAAGAACATTATGCATCCGGCGTTGGCGGTCCAAGTCTCTTTTTTCCTGGCAAATGTTCTCCAAATCCTCCAGCTTCGGCCACATATCGCGGGGAACCAGGACTCGCAATTGGGCAAACATGGCGGAAGCCTGTGCGGGGTCAGCGAACGCCGGCTTTGGACCGCGCGTCTGAAGGAGAAAAGGCCGGATCTGCTTTTGAAACAGGTCGGTGACGGCGCTGGCCGCGCGCTCATTCGCTCCCAGCCCGGAAGCGTATGTCAAACCGCCTCTGGTGCCTGCTCCGGCTGCCACAGCCCGCTGTTTCTCGCCCGCCCGGGTCAAATCGCCCAACATGGTAGAACGAAGCTCCTTCACCAACGACTGCGCTTCTTCCAGCAGTTGCTGCTTTACGCGGTCGATCTGCTCGTAGATGGTTTCCATGGGCACGCGCTCGGTCATCATCTTCGGCATGAAGTGTTGCAAGACCGCGCCAAACAGCCCGCTTACGAAGACCACAATGAAGAGCACCATCAACACGCGCGTTAATGTCCCCGCGCCCAGGCTGAAAGCGGAGTGGAAGAGGATAAATGGTAAACTCAGGAATCCCAACCACAGGTGACCGCGCATCCAACTGCTGGCTCGACCCACTCGGATCAATGTGTACTTCTTGCGTACGCCCAGAAGGCCGCAAAATAACATGAGAGCGGAGCCTACACTCGCAAAAACCAGGCCCATGGGACTGCCACCGTTCGGCCCCTGCACCGAAAATGCGCTATACAGAGCGTAGGCCGCTCCTCCCGCCACCAATGCCGCAAGCGTGAACAGGAGCCATGGCCGATGAGTTCCATCGATACGCACTATTGAGTCCTCTTGGGCGCCTCGGCGACGCGCACCAATTTTGAAAAGAATTCCCGCGGATTTACGCGATGGGCGGCATCGTGCGGACATGCATAGACACAGCTGGGCTCCTCCTGATCGGGACAGAGATTGCAAGCGGTTGCCTTGGTGCGCACTTCCGCTACTTGCCGTCCAGGATTCGTCAGATCGTCTACTGAAACCTCAAATGGGTGCATGTTGATGTTGCCGTAAGGACAGTTGTTGGCGCACAAACCGCATCCAATACACCAGTCTTCAATCACGATCTCCAGGCTGTTGCGCCGGCGGATCGAACCGACCGGACAGCCGACCATACAAAGAGGATCCTTGCAGTGCCGGCAAGAAGTCGCCACCAGGTATTTGTCCCAGCGCAATCCATCGCGAATCAACCGGCTGACGCCATCGTGGGCCTCGGCGCAGGCGCGCACGCATTGGTCACAGCGGGTGCAGCTTTCGAGATCGAGTATCAGCAGACTCTGTGCTTCCATCAGCCCCTGAGTGAGAAACGAATCCACCGGGACGTTCTGGACCGTAGTAACGCGGCTGCGATTTTCTTTTATCCTTTGCCGGGCGACTTCCACCAGACCCTGGCGAACTTCCGGGAAACGCTCCACCATAGTGCGGAATTCCTCTGACTTAATCCGCACTGCTTCGACGTGGTCCAAAGCTGTACAGGTGGCGGTCCGGATACCTTCGCCTAAGAGGGAGAGTTCGCCGAAAAAACCGCCGCGGCCTATATACCCGAGCACCAAATCCCCACCGGGATGCGCTTGCGTTACCTTCACGAATCCAATGCGCACCAGGAAGAAACTATGGGACGCATCGCCTTGCCGGCAAATGATCTGCCCTGGAGCGTAGCGGCGCAGCTCGACCCGATCGCGTAAGTAGTCAATGAAATCGGGCGTAACCGACGAAAACATCGGAATGCTGCGCAATTGGGAGCCGAGCGCACGCCTGCGATAGGTCAGGTCAACTTTGCTGCGGAAGGTCTTATTGCGTTGCAGTACATCCAACACATTGCGCAACATCTCGAGCATTACACAATCGGTTTTCGCCTGCACGGTGGCTGACCGGGGATATTGGTTCATGCAGGTCATTTCGCCGAAGAGATCCCCCTCCTCAAGCACGGCAACCGGATGGTCATAAGGCAGGTCAACCGGCGCATCAATCGGAATGAACGCGCGGTTAGTTTCGTCTGGGCGCGGCTGCTGGACCCGATTCACCAATGAAGCCTTAAGCTTTCTGAAAAAACCGTGCTTGCTGTCTTCGGTTTTAACGTGTCCCATGGGACCGGAGAGAAAAACGCTAGCCTGGCCGCTCACGATAAAGAACGCGGTCGATCCGTAGTCACCTTGCCGGCAGATAATGTCTCCCGCCTTGAATCTGCGCTTACGGATCGCGTTACTATTTAGCTTTAAGAAGGTTCCGGAGACATCGGCAAATACGTCCAGCGAACGCAATTCCTGCAAGGTAAGGACGTCGCTCGCCCCCAGATCGGTGGCGATTACCTGCCGGTTGGTCAGGGCCCCAGTGGGACAAGAAACCATGCACTCGCCACAACTGACGCAACTGGATTCTCCCATGGGCAAGTTGTCGTCGAAAGCGATCCCGGCTTGATATCCCTTGCCGCGGCGCTGCAGCACAAAATTATGCCGGATGTCGTTGCAGCCGCGAATACACCGGTCACATAGAATGCAGGCTCCGAAATCCACGGCGATTGCCGGCAGCGATTCGTCCGTGCCCATGGGGGTGGCCCGCGGAGCGAACCGTGATCCCTTTAGTCCGGCCTCGCTTGCCAGCCGTTCCAGTTCGCAGTCTCCAGTAGATTTCTGACGAGCGCAGGGTGAAGGATGATCGGCGATCAACAACTCCAACAGCGTACGGCGCACAGACCTGATGCCGGGACTCGAAGTAGTCACCTTCATCTCGGGCTCGATCGGGCGCACACAAGAAGCCGCGTAGACTCGCTGTCCTATGTCGACCACGCATAACCGGCAGACGCCAACTGGGTTCTCATTCTGCTGATGGCACAGGGTGGGGATCTTAATGCCAAAAGTCCGGGCTGCGTCGAAGATCGACGTCCCGGCCGGAACCAGGACGTCCTGGCCATCGATCGTCGAGTGAATCAGCGGCGCATCCAGCATCCGAGTCGCTGTGGAGAGTTCATCCATATGCTTACGCTTGCCCCTGGAAGCAAACGCCTGCAGAACAGCGCCGGCGTTCGAGATGGTCCTCGATAACGTCGGGGAAATGCTTCAGAACCGAAGCAATTGGAGCGTGCACAATTTGACCCAGTCCGCAAATGGAGGTCATCCGCATGGCTTGGGTAAGATCATCAAGGGTTTGCCGGTCCGAGGCCGAACTCTTACCGTTGGTCCAATTGGTAAGCAATGAGACCATCTTTTGCGATCCCACGCGGCACGGCACACATTTTCCGCAGGACTCGTTGCGGTAGAATCGTACCGCGTTGAGTGCCATATCCAGCATGCATCGCCCCTCGGCACAGACCACGATTGCCCCGGAGCCTACCATGGAACCAGCGGCCGCAACAGCATTAAAATCGAGAGGAAGAGTCACCATCTTCGCGGGAAGAAAGCCGGAAGACGGGCCCGAGGGAGCGAACCCTAACAGCTGGCGGTTGCCGCTGATTCCCTTGGCATACCGGTAGATCAAGTCAGAGTAGGAGGTACCCATCGGCACCTCGAAGACACCCGGCCCCTCCACGTCTCCACTGACGCCTACAAATTTCAAACCCGCAATGCCATTCAGACCCTGCGCCTTAAACCAATCGACGCCGCGCACCAGGATCGCTGCTGCGAAAGTAAATGTCTCAACGTTGTTGATGACCGTAGGCATGTTATAGAGGCCGTTGGTGCCTGGGAAAGGCGGCTTGTTGCGGGGTTCGGCGCGACGCCCTTCAATGGCCTCGAGCAGCGCGCTCTCTTCCCCGCAGATATACCCCCCTGGGCTGACAAAGATGCTCAGGTCAAATGCGGACTGACCACCCATGACCTTCGGCCCGAGCACTCCAATCGCATAGCAACGATCGATCTCATGCTGAAGAGCCTCCTTCTGCTCCTCGTACTCATGACGGATATAAATGATTCCCGTCTTCGCCCCGGTCACTAATCCGGCCAGGATCATGCCCTCGATCACCAGATGGGGCATTTGCTCCATGATGAAGCGATCTTTAATGGTACCCGGCTCACTTTCATCGGCATTGCAAACGATGTATTTCCGTCCGGGTGCATTGCGCACAATCTCCCATTTATTCCCGGTGGGGAAGCCGGCTCCCCCAAGACCCTTAAGTCCGCTGGCCTTGAGAGTGGCTATGGTTCCAAGGAAATCCTGCGACCCAACCAGGCGCCGCACCGCCGCATATTCGCCCGCTCCCTTGTACGGGTCCGTAGAAAGGATCGCGCGCACCCGACTAACCGGCACTCGCGGGAGTCCTCGTCCACTCGATTGCCGCCCGTGCAATTTCCAGCGTCTCTTCGCGGCTTACGCCCGAGTAAATAGTGTCGTTTACGGATAACGCGGGTGCGGAGTCGCATCGGCCCAGACAGGAGGCATCGCGGATCGTAATTTCGCTCTCCGGAGCGCCTTGGAAGGCCCGCTTCAGATCCTCGCGAAGCTCGCAGGCGCCACGCAGGTGACAGGACATATCAGCGCAAATGCGCACATCGACTTTGGGGGGAGGCGACAGATTGAAATGGGGATAGAAACTTGCTACAGCATGAATCTGGCTGACAGGAATCTTCAGCTTCGCCGATAGCGCGTGTAACTGGTCGGCGGGTAAATAACCGAATTGCCGCTGAACGGCTCTGAGCTCCTCAAACACTTGTCCCGCCCACGAGACGCTGACTTGTATGTCCTTTGCGCGATTCCAAGAGCGCCGATAAAAACCGGCTGCGGAAGCACGATCTTCACAGCCGCTCTAAGAGCACGAACTATAGCAAAGACCTTTTTTCTTGTCCATATCGGTGGCTTGGGTAGTGGGTTGACTATCCTTCGTTCCGGAGCATGCGGAATCTGGACGAACAGAAAGCCTTGCATGCTTGCTTGGGGGGTGTATTATATATGCCTCTTCGACTGCCAGTAGTAGGGCGCGGCAGTAAAACTCATTGTGGGAGCGAATGGCCATGTGCATCCGAGCATCGCTGCTTGCCACTTTGCTTGTTGCAATCAGTTCGCTGATCTTTACTGCTTCGATACCGGAAGCAACGGCTCAAAAAACACCATCGGGCGGTGGCGGCACCGTGGGGATGTACAGTGGCCCCGGAGGTTGCGCCGCCAGCAATTGTCACGGCAGCGTTACTCGAAAGCGGTCACTCGCATTTGGCAGAATGAGTACACCATTTGGGCAGCACATGACAAGCACGCGCGCGCCTACAACATGCTTTCTAATCCTGTTTCCATGCGGATGGGAAAAATCCTCAAGTTGGGGAGCAATCCCAATCAGGCGGAGAAGTGCCTGGTTTGCCATTCGCTTGATGTTGCCTCAAATCTGCGTGCGCAGTCGTTCCAAACGGATGAGGGAGTGAGCTGCGAAAATTGCCACGGGCCTGCCATGGGCTGGTTCGGCCCTCATACCACCAAAGGATGGACGCACGAACAATCGCTGAAGCTGGGAATGTACGACACTCGCGATCTGGCCGCGCGTTCGGAGAAATGTATGAGCTGCCACGTCGGCACGTCCCGAGAAGCGAGTCGATCACCAAATGATCGCGGCGGGCATCCTGACCTTACCTTTGCACTCAATACGTTTAGCGCTTCTATGCCGCGTCATTGGAAATTTCCTGACGCGAATCTAAATCAGAACGCTTGGGAGGGCGTCCGAGAATGGGCAATCGGGCAGGGTGTTGAATTGCGCGAGACTCTGAATCGCCTTAGTCGCAGCGCGTCCAACCCAAAGACCTGGCCTGAGTTTGCCGAACTGGAATGCTTTGCCTGCCATCACAGTCTGACGCAGCCGAAGGACAGTTGGCGGCAGGCGGCGGGCTACGCAGGGACGCACGCCCGGCGCTCCCGCCTGGAATGCTTCGCGTTATATCGTGTTTCGCGACTTGGTGAAGCAGATAAGTCCAGACACAGGCAAGCAACTCGACACCGATCTTGATCAAGTATCCGGGCTGGTGGGAAGTTGGGGAGATCGCGAACAGATTGCCGCTGCCGCAAAAACGGCTTCCACCCTGGCCGATCAGATTTTGCAACAAGTACGCCACCAGCAGTACGACGCCAACCTGACCACCCGCGTCATGCAGGCCATTGCGGCCGATGGCAACTCCATCGCCGAGCAGGGCGAACGCTCCGCCGAGCAAGCCGCCATGGCTCTTGACTCGCTTCGCTCGCTTACGAGAAGAACGAGAAGCTTGGCAATCAACCGGAGTTGCGCGCAGCGCATTGACCGCTTGTTCCACCAATTTATAATCCTTCGGCCTACAACGCACCTGTCTTTGCCGCGGAAATGCAGAAAGTGAAAGCGCTGTTGCCCCATGGAATCCAGACCGCCAGTTCGCGGCCCTGAAGATGAAACTTCATATTTCCCCATCGCGCGACCTGGTCCTGTCCCGGCCGAAGGGCCTACTCCGAGATGGCAAGCGAACGCTCTAAAGCACGCTCGACGCGAGACGCCTTAACCACCGAGCACAGGCGCTTGCATGAGCCGTTCGTTGGCACAGTTCAGCCCTGGCGCAAATGGGGCCCGTACGTTGCAGACCGGTCCTGGGCTACGGTGCGCGAGGACTACAGCCCTGACGGCCGTGCGTGGGATTATTTCCCTCACGACCTGGCCCGCAGCAAGGCGTACCGCTGGGGTGAGGACGGCATCGCGGGCATCTGCGATCGTTATCAGTTGCTGGTGTTTGCACTCGCTCTCTGGAATGGCCGCGATCCCATCCTCAAAGAACGGATGTTCGGCCTATCCTCGCCTGAGGGCAACCACGGCGAAGATGCCAAGGAATATTGGTATTACCTCGACAATACCCCCACCCACAGCTACATGCGGATGCTGTACAAATACCCGCAACAGCAATTCCCCTACAGCCGTCTGGTGGCGGAGAACGCCCGCTGTTCCGGACCTGAATTCGAATTGATCGATACCGGCGTTTTCAACGAGGATCGCTACTTCGACGTTTTTGTTGAGTACGCCAAGGCTGGTCCCGAAGACATTTGCATCCAGATCGAAGCCTTCAACCGAGGCCCTGAATCGTCGGAACTCCACATCCTTCCGCATCTGTGGTTTCGCAACACCTGGGCCTGGACAAATCCTCCTGGCCCGGAACCCAGTATCGCGCCTCACTCGGCGAACAACGATTCGGTGGGCAACGATTCGGTGAACAACGATTCAGTGAACAACGATCAACTGACTTTGGTTGCGGACGGTTCTAAGACCGCCGTCAATCTTAGCGTCCAGGGCCCCTACACTCTGGGCAAGCATTACCTCTACGCTCCTTTGGGTGAAGTCCTGTTTACCGATAACGAAACCAACGCCCCTCGTGTGTATGGCGATTGGGCCAAGAGTCGGAAGCCATTCGTCAAGGACGCTTTTCATCGTTACATCATCAATCAAGAACCCTGCGTCAAGCATGACGGCGGAACGAAGGCTTGTATTCACTACGTTTACCAGATCAAACCCGGCGAATCTGCCTTATTGCGACTACGGCTGTCGGCACTGCCAAGACCGGAAGCTCTGGCAGACGTGCAAGAGGTTATCCATTTGCGGCGGGAGGAGGCTGACAAATTCTACGAAACCGTTCATCCTGCCAAAGCTACATCCAGATGAGCGGCTGGTGCAGAGACAAGCGCTGGCTGGAATGCTTTGGAATAAACAAATCTATCTTTTCGACGTAGAGCGCTGGCTGGAGGGGGATGACCCGCAATGGGCTCCGCCAGATTCCCGGAAGCGCGGGCGCAACATACATTGGCGGCACTTGAACTCCATGCGCGTCTTGTCAGTACCCGATAAATGGGAGTTCCCCTGGTTTGCGTCGTGGGACCTTGCCTTTCAGTGCGTTTCACTCGCCCTGGTCGATTTGGATTTTGCCAAAGAAAATCTGTGGGTGCTCATGTTCGAACAGTTCCAGCACCCGAACGGGCAAATTCCCGCATACGAATGGGAATTCTCCGATATGAATCCCCCCGTTCAGGCGTGGGCGTGTTGGCAAATTTACGAGACCGAGAAGCGCCGCAGCGGAAAGGGCGATGTCTCTTTTTTGAAAAGCTGTCTGCACAAGTTGCTGATCAACTTCGCGTGGTGGGTCAACCGGGTCGACCGCCAGGGCAACAACGTCTTCGAGGGTGGATTCCTTGGGCTCGACAACATTACTGTGGTGGACCGTGGGCAGGAGTTTCCCGGGGGCGCCATTCTGGAGCAGTCCGACGCCACCGGCTGGATGGGCTTCTTCTGTCTTTACCTGATGCGTATTGCCTTGGAATTGGCCAACGACGACCGCGCGTATGAGCAACTGGCAACAAAGTTCTTCGAGCATTTTGTCTACATCGGGGCGGCCATGAAGAAAATGGGCGGCCGCAACTATCAATTGTGGGACGAAGACGATGGCTTCTTCTATGATGTCCTGCGCTTTCCCAATGGGGACTTTCATAAGCTGCGATTACGATCCCTGGTCGGGATCATCCCGTTGTTTGCCATTGAGATTTTGAGCAAAGCGGACTTGGAGCCTCACCCCGACTTTCTCAACAGCGTGGAGTGGTTTATCAAGAACCGCCCTGACCTCGTGGGCAATGCTTGTTTCATGATCGATTCAGATTCGGAACGGCACTACGTTCTCTCGATCGCAGATTCCAAACAGTTCCAGCGGGTGGCCGCGCGATTGTGGGACCCCGACGAGTTTATGTCGGCGTATGGGATTCGAAGCCTCTCCAAGTATCACCGTGAGCACCCATTCCACTTGGGGAACCGGTGGGTGAGTTATGAACCGGCTGACTCAGAAGCGCAAGTGAAGGGCGGGAACTCGAATTGGCGCGGTCCGGTATGGTTCCCGACCTCATATCTCTTGATTCACTCGCTGCTGCGGTTCAGCGATGCTTTGGGTTCTTCGTTTAAAGTCCGTCCCTCGGGTGACAGCAACTCCAAGTCAGTGAGTCCCCGCAAGATGGCGGAAGAGATTGCAAATCGGATGATTAATATTTTCGTTCGGGACCGCGCGGGCCGGCGGGCCTGTTTTGGCGACTACAGCAAACTCCAGAACGATCCGAACTGGCGTGATTACCTGCTCTTCAATGAGTATTTTCACGGTGACACTGGAGCCGGGTTGGGCGCCAGCCACCAAACCGGATGGACCGGGCTCGTAGCCAATCTCATTGACGAATGGCGCAGATAGGGATGATCGTGCTGTTTGGCAAGGAAACGAGCCAAACACGCCATTTAGCGCCATTGTAGGCGGCAACTCACTATGCTAAAATCACCGCGACTTTTGCCCCCGAAGTCGCGAGACTCTGTGTAATGGCCCTTCGCAAAAGACTGCTCCTCGCAGTTGGAGTTTTGCTCCTCATCATCGGCATCAGCACCACGGGCTACCTCTTTCTGGGGGGCCGCTCGGTTCACTTCCTTCAGGCTTTATACATGTCAGTCATCACTCTGGCTGGCGTCGGTTACTACGAAGTGGTTGACACCAGCCATAACCCGCTATTGCGGGTATTCAACCTTGGCGTAGTCCTGGTCGGCGTGGCACTCACCGTCTATGTCTTCTCGGTGGTGGCGGCCTTCCTGGTGGAAATAGAAACCACCGATCATTTCTGGAGACGTAGAATGCAAAAACGAATCAATGAGACAACCAGCCACTTCATCATCTGCGGCCTGGGAGATACCGGGCGGCATGCGCTCGAGGAATTGCAGAAAAGCGGGACTCCTCATGTAGCCATCGAACTCCTTGAGGAGAACGTAAAACGCCTTCGGGAATCTAACCCTGCCTTTGTTAACGACCTACTCTACGTCATCGGCGACGCCACCGAAGAAGAAATGCTCGAGAAGGCAGGCATCGAGCGGGCCAAGGGCATCGTGATTGCCTTGCCGCATGACAAGGATAATCTGGTGGTAACGGTCATTGTGCGTCAACGATTTCCAAAAATGCGCATTGTGGCCCGGGCTGCAGACGAGCGATTCTCCGAGCGCATGCTGAGAGCGGGGGCACAGTCAACAGTATCGCCCAGCCGGATTGGTGGGCTGCGGATGGCTAGCGAGGTGATCCGCCCCCATGTAGTTGGTTTTTTGGACTTGATGCTGAAGTCGCAGTCCCAGACCGTAAGGGTGGAACAGATCGAAGTCGCTGGTCCTCCATGGGCGGGGAAACCTCTTAAGGATCTTCAATTACATCGCAACTTTAATCTGCTGGTATTAGCGGTTAAGTCGGACACGAACCAAATGTGGGTCAACCCTCCCGATACACTTACGGTGAAGCCGGGATGCGCCGTGATCCTGCTCGGCGATGTGAAGGACATCCAGCGCGCCCGGGAAGAGGCGGGAACGGTTCATGCAGCGTGATGCTCCCCCTCCACTCTGGTGTTCTCCTGGCAATTTCCCTTCTGACTGCCCTTGCTTGAGGTCGGATCGCGTTTCGCGGATTGTCAACTGCCGCAGTCGTGGCGAACCGCGGTTGCCAGTTGCAAAATCACGCCTGCGGCGGCGACAATCGTTGCATGCCGAAAGACGCGCAGCCAGATGACGACAAGTCCACCGCAGGAGCGCCTGCCTCCGGGCCTTTCTCGCCTGGAGCCATCGTTGTGGTTACGCTGGGCAATCCCCGGGACAAATTCTGGGGAAGAATTCTGGCGCTGGCTCCGGAAGGACTTAGCATGAGCGGCATCGAACTGGCGTCTTTTGAAGATCTGGTCGTGATGGTGAAAGATGGTGAATCGTTCAGTCCGGCGGTCGTCTTCTTCCCAATGCACCGGATCGAACGCATCGAACTGGATCTTCCCGACGGCAGTCTGCCTTCGCTTTCGCAACGCTTCTCGGCCAAGACCGGGCTTAATCCCACCGCGCTGCTGAGTTCTGCCGGAGCTGGCCGGAAAACTGATGACCAGGCCACGGTTCATCCGGTCAGGGATCGGGCATGAAACTTTCGCAACTCTTCACCGCACCTAACCAACTCACGCTGCTGCGGATGGTTTTTGTTCCCTTTATCGTGATCGAATTGGTGGAAGGACGCTACTTTTGGGCGCTCCTGCTTTTCGTGATTGCCGGATTCAGCGACGGGCTGGATGGGCTGCTGGCCCGCAAGCTGCACCAGCAGACTCTGCTCGGGCAATATCTCGATCCCATCGCGGACAAGCTGCTATTGAGCACCATGTTTCTGGTGCTCTCCATCCTGCACAAGATTCCGTGGAAGTTTACAGTACTGGTCTTCAGTCGCGACACTTCCATTTTGGCCGCGAGCGCAGTACTGTTCGCCATCGCTGGACTACGCGACTTCCGTCCCAGCATTTTCGGAAAAGCCAACACTTTTTCCCAGATCGCGGCGGTGTTCTTCGTGTTGCTGGCCGCGATACGGCCGGCGCGTTGGATCTGGATTACGCGCACGGTCTTTTTGCGCGCCACGTTCGCATTTACGATAATCTCCGCGCTGCATTACGTTTTTCTTGTACAGCACCGGCTGCGGGCGCATGCTCACGCGTTGCCCCAGCACACTTCGGCCGCCGGACCCGCCAGTTGACCCTCTTTCCGGCATCCCCCTAGAATTGACAGTTCATCTCTGAGTACGGCGATCACCTATGGCCTTACGCCTTTACAACACCATGTCCTCGAAGGTGGAGGAATTTCATCCACTCCGCGACAAGGAAGTCCGCATGTATGCCTGCGGCCCCACTGTCTACGATTACGGACATATCGGCAACTTCCGAACTTTTGTTGCCGTCGACCTGCTGCAGCGCTTCCTGCGGCAGTCGGGCTACGAGGTGCGTTACGTAATGAACATCACGGACGTGGACGATAAGATCATTCGCGACTCGGCGCGCCATGGAGTCAACATTCGGCAGTACACGGCCAAGTACGAAAAAGCGTTTCTCGAAGACTCCGCCCTGATCGGCATTGAAGAGCCGACGCTGGTGCGCGCCACCGAACATATTGCCCAGATGGCGGATTTCGTGGCCAAACTGGTCGAGAAGGGGATCGCGTACCGCACCGACGATGGATCGTATTACTTCCGCATTGCAAAGTTTCCGCAGTACGGGAAACTCTCAAAGAAGGATCTCAGCGGGATGCTCGATGGCGCCCGCGTCGACGTCGATGAATACGATAAAGACAGCGCGCGCGACTTTGCGTTATGGAAAGCGCCCAAGCCAGGCGAGGCTTCGTGGAATACATCGATCGGGACGGGACGCCCGGGCTGGCACCTGGAGTGCTCGGTGATGTCGATGCAGGAACTGGGCGAGAGTTTCGATCTGCACGCCGGCGGAGAAGATCTGGTCTTCCCGCATCATGAAAACGAGATTGCACAGTCGGAGTCGCTCACGGGGAAGACGTTTGCGCGCTTCTGGTTCCACGTGCGTTTTCTGCTCGTCGAGGGCGAGAAGATGTCGAAGAGCCTAGGGAACTTCTACACGCTGCGCGATCTGGTGCTGAAGGGGCATAAGCCTTCGTCGATCCGGTATTTGCTTACTTCGGTTCCCTACAGAAACCAGCTCAACTTTACTTTTGATGGACTCAAGCAAGCCGCGGTCTCGGTGGAGCGTCTGCGTAATTTCCGCCAGCGGTTGATCGCGGGGAATTTTGCGTCTGGCTCCAACCCGGAGATGCAGACGCTGGCCGGTGAGGCCATCGACCGGATGCGTGCCGCGCTCGATGACGATCTCAACACCGCACAGGCGCAAGCCGCCATCTTCGAGATGGTGCGCAGAGCCAATTCCGCGCTGGATTCCGGCCAGATCAACAAGAACGATGCTGCGCCGCTGCTCGCCGTGCTGGAGAAGTTCGATGAGATTTTCGCCGTGATCAGAGATGACGATGGGCCTAAGATGGAGCAGGTTTTCGATTGGGCAGTGACCGAGGGACGCGACAACGACATCACTGCAGAACTCCGGGAGGCGGTGCAATCTGCTCAGATGTCGGAGACCGAGATACAAGCAAGGGTCGACCAGATACAAGAGCTGCGTAAGGCTCGTAACTTCAAGGCTTCAGATGCTCTGCGTGCTGAGACCATCACGGCAGCGAACATTATCATCGAGAATACGAAGGACGGAATTATCTGGCGCAGAAAGTAGTTTCTGTCGGTGTTAAGCTGAAAGCTGATGGCTGAAAGCTGACGGCTCTTATGAAATCCCTCGACGAATATCTTCGCGACGCCGCGCAAGCTCACGGGCATCTCTGCGCTGGGCAGGTTCTCGGTGTGCGGCTGGCGATGCTGGGCCTCGTCAAACTTGGGATTGATGATCCGAGCGAAAAGAAGGAAGACCGCAAGCGGCTCGTTACTTTTGTCGAGATCGACCGCTGCGCCACCGATGCTGTTGCCGTCGTCACCGGCTGCCGTCTGGGTAAGCGCGCTTTGAAGTTTCGCGACTGGGGAAAGGTTGCCGCAACATTTGTTGATGTCAGTACGGGCAAGGCAATCCGCATCGCGGCCAAGGAATCCTCCAAGGCTCTTGCCCGGCAGATGCATCCCGAAATTGCGGACAAAAACCAGCAGCAGATGCTCGCCTATCGCGAAATCACGGATGACGATTTGTTCACGTTTCAGTGGGTGAAGGTGGATTTGCCTCCCGAAGAATTTCCCGGATACAAGGGAGAGCGCGTGGTTTGTCAGGCGTGCGGCGAAGGGATCAACTTCCGCAGAGAAGTGCGCAGCGAAGAGAAAGTGCTTTGCCGCGCTTGCGCTGGGGAGCGCTACTACGAACCGATCTAGGCCGCGTGCTCATACGCGTGTGCCACGCGCAGAATCGTCGCTTCGTCAAAATGTTTCCCTAAGATCTGCAATCCAATCGGCAACTTCCTTTTTGTTACGCCGCACGGAATTGAAATGCCAGGGATCCCCGCCAAATCTGCCGTCACCGTGTAGATGTCAGCCAGATACATGGCCAGCGGATCGTTTGACTTCTCGCCCAGCCGGAATGCAGCGGTCGGACTGGTCGGCGTCACGATAGCATCCACTTTGCGGAAGGCCTCTTCGAAATCGCGAGTCAACAGCGTGCGCACCCTCTGTGCCTTCAGATAGTACGCGTCGTAATAACCCGCGCTTAGCGCGTAAGTGCCGAGCATGATGCGGCGCTTCACCTCGGCGCCAAAACCCTCATCGCGGCTTCGGCGGTACATCTCGGAAACCGACTTCACTCCCGGCGCGCGATAGCTGTAGCGTACACCGTCATAGCGGGCAAGGTTCGAGGACGCTTCCGCAGTTGCGATCAAATAATAAGCTGGAATCGCATAGGGCGTGTACGGCAATGAAACCGGTATGATCTCGCAGCCCAAGCTTTTCAGCTTGTCGATCGCCGATTCAACCGCATGGCGGACTTCATCGTCGAGTCCGTCGCCGAAATATTCTTTCGCAACGCCCAACTTCAAGCCGCGCACGGGCTTTTCCAATCCGGCCACGTAATCCGGCACCGGCAAATCGGCGGAGGTTGAATCCATCGGATCACGCCCGGCGATTGCGCCCAACACAATCGCAGCGTCTTTTACTGTCTTCGCGAGCGGTCCAATGTGGTCGAGCGAAGACGCAAACGCAATCAGCCCGTAACGCGAGACGCGACCGTACGTTGGCATCAACCCCACGACCCCGCAGAACGACGCCGGCTGCCGGATCGATCCACCCGTGTCCGAACCGAGCGCGACCACGGACATATTCGCGGCAACTGCCGCCGCCGAACCGCCCGATGATCCTCCCGGCACGCGGTCCAAGTCGCGCGGATTGCGCACGGGACGGAACGCCGAGTTCTCATTCGACGAGCCCATGGCGAACTCGTCGCAGTTCGTCTTGCCGAGTACCACCGCTCCCGCAGCCTCCATGTGCGCGACCGCCGTACAGTCGTAGGGCGGAATGTAGTGGCCTAGAATCTTCGATCCCGCCGTCGTGCGCACGCCGCGAGTCGACATCACATCTTTGATCGCGGCCGGCACGCCGCCCAGCGGCGGCAACGGCTTCCCCCCGGCAGCCATGCGGTCGATGCGATCGGCTTGCTCCAGGGCGCGCTCTTTGCAGAGGGTGAGGAAGGCTCCGATTTGTCCATCTTCTTTTTCTATCCGCGCGTAGTGGGCTTCGGCGAGCGCGAGCGCAGTCGTCTTGCGCTCTTGTACAGCGGAGCGAGCCGAGTCGATTGTGAGTTGGGTCAATTCCATAAACAAAGTGGTCGGTGGTCAGTGGTCGGTGGTCAGCAAGACCAGACTAAAACGCTGCCCCAGATTTTACTGGCCACTGACCACTGGCCACTGACCACTATCTTTCGATCACTTTAGGCACACGGAAGAATGTTCCGTCCGAATCGGGCGCGTTCTCGAGCGCGACTTCCTGGGGCAGCGACTTCCGCAGTCCCTCTACCACGTCTTCGCGATTCGCATAGGAAAATCTCTCGCTGCCTTGTTTGGATTCGCCGACGCCGTAGCGATCCGACACTTGCGCCATCGGTTCGACGTTCGTCGTGTCGAGTTCGTTAAGTCTCTCGATGTAATTGAGAATCGAATTCAAATCCCGAACCATGCCGCCGCGCTCGTCTGCGGAAAGCTCCAGGTTCGCCAGATCGGCGACGTAGGCGACGTCTTTTTCTGTGACTTTCACGTTTCGTGAATCAATTTGCTGGGCGAGTGCTTGACAAAACGTGTAACCGGTTCAGCTCTGCCGAATCACAAATTCAATCCTCTCCACTTTTTGCCCGGCGTAACGATTGATCTGGGCAAGGTAACGGGGAGCGAGGCCCTGCAGCTCGCGCCTCCATCCGGCATCCGGGACGTCGACGCGAAGCACGGCACCGACGAACTCCAGAGCGCGTGTGCGCTCGGCCACAGCTGACCCGCACACCAGCGGCCAGGCCAGCAGAGGAGCCTCGCCCTGCGGCACGCGTCGCAACGAGCCCATCACAATCTTCTCCAGTCCCGCGCCTGCCTGCTCCATTAAAGCTCCTCGCTATATGAGAGATTGGGATTCCGATTCTAGCAGGTTCCCGATGGCAGAGTGGCAGGTCTGCCAAGAATGCGGCTGTGAATTTCGACCCAAAAATATTGTTGCGGCACGAAGATGACGGACTGACAAAATCTGTTAACTGTATGGTAACCCCCTCCCCCCTCGGTCTATCGGAATCATCGGTGTAGCGGGAAATTGAGAAGTAATCTAAGGGCTGCAACAACTTGCGGGCAAAATCTTCACGATAAAAGACTTGCGGACGCGAATTTCTCAAACACTCAGTTCGCCCGGCTTTGCGATCATGGACTTATTTTGGGTGAGGCGCAAGGTCAGATGTCACATGGCACCCTGTGGAAATCGAATTCCTATCTTTAATAATCTCAAATCTTACACGGGCGTGCCGGTTCCGCTGGAGAGTGGAAATGCGCTTTTGACAAATTCGAGTGCCGCTTCCTGCGAGCTAAGTCGTCCTTCGAGTTGGGCATCCTCCACAGCCTCGAGAATTTCGCGAAACTTTGGACCCGGCGCGTAACCAGCAGCGATCAGGTCATCGCCGGTCATCAACGCCGCTGGACGAATCTTCTCCGGAGGAATCTCGGCGAGTTTCTCCCGGACAAACTCATACGTGCTCAGATTGCCGTGGCTGGCTAAGCTGTCGGCGCGGTGCAATGCGAGATGTTCATCGAAGGCGGGCATGCGCAGAAATTTCTTCAGAGTCGACTGGTTCATGCGTGTGGCGTGACTGAAGCGCATGTGATTATCGACCAGCGCGAGCACTTGGGCTGCGTCGTGGTTGGAGAAGCGCAGGCGCTCACAGATTTCCTCCGCGATCTTGACGCCGACATCCACGTGATTATCGAAACGGATGCGGTCGGGGGCCACCCGGAATGTTGGGGGCTTGCCCACGTCGTGCAGCAACGCGCCCCAGGCCAGGGTGGACGGACAAGGATTCGGCAGATTTTCCAGCAGCAGCAATGTATGAACAAAGACGTCGCCCTCGGGATGAAACTCAGGCGGCTGCTGGACGCCTTTCATCGCCGTAATCTCCGGCAACACTTCTCGCAACAGACCGCACTCATCCAGCAGGAGAAAGGCGCGCCGGGCATGGCCTTCGGTGAGCATCCTGGTGAGTTCGTCGCGAACGCGTTCGCGCGAGACTACCTGGATTTCGTGGGCAAGTTGTTGGATCGCGGCCAGCGTTTCCGTTTCGATTTCGTACTGAAAGCGCGCCGCAAAGCGTACGGCACGCAGCATGCGAAGTTTGTCTTCCGCGAAACGCTGCGCGGGATCGCCGATGGCGCGGACGATGCCTGCTTCGAGGTCGTTCTGTCCGCCGACAAAATCGAGCACTTCTCCGCTCGCCGGATCGAGCATCATGCCGTTGATCGTGAAGTCGCGGCGGGCAACGTCTTCGCGCGGGTCTTCGGTGAAGCGTACTTCATCGGGACGGCGCCCGTCGGAGTAGCCGTGATCACTGCGGAAGGTTGCCACCTCGACGGCGTGGCTTCCTTTGACATTTGGCAACTCTTCCGCTGAAGGCTCAACCACGGGGGGCACGGAGGTCACGGGGTAATGCGGCACTAGGACTACACCGAATTGTGCTCCCACGGCGTAGGTGTCAGGGAAGACATCCATTACTTGTGTGGGCGTTGCACTGGTCGCAATGTCGTAGTCCTTGGGCTCCAGTTGCAAGAGAAGATCGCGGACACATCCGCCCACCAGGTAGGCTTGGAAGCCCTGCTGGCGCAGGGTTTGGATGATCGTGGTGGCGAAGTGTTTGAACATGAACTCGCGCCCAGGCTGGGCACACCTCCATCATAACGCGGACTTCTTGCCGAGAAATCAGACGCGAGCTTGAATCGCGGAGGTCGCGGAGAACGGCCGCGGAGTACGCGAAGAGAAGAGAATGCAGGGTTTTCGTCCCCAACTTGCAACTGGAAACGAGAAACTAGAAACTGTAGTGAGTGCCAGACGCCTACATCCTCGGGATCGAAAGTTCGTGTGACGAAACCGCCGCGGCCGTGGTGCGCTCAGGCGAACAGGTTGTCTCCAACGTAGTAGCCTCGCAGATCGCAACCCATCAGCCCTTCGGCGGCGTTGTGCCCGAACTGGCGTCGCGTGAGCACCTGCGGGCGATTGTTCCCGTCGTGCGGCAAGCGCTGGCTGAGGCTGATCAGACCTACAACTCGGTTGACGCGATCGCGGTCACACAGGGTCCCGGCCTCGCCGGAGCTTTGCTGGTCGGTATCAGTTATGCCAAGGCTCTGGCATTCGCGCTCGACAAACCGCTGATTGCGGTGAACCATCTCGAAGGCCACATCCACGCGGTTCTTCTGGAAGAGCGCCAGAAGGGTAATCGCGAGTTGCAATTTCCCGTACTCGCCCTGGTTGTGTCGGGAGGGCACACGCACCTGTATCTGACAGCGCAGAAACACCAGGGTTGGACGTATGAAAACATCGGCCACACTCGCGACGACGCCGCCGGCGAAGCCTTCGACAAAGTCGCAAAGCTGCTGGGCCTGGGCTATCCCGGAGGCCCCATCGTCGACCGGCTCGCTCCGCATGGCGATCCGACGGCCGTGAAGTTCCCGCCGGCGCAGATCAAGCACCGCGACCGCCGCGATCATCGCAGAAAAGACCATCGCATAGCAGATCGCGGCGGAGAGAAAGAAGTACAGAGCGATCGCCCGCGCTTTGACTTTTCTTACAGCGGCATCAAGACTGCCGTGCTGCGCTACGTCGAGATTCACGACATGCGTCGTTCCATCGAGATCCGTCGCCAGGCTTTGGCGAGCCTCTCCAAACCGAAACTCGAGGACTACCTGGCGACTTGCGACAAGCGGACTCTCGACCTGGTCGCTTCATTTCAGCGCGCGATCGTCGAAGATTTGGTTGGCAAGACCTTGGCCGCAGCCCGCGCCTACGATGTGGCTACGCTTTTCGTCACGGGGGGAGTGGCGGCAAACAGTGAATTGCGCGGCACATTCGAGCGTAACGGCGCTCAGGAAGGACTGCCAGTATATTTTCCGTCACGGCCGCTTTCCACCGACAACGCCGCCATGATTGCAGCAGCCGCCTATCCCAAATTCCTGGCGAAGGATTTTGCCGCTATGGATTTTTCCGCGGAGGCGAGTCTTCTCTTGCGCTAGTGAGTGCTTGAGTTTCAGGCTAATTGCCAACTGCTAGCCGCTAAGAACTACTTGCTGCCCCTTGCCCGAAGCTCTTTCCCATCACCGCATCCAGCGCCTTTTCGAGCTGGCCCTGGATGTCGATATCTTTGTAGATGGCGAAGTTGGCGCGTTTTTCTTTTTCGTCGAATCCGCTGGCGCGGCCTGCAACAATAATGACGGGGATGCCGGCGGTCTTTGGGTTCTTCTTCAGGGCGGTGATCAGCTCGCTGCCCGACATCTTGGGCATTTGCATATCGGTAACGATCAGGTCAGGATGCACGCGATCTAGAATCGTCAAGGCCTCAAGGCCGTTCGTAGCAGACTCCACTGCGAAACCGCGCCCTTCGAGAAAGCGGCAAACGGTGTAGCGGATCAGCATGGAATCGTCGACGACCAGCGCTGTGGCAGGCATAGTTTTGCGATGGGCGGAATACACGCCCCCGGCCCGCAGACTAACAGAGGCTTTCCGACGGGAACAAGCTGGAATCAGGGAGGTGTGGTTACGATGGTCATTAGTACGGGCGCGTCGGGCCTCACGATTCCTGGGCTTCGCCTTCAGTGCTTTCTTCGATGCTCATGTCCTTGAGTTCGCTTGACTCGAAGACTTCGCGGCATTCGAGACATTCCACGAACTCGGCATCTTCATCGCGGCTCACGATTTGCACCCGCGGATGCCTGCAAGGTTGCTTCCCGGCGTTTTGAGGGTGCGAGAACGGCTTAGAGGTCATAAATCCGGAAGCGTCGCCTCGTGAAATAAGCGGAGGTACCGATTCGCGCGAATTTCCGGGTATTTTATCCTCGCTTCGTGACTTGTCAAGTCCCTCAGCGTTACAGAGGAGTGAATTTCTTCGCAAAGTCGCCACATTGACCCAGTTGGCCCAGCCGGACGGGAATTCCGACCAAAAGCGTCGCCAAGCGCTAAGCCATTCAATCACTGATAGTTACCATTCGATGGTAGTTGTGGCATCTGACTGCGAGGGCTTGCGTAATCTTGGGCTCTGGACGTAGAATAAATTGCGACGGAAAAGGTCGGAATTAAATCCGACCTATAGAGTCGGATTTCGGGTGATTCAAGAGTCCACGCCGAATTCGCAGTTTGGAACCGGGATGCTCAAGTTAACCAAGAAAGCGGACTACGCGTTGATGGCCATGAAGCACCTGGCCGACCATGCCGACGAGGGAACTCGCAGCGCCAGCGCGAAGGACGTTGCCGATTCGTTCGGCATTCCGCCTGAGGCGCTGGCGAAGATTCTGCAGCGGCTGGCCAAGGCTGGGCTGTTGCATTCGCAGCACGGTACCAACGGCGGCTACCGGCTGGCGCGCGCCGCGCACACAATTTCCGCTTTCGAAGTGATTGAGGCCATCGACGGCCCGCTTTTCATCACATCTTGCGTTACGGTTCGCGGAGAGTGCGGTCAGAGCAATCGCTGCAACATCCGTGAGCCGCTGCGCAAAGTGAATGAGAGCATCGAAGCGGTGCTGAAACGCATCAAGATTTCGCATATGCGGGAAGAACCGGAAACGGCTGGAGGTGTCGCTGTCAAGCCAGCCGAACTGGTGACGATCATTTAGAAGTTCGCAAATTGGATTTGATTCGTACTCAGGACACGGCTTCAGCCGTGCCGCTAAAGACACAAAACTTGATGAGGGCTTGAGCCCTGAGGTAGGAGAAGCAATTATGAGCACGGATGTAAAGGTCCCCCAGCAACTTCCGGTCACGCAACACAGCGCTCCCCAGGGAGTGAAGCTGCCCATTTATATGGATAACCACGCCACCACGCCCATGGATCCCCGGGTGCTTGAGGAGATGCTGCCCTATTTCATGGAAAAGTTCGGCAACGCCGCCAGCCGCAATCACTCGTTCGGCTGGGCGGGCGAAGAGGGCGTGGAGACGGCTCGCGAGCGCATTGCCAAGCTGGTCGGCGCCACCACCAAGGAAATTATTTTCACCTCAGGCGCTACCGAGAGCGACAACCTCGCCATCAAGGGCGTGGCTGAGATGTACCGCGAAAAGGGCAACCACATCATCACGGCGGTCACCGAACACAAGGCCGTGCTCGACACCTGCAAGCGCCTGGAGAAATACGGCTATCGTGTCACCTATTTGCCAGTGCAGAAGAATGGCTTGGTCGATCTCGAAGATCTCAAGCGGGCCATGGACGACAAAACGATCCTCGTCACCATCATGGCCGCGAACAACGAAATCGGGGTGCTGCAACCGTTTGCCGAGATTGGAAAACTCTGCCGCGAGCGGGGCGTTATCTTCCACACCGACGCCACACAGGCGGTGGGCAAGATTCCGATCGATGTGAACAAACAGAATATCGACCTGATGTCGATCTCCGGGCACAAGATGTATGGACCCAAGGGCGTGGGCGCGTTGTATGTCCGCCGCAAGAATCCGCGGGTACAGATTTCCGCCATCATCGACGGCGGGGGCCACGAGCGCGGCATGCGCTCCGGCACGCTCAACGTCGCCGGCATCGTTGGGCTGGGCAAGGCTTGCGCCATTGCCTCGGAGGAAATGTCTCGCGAAGCGGTTCAGTTGGCCAGTTTGCGCGATCGCCTGCGCGATCGCATCATGAACCGTCTGGATGAGACTTACATTAACGGTTCCATGGAGCATCGCCTGCCCGGCAACTTGAATATCAGCTTTGCCTATGTGGAAGGCGAGTCTCTGCTGATGGGCATCAATGATATTGCAGTTTCGAGCGGTTCGGCCTGCACCTCCGCGACGCTTGAGCCATCTTATGTATTGAAGGCCCTCGGCACCGGCGACGACCTGGCGCATAGTTCGATCCGTTTCGGCATCGGCCGCTTCAACACCGCAGCCGAAGTCGACTACGTGGCCGACCGCGTCATCGAAACCGTCGAGCGCCTGCGCGAACTTTCGCCGCTGTACGAAATGGCGAAGGAAGGCATCAATTTGAAGGATGTGAAGTGGGCGGGAGAAGCGCACTAGGAGCAAAGTACCTAGTACCGAGTACCGAGCACGCGCCCCGGAGGGGCAGCACGATAATAGCCCAGCGCTTCAGCGCTGGGAATGCTGAGGACAAAGGAACAAGTCCCGTAGGGACGGCAGAAATTCTCTAGGAGAAACAAATGTCATACAGCGATAAAGTAATCGATCATTACAACAATCCCCGCAACGTCGGCTCGATGGACAAGAGCAGCGCCGACGTTGGCACCGGCTTGGTCGGCGCACCCGAGTGCGGCGACGTCATGAAGCTGCAGATCAAGGTCAACCGTCAGACCAACGTCATCGAGGAAGCCAAGTTCAAGACCTTCGGCTGCGGTTCTGCGATCGCCTCGTCGTCATTGGCCACCGAGTGGGTCAAGGGCAAGACCGTGGATGAAGCCCTCACCATCAAGAACATGGACATCGTGAAGGAGCTGTCGCTTCCTCCGGTGAAGATCCATTGTTCGGTGCTGGCCGAGGACGCGATCCGCGCCGCCATCGGGGACTGGAAGAAGAAGCAGGAGATCGCGAAGCCGGTAGCGTCCGCGGTGACGCAGTAAGCGTTTCGCGTGGATCCGCAACGCGGCTGAGTTTTGAAGGGACGCGGCTTCGGCCGCGCCGCAAACGGCACGCATCTGTGGCGGCTTTATGCGCCGGAAAAGCTATTGCGGGCGCTGCTGTTGCAGGCTCTGTACGGCAAACGCAGTGAACGGCTGTTGATGGAAGAACTGGACTACAGCCTGTTGTTCCGATGGTTCGTTGGACTGGCGATCGACGATGAGGTATGGGACGCGACGGTGTTCAGCAAGAATCGAGACCGGTTGATTGAGGGCGAAGTCGCGATGCGATTTTTCGCGGCGGTGCGAGGGCAACTGGAGCGGAGTGGGTTGCTGAGCGACGAGCACTTTACGGTGGATGGCACGATGCTGGAAGCGTGGGCGAATCGGCGCAGTTTTCGCCCGAAGGCGGATCCACCGGAGCGCGGCAGCGGTCACGGAGGCAGGCGGTTGCTGCGGGACACGCACGAATCGACGACGGACCCGGAGGCGCGGTTGTTTCGCAAATGCAATGCGGGAGCGGCGGAGCCTTGTTATCTGGGGCACGTGCTCACGGAAAATCAGCATGGTCTGATCGTGGGGGCTTGCGTGACCGAAGCCGGGACGCGGGAAATAAAATTTTAGCCGTTGGGGCACTGCGCCAGGGATTCGAGACGGCAACAGGGAAATGACATCAGCGACCGAACAAACCGCGCAAACGTCGCAAGCCGCGCCGGCCAAGGGCATTCAGGTCACCGAAAAAGCCCTCGGCAAGGTGCGCAGCGCGATGGCCAAGGAAGGCATATCGCCCGAGCAGGGCGGACTGCGCCTGGGCGTGCAGGGCGGCGGCTGTTCCGGTCTGAGCTATAACGTCCGCTTCGACACGCAGCCCCGCGAGCGCGATCGGATTTTCCAATTCGGCGATGTGCGCGTTTTCGTAGACCCGAAGTCGTTCATCTACTTGCACGGCATGATCCTTGATTATCAGGAGACGCTGATGCAGCAGGGATTCGTCTTCGTGAATCCCCAGGCCACAAAGTCGTGCGGCTGCGGCACTTCGTTCTCGGCTTGAGGTGTGGCTTCATTGTGTGGTTTGAATGTGTGGCGCGGGCACTCCTGCTCGCGAAATCTCACCACGAAGCGAATCGCATAAAGCACATCGGCTCACCGGCCGTCAGTTTGCGTTGCCGGGAAATAAAGGCAGAAATGACGAACTTATCTTTAACTACGATCACCGCGAAGCCCGCTCCTGAGGAAACTCAATCTTGCTGGTCGTGCGGAACCATGCGCGCCTTGCATTTCTGCGAGGCCTGCGGCAAGGTGCAACCTCCGGCTCCGGTAGACTATTTCAGCTTCTTCGGTTTGCCTAGAAAACTGAACCTCGACATCGCCGCGCTGGAAAAAGATTTTTACGAATTGAGCCGCAAGCTGCATCCCGATCTCAATGCCCGGGCCGGCAGCCAGGAGCAGGAATGGAGTCTGCAACAGAGTTCCCTGCTCAACGACGCGCACCGCACCTTGAAAGACCCGATCAAGCGCACCGAGTATCTCCTGAAGCTGGAAGGTGTGGAACTCGAAGAGCAATCGAAAACGGCGACAGAGCAGGCGCGCTCAACCGGGGAAGTAAAAAAGCAGATCGTGCCTCCCGGTTTGCTCGAAGAAGTCTTTGAGTTGAACATGCAGCTCGAAGAGCTGCGCATGCAGAAAAAGATGGGTGAGGATGATCCTGCCCTGATCGAAGAAATCGGCCGGCAGAAACTCGAACTCGAACGGAAGCACGAAGCGCTCCTGCAGGAGCTTCAGGGGCAGTGGAAGATGTGGGATGGAATGATCCAGCGAGAACAAAACGGTCAGCCGGTCTCGGAAGAAGAGCGCAAGTACTTGCGCGACAACATGGTGGATTTGCTGAACCGCCGCAATTACATCAGGAACCTGGTTCGAGACGTAAACGAAGTGCTGGAGAATTGAGCGATTGAGTGATCGGGCGACTGTGCGATTGAAAGGCGTGAGTTTTCAATTGCCCAATCACCCAATCGCAAAATCACACAATGGCAACTGATCGCATCGTCGGCATCGACCTGGGCACCACGAATTCTCTCGTGGCCTTCATGCAAGGGGAGAGCCCTGTCGTAATCCCCGGCGAAGATGGATCGAATCTTGTGCCGTCAGTCGTTGCGCTCGACGAAAACAACCAGCCCGTCATCGGCAATGCCGCGCGTAAATATCTAACGGAAACGCCGGAACGCGCGGTCTACTCCATCAAACGCCTTATGGGACGGGGAGTTGACGACGTTCAGGAAGAATTGAAGTTCTTCCCTTTCCGCCTCGCTGAAGACTTGCAGCCGGGGGAAGTGTTACGCATCAAGCTAGGCGAGAAGACATTTACTCCGCCAGAAATCTCGGCCCTGATTTTACGCCAGCTTAAGCGCAATGCCGAGCGCTTCTTTGGGGCGCAGGTCACTAAAGCCGTCATCACCGTACCCGCGTATTTCAACGATGCGCAACGCCAAGCCACAAAAGATGCCGGCCGCATCGCCGGCCTCGAAGTCCTGCGCCTGGTCAACGAACCCACGGCCGCCTCTCTCGCCTATGGCCTCGACAAGAAGCAAAACGGAATCGTCGCGGTCTACGACCTGGGTGGCGGAACTTTTGACATCTCCATCCTCAAGTTCCACGACGGCATCTTCGAAGTCATCTCCACCAACGGCGACACCCATCTCGGCGGCGACGACATCGACAATCTGCTGATCACCATTGCGCTTGACGACACGCTCGGCGACCTGGGTCTCGACCTTCGCCGCAATGGCGAGGCCGTGCAAGCCATTCGCAATGCCGTCATTGAGGCCAAGATCGCGCTCTCCTCGCAACCATCAGTGAAGCTCGATATTGAAGTGCTCGGCGGCAAGCGCTACCTGCGCGAGATCACCCGTCGAGCAGTTCGAGCAACTCATCCAGCCCATCATCGACCGCACCGTGGGCCCCTGCAAGCAAGCTCTGAAAGACGCCGGCCTCAAGCCGGAACAGATTGACGAGGTAGTCCTCGTCGGCGGATCGACGCGCATTCCCAAAGTTCGCGCCCTGGTGAAAGAACTATTCCACCGTGAGCCGCACACCGATCTGAATCCCGATGAAGTCGTTGCCCTCGGTGCGGCCGTGCAAGCCAACATTCTCGCCGGCGGCTCCGAAGCCACTGAGAACATGCTGCTGCTCGATGTCACGCCGCTGTCGCTCGGCATCGAAGTCGCAGGCGGCGTCACTGACAAAATCATTTTGCGTAACTCGACCATTCCCGCGTCGGCCACGCAGTTCTACACTACGCAAGTCGATGGACAGGCCAACGTTGCGATTCATGTGCTCCAAGGTGAGCGCGAACTGGCCAAAGATTGCCGCTCGCTGGCGCGATTCGATCTCAAGGGCATTCCACCGATGGCTGCGGGAATGGCGCGCATCGAAGTGAAATTCCTCATCGACGCCAACGGCATCCTGCATGTCGCCGCGCGCGAGCAGCGCAGCGGCAAAGAGTCTGAAATTCAGGTTCAGCCCAGCTATGGCCTCACTGACGAACAGGTCGAGGGGATGATTCTCGACTCTTTCGACAGCGCTGAAGAAGATTTCCGGCAGCGCCAGGTAATCGAAGCGCGCAACGAAGCAGAGACCATCCTGGCCGCGCTCGACAAAGGCAAGAAAAGCCCGGCCTGGGGCCACCTGACGACCGATGAAAAGAAAAAGATTGCGAAGATGGAGAAAGCCTTGACCACGGTGAAGACCGAAGACGATTACCATGCGATCCGCAAGGCCATCGACACGCTCAACCAGGGAACAACGCGCCTGGCTGAACTAATGATGGACAGCGCCGTCTCGACAGCGCTAAAAGGCAAAACGATGGACGAAGCGGACATGGGCGAAGGGCCGACCGCGCCGCACCCCGTGGCGAAAGCGGAATTCGAATAGAGCGGGGCTTCGGGCTTTCGCCTTGGTAGGGTCGTATCAGGGCACGAGAATATTAGAGGAGCATCATGGCAGAAGAAAAATCACAAGGCGCCGGCACAGCCACCGAAGAAGCTCCCGGCGAAAACACAGTCCAACTCACCTTCCTGCCCGAGGGCAAGACAGTGCATTTCGAGCACGGCAAGCTGCCCTATGAAGATCACGGCAAGGAAGAGTCGATTCTCGACGTCGCGCTCAACTTCGGGGTCCCGCTCGACCACGCTTGCGGCGGCAACTGCGCCTGCACGACCTGCCACGTGTGGATAAAAGAAGGCGCCGAAAATCTTTCGCCCATGGAAGACGACGAAGCCGACCGTCTGGACATGGCCGCCGACTTGCAGTTAAACTCGCGTCTCGGCTGCCAGGTGCAGATCACGAAGCCGGGTAAGGTTGTGGTCGAGATCCCAGCCTGGAACCGGAACTACATTTCAGAAGAACATCACTAAGACCGGGCTTCGGGCTCTGGCAGTCGGGCGTCGGCCTTTGCAGTAGTAGCCGAAGCCCGAAAGCCGGAGCCCGAACGCCGCATTGAGGAACTCCCCATGCCGAAATCTCTAACCTGGGACGACGCCGAAGACATCGGCATCCTCCTCTCCGAAACTCACCCCGAGCTTGATCCGCTGGCCGTCCGCTTCACCGATCTGCACCGCTACGTCACCGAGCTGCCCGACTTCAATGGCGACCCCAAAGCTTCGAACGAAGGCAAACTCGAAGCCATTCAGATGGCATGGCAGGAGGAATTCCTGGACCGCACCCAAGGATAGGCCATCAGTAGTCCCAAGGCCGAGCGTCGATCCGCCCACTTCTGCGCCAATCTTTTTCCCTAATCTTTTTACAATCCCATGACAATTGGCTCCCAGGGTCCGGCTTAAGCTTGTTCTCGAAGCCGTTGTGGCGAGGACTCCCAGAATCTATCCTCAGCCATCAACTTCTCTCTCCGTCCAACTGCAAAGGGCACGGCTCCTAAGCCCGTGCCCTCTTTTCTTGACTGAATTCACTTTTCGCGACGAACTCGCCTTCTCTACCCGGCCGTCGTCGCTGCAACCGGCTCTTCCACGCTCGCCTCGCGCAGAAACTTCGCCGCTTCCTCCGGCGGTGTGGGATTAATGTAGAAGCCGGTCCCCCACTCGAATCCCGCCGTCTTGGTCAGCTTCGGCATGAACTCGATGTGCCAGTGATAGTGGTCGTTGGTTGGATCCTGCGCCGGCGATGTATGCACCACCAGGTTGTACGGAGGATTATCCAGCACCCGGTCCGCCTTGATCAGCAAAGTCTTCAGCGCCTTGGCCAAGTTCTCAAACATGTGCGACGACGAATTCTCGAACGCCGACTCATGCTGCTTCGGCAGAATCCACGTTTCGAACGGAAACCGTGGCGCGTAAGGCGCGATGGTCAGGAAGTTCTCGTTCTCCGCCACCACGCGGCTGCCGTTCTCAAGTTCCTGCGCGATGATGTCGCAGAACACGCAGCGCTCTTTATACAGGAAGTACTGCTTGGCGCCTTCCAGTTCCTGCACCACGTTGATCGGCAGAATCGGCAGCGCGATCAACTGCGAGTGCGCATGTTCCAGCGACGCTCCCGCCGCCTCGCCGTGATTCTTAAATAGCAGGATGTACTTGAACCGCCGGTCTTTCTTCAGATCGAGAATGCGGTCGCGAAAGGTCCACAGAACATCTTCAATCCGTTTCGGAGGCAGCGTGGCTAGGCTGGCATTGTGGTCCGGAGTCTCCACAATCACTTCGTGCGCCCCAATGCCGTTCATGCGGTCGAACATGCCCTCGGCCTGCCGGTTCAGGTTGCCTTCAATTCCCAGAGCCGGAAACTTGTTCGGCACCACCCGCACCGTCCACCCCGGCGTGTCCCTTTGCGATGCCGGTCCGCCATTCGATGTGGGACGGTAGGCCTGGATCTCGGGCGGCGTCTTGCCTTCGTTTCCGTAGCAGAAAGGGCAGAAACCGCCCTTCAACTTTGTGTTTTCCCGCGCGAAATCCGTAGGACGCTTCGCGCGATCCGTAGAAATAATCACCCAGCGGCCAACGATAGGATCTTTTCTCAGTTCAGGCACGCAAGAACCCCTTTATTAGGATAGACGAATTTTTCATTCTAAGCCGTCAGGGAGGAATTCCGAAACACTTCAATCTGCGGCTGGCTGGCTTTGGACTCCGAATAGTATACGCTCACGACGTCGAAGCGCCACTGGCACGAAAGTGGAAATCTCCGCAGGTACTCCCGTGCCACCGCCGCGATCTGCCGCCGCTTGTGCCGGTCCACCGCCGCTTCCGCGGGCTTTACATCGAGCGTGGTCCGTGTCTTAACCTCCACAAAGCACAGAACATCGTCGTCCCATCCAATCAGATCAATCTCTCCCCGGCAGCGCGGCGACCGGAAGTTCCGCGCCACCATCGTATAGCCCAGCTCACGAAGATAAAAGTAAGCAGCCTCCTCTCCCCGCCGTCCCGTCCGATAATGCGCCGCAATCTTTGAAGCCGGCAAAGTAAGCTCCGCCAGCCAGTCCAGGAAACCAAGCACCCACCGCGTACCTTGCCCGGAAAACACACGTCGCGAAAACACTCGACCAGAAGGCATAAAGAGACCCCAGCCTAACTGTACCCGCACAAAACCCCGGCGGGATGTGATCTCCATGACAATAAGCAGGACGGAGACGATTATTCCTCCCAAACCGGGAAGCAGGACAAATTATTGCGGCATTGCAGTACCGTGGAAGAGTGGCGCTTAAGCGCCGCGATCAGGATTTAACGGGCTGGAGCAGGCCTGCGCCACCCGCTTGCTTAGACCTGCTTCACGCGCTTCTCTCGAAACGAATCAGCAGTCGGCGCAGGATTCTGCGGACTGGAACGCCGACAAGGCTTCAGGGAGGCTGGGGTGAATCTCGAGGACTGAATCGAGATTCGTGAGATCCAGCAGATCGCGAACGAACGGGCTGGGGCTGGCATATTTCAAATCCGCATTCTGCGACAGAGCCAGGCTGTGCAGAGAGGCCAGTTCGCCGATGCCAGCGCTGTCAATGGAGTTGACGCCACTCAGATCGAGGATCACCTTGCCGCCGTTCTGGAGGACTTCACCGACGATGCGCGACAGGGCTGCAGCCTCATCGCGATAGACGATTCGGCCCTGGCAGTGAACGATCGTCACATCACCACGATTGCGAGTTTCCAAAGCGAGTTTCAACTTCGACTCCTTAGGTAGTGCTGCAAGGGCAGCCAAGCCGGGCGGCTGCGGATATGTTTCCAAATTCATGTTCATAGAGTGAGTGCTATATACATAGACGCGCGCCGAGGGCTTTCGGAATCAATAAAAAAGTGTGAATTTATCAATAGCGCAAGCCCGCGGCTGCACAATCTTGCAGCCTGGCGGACCATCTTTCGGGAGCGGGCATCCTGAGACTCCGTTACACTGCATCTAACGAATCTCGCACATTCAGGTAGAATTTGCTGCTGGCATGATTGCCGGGGGAGGACTCATTTTCGTGTCGAAAACCGCAGCCGTGGTTCTGGCGTTCTTGAGCTTGATGCTGTTTTCCACCACATCGAAGGCGCAATTGCTGCCGAGTGGCAACCTTTATGGCGGAGTTGGTTACGCGGACAACGTTGATGTGGTAAACCGTCTTACGTTCCGGGGATGGGAGGGATCGGCGGAGGCATTTCCGTTTCACCGCTTCCGGTACCTGGGGATCGTGCTGGATGGCAGCGGTTTTTACCGGAAGGGAGTCACCCAGTACAACCTGGTTCTGGGTCCGCGGGTTTCGAAGAACTACGGCAAGTGGCGCGTGTTCGCCCATGCGATGGGCGGCTATCAGGAAGCGAAGTCGGGCGGCCAGAATTTCCATACCGTAATCGAGGACTTTGGCGGCGGGGCGGACCGCAAACTTCCATTCAAGAACTTTTCCTGGCGGCTGCAGTTCGATTACGTCCACAGCCATGAACTAAGCGCCACCCAGAACGATTTCCGGGGAACGACGGGAATTGTGTGGCGCTTCTGAGGGACAACCAGGCTCGATCATCGAAAGTCTAAATTTCTCTTCCGAAAACTTACGGTGTTGGCTGGGGTTGGAGGAGTTTGTCGACGTTTCGAAACTCGAGTGCTGGAGGAATATTCATGTGGTCTCCGTCACGGAAGATTGCACGGGTGGTTCAAGTGATCGCCGTCACCGCCACTGGCTTCGTTTTCTCTGCTGCCGCTTGCGCACAGGTGCCCACGAGCGGGAATGTATTTTTCGGATACTCCTATGTCAGCACGGATCCTTTGCCCGTTGAGACAGGCCGCGGCAATCTAAATGGGTGGGAAGGGTCGCTAGAGGGCAGGGTCTTGCCCTTCGTCGGCCTGGTGGCCGACTTCGGCGAACAGTACGGCCCTGCGAACGCTACATGTTCCACACCGGCGGGCTCTATCGCGGGAGGCTCGTGTTCAGGTGTCATCTCTCATGAGCAAACCTTTCTGTTTGGGCCTCGCGTGTCGATCTCCGTGGGGAAGATACGACCCTTTGCGGAAGCACTATTTGGGGTCGGGCACGCCAACACCAATGGTTTCGGTTCCGATACATCTTTTTCGACCGCACTGGGCGGCGGCATCGATTACAAAATCATTCGTCCCGTTGCGTTGAGGTTTCAGGGAGACTACGTGCAGACGCGTTTCTTTGGAGCGACCCAAAATAATGTTCGGATATCGACGGGGATTGTGTTTCGCTTCTGAGCAAAGCTGACCCTCATCTCCAAGGCAAGAACAGGATCCGGCTGGTTGGCTGGATCCTGTTGTTTGTGCCACCAAGAAACAGCGGGGCAAAATCGGCTAGGCGCGCGGTGACCTGTCGGGCTCAGCTTGCCAGTACTTGTGATCGCGCAGAAAATAATTTTCGTTCCAGTAATTCATGGCTGTCCATAGGAACAACCAGCCCACGCGCAGGTGTCCCATCTTCTGGAAGCGGCGGTTGGTGGTGTAGACGCCGCCGCGGACGATGCCGAAGCGCTTCCGCTCGACCTGCTGGCTAAGCAGGTAGTCCTCGGCAAAAAGAACCTGTTCATGAAATCCGCCGAGTTCGCGGAATTTTTTCAAGTCGAAGAGCATGAACATTCCGGTCGCGAAGGGATGATGGAGGCGCGACAGGTACTGAAAGAAATCGTTGCCTGCATAGAACAGTTTGTCGATCCAACTGCCTCCCTGGCACAGGATGTTTGTGGTGACACAATGAAGCTGCTTGCGCTGGGCGAGTTCGACGGCGCGGCGCACGACGGAAGCGTGCGCGAGTTCGATATCGGCATCAAGAAAGAGAACGTAAGCGCTGTCGGCGTGGGCTGCGCCCAGGTTGCGGCCGACGGAGGGCATTCCGCCGCCGATCACGCCGACGTTGAGGCGGTCGCGGAAGCTCAGAACGATCTCGGGGGTGCCGTCGGTTGAGTTCGCGTCAGCTACCAACACTCTCGTACTCGACATCTTCGAGTAGTCCTGATTCGTCAGCGAAGTCAGCAAGCGAGGAATCAGTTTCGCCTCGTTCTTGGCTGGAATCACGATCGTCAGCTCGCTCGTGGTATTCATGGATTTGAACCCCCTGTTCGTCAATCGTGAGATACGTCATGCGGGAATCGACCCAGCCGCCTGAGTTGTAGTAGTCGATTCCGTCCTGTTCGACGTGGACGGCTTCGTGAGTGTGGCCGCAGAAAATGCGATCGGCATTGTGCTGGCGCGCGTAGTGCAGGGCTCCCCCAGAGACTTTCGACGACATGCGGAGCCAGCGCGTGTTGAGCCGGTCGATAAGCCGCGCAATCGGCTTGCGCTTGAAGTCCAGCTTCTGCAACTGGAGATAGAGTGAAGTACCCAGCCGGCTGAAGCGCAGATTGTTTACCTGGAAACCATCGAACTGATGACCGTGGATCGCGATGTGGCGCAGTCCGGCGTAGTCCCACGCGTAATGCTGGTAGACGCGGACGCCAACCAGGTGCGACATGATGTTGGTAAGTCCGTGATCGTGATTGCCTTCGACCCACACGACTTCGATATTGCGTTTGGGATTCGAGAGCTTCCGAATGTAGCCGAGGAACTTCCAGTGTTCTTTGGTGAGGCGGGCGAAGTTGAGGTCGGCAAAGATGTCGCCGAGAAGAATCAGCCGCTGAAAACGCTTTTCCTTGAGCACGCGCGTGGCTTCGCGGGCATGACTGGTCTCTGCACCGAGGTGCAGGTCGGAAAGGATCAGCGTGTTGTATCCATGCAGATCCACAATTTAGTTGTAGCAGGGCAATGTTACGGGGCGATGAAATGTGCATCAAAATCGGTGCATGATAACTGCGAAAGTAACCCGAGTAACCTGGGAGTAAACAAAGGAGTTAGCGGTCTGCACGCGCGAAATGTTGCGGCAGTGTGAATACGGAACGGCTTCACGTAGACTGAATTTCTCTTGAAAACCATCGGACACATTCTGGCGAAGTATACGGCATGGGTTTTGCATGTGCTCGCGCCGCTCGGGATTTGGGGCGTGTTTGCGATCGCATTCGCGGACTCGGCGCTGCTGGGCATGCCGGTGGACGCGATTGTGGCCTACTACGTGTACCAGGATCACAGGCGGTTGCTGTTTTATGTGTTGATGGCTTCGCTTGGTTCGGTGATCGGCAGCATTCCGCTGTACATCATCGGATATGTGGGTGGCGAAAAGGTGCTGCGCAAGCGCATTACCGAAAAGCGCTTTCTGCGCATTCACCGCTCGTTCGAGGAGCACGAATTCTGGGCCTTGATGTTTCCGGCCATGCTGCCGCCGCCCATGCCGTTCAAGATTTTCGTGCTGGGAGCGGCGGTGTTTGAGATGCGGTTCCGCGATTTTGTGGCGGCCATGTTCGCGGGGAGGTTCGTGCGTTTCCTCGTGCTTTCTTTGTTGGTGCTGTGGTTCGGGCCGCAGATTGTGGAAGTGCTGGGGGCGGTTTTCCGCCAGCATATTTATTGGGTGCTGGCGGCGGTGGCTCTGGGATTATTGGTGTGGCTGTTGCTGCGGTGGAGAAAAAGGCGCGGGCGAATTCGCTGATCGCACAGTGGATAGAGCCTCGCCTCGCTGCGCGCGGCCGAACTCTTTGGCCTCGCTCACGAGCAGGCTAAGCGAATGCGCCTGTCCGCACATGAAATCCTCTTCCTACGCGGCGGTGATGTGGTCGTTGGCGGATTTGTGCATCCAGCCGGCAAGTGCGTGCAGGAACACCGGAGTTCCGAACATCGCCATCGAGAAGAACAGATCGCTTTCGACTGTGCCGCGGAAGAATGGGATGCCGGCGGCGTAGGACATCATCAAGCCGTTGAGGCCGCGCGGGTACATTTCCGGCCAGGCGGCCCAGACTGCAAAATTGCTGATCAGGAAGAATGAAACCGAACTGGCAAGTGCCGCGCCTACGACGCGGACCGGCCCCGCCTTCTCGCAGAGATTGGTGCCCAGCCAAAGAATTGCTGCGTACCACGCCCATGTGACCAGATGATCCCAGGAGAAGGTGTAGGAATAGATGAACTTGGTGAGGACTACGTCTGTCGCCGCTAACAATACGAGAGGAATCCACATCTGACGGCGTGAGCCGCGGGCTCCGAAGAACAGGAGCGATGCTGCCACCGGAGTAAAGTGCCAGGCGTGGGGAAGGATATTGAAGGGGCCCGCGAATGGCAGGAAACGCACGGCTATGGCAAAGAGTACGAATAGATAGGGCAGCATTAGCACCTCGAGACTGAAGTTATTATTCTGGGCCGCGACGGCGAGTACGTCAAGCGGCGACTGCTGCATCGCCCGAATGGGCTTCGCCGCGCGAAGCGGACAGCCGAGGGCGGCTGTCCCCACATGGTTTTCCACTTGGCCACACTACACTCTGGATTCAATCTGGTTCCGGGTAAGCTTTTTGATTCTTGCCGGAACCGTAGATGTCGGCTACGACGTGGAGGTTCTTGTCGAGTTGAACGCCTGCACCCAATGCGCGGCGCGGTTCGCCGCGGCGGTTCAGCGGGCTGGGCAACTGCACGAAGCGCAGGTCCTGGAAGTTCACGATGTATCCGCCTTCTGGCGGGTCGAGTGTCTCGGTCTCGGTGATCGGGTACTGCGCCCAGTCCAGGTAGACGCGTCCGATGTAAGACTTCTTCGCAGCTAAGGTGACCGGAGTTTCCTCCGGCTTGTAGCGGATTTCGAGTCGGCCTTCAGGATCGACTTCCGGTTTCAGAGAATCTACCGGGGCCAGAGCAAAGAAAGCAGGAGTCTCCACCACGCCGTACCAGTGAAATGGATCCGCTAACGCAGGATAGGCGGAAGCGCGCAATGGGTCCGCGCCCTGGTAGGTGCGGGCGGCAAGTGCGTTGACGGCGCGGCGATGTTCGAAGTCGCGCAAGCCCCAACTCAGGACCACGGCTGCCAGTGCAAGCGTGGCGGCAATTCGGCCTCGCGGACCCCGCGGGTGTGCGCCGATTTCCCGGTCGATCAGCGAGAACAACGAAGGCACAATCAACCCGAGGAGAAGGAAGCTGAACATGACCGGCTCGAAGATGAAGACAATGTCCCACGAATACCACTTTTCGGAAAACGGCCAGAAGGGGCGGACGCCGTAATTGTTGGTGAAGTCGAGCAGGATGTGACTGAGTCCGGCCAGACAGGCGTAGATGAAAAGCAGTCCCCAGCGCGGCGGGAGGTTGGAGTCTGTCAACTTGCGTCCGCGCAAACGCCAGACTAGGTAGACGAGGCCGATTACCACGGCGGCGTCGAGCGGAAGTCCGAGGAAGGAGTGGGTAAAACCGCGATGATGGGCGAAACCGAAGGCTGGGCCGCCGAAGCGGCTGAATACGTCCAGATCGGGAGCCTCGGCAGCGAGCGTGAGCGTGAGCGTGGCGAACGCGGTCTTGCGATTGAGTCCGGCGCGGCCCATGCACGCGCCGGTCAGAAAATGGGTGATTGGTTCCAAGTGGTCTATGGATTCTATTTGGCTGTGTGGGTAATTGCCAATAGAGACGAAATCTAGCGGGACGGCGCCAGCAAGGTCAGCGCGTCAGGCGTGATCGTGATTTCGGCAGGCAACGTGCCGACCAACTCGCCGTCGGCCTCGACGTAGACCTTCGGCTGCGCTTGCGGCGAGGTCTTCGGGGAAGCCGACGCTCGGCTATACTCGCACGAAACTCGCGAGCTGTACGCGAGATCAATACCGGGAATCTTCCAACTGCGCCGCAACAATCCGCGGGTCACGTAGAGAAGATACGCGAGACGACTTCCGGTGGTACAGAAGACAAGCCGCAGATCGTTGCGATCCAGAGACGCTCCTGGAGCCAGCTCTTGCAGTACTCCGCCAAAATTCCGGATGCGGACGGCCATCAACTCCGTGACATCGGTCTCGCCGCGATTCTCCTGAGCCCGCCTCGGGAAATTCAACCTCAAAGCGGGTCATCGGATGGGTAAACCACAGATGCCAGGCTTTGGCGTAGTAAGCGGCCATGCCCATACGCTGCTTGGTCCCAGTGCCGAGCTTGTAGAAAAGATGGGCATCTACGCCTGCCCCTGCCGCGACGATGAAGAAGCGGGTGCGGGATTGGCCTTCAAGATCGAGACACTGTATGCGCCCCAGAGCAATCCGGCGAGGCGCGGAATGGAGAGCGGCCCGCGCCGCCGCTGCGATATTCATGGGCAGGCCGAGATCGTGGGCGAGGGCGTTAGCCGTGCCCATGGGGAGAATCCCCAGGGCAGTGCCGGTATTCGCCAACACCTGGATAAGGTTGTGGATGGTGCCATCGCCGCCGCAGGCGAAGATAGTGTCGAAGCCCGCCAGGACGGCTTGCCGGGCCTCCTCTTTGGCATGGGCGCGCGAGTCGGGGAGGAGGAGTTGGGCTTCGACGTTTGCGCCGCGCAGCAGCGCCAGCGCGGATTCCAACTCCGCCTGGCGCCGCGCGTGGCTGCCGCCGGATTCGGGGTTATAGAGTAAAGCCGCCTTACGCATGGCCGGATCGAAGCTGGATTGTACCTGAGCGCTTGGGGCGCGCGCTCAGCGTGAGCCCCACTCCCACATGCCAAAATTTATTTTCTGCGGCAGCGGATGGCCCAACTGGTGCGCCAGCATGGCGATTTGACCACGGTGATGAGCGTCGTACGCGATCAGGTAGCCGAGAAAGCCAGCCACATCGGGACGAAAGCCTTTGATGCGGCCGTCGGTTTCTAAAGCGCGGCCAATCAACTTGCTCAGAGCCTGACGGCTCTGCTCCAAGCCGTGCACCGCCTGCGCAGAAGTGACTGTGGAACGAGCAAGCTGTGGGGGTATTTCGCTGCCTTTGGCGGAAACTTTCAGCCACATCACGCGCACGTTGTGCATGTGAGCGACGATGGCGGAAATCGTGCGACCCTTGCCGTCTGCAGGTTTTGCTTTCCACGCCGCCGGGGCAATGCTGTCGATCAGGTACTGGTTAATGCGGTTATTGGTGTCGAAGGCGTTAAGCAAGGCGGTGGGGAGTTGGCTGGCAAAGGCCGGCTTGTCACTGGCCCCGACTGGGTCTGGAGAGCTTCGGTTTGTTGTCTTCAGCATATCCGTTTCTGACTTGGCAAAGGCCTTCAATTTGGCATAGGCTTAGCATCACTTGCAAGGGGCGTTTTACGACAAGCTCCTTTCTGAAGCTTTATCGCAGTGCGGCCAAAACTAAATTCAGAAGGATTGACCAGATGAAGATTCTAGTGAACGTTCTGTGTGGAATGCTTTTGTGCCTGGGCGCTGCCGCCCAGGATCATGCCTCGCACCCTCAGACGCATCACGCTCAGGCGCATCCTGTGACATTGGTGACCGGGCTTGGAGACCTTCATCATCCTGTTTCCACGAGGAACCCGCAGGCGCAGCAATTCTTCGATCAGGGCCTGCGGTACATCTATGCTTTCAATCACGACGAAGCGGCGCGGTCGTTTCAGCATGCCGCAGAACTCGATGCAAAACTGGCTATGGCGTACTGGGGCGTGGCCGAAGCAGTGGGGCCAAACTATAACGATCCCGCCGACCCTGACCGCTACAAGCAGGCGCACGAGGCGGTGGAGAAGGCCGTTGATCTGTCTACGAATGCTTCGCCGAGCGATCAAGCCTACATTCAGGCGCTGGCCAAGCGCTTTCCGGCCGATCCGAATTCCGATTTGAAGAAAGCTGCCGAAGACTATCGCGACGCGATGCGGCAGGTGGTCAGCGAATTTCCCGATGACCTGGACGCGGCCACGCTTTTCGCCGAGTCTGGAATGAATTTGCATCCCTGGGGACTGTGGCATCCCGATGGCACGCCCGAGGCTGGTACGGATGAAATCGTGTCCACGCTGGAGTCGGTGATGAAACGCGATCCCAATCACCTGGGCGCGATCCACTACTACATTCATGCCGTGGAGGCTTCACCCACTCCCGAGCGAGCGCTGGCCGGAGCGAACAAGCTGGCTGCGCTGGCGCCCGAGCGCCGGACACATCGTTCACATGCCCGCGCATGTTTACATCCGCACCGGCGACTATGAAGCTGCGGTCAAGACCAATGAGAAGGCGGCGGAAGTCGATCGCGCCTACATCAAGGCTACGGGAGTGCAGGGCATTTATCCCATGATGTATTACAGCCACAACCTGCACTTCATCGCGATGTGCTCGGCGATGAATGGCAATTATGCAGAGTCGCGGAAAAATGCAGACCTGCTGCTAGCGAACGTGGCACCTCATGTGAAAGAAGTGCCGCCGCTGGAAGGCTTCACCACGATCCCGATGGCGGTGGAAGTTCGCTTCCATCACTGGAATGAAATCCTCAAGATACCTCAGCCCGATGCGGGGATGAAGACTGCTACGGTGTTCTGGCACTTTGCCCGCGGAATGGCCCTGGCCAGCACGGGCAAAGTGCCGGGCGCTGAGGCCGAGTACAAGATTGTTTCCGACGTGGAAGAAGCCACGCCTCCCGATGTGATTTTCCAGATGCCGATCAACAACAAGGCCAAAGACATCATGAGGATCGCGAAGGATGTTCTGGGGGCGAAGATCGCGGTGGCGAAAAAAGACAACAGCGGCGCCGTCGTCATGTTGCGCGAGGCCGTTGCCATTCAGGACACTCTCAAGTACGGCGAGCCGCCTGACTGGTTCTTCCCAGTGCGCGAATCGCTGGGGGCGACCTTGCTGATGAGTGGGGATGCAGCAGGCGCGGAGAAAGTGTTCCGCGAAGACCTGGAGCGGAATCTGCGGAATCCGCGTTCGCTGTGGGGACTGCATCAGGCCTTGCTGCAACAGAAGCGCGGGTATGATGCGGGATTTGTCGAGAAGGAATTTGAGGCGTCGTGGAAGGGCGGAGCGCAGGCGTTGAAGCTGGATGATTTGGTGTGAGGATAATGTGAGTATTCAGGGGCTGGCATTCGCCAGCCTCTTTTTGTCGCCCACGACTATAATCTGCCCGATGGCCTCAACCAAAGACGTCGAAAAGAAAATCGAAGCTCTACGCGAGAAGGTTCGTCACCACGAATACCTTTATTACGTCCTCGACCATCCCGAGATCAGCGACGCCGAGTTCGACAAGCTGATGCAGCAACTGAAAGGTCTGGAGGCGGAGCATCCGGAGCTGGTCACGGCGGATTCTCCGACGCAGCGCGTTGGAGGCAAGCCGCGCGAAGGGATTTGTCAAAGTGCCGCACTCCTCGCCGATGTTGTCGCTCGACAACACTTACAACGAGGAAGAACTGCGGGCCTGGGAACGCCGTGTGCACGAACTCAGCGGCCGGCGCGACGTGGATTACGTTTGCGAGCTGAAGCTCGATGGCATGTCACTGGCGCTGATCTATCAAGACGGGAAGCTGGTGCGCGGCATTACTCGCGGCGATGGAAGTGTCGGCGAAGATGTGACGCTGAATGTACGTACCGTGCGCTCGGTACCGCTTTCGATCCCGAAGGAAAAGCTGAAGCAAGCCGGCATCCCGGGGGATTTCGAGGTGCGGGGCGAGTTGCTCATGCCCACCGGCTCGTTTCAAAAAGATCAATGAAGAACGCGAACGCAAAGCAGCCTGCCTACGTTCGCCAACCCTCGCAATTTTACCGCCGGACACTGTACGGCAACTCGACTCCAACATCACTGCCGAGCGCCGGCTCGACTATTTTCCGTACATTCTCTTGCAAGATGGCCGACACATATTTCGATCGTCATTGGAAGACGTTGGCAGCCCTCGACGCTGCCGGATTCAAAGTCAATCAAACCACAAACTCGCCCACTCGATGGATGAAGCATGGTCATTCATCCAGCAGTGGGAGGCGAAACGCGACTCGCTGCCTTATGAGATTGACGGCATCGTCATCAAAGTAGATCGAACTTCTTTGCAGGACGAACTGGGGTTCACGGGCAAAGCGCCGCGGTGGGCGATCGCTTACAAGTACGCCGCGCGCGGTGGCGTTACGAAATTAGAGAGCATTCGTTGGCAAACTGGCCGCACCGGCAAACTAACCCCGGTAGCAGAGTTGGCGCCAATTCCAATCGGCGGCACGACGGTTCGCAACGCCACACTGCACAACATGGATGAAATCCAACGTCTTGACGTAAGGATTGGCGACTGGGTGCGAGTCGAGCGTGGCGGCGATGTGATTCCTAAGATCGTCTCGGTTGATACGGAGCATCCACGCGGCACAAAAGAAATCAAAGAACCTGAGAAATGCTCCGTTTGCGGCACCAAGGTTGTCCGCACCGAGGGCGAAGTTGACTACCGCTGCGTCAACGCAAACTGCCCCGCTAAGTTGCTCGGCACGATTCTGCACTTCGCCTCTCGTGGAGTGATGAACATCGACGGTATGGGCGAGTCCCTGGTCAACCAGCTGATCGAGCGCGGCTTGGTCAAAAATGTCGCCGATATCTACGACCTCACGAAGGAAACCTTGCTCGGCCTGGAACGCTTCGCCGAAAAATCGGCGAAGAACATTTTGGATGAAATCGAGAATTCGAAGAAGCTTCCACTGGAGCGGGTCATCTACGGGCTGGGTATTCGAATGGTTGGTGAGCGCACGGCGCAGTTTCTGGCCGAGCATTTCGGATCAATGGAAGAAGTCGAGAAGGCTAGTGCAGAAGAACTGCAGAAAGTGAATGAAGTCGGCCCACGCATCGCCGAGAGTATTGTCGAATTCTTCAGCAACGCCGCGAATCGGAAACTGGTCGATCGGTTGCGCGACGCTGGGCTCAAGATGAGCGGCCAGAAGAAACAGCGCGGCACCAAACTCGCCGGGAAGACGTTTGTGCTGACCGGGACGCTGGCGCATTTCACGCGCGATGAAGCCAAGAAGATGATTGAAGATGCTGGAGGGAAGGTTACAGGGTCGGTGAGCAAAAAAACGGATTACGTGGTCGCGGGAGCGGATGCGGGATCGAAGCTGGATAAGGCGAAGGAGCTGGGGGTGAAGGTGATCGACGAAAGAGAGATGGAGAAACTGGCTCGGTAACGAGAATAACGTACCATGAATATCCCGCATAAGAAGCGGGATATTCATGGTGTGCCGTTGGCGAAATTCGTGAAGGCAAAATTAGAAAATCGGCCTTTTTGCGATTAACCGTGCAGCACTTTCGTCATCCTCTTCCATGTCTCTACCAGCGTCTCCGGCAGAACGCGCGTTTCGCCGACGACCGATATGAAGTTCGCATCGGCGACCCAGCGGGGCAGGACGTGCATGTGGATGTGTCCGGCGATTCCGGCGCCGGCGGCTTTGCCGATGTTCATGCCCAGGTTGATGCCGTCGGGGTGGTAAAGTTCGCGCAGCACGGACTCCATCCGCTGCGAGAGGGCCATCATTTCATTCGCGGCTTCCGGCGGGAGCTTTCGCAGTTCGTCGAGGTGGGCGTAGGGCACGATCATCACATGGCCGGGCGTGTAGGGAAACGCATTCAAGATCACAAAGCAATGCTCACCGCGATACACGATGCGCACTTTGGCGTCGTCGCCGGCATTTACCGCGTCACAGAAAACGCAACCCGCTGTCTTCTCGGCGGTTGAAACATAAGCGTAACGCCAAGGGGTCCAGAGGTAGTCCATGACAAGGCAGGGTAGCAGATGGCGGCCCGTGAGGGTAAGCGCAGATGCAAATGCATTTGCCGATCTGTTATTGACTCGGTGTTTTCATCGGCTTCCACCACCGCTGGTGGTGCTTACACTGCGACTCGAATTCCGGACTGCACCGGGCATGGAAGGTCCTCTCGGCGATGGCGAGGCCCAACCCGGTGCCCAGAAACATATCGGAGGACCAGTGGTCCCGTGCCATGAAGCGAGTAAAGGTCACCGTGAAAGCCGCGCCATAACTCAGTGCGCGCGCCCAGGGCTTGGGATATTCATCGGCCAGCACCGACGCCATCGCCCAGGTAAACATGGCATGGCCGCCAGGGAAGGAGGTGTTGAGAGCGTGACGCTTGAAGAAGTCTCCATGATTGTTGCCCTCATCGGGCCGTTGGCGGCCGGCAATGAGCTGCATGGGCGTATAGATGAGGAAGGTATTGACCAGGGTTTCGAGTTCGAGTAAGCCAGTCTCTCTGGCGTGGCGATGCTCGGTCTTAGCTCCGTAAAGGTATATCCCTGCCAGTGAGCCGGCCAATCCCCCCAAGGCGGTATCGGAAATGGCCTGATACACCGTGAAATGTGAGTGCGAAATATTGTTTTCAATGTGGCGGTCGGCGGCGAGGAACGCGCCAAAGCCTACGAGAATTACGGCGTCCCACTTGAGGTTATGAGCTTCGAATGGCCCCTTGAACAGGAGCTTCTGATCTTGTCCAATGCGGATGACGCTCCGCTTCACAAGTCCCGATCGCTGGTCGGCGTCGGTTGCACCATCGGGCGCGGCTTCGGGAGAAGCGCTGTCCGTGTCCAACGTCTCTAGTCGAAAGTCGGACCCACCGAAGTTGGGCGTCCCTACCGCTTGTTCGACTTGAGAAGTCGGAAACCGAACCTGGGTGGAGCGGGCTTCCTGGCAGGGAGCGGGAATGGAAGCCATGGTCACGAGTATTCCCACGACAAGCGATGGGTGCGGACGACACGCTGGCGATTTTTTCAAGGTTATCGGCTCCAGGTGCTTCGGTTCTACAAAAACCGCTTCCTTTTTGATGCAAACTGGAGCAAAGGGTAGGCCAATGTCTGCAAATTTTCAGGGCGAATCCTGCCCTCTTCTGAACGTAGGGGTTAAAGCGTTGGGGTCCCCTAGGATTGCGTTTGACACTGTTTGCGAGGCATTGCTATAGTCGAAGAGTTCCCTTTGGACGCGGGTTTCTGTGAAACGTCCGGCAGCTGGGATTGTCCAAGCTCACTCGCCAGGGTGAGCCCACCACAACCAAACGACTCACTCCAGCAGTCCGCCAAGCAGGGCCCGTATCCTCCCCGCACCGAAGTGCGAGGCATAGACGAGAGGCTTAACCTTGTTCGACGACACCACCACCCACCATTCCGATTCCGCCACGGCCGTCGCAACCGAAACAGAACCGACGGCTGCCGAACCCACGTCAACCGAACAGAGCCTGAATGAGCATAGCTCGACTCAACAGAACTTGACGGAGCAGGATCAGGCCCCGGTTGCAACCGCCACTCCGACCCCTGCAGCTACGGGCGCCCAGGAAGCGCCGCGTCCAGTGCCCGCCGCGGACGACAAGCACGCCAGCGAAGACTTCGCTTCCGCGCTCGAGAACTTCACCACTGAGACCGAAGAGGCCGTGGGCGAAGACCGCGTCATCAAAGGCACGGTGCTGAAGCTGACGGCGACGCACGTGGTGGTCGATATCGGCACGAAGTCGGAAGGCATGCTGCCGCTTTCGGAGGTGCTTGATCACGAGGGCAAGCCGAAGGTGAAGCCGGGCGACGAAATTGAGGTGATGCGGGAGAAGGGCCAAACCGAGGAAGGCTACGTCAACCTCTCGCACCAGAAGGCGGCGCGCATCCATGCCTGGGACGAGATTGAAAAAGCGCACCACGAGAAGAGACCGATTAAAGCCGTGGTGATTGAGCGTACCAAGGGCGGCCTGACGGTCGATATCCTGGGCGCACGAGCGTTTCTGCCCGGCTCGCAAGTGGATCTGCGGCCTATTCGGAATCTCGATGGGATGAAGGGCCAGACGCTGGAAGTCACAGTCATCAAGGTCAACAAGAAACGCGGCAACATCGTGGTCTCGCGCAAAGAATTGCTGGAAGGCGAGCAGAACGAGAAACGCAGCAAGACTCTCGAACATCTGGAAGAAGGCTCCATCCTCACGGGAGTGGTGAAGAACCTGACCGAGTACGGCGCATTCGTGGATCTCGGCGGTCTGGATGGCCTGCTGCACATCACCGATATGTCGTGGGGCAGGCTAACGCACCCGCGCGATCTGGTCAACGTTGGCGACCAGATTCAGGTGAAGGTGTTGAAGTACGACAAAGAGAAACAACGGGTTTCGCTGGGCTTCAAGCAGTTGACGCCTGATCCGTGGCTCGATGCCGAACACCGTTATCCCGTGGGCGCACATGTTTCCGGGCGCGTGATCAGCGTGACCGATTACGGCGCGTTTGTCGAACTGGAGCAGGGCATCGAAGGCCTGGTACACGTCAGCGAAATGACGTGGTCGAAGCGTATGAAGCATCCTTCGAAGCTGGTCAACGTGGGCGATCAGGTGGAGTGTGTGGTGCTGAACGTGAATCCCGGCGAGCGCCGTATCTCGCTCGGCATGCGGCAACTGGCGGAGAATCCCTGGGATGCGCTGCACGATAAGTATCCGGTGGGCATGACGGTTGAGGGTCGTGTGCGTAACCTGACCGATTTCGGCGCGTTTATCGAAATCGAGGATGGCATCGACGGCCTGGTGCACGTCAGCAACCTCAGCTGGACCAAGCGCGTGAAGCATCCCTCCGAGGTACTGAAAAAGGGCGATCGCGTAAAAGCCGTGGTGCTCGCCATTGAACCCGACAAGCGGCGCCTGTCGCTGGGAGTGAAGCAACTTCAGCCCGATGTCTGGGAAACCTTCTTCGCGAAGCATCACGTTGGCGATGTGATTCACGGCAAAGTGTTGCGCGTGGCCGCATTTGGAGCTTTTGTCGAGATCGCCGAAGGCGTCGAAGGTCTGTGCCACAAGTCGGAAGCGATAGATGGAAACGGACAGCCGCTGCATCTTGAACCCGGTGCGGAGCACGACTTCAAGATCATCAAGATGAGCGCGGAAGAAAAGAAGGTCGGACTCAGCATCCGCGCCGTCGGCGAAGAGGCTTCGCGCTCCGAGGTCGAAGCTTACAAGCAGCCGGTCTCGAGCACCAGTTCAACGATCGGCGAGCTGATCTCGTGGAAGCGCGCCAGCAACGAGAACAACTAAGCTAGAACTCAGCCAGCACTCAGCACTTGGCATTCAAGAAGCTTCGCCATCGGAAATATTACTTCGCCGGCTCAGTCACGGTCATGATCTGATCTGCCTTTACATCTTTCAGCGTCTGCCGCACGCCGCTCGGCCAGCGGATTTCAATTTCGCGCACCGACTCTGTGCTCTCCAACCCGAAGTGCACCCGCTTATCGCTCGAAGACTGATAGCTGCCGCTGGTAGAAACCGTCGCAAACTGGTCTCCCGCAGAAGTTGAGATCCGCACCTGCGCCCCGATCCCATCGCGATTGCTCTTGACTCCCACCAGATTAAGGCCGATCCAGTGATTCGCCGTATTCGTCTCATTCAGCAGAACCCACGCCGGACCGTTGTTTGAGGTGACCACCGCGTCCAGCTTGCCATCATTATTAATGTCCCCAACCGCCAACCCGCGCGCCGCCCACTCCTGCCGGAAAACATCTCCCGACGACGATGAAACATCCACATATTTCTTCCCCTGTTCGTTGCGCAGAAGCATAGGAGGCTCGCGATACCGCAGGCTCGGCTCATTCAACTGGATCGTATCCATTACGTGTGATTGGACGATCAACAAGTCCTTCCAGCCGTCGTTGTCGTAATCAAGAAAACGCACTCCCCACCCGGAGTGCAGCAAAGAAATTCCCCCCAGACCAGTCGCCGGAGTCGAGTAATCAAACGTGCCGTCTTTGAGATTCGTGTAGAGAGCGTATCGCTGATGAGCAAGATCGGTAATGATGATGTCCGGCCAACCATCGTTGTTGTAGTCTTCGAAATCTACGCCCATCCCCGCGAAACTGCCGCCATTGCCGTCGAGCCCCGCGCCGGAAGCCAGGCCAACTTCTTCAAACGTGCCGTTGCCGCGGTTGTGAAACAGATATTCCGGGATGGAATCATTAGCAAGCAGTATGTCAACCCAGCCGTCGTGGTCGTAGTCGGCAATTGCCAGCCCGAGGCCCTTGCCCGGCTTGTCCACGCCAGCCTGGTGCGAAACCTCACTGAATTTTCCGTTGCCGTCGTTGTGAAACAGCAACACCGATTCCCCCTTGAACAGATCAGGATGACAATACGAGCGAAAACCCTTTTCATGTTGCCCGCAGTAAATGTCATCAAAGTCCCATTGCATATAACGGGCGACGATCAAGTCCAGCCTGCCATCGTTGTCGTAGTCCACCCAGGCGGCGCTCGTCATCCATCCCGAGCCGCCGACGCCGGCCGTCGCAGTCACATCCGTGAACGTGCCATTTCCGTTGTTGTGATACAGAGTGCTGTGCCCGTATCCCGCCACGAAGAGGTCTTCGAATCCATCGTTGTCATAATCGCCCACCGCAACGCCGGTTGAATATCCGATCCCAGTAAGCCCGGCTCTCTCCGTAACATCTTCGAATGTGCCGTCAGGCTTCTGGTGATAAAGGCGATTCCAATACTTGGGATCATCCTTCTTCGGGATTGTGCCTTTGGGCGTAGGATCGTCAATCCGCGCCCCATTAGCGAAAAAAATGTCGAGCCGGCCGTCATTGTCGTAATCAAACAACGCCACGCCCGACCCCATGGTTTCGAGCAGATATTTCTTGCTGGTAGGCGAAGCCTGCTGCCGGAAGTGGATCCCAAGCTTCTCCGTAACATCGCTGAAGTGGCCGCCAACCGGAGACTTTTGACCCTGAGCCGCAACCGCCGCATTCGGAGCAAGGGCGAAATTGTTGAAAGAAGACAGAACTAGCCCGAGCCAAACCCCCGTGCCGAGCGATGTTCGTAAACCACCCATGTCGGGAGAACACACTCCTTAGTTGCGATGGCGATTTTGCGCCAATCGTCAGTAATACTCGATTGTTCTTGTGTCTTGCTCAACCTGAATCATTTGGTTGGAAGCGGCGTCCCAAACAAACACCGATCGTGACGTCCAGTTGCCATGGTCATCGCGGGCGTACTTGATTTCTGCCTTCTCATCCAAGATGCCATCGAAGTTGTAGTGCTCCTCAGTGTCGGGTTCAAGATTGCCTTCCCCGGGAGTGTGTTGGACGATCTTTTCCATGCGCCCAGAACCCTCATCGTCGAATTTGTAGGAGACGCAGAGTCGAGGACGGCAGATTCCCAAACTGTCAGATGACGAGAGGTTCGGCTTGTAGCCAACCTTGTACCAGTAGGACAACGCTTGGCCGTCAGTGTTTAACGCGAGATGCCAAACGAGCTGGCCTTCTGAATCGTAGGACCAGCGGTCGAACCTGGTTTTGTCATCCGACGCACGAGTTTGCTGATCTAAAACAATCCGCCCGTTCTCGTCATAGATTTTCCATTCGGAATCCCCGTTAAGCAGTGTCGAGTTTTCCGACGTCAACTTGCCGTTTTTGTCGTAGTTGTGCGAGCCTACGGCATTGCCTTTTTCATCGAAGTGAGTCACCTCGCGATTGTCCACCTTAGAATCTCGAAGGTACTTTACTTCCCGGCTTCCGTCGGGCAGTGTGGTTTCTTTTTTTTGTGTTTCCTGGGTGCGACCCGTACTGTCTGTGCAGACCTCCGTTCCATCGGCTTGGAACGTACACTTGGAGATTGCCAACAAACGATCACGACTGGAAGCCGAAGCGAACTCGATGCGCCTTCCTTGGATATCAAAAACGGCCCAGTCCGGGTTCGCTTGAACCATCAGCTTGCGCCGTTCCTGGGGACGCGGGTCGGGATTGGGTCTTACAATAGTCGTTAAAGCGGATCGGACCGGACCCTCAAAGCCGAGATTCCTTCGCTCGGTCCAATGCGCTTCTTGTGCGCCAGATGGCGAGCCGAGTAGCGGAAGCAGACACAGTAGCGGAAGAAGGCTTGGGAACATTGGCGACCCTGACTTCCTACATTTTACCTTTACCAACGGTTGTAAAGAGGCCATAGCACCTGAGCCTGCCGAAGAGACCTCTGCACCGGGCCGGCAACATGGATGCTGTCTTTCTTTGCGTACTTTGCGCCCCCTTAGCGACCTTAGCGGTTAAAAGCTCTTCCGTTTTAACTCTGTGAACCCCTGTGCCACCTGCGTTTAATGCCTTTCTCGCAGGCGCGTCCTGATCCGGCAACTCCCCCTACGCAATCCGCCCCAAAACGACTAAACTTATAAGTTCCGGTCGCAGCTCCAGCCCGCCAAGCGGCGCCAGTCGCTCGCGGCATCTACTTTCATCAGGAAGGCCATCATGTCGCTCAACAGTTTCAACTCCCGCTCCACCTTGAAAGTCGGCCACAAAGAATACGAAATCTACCGCCTCGACGCCCTGGACCAGCAAGGCATCTCCACCAAACATCTCCCCTACTCACTCCGCATCCTGCTGGAAAATCTCCTCCGCACCGAAGACGGACGCAATGTAAAAAAAGAAGACATCCGTTCGATGGCAGCTTGGAATAAGGATTCGAAACCCGACAAAGAAATCGCCTTCACCCCCAGCCGAGTCCTCCTCCAGGATTTCACTGGAGTCCCCTGCGTAGTAGATCTAGCCGCCATGCGCGATGCCATGCAACAACTAGGCGGCGACCCCGCCCTCATCAATCCTCTCCAGCCAGTCGAACTGGTAATCGACCACTCCGTCCAGGTAGACGAATTCGGCACCGTCAACGCCTTCGACGTAAACGCCCTGCTCGAATTTCAGCGCAACAAAGAGCGTTACTCCTTCCTCCGCTGGGGCCAAACCGGATTCCGCAACCTCGCCATAGTCCCCCCCGACACCGGCATCGTCCACCAGGTAAATCTCGAGTATCTAGCCCGAGTAGTCTTCGTCCAGGAAAAAACCGGACCAGATTCCAACGGCCCCCGCACCGCCTACCCCGACACCCTGGTAGGCACCGACAGTCACACAACTATGATAAATGGGTTAGGTGTGCTGGGATGGGGCGTGGGCGGCATCGAGGCCGAGGCCGCGATGCTCGGGCAGCCCGTTTCGATGCTGATTCCGCTGGTGGTCGGCGTGAAGCTTACTGGACGCCTGCGCGAAGGAGCGACCGCTACCGACTTGGTTCTGACGATTACCGAGATGCTGCGCAAGCACGGAGTCGTGGGAAAGTTTGTCGAGTACTTCGGCCCCGGCTTGCGCGATCTCCCGCTGGCCGACCGCGCCACTATCGCCAACATGTCGCCCGAATACGGCGCCACCTGCGGCATCTTCCCTGTCGACAAAGAAAGTTTGAAGTATCTGAAGCTCAGCGGACGCAGTGCGGAGCAGATTGAACTAGTCGAGGCCTATTGCCGCGAGCAGGGGCTTTTCACGACGACAAGACGCCCGAGGCGGAATATTCCGAACTGCTCTCGCTCGATTTGGGGACGGTTGAGCCGAGCCTTGCCGGACCGAAGCGCCCACAGGATCGTGTGATCCTCTCCCAAGCCGCCGAGTCGTTTAACAAAGCGCTGCCTTCTCTGCTCAAACCCAAATCGAGCGCGGCCGCCGCATCTGCGACCGCAACTCAAACCGCGAAAGCCGGAACTTCCGCAACCTGGGAGCAGGAAGGCGGCAGTCCCGCAAACATCGGCGTCGAAGATCCTAACGTGCACGAGCACGTTGCGCCGTGCGTGAAGGATGTCTTGAAACACGGCAGCGTGGTGATCGCGGCAATCACTTCCTGCACCAACACTTCGAATCCCTCGGTGATGATCGGCGCGGGACTGCTGGCAAAAAAAGCGGTCGAAAAAGGTTTACAGGTCCCGCCATGGGTGAAGACCTCGCTGGCGCCGGGATCGAAAGTCGTTCGCGATTATTTGGAGAATGCCGGCCTGACTCCGTATCTCGAGAAGTTGAAATTCCACATCGTGGGCTACGGCTGCACCACTTGTATCGGCAACTCCGGCCCGCTGCCCGCCGAAGTCTCCCAGGCCATCGACGAGAAAGAATTGGTCGTCGCCTCCGTGCTATCCGGCAATCGCAACTTCGAGGGCCGGATCAACTCGGAGGTCCGCGCCAACTATCTGATGTCGCCGCCGCTGGTGGTCGCTTTCGCGCTCGCCGGACGCATCGACACCGACCTCCGCAAAGACGCCATCGGCAAGGGTAAAGACGGCAAACCAGTTTACCTTGCCGACATCTGGCCTACGCAGCGCGAAGTCGAAGAGGCGGTCGAGCGCTCCGTCACCGCCGCGATGTTTTCGAAAAGCTACGCAGAAGTTTTCGCGGGAGATGAGCGCTGGCGCAGCCTCAACGTCCCCAAGGGCCAGACCTACGCCTGGGAAAAAAATTCCACCTACATCCGCCGCGCTCCGTACTTCGAGGGCATGAAGATCGAGCCTTCGCCCGTCGAAGAGATCCACAACGCGCGTGTTCTCGCCGTGCTCGGCGATAGCGTCACCACCGACCACATCTCTCCCGCCGGGTCGATCAAAAAAGACGGCCCCGCCGGAAAATATCTGCAGGAGCACGGCGTCAAGCCCGCCGACTTCAACTCCTACGGCTCGCGCCGCGGCAACCACGAAGTCATGGTCCGGGGAACTTTCGCCAACGTCCGCCTGCGCAACAAACTGGTGAACGTGGAAGGAGGATTCACCCGCTACCTGCCCACCAATCAGGAGATGTCGATCTTCGACGCCTCGCAGAAATACATTGCGGAAGGCACGCCGCTGATAATTCTCGCCGGGAAAGAGTACGGCTCCGGATCATCGCGCGACTGGGCCGCCAAAGGCCCGCGCCTGCTGGGCGTTTCCGCGGTCATCGCCGAGAGTTACGAACGGATTCACCGCTCGAATCTGGTCGGCATGGGAGTGCTTCCCCTGCAATTCCTGGCGGGACAGAACGCGGATTCGCTCAAGTTGACGGGCGAGGAAGTGTTTGAGATCACTGGAATCTGCGACGTGTGCGACCACTTCACTGCCGGGCGCCAAGTAAAAGTCCGCGCTGTGGGCAAAGGTGGGGCCATCGAGTTCAGCGCGCTGGTGCGCATCGACACGCCGCAGGAAGCCCTTTACTACGCCAACGGCGGGATTCTGCAGTACGTGTTGCGGCAGTTGCTGGCGGCGAAGCCGAGTGCGCAAACGGTGGGCGTGTAGCGTTGCGGCCTTGCAGCGCCCCATCACTCCCCGGAGAAAGTCTTCAAGACTAAATCCGCTATTCCGAGAACTCGGTTCGATACGATGCTCTGAGACCCCTGAGCAGTGTTTAGGGCCTTGACGAGTCTTGCGGTAGCCAACGACAATCTTCTGAGTTGTCGAGGGCGCGCATCAAACCGATCCTCAATGGACAAATCTAGGGCATCGAAGATTTCCGCAAGTTGGTGTATACGCTCCTTTTGTGCATCATCTCCTAGTTTGTAGAGCCACTCGAAATCGCTGTAGCCTAAAACTTCAAACTTGCGGTCCTCGTTTTCTATTCGTCTGAGCATCATGTCACCGATTGCGTCCTGCCGGTCTCGGTACAGCCATGCCTCCCGAATTGAAATAATCCTGAATGCGTCCGGCCAAGTAACCCGCATTATGGCATCATCAACCGAACTCGTCTGGAGATACGAGGTCAAGACCTGCGCGACGGTTCGACAGGCAATCTCTTGCCGATCTTCCTCCAGTTCGTTGAATTCTTGAACCTGTGCAGACTCTAGGACGTCCCAAATTGCGTTGTCGACCAAAATTCCAAGCTCTTCCAATTTTGCAGGGACGATGTCAGAAGGAACGCAGAGTTTCCAGAGGTCAACAAGCCGCAGCACTCGCTCGCGCTCGATCCAATTGCCATCAGCCAGTGCGCTTTCGAGTTCCGCAATTGCGTCGTAAATTAACGCATTCTCATTCTTTGGAGCCACTCGGACATAGGAAAACTCCCGCCTACAAGCACGCACCCAACCGATGAGGCTTGCAAGACGGTACAACGTGCTTAGTTTCTTGTAAGCGCGAAATCCCGACCCAGCGCCATTGCCGACAGGAATTCCGACGCTCTTTAGATACACCGGCCGGTGTCGCTGAAGTACTATCTCGTCCAGTCGTGTGAGCAGCGAGGACGACGCGGCGGCAAGCGGCTTGGAGTACCGATCATAGACGGTCGCCTCAGCGCGACTCGTTGCGCGATGCTCTTCGATAAATTTGAATACGAGGTCCTTCAGGATTATCCCGACGAGGGTTACGCATGCAGTTATAAAGTGCCGCTTTGACGGTCGCATCACTGAACATCCCGATTGGCGTGCCCGGCTGAGGCGGACTGCCTTGTGTCTGGGTAGCCAGAATATATATCGGCAACCAAATCGAGCTCTCAAAACTATGCACAATGGACTTCCATCGGGGTGGCGGGTGCGAACGGCGGAATTATAAAGCATAACAAAACCGCCGTTGGCGGGTTGTTCTCACTTCGACGTGCCGCCAAGCCGCCCCGCCTCAGTTCGATGGCTACAATGGCGCTTGAGGCGCTGCTCTTCCATGGCGGTTTCAGGCAAACACGGCCTTCCACCGCGTCGTCGCTGCGGCTCCGGTCGGAATTACATTTTACTTGAAAACGTGATATTGCGCGCAATATCATATATGGGTGGCGGCTTCTTATGTCCTCGACACGGACGTGATGGTTGCGGCCTTGCGGAGCAACCGGGGTGCTTCTCGCCAGCTTTTGCTGGCTGCTTTGAATCGGCAGTTTGAGTTGTTGCTCTCAGTTCCTCTTATGCTTGAGTATGAGGCGGTGCTCACCAGGGCGCAGCATTTGGCCGCTTGCGGATTGAACAGTGTCGAAATCGGGCGCGTGCTTGATGATCTGGCGGCAGTGGCGAGGCCGGTTCGGCTTGCCTTTCGATGGCGGCCAAGGCTGCCCGATCCAGACGACGACATGGTCTTGGAAACCGCAATCAACGGCAGGGCCAGCGCAATCGTGACCTTCAATCAGCGCGATTTTGCCGAGGCTGGCAAGGATTTTAATTGCGCCATCATTCAGCCGGCTACGGCGCTTCGGCAGATTAGGAGTTCGATCCCATGAGACGGAGTAATTTCGCTCTACGCCTGCAGCCCTCCTTGCTGCAGGAATTGCGGAAAGCCGCGGAACTGGAAGGAGTAGCTCTAAACCAGCTCATCAACGTGGCAGTGGCGGAAAAGGTTTCTGCCTTGCGGACCGACGAGTATTTCCGTGAAAGAGGTCGCCGTGCCGATCGCGTGGAGACTTTGCGGATTCTCGAACGCTCTGGAAGGGGAAACGCCCCTGTAGAAGGCGATGAGCTTCCAGTCGAGTGGCGGAAGAAACCAGGACGCAGGGCCGCGAATGGGAGAGATTCAGTCAGTAAGCTGGGGCGGAAGAAGAGGGCTGCCGTTAAGTAAGGGATGGCTTACGCAATGCTGAAGCGCCTCTCTTTCACGGTTGCTCCTAAGCAGGAGCGGCGACTTTATGAACAAAACTCGTAGGACCCGCAAGCCGGCGCCAGCCGAAAGCATTGCCCGCCTTGCAGATCAGGGGAAGGACGTTTCGCGGTTCTTCACCACTGCGGGACGGATGATGGCGCCAATCCAGAGGGTCAACGTTGATCTGACCGCGGGAATGCTTGAAGAACTCGACCGGGCCGCGAAGGAGTTGAACATCAGCCGGCAGGCGGTGATCAAGACTCTGATCCGGCAGGCGCTCGATCAGCAGTATCGAGCGCGGGAGAACCGCCCAACCGCCAGGCGCGCCTAGGAACCCTCGCAGGGCCAGAAACAGCAGGTTCCCCCACTGCGCCGTCCCCTTCGGCTTCGCTCAGGGTCTGGCTCCTGTCTGAATGACAAGGGTTCGGATGAGATGCGGGCGGAGTAGGGGCCAGGCTTCGCGGTAGTGCTCGTAGAGACAGGGCTACGTCGAAGGGCGAGGAGTCTCCCCAGGGCTTTAGGACTTTGTAGCCGTAGCGCCGCGGCGATGAAGAGCGCTTCGACCCACTCGCCGCGCTCTTTGAAGTTTTTGAAGAACTTGAATTCGTCCATTGGGCTCCTGTGTGGGCCGGTGTCTTTGCCACCTGCACCAAAAGAAAAGGCGCGGCCTGTGGCCGCGCCTCGTTTTTTCTGAATTTATTACTCTATACTTTCAGTATAGCATTTTGAAATGGGTGATTGTGTAAGGTTTGCAGAAATTATATTGTTATAGCTATCAGCAACTTATGGCTGATCGTGTAGTTCTTGCCTATTGACAACATTTCGTCGAAACTTCGATTTCAAGTAATTTCTCTCCCTTGTGTCCCCTGTGTTAAAGACTGGGCCTCCACATTGGCGACGGTCCCGCCACTGCTATAATCGAGAATTGCGCCCATGTCCACGAAGCGACTGATCCGTTCCACGACAGTTTTGTCCATCCGCCGCAACGGCAGCGTAGTGCTGGCCGGGGACGGCCAGGTTACGCTCGGCGAGTCCGTCATTAAGCATACGGCGAAGAAGATTCGCCGCCTCTACAACGACAAGATCCTCGCTGGATTTGCCGGCTCCACTGCCGACGCCTTCACGCTTTTCAGCCGCTTCGAATCGAAGCTCGAGCAGTACCACGGCAACCTGGGGCGCGGCGCCGTCGAACTGGCCAAAGACTGGCGCACCGATAAATACCTGCGTCACCTGGAAGCGTTGCTGCTGGTCTGCGACAAAGAACAAACATTCCTGCTGAGCGGACAAGGCGACGTAATCGAGCCCGATGGCGGAGTAGCAGCCATCGGCAGCGGCGGCCCCTACGCCCAGGCAGCAGCCGAAGCGCTGGCAAGGCACACGCAGCTCAGCGCCCGCCAGATCGCTGAAGAAGCGATGAAGATTGCGGGCAAGATGTGCATCTATACCAATGATCAGGTAACGATTGAAGAACTTTAAGAAAGTGGTCAGTGATCAGTGGTCAGTGGCCAGTAAAACCGGCACGACAGACTGGTCAGTGACCACTAATTCACTTATGACCGAATTTTATGGCTATCTATCTCCCTAGCAGCGCCGAAGAAGAACAACTCGCACTGGACGAACTCACACCGCGCGAGATCGTCGTCGAACTCGACAAACACGTGATCGGCCAGAAAGACGCCAAGCGCGCCGTGGCCATCGCGCTGCGCAACCGCATGCGCCGTCAGAAGCTCACGCCGGAGCTGGCCGAAGAAATCATCCCCAAAAATATAATTATGATAGGGCCGACGGGCGTGGGGAAGACGGAGATCGCGCGGCGGCTGGCTAGGCTGGCGAATTCTCCGTTTCTTAAAGTGGAGGCTTCCAAGTTTACTGAGGTTGGGTATGTGGGGCGGGATGTGGAGTCGATGGTGCGGGACTTGGTGGAGATTGCCATCGATAACGTCCGCGAAGAGAAGCTGGAAGATGTTGCGGACAAGGCTGAGCTGAACGCGGAGGAGCGGCTGCTGGATATTCTGTTGCCGCCTTCGCCTCAGCCGCGCGCGGGCGAGACTACTACTGCCGGGGGAGTAGTGATCGACAGCAGCACTTCTTTGGCTGAGTCGTCTTCGCGTACGCGGGAGAAATTGCGGCAGCAATTGCGCGAGGGGAAGCTGGACGAGCGGCAGGTTGAGATCGATGTGCGCGAGCGCAATTTTCCATCTTTTGAAATCATGACGAACCAGGGTGTTGAGGAGATGGACATCAACATCAAGGACATGCTTCCGAACATCTTTGGGGCGCGGACGAAGAAGCGGAAGATGAAGGTGAATGAGGCTTTTGAGTATTTGATCCAGGAAGAAGAACAGCGGTTGATCGACATGGACCAGGTCACTCGCATGGCAATTGACCGGGTGGAGAATTCCGGGATTGTGTTTCTGGACGAGATCGACAAGATAGCGGGTCGCGAGGGCGGGCATGGTCCGGACGTTTCGCGCGAAGGCGTGCAGCGCGACATTCTGCCGATTGTGGAAGGCACCACCGTGAATACTCGCTATGGCATGGTGCGGACGGATCATATTTTATTTATTGCAGCCGGGGCATTTCACGTTTCCAAACCCAGCGATCTTATTCCTGAACTGCAGGGGCGGTTTCCGATCCGGGTGGAGCTGCAGTCGCTTACCATGGAGGATTTTGTGCGCATCCTTACTGAGCCGAAATCATCTTTGGTGAAGCAGTACACGGCTTTGCTGGAGACTGAGGGGGTTAAGCTGGAGTTTACTCCGGAGGCTTTGCAGGAGATTGCGCACTTTGCTTTCCGGGTGAATGAGAGTACCGAGAACATTGGGGCGCGGAGGCTGCATACGATTATGGAGCGGGTGCTGGATGAGCTTAGCTTTGACGCTCCGGAGAGAAAAGGCGAGCACGTTGTGGTGGATGCGGATTATGTGCGGAAGATGCTCACCGATATTGTTAAGGATCAGGACTTGTCTCGGTATATTTTGTAGAAAATCTTTAAAACCCTTCAGCTTCGGTCAGGGCGGGCAAAGGCCAGCGGGCTGGAATCAAGATGATCCTCGCTCGAATACCTGGTCCTGAAACACCTGTTCCTCCAACACTTGTTCCTGCAACACCTAGTCCCGCAGGGGCTTGAAGGGCCTAGCCCAATGCGCCACTCTCGCGATAGCATTGCTATTGTGATCGGGCGCAGGCCCTCACCATGGCAATCAAGAAGAAGAACTCGAAGCACAGTGTCAACGGGAACCGTAGGCGTAACAGTGTAGCCGGGTCCAAGGCCGCAGGAATAGACCTCCGCACCTACTCGATCCCCGACACACGCCTGGAGCATCCCAACCTCTCCGTCCGCCAGCACATAGAGAAAGACAAAGACGGTGTTGAGCGCGTCCGCTACGAAGTCACTGGTGATTTGAACGCTCCTGTCCCTCCGATCCGTGACTCCAGGTATCTCGGCAAGAAGCAGTGCATCGAGATCTACCGCTACATGCTGCTCAACCGCAAAATGGAGACCGCGCTCGAAAATCTCTACAAGCAGGGAAAGGTGGTCGGCGGAGTTTATTTCGGACTTGGCCAGGAAGCCTGCTCCTGCGCCTCTGCCTACGCGCTCGATAAGGACGACTGGTTCGCGCCGATGATTCGCAACCAGGGCTCGCTGCTGGTCCGCGGCTTCCGCGCCAGCGACACCATGATGCAGTACATGGCCAAGGCGGACTCGCCCACGCGCGGCCGCGACGGCACGTCGCACTTCGGAGACATCGAGAAGCGCAACATGGTCTCGCCCATCTCCATGCTCGGCGATTTAATCCCAGTGATGGCTGGAGTGGCGCTTGGGGCGCGCTTGCAGGGCCGCAACATCGCCGTCCTGACCTACATCGGCGACGGAGGCCAGTCCACCGGCGTCACCTACGAAGGTATCAACTTCGCCGCCGTGCAGAATCTTGGCCTTGTGCTCTTCGTCGAAAGCAACGAATGGGCCTACTCTACGCCGTCGGAAATGCAGTATCGCTGCAAAGACCTCGCCGAGCGCGCCATCGGATACGGCATACCCGGCGTCATCGTTGACGGCACCGACGCCTGCCAGGTCTGCGACGCCGCCCGCGACGCCGTCGAGCGCGCCCACCGCGGCGAAGGCCCGACAATGATTGAGGCCAAGATGATGCGCATGAAAGGGCATGCCATCCACGACGCGGCGGCATATGTGCCGAAGCCGATGTTCGACTTCTGGAAAAAGCGCGACCCGATTGCGCGGTTTGAGAATTATTTGGTGAAAGAAAAGAAATGGCTGACCGCGAAAGAAAATGCGGAGTTGATTGCAGAAGTCGAGCGCGTGATCGAAGCGGAACGCGAGATCGCGGTGAACTCGCCGATGCCGACGCCGGAATCGGCTGAGGGCGGCGTCTTCTGCGAAGACGGCTGCCATGAGATCAAGCCGAAATATGGGATGCCGAAAGTAAAGAAGGGAACCGGCGGGTTCAAGGAGACGGAAGCGGCCGTGCACTTGAAATAGTAAGGTGGCAGGGCAACGTTTCATGTGGCTAGGACCGTCGAGGAAACAGTGAGACTGTCGATGATAAGAGCACTTATCCTCGGGACTGTACTTCTTTCCGGCTTTGCCGGCGCTCAAGAAGTCGCCTACCTCGATCTCATAGGGGTGACTCCGCGCGTCGAACTTCGGCATCCTCCGGCCCCTCCTCCGAAGTGCGACTCAAATCAGGTCTGCACCGGAAGCGGGGGTGGCAGCGTGGGCATTGGATGCGGTGGCGTGGCTGCCACGGAAAAACGCGCACTGCGTACCAGCCTTACATGGCTAGATCGTCTTGAATACAACGATGGCGATACCGCAGAGATTGAAGCACGGATTGAAAATGTTGGCGAGGTTCCGATGCAGATTCCCTGGACGCCACACCTCGCAGACCTCCAGCCTGCTGAGGAGACCTCAAAGTTCCAAGCGTTCAATTTATTGCTCGGACTTTTTTTGCGCTGGGGAGATGGGAACTCGACCTCCCTGGGGTGGATACATCTATACGGTGTACCTGATCAAAAGGAAACAATACTTACGCTCTTGCCCGGAGAGTGGGTGCGCGTCCGCGGTCCGATCCGCATCGAATTGAATCATCGAGATGGCTTTGCGCTGCCGAAACCCGGTGTCGATCAGACCGCAACAGCAGAGTTTGAGCTTCAACAGGTTCAATACGCTCCTGTTGCTGGCGTCATGGGCCTAAGCATTACCAATATGTATGCCCGGCACATTCCCGGCAATGCAATGACCATTCATGTATCTTCTTCCGGCGTCAGGCCTGCTGGACCCGGGAGGTTTTGAAACCTTGAAACTCTGAACCTTTTGCAACACCTAACTCGAGCCATCCCCGAGGGAATCCGTGAAGAAGCGCATGCTGCCGAACATTCTTCGGCTTGGGCCGCGAACCGCGCTACCGGTACACCTCTTTTCGATGTCCGATCCTTACAATAACAATCACCACCCGCTTCCCGTCGATCCGGTAAATCACGCGATAGTCGCTGACACGAATCCTAAAATGGTCAGGTTGCGCCTTGAGCTTCTTGCTGCCCGGAGGAAACGGATCTTCGCAGAGCGCGGTAACCTTCTCGGTGATCCGCCGTTGCAGTTGCTTGTCGAGGTCCCGGAACTCCCGGATGGCGGACGTCGTGAATTCAAGAACATAGCGCATGGGCGCTAAAAAGGGACTACAGGCCGAGGTCCTTCTTTATTTTTGTCCAGGGGATTGTTGGTTCGTTTAGCCGCTTACGTGCTTCCCGAACATCGATACGATCCTCCAGTTGCTCAAGAAAGTTGTAATCTTCGATCGGGATGATTGCAGCCACTGCCTTTTTCCCGCGATGAATGATTACTCTTTCCCGCCCAAACGCGGCACGGTTTAGAATGTCGGAGAAGTTCTGCCGCGCCTCACTGGCGGTAAGCTTGTCGAGCATTTCGAGTCTCCTGCTTGCTAATTGTACGTAACGTAATATAGTAGCATTTTGTACAATTTGTAACAAGTAAAATCATAAGGCAGCCTAACCCTATGCAACTCACCTACCTCGAAGCCATCCGCCAGGGAATCTGGGAAGAAATGGATCGCGACCCAACCGTCTTCTGCCTCGGCGAAGACATCGGCATCTACGGCGGCGCCTTTAAAGTCACCGACGGTTTCATCGACCGCTTCGGCCCCGAGCGCGTCATCGACACGCCCATCGCCGAGTCCGCCATCGTGGGCGCGGCATTCGGAGCGTCGCTCACCGGCATGCGCCCCGTCGCCGAATTCCAGTTCATGGACTTCATCGGCTGCGCCTTCAACCAGATCTCCAACATGGTCGCGAAGACGCACTACCTCTGGGGCGCGCCCGCCCCGCTCGTCCTGCGCGGCCCCAGCGGCGGATACGTCCACGGCGGCCCCTTCCACTCGCAGAATCCCGAGATGTGGTTCGTCCACAATCCCGGCCTCAAAGTCATCTGCCCCGCCACGCCCTACGACGCCAAAGGCCTGATCAAAGCCGCCATCCGCGACAACAATCCCTGCATCTTCTTCGAGCACAAATATCTCTACCGCCGCATCAAGGGCGAAGTTCCCGCGGAAGATTACGTCGTCCCCATCGGCAAAGCGAACATCGTCCGCGAAGGCCGCGACCTCAGCATCATTACTTATGCCGCGATGGTCCACACGGCGCTGGAGGCCGCCGAGATTCTGAAGAAAGACGGAATCGATCTCGAAATCCTCGACCTGCGCACCGTCTCTCCGCTCGATCGCGAAGCCATCGCACAGACCGTGAAGAAGACGAACAAAGTCATCATCCTGCACGAGCACTCCCGCACCGGAGGCCTCGCCGGAGAAATCGCCGCCATCATCAACGAAGAAGCGTTCGACGATCTCGACGGCCCCATCGTCCGCATCGCGGGCCTGGATTCCGCAATCCCGTTCTCCCCGCCGCAAGAAGCATCACTATCTGCCGAAGGTGGAGGATGTGGTCCGCGAAGCCCGCCGACTGAAGGCGTACTGAGACGGGGACGTAGCATCAAGGAACCATGTGGGGACAGCCGCCTCGGCTTCGACGAGCGAAGCTCAGGTTCTCGTGCTGTCCGCCGCGCCGATAAAGAGGCTCGCCCCCGATCCGACTAGCGCCCCACCCGCTCCATCTGCCACAATAGTTCCTTCCGGAGGATCCCATGGGCAAGTTCATTCTCGGCGTAATCGTCACGCTGCTCGTTCTCATTCTCGGCGGGCTCGGCTTCGCCATGCTCGGCTTCTTTCCCACCCGCGCGAATGTTCCTCCGCCTCGCTCGAGCACCGTCTGGCAAATAGCGCCCTCGATGCCTCGATGGAGCGCCATGCTCCTCGCGCCACCAATCCCATTGCCCCCGACCGATCAGAATTTGGAAGACGGCATGAAGATCTACACCATGAACTGCGCCCTCTGCCACGGCGGCCTCGATCGCAAGCCCTCACCGCTCGCTAACTCCTTCTACCCGCCGCCTCCGAATCTTGTCACCGACCCGCCCGACGATCCCGAGTGGCACATCTTCTACGCCATCCGCACCGGCGTGCGATACACCGGCATGCCCGCCTGGGAAAAGACGCTGAGCGAGCAGGATATTTGGAAAGTCACCGCCTTCCTCTCTCACCTGGAAAAGCTCCCGCCCGCCGTGCAGGAATACTAGAAGACCATCTTCGGCGTCGCCCCCGACCGGAGAAGAGGAACATGGAGAAAGCACTAACCACTGACAGATTGCACTAGATTCGGATAGAGGCGCTAACGAGCCGAGAACGTTCGCTCGTCCGGAGCAAGCCGCGACATTCAGCGTCCGATACGCGCCCAACTCTCCACCCCGACCCCCGCACCCGCTATAATATTCGTTTGCGTCCGGCCCCCTGTCCGAACCGTGGGCCGCGTGGAAGGAAATCATGCCGACTGACATCATCATGCCCCAGATGGGCGAATCCATCGTCGAAGGCACCATCACCAAATGGCTGAAGAAGCCCGGCGACAAAGTTCAGCGCGATGAACCTCTTTTCGAAATCTCCACCGACAAGGTCGACGCCGAGATTCCCGCCCCTGCCTCCGGAGTTCTGCGCGAGATCAAAGTTTCGGAAGGCACAACCGTCGGCGTGAACACGGTCGTCGGTACCATCGCCACCGATGGCGAAGCCGCCGCGCCCGCCAAGCCCGCGCCCGCTGCCGCGCCGAAAAGAAAGAAGAAAAGAAGGAAGAAAAGAAGCAGGAGAAGAGAGAAGCGCCCGCTCCTGCCGCGAGCGCCCACGCCGACTGCCGCCGCACCAGCCTCCGCAAGACTCTACGCAGGAAGAAGAAGCCCGCTCCTCTCCGCTCGTGCGCAAAATCGCCCGCGAGCACGGCATCAGTCTTTCTCAAATTTCCGGCACCGGGCTCGGCGGACGCATCACCAAGCAGGACATCATGGCCTTCATCGAGCGCGCAGATCCGTCCGCGCCCGCGCCTGCTCGCCCGCAGCCCTCCGCCAGCGCCAGCCCAGCCTGCAGCCCCAGCTCCGTCCCGCCCCGCCGCTCCCGCCTCCTATCCCGGCGACCTCGTCCCCATGACGCAGATGCGCAAAATCATCGCCCAGCGCATGATCGAGTCGCGCCGCACCAGCGCTCACGTTCACTGCATGTATGAAGTGGACTTCACCCGCATCGTTAACCTGCGCAACAAGCACAAAGCGGATTCGAGCAGCGCCACGGCGTCCGCCTCACCTTCATGCCCTTCTTCGTGCGCGCCGCCATCATCGCGCTGCAGCAGTGGCCCATCGTCAACGCCTCCATCGAAGGCGACAATATCCGCTACCACCGACAACATCAACGTCGGCATCGCTGTCGCCCTCGATTGGGGACTCATCGTCCCCGTCCTCAAGAACGCCGGAGACCTCAACTTCCTCGGCCTGCAGCGCGGCATCACCGATCTCGGCGAGCGCGCCCGCACCAAGAAGCTGAAGCCCGAAGATGTCGAAGGCTCCACCTTCACCGTCACCAACCCAGGCCAGTTCGGCGCCGTCTTCGGCCTGCCCATCATCAACCAGCCAAACTCGGCCATCATGGGCGTCGGCGGCATCACCAAGCAGCCACTTGGTCATCACCGATAAAGAAGGCAACGATTCGATCGCGATCCGCTCCGTCGTCCATCTCACGCTCGGCTACGACCACCGCCTCATCGACGGCGCCGTCGCCGACCAGTTCATGGCATTGGTGAAGAAGAACCTCGAGAATTGGAGCGAAGAAATCGGGTAAAGAATTCGCCCGGCGAAAGCGAACTTGGGCAATTTTCCCTCGCTCAATCTTCGAGAGATGCCCCTGTGTAACCTTGAGGTAAGTGCACAGTTCCTCCCACAAAATCTGGCCCCGGATTTTCTAACCCTGTCGGCCCACCTAAAAAAGAGTCGACCGCTACCATGGCTTCGGCCGTCATGATGGCTTAAGCCATGACAAGCCATGATTTGTTGAGAATCAAGCATTACTAGAAGCCGCATAGCTTGACGGCTTGGCCGGTTCAGCCGGCGCTTTGGTCTTGAGCACTTCGGTCAGTGCCATTCGAGGTCCCGTTCGTCTGATCCGCCTCGGTCCGCTTGCCCAACTCTTCGAGTCGCCGTTCGAAATCGGTTGTCTCGATCGGCGCAGCTGCAAATTCAGAAGAGGTGTGAGAGCGGCAGCAACCCTGGGGTGAAGCCTGCCCGAAATTACATCGTCGATCAATCGATCCACAGTTTCTCGGACTGCCATCGCATTGTTCAGTTTGGGCAGAGGATCGACGCTTCCGGGCACCGGGGGGCGTTTGCTCCTGCCTCCAATTCGACCTAATTCAGAGGCCTTGACTGGATTGGCGTGAAAGAAACATAAGCCACCCGCGGTTGCGGCTGCTCGGCAGGGCTTGCCGCTCTTGGCCAGAGCCTTGCAACGCGAATTACGATTGTTCGTGGTCATTGTTAACAGCAACCTCCAAATGAGGAATTCGCGACACACTCAGCTTGTACGTCTCCAACCAGTTGCTTCACGTTGACGGCCCTTAGCTCTTGGTCGACGTTTGTTGCGCCCCGTTTCCACTCTCGTTTCACAAGTTCTTCCCGGCTGTGTCTTCCCCCTCCTACTGCCTTCGTCCTCGTTCGTACAGCTGCATGTTTTTTCTTCAATCATTCTTCCCTGCTGCGAAAAGTGTCATGACGCGCGTCAGCGTACCAACCGGGGCCGGCTGAACTATTGAGAATGATCTTGCCCTTCACCACGGACACGGCGGCGTTGTAGCACTCCCCGGCGTCCACCACGAACGACGCCTCGTCTAGCAAGTAACCCCACGGGTGGTAGCTGCGAATCTGGTCAGCACCGGCTGGGATGCCGATGATGTAGCCGCCCGCCGCGAAATGAAGCGAGTGCCGGGGTTGCTGGTCGAGTGGCTTGGCCAGAGGGAAAGCATCTTTCAAGTACTGCGGTTGGCGACGATAAAGACATTTCGCGTAATCCACCAGTTGAATTACTTTGTCTTCCTTTTGCGTCTGAAACAAAACCCCGCAATGGGGGCGCTTCATCGCGTTCAAGGTCAGATAGGCGACACAGGCCCATGAAACCATGAGGTCGCGCGACTTCTCGATCCACGTGATCGGCTCACCGTCGACGATCAGAAAGAGAGCTCGGAAGTAGGGATAACGTGGGAAATGCTCGTAAGGCGACGGCCGCCCTTCCTCCATCCAGTGCTCGTTGTAGGTTTCGGTCACCTCGGTGACCCAGTGGTACGTGTCGCGGATGGCTTCCTGGATTCGAGGATCGTTGCTCAATTGTTTTTTCCCGAGCTCCTGCTTCTTCTGCGCCTCTAGTCTCTCTACTTCCCGGCGTAGCGTTCGCTGCACCATGGTCCCCCCAACTTTGTTAAATTCTTCGGGGCTCGGATGGTTTGTCCAGAGTCCCTCCTCCCAAAACGGCTCAAGCAAGTGAAAGCCTGCTTCGCTGCTCGAATAATAAGTTTTTGTATGGGCGCGTCGCTGGGGTGGGTCCTTGTCCAGCTTGAGGGGTGCTTGTCCAACTAGTCGCGCCGTAGGTGCATGCCTAGTTGTCGCGGTACTTGCTGGTGAGGGCCAAGTTCTGAAGCTCGGGCACCAACCGCGGGGTGGTGCGCCTTCTAATGTACGATGAGAAAATCGCGGGGAGTAGTTACGCCGGTCACATCCTGGAGCACGAAGGTGCTGTGCACTTCTGGGTTCCTGACGACCCTTCCAAGCGGCAGTGGTGACAGAGTCATGGACTTGCGGAAAGAGGCTATTTCCACGCGGAAAAAATGAAATATGTCACACCAACAATCGGGGTATTTCTGAAGCGCCCACGACGCGTCCGGAGCCTGGTCATGACTTCTTACAAGGGCGTTTTCTAGACGGTGTCACGTTTGCTTCCGGGTTGGTGACCAGTCGAAACCAAGTGTTCCATCGCACCTCTACGGCAGCAGTGTTAGAAAACGTGCCCAGAATTGCCTCCGTGCGAACCCCGTAAAGAGTGGCCTTCTAGATTTCGGCGAATGACGTTAGGAAAGCGTAGTTTTCTAATCAGGCATGGCAGCATTGCTGGGAACTATTCGGCACCCGTGGTCAAAGAGTGCTATGGCGATTTTTCGCCAACAATCGTTACCCCGGATATACTGACGGGGCTAGACATGCCCGCAAGATGCGAGGAAATGCATGGTCGAAATTGATCTGGCGTTCCCTCATTCTTATGAAATCGAGGAACTTCCCGAACTGCCGGGGACCGGAAAATTCGGTGTCCCGTTGCTTTACTTTCCGCGTCCCAAGACTAGGCCGGAGCACGACGGTTTGTGGTTAAGGATACGCGCTAAAGGGGGCAATTCTTGGGTTGGCGTTTTCGCATTTGGCTATGGCTCCCCACCAGCAATTTCCCGAGTCGTAAGCTTGCCCGACCCAGACCGAACATGCATCGTCTCAAGAGGCGCGGCTTATATCGTGAAGGCTGACGAACCAGATTCTTGGGAACAAATTCCTATCGTGCCGGTGCTTGATCTCCGGTTGATACCTGAGCACCAATTCCTCGTCTTCGCCGATTTCACAAGATTGGCGGCCTACGGCAGAAATGGCCTCGCTTGGCGAAGCCCACGAGTCTGCTGGGATGAATTGAAGATTGTTAACGTGACGCGCGACACCATCGAGGGCGTTGGCTATGACCCCACGAATCTTGGTGAGTCACGATTTGCAGTGGACGCAAGGACCGGTCGCTCGTTGCTTCCTTCGCCTACCTCTACGGACGGCAAATCACTGTGGTAGGAAGTTTATGCTTCCCAACTCAACTGGCGAAACCAGGCCATTTCACTCCTCCCGCGAGGTCAATGAGCGATATCGCGATGTTACGCCAACCATCCTCTTGAGCAAGCGCCAACTCCATGGCCTTCATTGACTTGCCCGTTTCGCAGACGTAAGATGCGCGCCAGTGGTCGGTAAAACCATCTCGCACTTCAGTATCCTCGAGAAACTTGGTGAGGGAGGGATGGGCGTGGTCTACAAGGCCCGCGACACCCATCTGGACCGCCTTGTCGCCATAAAAGTCCTGCCCCCAGACAAGGTCACCGACCCAGAACGGAAGCAGCGCTTCGTGCGAGAGGCGAAGGCGGCTTCGTCGCTAAACCATCCCAACATTATCACTGTACACGAGGTGGCTAATGAGGATGGTATCGATTTCATCGTAATGGAGTTTGTGGCGGGCAAGCCGCTGTCCAACCTAATCGGGCGCAAGGGCCTGAAGCTTGGTGACACCCTCAAGTACGGTGCTCAAATCGCGGACGCGCTGGCGACGGTGCACGCAGTCGGCATTATTCACCGCGACCTGAAGCCGGGGAACATCATGGTAACGGAGAGCGGTTTGGTGAAGGTGCTGGATTTCGGCTTGGCAAAGCTGGCGGAAATCGGACCACTTGCGGCAACCCAGAGCACAAGGCAGACAGAAGAAGGCACAATCGTGGGCACGGTCGCCTATATGTCCCCCGAGCAGGCCGAGGGGAAGAAAGTCGACGCGCGTTCCGATATCTTCTCCTTCGGCTCTGTGTTGTACGAGATGATCAGCGGGCAGATGGCTTTTGGGGGCGAGACTAAGCTGTCCACGCTGTCCGCTATTCTCGACAGAGACCCGCCGCCGCTGAGCACGATCGCCCAGCAAACACCACCGGAATTGGAAAAGCTCGTGTTGCGGTGCTTGCGCAAGGACCCTGAGCGCAGGATGCAGCACATGGGCGACATAAAACTCGCGCTAACCGACCTAAAGGAAGAATCCGAATCGGGCAAGCTGGCGCTCGGTTCTCGCGAACTGGCATATCCAGAACGCGCACGCCCGCAAGGTCACTGGTGGATACGGATAGTTTTAACGGCTCTCGCGCTGGCCGGCGTGGCGGCTCTCGTTTTTTGGGTTCGCCGTCCCATCAAGCCTGCCGACCGATCCGCGTGGACGCAGATTACCAATGTGCCGGACGCAGTCAGTCAGCCGGCTCTCTCGAGCGACGGTCGCATGGTTGCGTTCATTCGTGGTCCGTCGACTTTTGCAGGACCCGGCCAGGTTTACATCAAGATGTTGCCCGACGGCGAGGCGGTTCAGCTAACCAACGACAGCCTTCAAAAAATGAGTCCGGTTTTCTCCCCCGACGGTTCCAGGATCGCTTACACGACCGTCGACGCGAAGAACCGCTGGGACACTTGGATTGTGCCCGTGCTCGGAGGTCAGCCGCGCCTCTGGTTGGCTAATGCTTCAGGGTTGGAGTGGCTGGACAAACGAAATGTTCTTTTTTCCGAAATCAAGAACAACGATATGCATATGGCGCTCGTCTCGGCAGACGAAAGCCGAGCTGTAGAACACGATCTTTATGTGCCTCCCGGTGACCGAGGCATGGCGCATCGGTCTAGTTTGTCACCCGATGGCAAGTCGGTGCTTGTGGTGGAGATGGATCGCGGTCTATGGCTGCCTTGCAAGCTGGTAGCGCTTGATAGAGGCTCTCTCGCTCAGCCTGTCGGCCCTGCGGTAGGCGGCTGTACGTCGGTTGCGTGGTCGCCCGATGGCAAGTGGATGTACTTCACCTCTGGTGCCAGTGGCGCCTTTCACATCTGGCGGCAGCACTTCCCTGACGGCAAACCGGAACAAATCACTTCGGGACCAACCGAGGAGGAAGGCATCACGATGACTTCCGACGGACTTTCCTTCATTACCTCCGTCGGATCGCGGCAAAGTTCCGTTTGGGTAAACAATTCCAACACCACGCGGCAAGTGTCTTTCGAAGGGTTCAGCTTCGACCCCAAAATTACCCCGGACGGGAAGCGGTTGTGCTATCGCATTCTAAAAGGTGCGTTGCCTAGTTCCGATCCGTCTGAGTTGCGCATGGTGGACCTCGATTCCGGGCGCGATGAACCCTTGCTTCCTGGCTTTGCCGTCGTGGGAGTGCCGCGTCGCACTTATGACGTCTCCCCGGATGGCCGGCAGATCGTCGTAAACGCACTCGGCCAGAAAGGCGAACATCGGCTGTGGCTCGTGCCTTTCGATCGACAATTGCGGCCACGAGAGATTCCCAACGTGGAAGGCGACCATCCGTTGTTCGGACCTGGCGGTGAAATCTTCTTTCGCGGTCTCGAAGGGAACTCCGCCTTTGTTTATCGGGTCCGTGATGACGGAACAGGGTTACAGAAGGTGTTCGATCGGCCGGTTGCTGGTCTTGCCGGAATCTCTCCTGATGGCCATTGGCTGGTCGTGAAGGTTCCCGGAACTGACGGCTCCACCACTGTGGCTCTTCCTGTTCACCAAAATGCTCCTGCCCAAGTCATCGCCACTGCAGCACTCAGCTTCAGTGACTTGGAGGTGCACTGGTCTAGAGACGCGAAATCGATTTACCTCCGACTACCGGCAAACCCAGAGTCCTGGGCCGCTGGGAGAACATATGTTTTGCCGCTAGTCAAAGGAAGCATGTGGCCGAAGATGCCCCCAAAAGGCTTCCAGTCAGAGGCAGACATCGCAAAGGTTCACGAGGCGATTTTGTTGAGCGAATTCGACTGCCCAGGCCCGACACCGGAGACCTATGCCTTCGCGCGCATGACAGTGCAACGCAACCTGTTCCGCGTCCCTCTCCCATGAAGGTATGCGACGCCGTTTTGCTTCTTTCAGTTCGGAACTCGGCTTTTCTGGATGTGAGCCTGAGTCGAAAAGTAGGAGCGGTTCTGAGCGAGTGATGGTCTACGAAAAGTTAACTGATGTTATCAAGGCGTTAGCGCTCACGACCAGGACCGGCTGGCTCTGGATTCTGGGCACATGACGGGCCACTCCCCCCCGATCAATGCGGGACTCCTCCTGCTACGCACGATGTCATAACATTGTTAAGACACGACCATGCCCGACGATTGGAGGTACTGCCCAATGGACGCTCAGGCTCACTGGGAAAAGGTTTACTCGGAGAAAGCGCCGAACGCGGTAAGTTGGTATCGTCCCCACCTTGAGACTTCGCTCTCTGTCATCGAGCGAATCTCATCCAGAAGTTCTGCAATCATTGATGTAGGTGGCGGAGAGTCCACACTTGTTGATGACCTGTTGTCTCACGGATACGCGAACGTAACAGTTCTGGATATTTCTCAAATCGCGGTAGACGCAAACAGGGAGCGACTCGGTAGCGCTTCCGAACGTGTTCGTTGGCTCGTAGCAGATTTCACCAAGGCCGAACTACCGCGATCCACGTACGACGTGTGGCACGACCGCGCCGTCTTCCACTTCCTGACCGCCTCGAGCGATCGCGAGGCGTATGTACGTCAAGCCGCGCACGCAGTCAAGCCCGGAGGTTACGTCATCGCTAGCACTTTCGGGCCAGAGGGGCCAACCAGATGTAGCGGTCTGGACGTCGTTCGCTACGATGCCGAATCATTACACCGGGAGTTTGGCGTGCGTTTCCGGTTGCTGGAGACCACAAAAGAGCTACATCAGACGCCGTTCGGCACAACCCAGCAGTTTCTGTACTGTCTATGCAGGGTCGAATAAGCAGCTAATTTTGATGAGCTGTTTTTGTCTATTGACGAAACCAGGCCATTTCACGTTTTGACCGCTGGTCATTGAGCGCCAGAGCGATCTTGCAACCGTCGTGGGCATCCATCAACCGACTAAGTCTCTCAGAAAATAGTATTCGTCAAGAACTTCGAGAGAAACACAAGGCAGCTCTGTCTTCGAGTCCAGTGTCCGAGCGTTCGTGGGAGATAGTGCAGGGTTGTCGTCGAGAAGTTGCTGTATGCGTTCTTCAATCTGTCTCCGGTCCTCATCGGTAAGCGAGTTTCTGAACTGAGCCCGTTCCGCATTCGCTGGCCGCTGTTTTCCTCTGGCCCACTCCCGCGTTGCCCGATCAAGGTGTCTGCGATCCACGTTGATTCCAGCCTGCTGACTGTTCATCCGTCGCCGTGCTTCATCGAGTTTCGCTCTTAGAGCCTCGTCCATATTGATGCCTTTTCCGTTCGTTAGATTTGATGAAGCACATCGGACGACCCTGCTACTCATCACTTTATCTCTTCGACTCTTCACACTCGTGCAGATCGAACTTGCGCCCTAAGTACTCCTCCGCTCCGTCAGCGTCGCGCGTGAGCGCGCGTGGAGTGAAGAAATAGAGCTGACACTTCGCGCAAGACGCCATCACCGGAACTCTACCCTCGTACCGGACGATGACGAAGCCGCGATCAGTTTGGCAGCCCGGACTGCAGATTGGGGAAAGGCACAAATGGGATTCAAACTGCTTCGCGATTGCGGCGAATTTTGCTCCGTCTGGGAATGTATAGCTTAGTTGGCAATCTCTGCACTGCAGGAAGCGGCCCGCGGGGGACATGAGAAGACCGATGCGATGACGTAGCGGCGGAGAACTAGTGGCTTTGGACACTGCATGTTCCAACTCTCCAGGTACAAGACGATGATACGCTCTTATTTGTCGGCAACTCCGCATCAAGCTGGCCGCGAGGGGGGCATTAAATCCTCCAAGCTCCACAGCCGATTCCGTCAAATCACACTTTAGTCGAAGTAGCCCGCTACTGGACTTTCGCGACTTATCGGGCTTCACGTGCAAGTCAATTGATGTAACCAGGCGATTTCACGCAATATAAAAAGGCGCCCACTTTTGCGGTAGGTTGAGATTGTTCGCATCGCCAACCTAGCGACAGGAGCGCCTTTATGAGTCAAGAAAAGTATATCGGTATGGACGTTCATCCATCAGGCCACCATTTCGGTTGCCGTGATGGATGCTCAGGGCAAGCTCATCATGGAATGCCTGCTGGAGACCAAAGCAGCCACGATTGTGGAGTTCATCCAAGGACTGCAGGGCACTCTGGCACTGACCTTCGAGGAAGGAACTTCCGCAGCCTGGTTACATGACCTTCTGAAACCCCACGTCAGCCGATTGGTGGTCTGCGATCCGCGAAAGGCTGCCCTGTTGAAAGAGGGGAACAAGAGTGACCGGATCGATGCTCGAAAGTTGGCAGAGATGTTACGCACCAACCAACTCAAGCCGGTGTACCACGGAGAACAAGGAATACGCGCCTTAAAAGAGTTGGGGCGCAGCTATCTGACGATCACCAAGGATGTCACCCGCTCCATGAATCGGATCAAAGCGCTGTACCGCAGCTGGGGCATTCCCTGTAGTGGCGCCGGCGTTTATGCTCCCCGTCATCGCGCCGAGTGGCTGGACAAGCTCCTGGAACCAGGAGTCCGGGTTCGAGCCGAGCATGTATACCAGCAACTCGACAGTCTGCAACCGCTGCGTCTGCAAGCCCGAGGTGAACTCCTGCGGGAGAGTCACCAGCATTCTGCGGTGAAGTTACTTCGTCAGATTCCTTCTATTGTCCGATTCGAGCTGCCTTGCTGGTGGGCTTGCTGCAGACACCCCAGCGTTTTCGTACCAAGCGGCAACTCTGGGCCTACAGTGGTTTCGCGGTCGAGACTCACGACAGCGGCGAGTACCGCTGGGTGCGAGGCAAACTGCAGCGCAACCGAGAGCGCATGACGGTGCGCGGTCTGAACGACAATCACAATAAAGATCTGAAGAGTCTTTTCAAAAGTGCTGCGATCTCTGCCAGCACCCGCCCTGGCCCGTTGCGCGACTTCTACCTGGCCCTGCTGGAGAAAGGGATGCGGCCGACGATGGCCCGTCTTACCCTGGCACGGAAGATTGCCGCAATCACTTTAACCATGTGGAAGAAAGGAGTGAGTTTCGACCCCAAACAGTTGCATCGGCAAGCAGCTTGAGCTTCTCCGGTGAAGCAGGCTTTCCATCTCGGGATTCTCTCCGGTGGTGGGCGGTCGGGTTCTGGAGATGCTCGGTTCGAGAGGAGTATCAGTCAAAACGGTCCGGCCCTGCGTGCCTCGGCACCGAGTCACCCATTTACACCCTATGCCCTCTCGGATAACCAGAAATAGCCATAGGCCACGAGCCTCGGATAGAACCATGGTTGCCTCGGAAGCAACCAGCTCGCTTGCTGCTCTCTCGAACTCGATGGCATCGTCACATCAGCAGAGAAACTCACGAGAATGGACAAAGCCAAACTTCTCCAGAGAAGTGAAACTTCAGTGGGCTGGATCTCGAGAAAGAAATCTCGCCTCCGGTCGAGGCGGAACTTTTTCCTTGACATCCCTTTTTATAGAACGTTTTGACCGCCTTCGAGCGCAACGGGGATGTCTCCTCGCTACAAAAACGGGTTAGAATCTGTCAGATCAATGTGCTGCGAACATTTCGAGTGAGGTTCCAAAGGGGTAGCCTATTTGCTCGCGGGGAGACTCGAATCGGCTCATCGAAGGAGAGAGCGAACATGGCTGTTCGGCTTCTTGGTCTGACTCTGCTGCTGACGCTTGCTTCGATTGTGGAAGGCGCTGAGCAAAGTAAGCCGACTATTATTGTCGACACCTTTGTCATGGCCAACGGGGTCGTTTGGCCCTACGACATGAACCAAATCAAGCTTGAGACCCTGGCAGAACTCATCAAAAAGGACGGTCAGTCTTTCTTCGTGCTCGCTGAACCTCTAAAGGAGGCCAAGGGCGCAGTCTACACACTTGGAGGAGAAGTGTTGGAATGGCATGCGGGCAATCGGGCAAAAAGAATGTTCGTGGGTATGGGGCCTGGTCGTGAGACTGCCAAGATTCACTACTGGCTGACGGACATCAGCGGGAAGAGGGTTTTCGACCACACTGACACGATCCGCCAAGCTTTGTCCGGTAACGCTTATGCTGGATCGGTAGGACAACTCACACAGCCTTTCGCCGACAAGGTCGCTGAACGCCTAAAAGAGGCAAAACTCACCGAGGGTAGCTCCACAACCAACGAGGCTGCGCGGTCCGAGCGACAACCAAAAGGCAACAAGTGAATTGGGGTGTGTCCTCGCAACAAAACGGGGTTATCAATGGGGCCAACCTGCCCTCGTCTTGGATTTGGTCCGACGGCGCATCCTGCTCATAAAGCCGGGTTACCCGTCCTTCCGTTCTGCGTTGCCGCATTGCGTATACGGGCCGCTCTCTCATAATGCATTGAGAATTGGGGGCTCCCAGGGGTGAACGAGCGATAAAGCGATATTTCAACAGTCAAACGCGGGCTGTCGAGCGGCAACAGGACTGCAAGCATTTTAGCAGCGGCTCTCTCACTGAACCGGTCAGCGCAACCAGGTGCGCTCAAATCGGAACCGCTGTTAGAATCCGCGTCATGTCCGCACGCGCTATCAGGACTACATCTCGCATCGTGTTTTTAGTCTGTGGACTGACTTCACTGTTCACCGGCGTTCCTTTTCTGATTGTGCGGGGCGAGCTGCCGCTGCCGGTTCAGAGCGAATGGGTCGTGTTTGCGATTGCCTTGGCACTGGTGGGCCTTTTCAGCGTGACGCTTGCGGTGCTGCCCCGCTCGTGGATCGCGAAAGCGTGCAAGAAAGATCGGGACGATGAACAGTTGTTTTTAGCGCCCCTCAAATGGCTCGGTGGCTTCGCGGCAATTTCATATCTCCTGGCGCTCGTCGCCTATCTCGCTCCGCACCGCTGGAATCTCGATCCCCAACTGATGTTTTCGCTGTGTCCGTTGTATTTTGTGAAGATGACGTTCGATCCCTCGCTGGTAACCACCTTTTTCCTGCTTGCCCCCATGAACGCAGCGGTGTACGGCTCACTCGGCCTCACCTTGGGGTACACATGCTTGGCCTTCCGTAAACGAAAATCAAGCTGATGGTTGGCGAAAACAGGGCATAAGCAAGTTTTGACTGCTGGTCAGTGAGAGTTAAGGCGATTTATAACAGGTTTTGCTATTGCCCCTTATCTGCCCGGTCTTGGCAGTCTGTGGGAACTTTCGTTCGACGCCCGGAGTGGACAAGACAGCGCACCCCTGCGCTCGGTGGCGCAGGGGTGCAGCAACTCTAGATCGTGGCAGGGGTGTATGTTCCCATGCAGTCGAAGGAGGTAGACTGGTCGGGATTGGCCTTTGCTTTACAGGTGCCGTTCGCTTTACCGCCCTTCATCTTTCCGCCACCTTCGATGAGAGACCATTTGTTGGTCCCGGACTCGAATGCTCCGTCCTTCATGGTGCTGGAGAATTCGTATTTGTAGACGTTCTTATCGCCGTTCTCCATGCTTTCGACGAATTCACCGTGGCCGGTTACGTCATCGCCCTTGACGTAGAGAAACTCGGTGCCGATGCCGGATTTCATCTTGTTTCCGGCGATGTCGCCTTTAATAGCCGTGCAGTTGATCTGTTCGATCGTATAGGCGTGACCCGGCTTGTCGCCGACGGGAATGCTGTGCTGAACTGAAGGTTTGTCGCACTTCCACTGAACGTTTTTTCTCCTGTGCCAGCGCGACACTCGATACCAGGCACACAAGGAATAGAACCAGACACATCTTCTTCATTCGTTCCTCCTTTTATTGGACATCGCCCTCGACGACAGGGATTGAGCCCGCTGAAATGACGATGAATGCCGCTAGGACGCCGTACAACGACCGCCGCCCTTTACGCCGATCTCCGGGCGTTCTCTCTAGCATTCACCCCGAGCAGCACTTTCCTGCCAATGAAGCATACATCTCAAACGTGTCCTAGAGGTAGCTTTGAAAACAGATGGGAAGGCCAGTCTCCGATGGGATGCGTACTCGACGCTCGAAGCGCAAGAGATAAAGGAGACCGGCAATGCGGAAGATTATCACCACAGCGGCACAATCGAGAATGCGTGACACCGCCGACATTGTTAGAGACGGCGATTTTGCGACACCAACCATGAGACAGCAGCTGTGAGTGGACATGCCCGCAGATGGAACAGTGGATCTTGGATCGTCGAAAAGACTGCTCCAACCGGTACATGTCCTATTTCCTGGCGTGATGCAACCTGTCTCTCGGGTTTGAAGAATCAAGGAGTTCTACAGGGTAACCTGGGGAGGTGACGAACGGCACATTGCAGCGAACTAGAGCACATTCTAACGTCCCGATCAGAATGAACCTGAAACCTGCACATCCGGGCCCAAAATCGCACCGTCCACACCTGGCTGCTAACGCAACCGCCAGCCGCAACCAGATCGCAAAACGCCGAAGCAATCGCATGGCGCTCCACGCTTCGGTCGGGTTATCCGGGGAAGATCGGCAGAAATGTTCCTTTACGATGACGGCCAAGGCCACAAAATTGAATAAGCACGGCGGTGCCGTTCAACTCAGTCGTGACCTTCTGGTTGGCTCGGTCGTCTCCGTAAGTAATAAGCAAGGCACCAAGCTCTCGGCCCGCGTAGTTGCGCAGTTGGCGGGACCGGAGGGCGTTTCCACGTACGCAATCGAGTTTGTCGAGCGGGACGAACGGGCGGAAACTTTCTGGGGAATTATCTTTCCACCGAACGCCTCACACGCCTAACCCGCAAATGTGGCACCGCCAGCCAGTGCCACAAAGGCACCAAGCATCACGTCTGCTTGGATTAGGTTTACCGAACAGAAAGTCTGACTATCGAAATCAAGGTCGTTACACTCAAAACCCCGCCGCCAATGAGTGAAATGGCGATGTTACGTCAATTACCCCGTGAGATACTCCGCCACGTCATGCTAAGCTGAGGGACTCCGGCAAAGACAACCAAAGCAAGGTGCCACAAGGCACTCGCTGCGCGGCCTTCTTGTATTGGGAGGCTCTGAATGAACACTTTCACTTCTTTTGACGGAATCCGAATCGCCTATCATGACGAGGGCGAAGGGCCCGCCGTTATTCTCCTGCATGGCGGGTATCTCGATGGCCTGGGCCAGTTCGGAGATTTCGAGCGTGTACTTCCATTGGCGGAAAAGCGACAAGAGATGTTCCGGCAGGTGTTTGGGGGAGCGCCCCCGCTTCCCAATCCTCCCCTCGAAGGACGGCCAGGCATGGTTCGCGCACTGCGGGCCGCCGGCGTCCGCACCATACTGCCAGACATGCGGGGTTTCGGACGGTCCGACAAACCTCGGGAGAAAGCCGCCTACGAGAACTCAGCAATGGCCCGGGACGTCGCAGCACTCATTGACCACCTACGCCTGGATGCCGTTGACGTGATCGGCTTCTCCATGGGAGCCGGCGTAGCCGCCCGGTTGCTTATACTGCGCCCGCCCCAGGTGAAATCCGCCATTCTCGCCGGGTTCGGAGACTACGCCATCGAAGATCATGTTATGGAGTTTCCGAAGAGTTGGCCGGTTCCAGACTCTGTGCCTCGTCCGATTACTGCTCGGGTGTGGTTGGAGGAGGGAGCAAAGATCCTGGAAAAGGGTGAAATGGTCCCAGGACACCTCGCCTCCGCGAACCTCATCGGATGTCGGGTCACGGGAACCGATCCGAAAGTAATGGCGGCCGTCATTCGTGGCGCGCTGATGAACAGTCTGCCTACGGAAGGCCTCGGGAGAGTAGACACACCGGTCCTGATACTCAATGGGAAAGCAGACGCCGCCAACCAAAAGATAGCCGGGATTCTCAAAGCAATACCAACCGCACGCGCCGCCGAATGCGAAGGCGACCATAGCACTACGCCTTACCAGCCAACATTTCACCAAGCCGTAATCCAGTTCTTTGAAGAACAATGGCGGCTGCGCGAATGGGTGCGGCCTTCGCAAACTCAAATTTCGCTGCCGAAAGGGCGCTGACATAGGACAACATCCGTTCGGATATGGGATTGTTTGGCGTCAGCAGGCCATAGCGCTTATTGAGGGGTTTTGAGTGTAACCGCGATTTATCGCCAACTATCCGCTTGAGCCACCGCGAGTCTCCCCCGTTAGAGCCCTTGTACTCTATTCCAGCAAAAGAACTGCGGTGTATAGTCCTGAGCCAACCAAGGGGGACAACCGAAATCTTTTCGAGCCCGCGCTTTCGTCTGCCGTCCCGAGTTCCCTTGCTCGATACCCCTGGATAGGAGAACCGATTATGCGTAAGCTTTGTTTCACGCTGGCCCTCGCGGCAATGCCCCCCCAACGGTAGCGTTCGCCCAGAGCGAAAAGGTGATCTTCGACTTTTCTCCTTACGGATTCCAGAATTTAGGCTCCAACCTCATTTCCGATGCGTCGGGAAATCTCTACGGTGCAGATGGCAACGGCGGCGTCTTTGAGTTGAGCCCGCCGGCCCAAGCCGGCGGCAGTTGGACGCCGACCGAGATCTACAATGTCCCCTATACGCCTTTGAACCTGGCCATCGACAAGAACGGGAACATCTATGGCACAACGTTTTACGGTGGCATCGTCAACAGCCAGACCTGCCCCATTGGCTGCGGCACGGTTTTTGAGATTTCACCGCCGGCCGCGCCGGGCGGAGCGTGGACGGAAACCATCGTCTATGAGTTCCCTCAAGGTTTACGAGGCCCCACGCTCCCGCGCGCGACGGGCCTCACCATTGGCCCCGATGGAATCTTGTATGGCGCTACCCAGAACGGGGGCAACTATCCAGGCGATGGCACGATTTTCCAGCTGAGCCCGCCAGCCCAGGCCGGTGGGGCCTGGACTCATCAAGTGCTCTATGAATTCCAGGGCGGCAGCGATGGTATATGGCCGACAGGATCCTTTCTCATCGACAAAAACCACAACCTCTACGGCACCACCATAGCAGGCGGATTCGATGGTGCCCTTTGCTTCGAGGACTGTGGCACGGTTTTTGAGCTTTCGCCCCCTGCCGCAGCCGGCGATTCGTGGACCAAGACCATGCTATTTGAGTTCCAAGGGTTTCCCACCGACGGAAACTTTCCCAACCCCGGCCTAATTATGGACAAGGCAGGCAATCTCTATGGATCGACCTACTACGGCAATGCTGCCGGCGGTAGCTGTGGCAATTGTGGCACTGTTTTCCAACTAACACCTCCCTCGCAACCCGGCGGCGCCTGGACCGAAACCATCTTGCATAACTTCGCCAACTCGCCCGACGGAGCTGGCCCGCTCGGTCTGACCTTGGGTTCGTCCGGCACCCTCTATGGAGCAACCTGGCAAGGCGGTACTTTCGGAAAAGGGAATGGCGAAGGCACTGTTTTCGAACTCACTCCGCCTGCACAGTCAGGTGGTGCGTGGACGGAAACTATCCTGCACAATTTCCCCCCGGACGGCACCAGCTCCGAAGACGGCGTACAACCCGAGGCAAATTTGGTTTACAAGTCGGGCGCGCTCTAAGGCGCGACCCAATTCGGTGGCCCATCCGTATCGGGATGCAACGTGGGATGCGGCGTCATCTACGAAGTTCACCCCTAGGAGTCTGTGCACGATTTTGAATTCTGGGAGCTAATACCTGTTAAATCCGCTCTGCGATCTGTTTGCTGATAACTGTCGAAATCAGGCCGTTATACTCGTTGACCCCGATAGTGTAAGGGTGGGCAGTGTCAGCAAATGAAAATGCCCAAACTCATTCCCGTGAGTCTGGGCATCTTCACGTTCAGCCTATCCGTCAGGCCGATTTCTTTGCGGCCTTCACCTTCGCCCACCGAGCGCGTTGTGCGGAAGCAATCCTCCTGCGGGCGCTGGCAGACATTATTCGTTTCTTGGGCATTGTGACGACTTTTGCCTCCCGCCCCTTTGCCTTCACTCTCGCCCAGCGTGCTCTCTGCGCAGCCGCGATTCTTGCTCTTCCCGCAGCAGACACTCGGCCCCGACGCGCTGTCCCTTTCCCGTACACCGCTCCGAAAGCTGAGAGCGCTGCACCGACCGCCTTCATCTTCTTGCTCAGCCGATCATGCTCTTTCTTCAACATCTGCACGACGCCACCTAGGTTCGTCATCTGAATCCCCCTCGCGGGGATTGTAGCAGGGCGGTTATGCGCACTGATTGAAATGTCGAGTTACGCCAACATCCCCTGTCGGTCAGGCTAGAATTGATGTCATTGCCAGTGCGACAGCTAGCATCCGTTGCACGTTCTTGAAGTCGTCCGGCTGAGCGATCTTCTTGGATGAACCAGTGAAACTTTCTCGCCCGTTCGGTGTATGGGTCGTAACTATCTACATTGGTATTTCCGTTGTTTTTAATCTTGTTGCTATTGTGAGCACCAATCTTGGAATGATTCCTCTCGACAAAAGTGCGCAAGCCTACGTAAGACTTACCGTCCTGGACCAGGGAATGATCGCAATTCTGCTGTTTCTTAGTATCGCCAAGGGGATAGCTCTCTTCAGGCTCAAGAAGTATGCTTGTGGCCTGTTTTTACTGGCTTTCATAGTCAATGGCGCATTCCTTATTTTTCGTGGGCAAGCGATGAGAACAGCGCTACCGCTCGGTGGAGAAACTGCACTGTTCACCAGCCCAGTGATCGGTTTCGTGATTTTGCTTTATGTTTGGATGCTGTACTTAAAGGAAATACTGAAACCCCCGTCGCGGGGTCAATGAGTGCTATCGCGATTTTTCACCAACTATTGGGTTTTAGAGGCTCAGAGTCATACAATTGACGGCGTGAGACGCGATAGACGGCCAGTGAAGGAGCAGGTTAAGTCTGGATTTCTGATCGCGGGTAAACTCGTGGCCGCCTTTTGCATCGCGGCGACTTTTTTATCCGGCTGCGCACTGATCCAAGAAGCGGCGAGTTCGACTGAAATAGTCAGCGGCTGGCTGCTCATCACCCTCAGCATCCTCGTTAATGGCGTTTACCGTCATGTTTTGGGCTGCAGGATTCGTTGGATTCATCGCCTATGCTGCATTGCGGTTGTTAATAGGAACTCTATTCTCCAGTTCATTGCGCGTGTCGCCGCTTCAGATGCTCAGTGTGGCGGCGAGCCTGTTTGCAATGAGCATTTTGTGCATCCGTTTTGCATCGGGCAAACCCCGCATCACCCAAATTGACCGGGTCTCTCTTGTTCTTGCCGCGATTTGTACTCTCTTGCCTCTGCCGCTGACGGACTCATACAGAAGCGTAGCAGTGCTGAACGTTGGCAACATCGCGCTCGTCTTGTCGTGGTTGGCAGCCCGAGCCTCACGTCAGGCTCGGGAATCGGTTCACAACAGAGCGGCTAACGAATAGCTGACGAAAACAGGTCCTTAGCGCTCAAAACCCCGCTCGACAGGTCAACGGGTCACTGAAGTGCAATCTCCAGGGTGCCACATCCTACGTCGCGCCAGGGCACACATATTCCTCGGAACGGGCTGCCTCCTCACTGAGCCCGCTGTCTGCTTTTCCTATTTCGCCGGAACCGAGAGGTCCTCTAGACGAGCACCCTTCTTGGCCACATAGAAGGCTAGCGCCTTCGCAGGAGCGCTGCTGCTGGCATTCTTCACGTTGTGCACTTCGCCGGCCACGGTGGTGAATGCCTCGCCTGGCTTCAGGGTCACGGTGGGCTTGCCCTGAACCTCCAGAATTACCGAGCCCTCCTCGACATACACGATCTCGTTGCCCGACTGCGTGTGCTTGCCGCTCTCGGCGCCTGGTGGCAGGGTACGCTGCACCAGGATCGCTTCCCATCCCGGCGCACACATCAGTTCCGTTCGCTGCAGAACCGTGCCGCCTTTCAAATTGTCCTGGGCGTTCAAGATTCGACTGCCCGCTGCCATCCGACGTCCTTCCCGCCCAGGTCATGAGTCTTTGACCCTGGCCTTCTGCTTGGCGACCAAGCGCTGCATAAACTTTGGCCCCTCCTTCTGACCCACTACCTAGTCACTAATTTTTTCTTGTGTGGGATCCGGCAGGAGGACTACTTGCAGCCGGATCAACGCCGGAGGCGCAGTGAAATTCCCGATCGGGTTCGACATTATCCTACGGCGAACAAACCCCTATGTAATGCACAAGTGGAGATTCAACGTGCCTGGCTCATAGGATTTAAGACCAGTATGGGTTGTAAGTGAAATGACCGGTAGCATTCACCACCGCGGACATTCTAAGAGCCGAGCGATTCATCGAGCGCACTTCTCTTCGGATTCTGACGAAAAAGGCGGGGAAACGGCTGGGGTTGAACCGGAGATCCGGAGCTATTCTGCAGGGTCGTAATTCAGGTTTTGCCCGAGCCATCGCTCGACTTCGCCCACGCTCATTCCCTTGCGTTTGCTGTAGTCCGCGACCTGATCGCGGTCGATCTTGCCGAGGCTGAAATATCGCGATTCGGGATGGGCGAAGTAGAGTCCACTCACGCTTGATCCGGGCCACATCGCAAACGATTCCGTGATCAGCATCCCTGTATTCGCCTGCACATCGAGCAAACGCCAAAGCGGACCCTTTTCCGTGTGATCCGGGCACGCTGGATAACCCGCAGCTGGCCTGATGCCGCGATATTTCTCTTGAATAAGATCAGCGTTGCTCAAGCCCTCCGCACAACCATAACCCCATTCGTCACGCACGCGTTTGTGCAGGCATTCGGCGAAAGCCTCAGCCAGGCGATCGGCGATGGCCTCTGCCATGATCGCGTTGTAGTCGTCGTGCTTGGCCCTGTACGAGTCGCACAGTTCTTTCAACCCGATCCCGCTTGTTACCGCGAATGCACCGACATGATCGGGTAACCCGGTTTCCCTGGGGGCGATGAAGTCGGCGAGAGACCGGCACGGCTCGCTGCCCTCCTTGTTTGATTGTTGTCGAAGGAAGTGAAATCGTTCGAGCACCATCTCGCGTGCGCTGTCCGTGTACAGTTCGACATCGTCGCCCACGGCGCTGGCGGGAAACAAGCCATATACCCCCCGAGCTGTGATGAGTTTCTTCTCTACGATGACATCGAGAAGAGCGTTGCCTTCGCTGAAGACTTGGCTCGCCTGGGCACCATGCTCTGTGTGTTCAAGAATCCGAGGATAAATTCCTTTCAGTCCCCAGGTATGGAAGAACGGGCTCCAGTCAATGAATTCGCGCAGCGTCGCCAGCGGAAAGTTGTCAAGCACGCGCACACCGGTGAATGAAGGCGTGGGCAGGTCTTCCGCACGCCATTCGATCGGAGTCCGCCTTTTCCGGGCATCCCCAAGCGAGACCACGCTTAGCTTCGGCGCGGAGTGGGCTTTGCGCAACGCTTCGTAATCGGCGCGATGCTGTTCCACGAACGCAGATTTACCTTCGTCGCTCAGAAGGCTGGTCGTGACGGGCACTGCTCGGCTGGCGTCCAGGATGTGGACTACCGGCTCACTATAATGCGGCGCGATTTTAACGGCCGTGTGTGCCCGGCTCGTTGTTGCGCCGCCAATGAGCAAGGGCAATTTGAAGCCCTGACGCTCCATCTCTCGCGCCACATGGACCATCTCGTCGAGAGACGGAGTAATCAGCCCACTGAGTCCGATCATGTCCGCCTTTTCCGCCTTGGCGCGTTCGAGGATCTTTTCGCACGGGACCATCACCCCCATGTCGATCACCTCGTAGTTGTTGCAGGCGAGGACGACCCCGACGATGTTCTTGCCAATGTCATGAACATCGCCCTTGACTGTCGCCAGTACGATTTTTCCCTGCGCCTTGACCACTTCCCCCGCCGCAGCTCTAGCTTCCTTCTCGGCTTCCATGAACGGCGTCAGATGCGCCACGGCCTTCTTCATCACGCGCGCAGACTTGACCACCTGGGGCAAGAACATCTTGCCGGCCCCAAATAGATCGCCCACCACGCTCATACCAGCCATGAGCGGACCCTCGATAACTAGCAGGGGACGCCCCAGCTTGACGCGGGCTTCCTCGGCGTCGATCTCAATGTATGTGTCGATCCCTTTGACCAATGCATGAGAAAGACGTTCCTCGACCGTGCCGTTGCGCCACTCTTCGGCCCTCTTCTCATTGACTGCCTTGCCGGCGCCCTTTAGCGTTTCTCCGTATTCAACCAGCCGCTCGGTCGCATCGAGACGGCGGTTCTGCAGCACGTCCTCGACCAGTGCCTTCAGCTCCGGCTCAATCTCTTCATAGACTTCGAGCATGCCGGCATTCACGATGCCCATGTCCATGCCCGCCGCGATAGCGTGATAAAGAAACGCAGAGTGAATCGCTTCGCGGACCTTGTTATTGCCGCGAAAACTGAATGAGATGTTTGAAACGCCGCCACTCACCTTCGCATGCGGCAGGTTGGCCTTGATCCAACGCGTGGCGTTAATGTAGTCGACCGCGTAGTTGTTGTGCTCCTCCATGCCGGTGGCAACGGTGAGGATATTGGGATCGAAGATGATGTCTTCAGGCGGAAACCCGACCTCATCGACCAATATGCGATAGGCGCGTTCGCAGATACGGATCTTGGCTTCGTAAGTCGCGGCCTGGCCCTGCTCGTCGAAGGCCATCACGACTACGGCCGCACCATATTTCAGAACTTTACCGGCATTCTGGCGAAACCGTTCTTCGCCCTCTTTCAGTGAAATCGAATTGACGATGCCCTTGCCCTGCAGGCACTTCAGCCCGGCCTCGATGACCTCCCATTTCGAGGAGTCCACCATGAAAGGAACCTTAGCGACTTCGGGCTCGCTCCCGAGCAACTGCAGGAAGCGTGTCATGGCCGTAACGCCGTCAATCATGCCCTCGTCCATACAGATGTCGAGGACATTTGCCCCATTCTCAACTTGCTGCCGGGCCACGCTTACCGCTTCTTCATATTTGCCCTCTTTGATCAGCTTCGCGAACTTGGGCGAACCGGCGACATTGGTCCGCTCCCCGATCATGATGTAGACACCTGGCTGCTGGGTGAAGGGCTGCGATCCCGAGAGACGGAGTGGCTTTGCCTTCGAAGGCTGGAGCGCGCTTGCGCTGTCTGATTCGCTCACGCGGGACTCTCGATCTGGCCGGCGTAGGATTCTTCAGAGTGCGCCGGGCCCCACTTTCGCGGAGGCTGGCCTTCGAGCGCCTTGGCGATACCCGCGATGTGCTCAGGCGTATTTCCACAGCAGCCGCCGGCGAGGTTGATCAACCCTCCCCGTGCAAAGTCGCCCAAATAGCGGGCCATGTCTTGCGGCCCAAGATCGAACCCCGTTTCCGAAAGCGGATTCGGTAACCCGGCATTGGGGTAACAGGAGATCGCAACGTCCGCCTTCTCCGAGAGATCCTGCAGAAACGGATACATCAGATCGGGACCGAGAGAGCAGTTGAGGCCCACCGACAGCGGTTTCACGTGCCGCACTGCGTTCCAGAACGCTTCAGTCGTCTGCGCCGAGATCATCGTCTCGCCGCCGCGCCCCACCGCCGCCGAGATCATGACTGGCAGTTCCTTACCGTCCTTATCGAACACCTCACGGATGGCGACGAGTGCGGCCTTGGCGTTGAGCGAGTCGAATATCGTCTCGACCAGCAGCAAGTCTGCGCCACCGGTGATGAGAGCGCGTACCTGCTGCGTGTAAGCGGCTTTGACCTGATCGAAGGTGACCACCCGAAAGCCTGGATCGTCGGCATCGGGCGAGTTCGAGAGAGAAACGGTCAGTGGTCCGATAGCTCCCGCCACGAACCGCTGACGCGAGGTTGCGGTTCCGACACGATCGGCCCATTCCCGGCACTGCCGCGCAGATTGCTCATTGATATCCCAAGCCAGAGTTGCGAGAAACTGATCATCGACGACTTTTTGATAGAACGCGGGATCCTTGCGGCCACCGCGCTCCCGCGGATCCTCGACAAAGAATTCGCTCTGGGTGATGCTGGTTGCCCCGAATGTGTTCGTCTCGATGATGTCCGCCCCAGCTTCCAGAAACCGGCGATGGATGTCGCCGATCATCTCTGGCTTAGTCAGCGAAAAAAGGTCACCGTTGTTCAGAAGGCTCTTCGTCGCGTCCTTGAATCGCTCCCCACGAATGTCCGCTTCCGTCATGCCGTAGGTGCGGATGGTCGTGCCCATCGCTCCGTCGATGATGGCGATTCGATTCTCTAGGATCTTTTCCAGAGGATGCTGGTGAACTTTCTTCATGTCTTTTTGATGACCTTAAGCAGCCTTCGATTCGGCCTTAACTTGGCGACATTTCCAAGAAGTAAGCATCGTTTATTATAGCGAGTGGCAGGATATCCAAGCTCTGAGGCGTGTGATCACTGAAGTAATCGTGATAGCGTTAAAGCTGTCTTTGGACCCGAAAGGGCTGACGGAGAAGACCTTCATCCTAAGATCTTGACGACAAGGCTTTCCACGGAGAATTGAAAAGAGTGCACACTACAGTCATCAAGTCTCACACCGGCCGAATGCCATTTGTCGCGGCTGGTGCGGTCACAGGCATTGGTAGCCTGCCTCTCACGTCGATTACGTCGGCAGTTCGTTCAGTCGCCGAATTCTCGCCGGAAGTTCCTTTTTGGCCTCAGTTGCCCCGACTCTCAAAACGAGAGAGTATCGTCGGCCAGGGCCTCGGTATTGTCGAAAACCTGATTGAACCTCGTGATGAAGGCTACGGTTATCAGGTGAAAGAAGGCCAGATCAATTCGGTCCTCGAAATTCTTCACCGGAGTAGTGGGGAATTGACATCGGCAAACGCTGCAGGCTTCGGCGCGTTCGAAGAAGCATTGTCATCCGGTCTCTTCAGCTCCGCAGTCGCCGTCAAGGGGCAGATCGAGGGCCCAATCACGCTGTCGGCGTATCTGTTCCATAAGGGTCGGCCCTTCCTGGCCGATCCGGCGCTTTTCGCAGCCGTCGCCTTTCATGTCTCGCAGATCATCGGCTGGCAGATTGATCGCCTGAAATCAGCGGGCCTGCCTGTGCTGCTGTTTGTTGACGAACCGGCCTTGTGCCTGGACGCACCTGTGACGAACGCTGTCCCAGAAGAACAGCGGCTCAACGCATTGGCCGCCACGCTGCAGGGCGCTCGTATTCGCGGAGCCTATGCCGGACTGCATTGCTGCGCAGCGCGTCCCTTCGAACGCATGTGCCGCGTGCACCCAGACATCATTTCGTTCGATGCCCATGAAGGACTCGACTTGTTCTTTGCGGACTGGCATGCGCTGGACTTCATACAACAAGGCGGAACGGTTGCGTACGGAATAGTGCCGACCCGGCCAGGAGTCAACGCCGTCGATTCCGCGAGCATATTCATTCGCTGGCTGAAAGCCGCGTCCCTGGCTGGTGATCCCCAGAAATTCGCTCAGTGCGCGATGATCACAGCGACCTGCGGACTTGGACTGCTCGACACGTCCGCGGTCGCGGAGTCGTTCGGCGTCGCGCACAGTATCAGCAAACTGATCCGGTCCCTCGCGGGTTCGCCAGAATTGAACGAAGAAGTCGCATTCGGAAACTAGTCTCGATTTCCACAACAACTACAAAACAAGCAAAGAAACACTTTCCCGTTATATTGCCTTCCGTTTTACTCCAAGAATTTTGTGCTGAGCCGACAGGTCAACCGCTGCAGCAATCTGGTTCCATCTTTCTTATATGCGTCTGAACCAGCCGAGAGAAAGGCTTCACAAATTCGGGCGACGCTCTGCCCTTCGCCGCGATTGTCTCAAGTTCCCTCTTCAGATCAGAGCGGACTCTGGAAGTCGGCCGACACATTTTCATCTGCAGAATCTTAGCCCTGATCTTACCTAAGGCGCAGATCGGCTTATCTGTTTGGCTCTCCCGGTAATAGCCAATCGACGGATTTTCCGAACTCTTGCCTAATTGCGAGCAGCACCGCCGCACCCGGTTCTTTTTCTCCGTTTTCCAGATCTGAGAGATGCCCCCGGTGTGACGCCGATCCGGCGCGAAATGCGAGCATGAGTGGAGATTCAATGGGCCTGGCTGACGGGATTTGGGACCAGTATGGGTTGTAAGTGAAATGATCGGTAGCATTCACGACTGAGGAGGGGATTGGACCGGATTCGCACCAAATTCAATCAACACAAGCGCGTTTTTCGTTACCTACGTGGTCAAACTTCCCAGAAGCCGACTTCTGGCCCGAAATGATCTCCGTGGTCGCCCGGTTATCCTGGCGCTATCACCGGATGGGTGTGCCCTGCATAGGCAGCGCGTTCATTGCCTTGCAACAGCCAAGGCGAGCTCTTCTTTTCCCTGGCTCACTTGGAAAAAGGATGGCTTCACTGACACGGAGGCTTCGGGATTGTAGTAGTCGTACACAACGAACATGAATCGGCCCCAGTGTCGTCGACCCAATTATAAGACTAGGGGGGCCGAGTATTTTTCCGTCGGTGTTTCCGCCTCGAAAGACATCGGGATACGCCTTCGCTTCCATTTAGCCTGTCAAAAAAGATCGCTTCCGCCAGTTACTGCCCCCACGTCTTGTTACGAAATCCGAGCACGGTCAGAGAAAAATGACTTCCGTAACTATGGGTTGCATCCCTCCCTGTGCCACTCTTAGCCCAGATCTATCTGGGGGCGATGTATGTTGTATAGGTCGTATCAAACTATCACGGGAACGATTCTAGTCGCCGATGACCAAGCCGCAAACCGCGAACTATTAGAGGAACTACTCACAAGCCATGGGTTTAAAGTCATCACCGTTTCCGACGGCGCAGAGGTCATTCAGGAGTTGACCAGAACTCAAGTCGACCTGGTGTTACTGGACGTAATGATGCCTCGCCTCACGGGCTTTCAGGCCTGCGAGAAAATTAAGAACAACCCGGACACATATTTGATACCCGTGATTTTGATTACGGCACTTTCTGAAAGGCAGGATCGGATAGAGGGTATCAAGATGGGAGCGGATGATTTCTTGAGCCGTCCTGTCGATAGAACCGAACTGCTCGCTCGCGTAAGGTCGCTTTTGAGACTTAAACAGCGCACTGACGAGTTGGAGCGGGCCGAGTCGGTCCTGTTCTCGCTCGCGCGGAGCATTGAAGGCAAAGATCCCTACACACACGGTCATTGTGAACGCTTGGCAGAGTATTCGGCTCGCCTGGGTGAACAATTGGGGCTATCCGAGGATCAAATTACTGCACTGCGCCGGGCCGGAATCGTGCACGACGTTGGAAAGATTGCCGTGCCTGATGCAATTCTGCTGAAGCCTGGCCGTTTGACCCCCGACGAATGGACAATTATCCGCGAGCATTCATTGGTTGGTGAGCGTATTTGCGCGCCGTTGAAGTCTTTCCGTTTTGTACTTCCGATCATTCGACACCACCACGAAAAACTCGACGGATCGGGGTATCCCGATGGGCTTCGGGGCGAGGCTATCCCTGTTACCGCACGGGTGCTGCAGATTGTCGATGTTTATGACGCTTTGACTACCAACCGACCTTACAAGAAAGCCTTTTCCATCACCGATGCGCTGCAAACGATGAAAGAAGAAGTGTCCAAAGGCTGGTGGGATCAGCACATCTTTGATCAATTCGAGCGGCTGGTCAGGACCGGAACATCAGATTTCCTCTCTCGTGGCGCAGCGGCTGCGGGTGCGAACGGCTAAGAACAGGAGTGTTTTCGGAACATGAGGCCAGTCTTGGGCACGTCGCTATCACGCTTCAGGCATGGCGCAACTGGAGTCACGCCGCACGCAGAGGCACGGCCGGCTGTAAGAGCTGTGCAGCGCACTGCTCTCATCGTCTTGTTCCTGCTCACGGGGCTGGTCAACCAGAGTCTCGCCGCTCCGCAACAAGACCAAGCGAGTAGCGAGCCCCTCAAACAATTGAGTCTGGCGGAACTCGGCAATGTCGAAGTAACGACGGTCTCTAAGGTGCCAGAGAAGATCTCGAAGACTCCAGCAGCAATTTTCGTCCTTACTCAGGAAGACATTCGCCGTTCTGGGGCCACCAGCATTCCGGAGGTACTCCGTCTTGTCCCGGGAGTGGAGGTAGCACGAATCAACTCCAATCAGTGGTCTGTGAACATCCGCGGACTTGGGAGTGGTTTCTCGAAATCAGTGTTGGTATTGATTGACGGCCGCAGCGTCTATACACCCCTCTATGCCGGCGTGTACTGGGACGTACAGAATGTGTTGCTTGAGGATGTCGAGCGTATCGAAGTGATTCGGGGTCCCGGGGGAACGATCTGGGGCTCGAACGCGGTCAATGGCGTGATCAACATTATTACTCAGAATTCTAAGGATACTCACGGAACCTACGCATCCACTAGGGCCGGAAACGTCGATCAAAACCAAGGCGGAATTCGCTACGGCGGCACGCACGGAAACAATCTTAACTATCGAGCCTACGCCATGGGATTTGGCCAAAATCCGGAATTCCACCCCGGTGGCGGCAACTATGACGCCTGGCAACTAGGACAAGCGGGTTTCCGAACGGACTCTCAGCTGACGGACCACGATACCCTCACAGTTCAGGGCGATCTTTATAAGGGAAGCGTCGGACAGCAAGTGGGCATAGCCTATTATTCGCCACCTTCTCAACTCACCGTAAACGCAACGCAAGACGTATCGGGCGGCAATCTCCTGGGGCGCTGGCGCCATGAACTCAGCAATACGTCTGACGTCCAAGTCCAGGCTTATTATGACCGGACATATCGTATCGGACCACTATTAGGAGAAGCTCGCAACACGTTTGATTTTGACTTGATTCACCATTTCGTCCTCAAGGAGCGAAATGAAGTTATCTGGGGGCTGGGAGCTCGATGGAGTCCCAGTGATTTCATCCAGACTGTCTCTACCCTCAACTTTCTGCCGCATCACCAAGATGACAAGATTTACAGTGCGTTCGTCCAGGACCAGATCGCGATCTTCGAAAACAGACTCTGGCTGACTGTCGGGTCGAAGTTTGAACACAACATCTTTACGGGGTGGGAAACCGAGCCGACCGCGCGTTTGTTGTGGACGCCGACTTCCCATCAGACGTTATGGGCGGCCGTGACACGCGCGGTACGCACGCCTTCTCGTATTGATGAGGATCTGCAACTGACCGGGCTGGTACAGGCAACCCCGCCAGTGTTTGCTTGTATTTGCGACAATCGCCAAGTCGTTTCGGAAACACTGCTCGGCTACGAAGCCGGATATCGCAAGCTGGTGACGTCTAGCTTTTACGTGGACGTTGCAGCTTTTCATAACAAGTACAACGACCTCGTTAGTTATGGGGACGAATCGATTTCGACCGTGGCGTCGCCGCCTCCCCCCTACACTCTCATTTCGCTCCGGGCTCTCAACGGCATTATGGGATCCACCGACGGGGGCGAAATCTCGCCAGACTGGAAAGTGACCCATTGGATGGATTTTAAGGCCACATATTCCTATGTGAGCCTGAATTTTCTGGATAAACCGACCCACACGAAAACCAGTCAGGTGTCTTCCTACGAGGGATCCAGTCCGCACAATGAGGCAACTGCACAGCTTCTGTTCCATCTGCACAAAGGACTTGAGTTCGAGCCTACTTATCGTTATGTGGGTGCGCTGTCGGCCCTAGGCGTGGATGCTTATCACACAGTAGATGCCCGGCTGGGTTGGCACTTTGCCAAGGAATTTGAGCTGTCCGTGACGGGACAAAATTTGTTCCAACCCCGTCATGCCGAGTTCGGTCGCGTGCTCGTCGAGAGGAGCGCTTACGCGCAGATCACGTGGAGACGGACTGCGGATTGATATCAATGAAACATCTTCATGGTACAGACGGCGTGCGCCGCGTTCCGGGTGATCGAGCGACGAGGCCCGTTCTTAGCCTCCGTCCGCTACTCATAGCTGTCGCTGCAGCATGCACTTTCCTTGCCATGCCGGTCCTCCACGCGCAGAATCCGAGGCCCACTGACTACCAAGTAAAAGCCACCTACCTCTATAACTTTGGCCGATTCATCGAATGGCCGGGGAAGGTTGCGGCAGCCCAAGGCGGCTCTTTTACTGTCTGTGTTCTCGGGCAAGATCCCTTCGGCCCTAGCCTCGACGCCACGCTTGCAGGCGAAACGATAGGCGGCAAGACCGTAGTTGCCAAACGAATTTCCAGTGCCGAAGAGCCGGGCGATTGCCAGATTCTTTTTCTGAGTCTTACGGACGACAGCCGGCTTAACAAGATTATCGCCGACCTGGACAAAAAGGCTGTTTTGACCGTCAGCGATATGTCGCAGTTCGTCAAGCGTGGCGGCATGATCCAGTTTGTCCTAGAAGGGAAGAAAGTTCGCTTCGAGGTCAACCTTACCGCCACCCAGCATGCGGGTCTGACGCTCAGCTCTGAGCTGCTCAAGGTAGCGACTGCCGTCAAAAGGGATAGAGATTGACACACATGTTCAACATCCAGAATTATTCGATCTCTAAGAAACTCACCTGGATGAATATGCTGGTGAGTGCGGCGGCCCTGGTGTTGGCCTGTGGCGGCTTTTGTGCTTACGACCTGTACAGCTTTCGTGACGCCCTGGTGCGCAACGTCTCGATCCAGGCTCAGATCATCGGAGACAATACCACCTCGGCGCTTCTATTTGACGATCCTCATTCCGCGGAGAAGACCCTGTCAGCGTTGAATGCCAACCGGCATCTCATGTACGCCCAGATTTACACGCACGACGGTCAGCCTTTCGCTGCGTACTGGCGCGAGCGCGCGGGCCAGCCTCTGCCCCTGCCGGTTATTCCCTCGGGTCAAACCCAGATCTACTGGTTCCGAAACGGTCATCTGGGGCTGGCGCGCTCGATTATCTTCGAGGGCAAACCCACCGGAATTGTGTACATCAGCTCCGACTTGGGGGCGATGAACGACCGGTTGAAGAGCTATGCGGTAATCATCGTCGTCGTATTTCTGGCCTCGCTGGTGGTTGCCTTGTTGATTTCAAGAATATCGCAGCGTGTTATCTCGCAACCAGTGATGCAGTTGGCGCAGACTGTCCGGATCGTGTCTCAGGAGAAGAATTATTCAATCCGAGCTACTACAAACCAAAATCGGGACGAAGTGTCGACCTTGATTGAATCGGTCAATGAGATGTTGGAGCAGATTCAGCAGCGAGATGGCGCCCTGCAGCGGGCTCACAGCGAGTTGGAGCAACGGGTTCGGGAACGCACGACCCAACTGGCCGTTGCCAACAAAGAACTGGATCTCCGCAACCGCGAAGTCGAACGGGCCACTCAGATGAAGAGTAAGTTTTTGGCCAGCATGAGTCACGAATTGCGGACCCCATTGAATGCGATTGTGGGCTTTTCCGATCTCTTGGCAGAGGGGACTCCGGGTCAACTCAACGACAAGCAGAAACGCTTCGTCAACCACATCAAACAGGGTTCAACGCATCTGTTGCAGTTAATCAATGACATTCTCGACCTTTCCAAGATCGAGGCTGGACAATTGGAGTTGCGAAGCGAAGAGTTTCTGGTGAGGGACGTCTTACCCGAAGTACTGTCCACCATTCATCCACTGGCTATGGCCAAGAACATCCGGGTTGAGCAGAAGGTGGTGAGCAATTCTCTCGTTAAGTCCGATCGCGTGCGTTTTAAACAAATCCTGTACAACCTCCTGAGTAACGCGGTCAAATTCACACCCAAGGACGGACTGATTAGCATCGAGTGCGATGATGTCTGGGACTTTGTGCGCGTATCCGTAGCGGACACAGGGATAGGCATCCGGCCTGAGGATCAGAGGGTCGTCTTCGAGGAATTCCGACAGATTGAAGGAAGCGCTGACCGCGCCCAAGAAGGCACAGGATTGGGACTTGCCATTACGAAACGGTTGGTTGAGCAACAAGGAGGCCAGATTTCAGTCGAAAGCGAGTTGGGAAAAGGCAGCCGGTTCACCTTTACTCTTCTCGCCGCGGAGCCGACATCAAAGGTCCGCCCGGTCGTTGAGCCAGCAATATCCTCTATCATTACACCCTCAAGTCGGCTCACTCCATTGGTGCTGATTGTAGATGACGAAGCCCCGGCACGTGAGCTTCTCGCCAGCTATCTGGAACCAGAATACCGGGTTGTGATGGCCGAGTCGGGAGCTGAAGCAATCAAGAAAGCTCAACAATTGCGGCCGGACGCCATTACGCTAGATGTACTGATGCCCGGCAGAAATGGCTTTGAAACCCTGGCAGCACTCCGAAAAAGACCCGAAACGGCAAACATCCCCGTCATCATTCTCTCCATCGTGGATCAAAAACGGGTGGGTTTCGCCTTGGGTGCCGCCGACTATCTCATAAAGCCAGTCCGCAAGCCAGCGCTGCTGGAAGCGATTCGCAGGCATGTGCCGTCGCCTGCCGACGAGGATTCGTCGATCCTGCTAGTTGACGATGACCCCAAGGCTCTGGAACTGCTGGAGGAGGCCTTGCGCTCTGCTGGATACGAGACTCAGGCCGTCCGCAGCGGCACACGAGCTTTGGAAGTTTTGGCCAACAAAGTTGTGGGCGCAATCCTGCTCGATCTGCTGATGCCAGGGATGGACGGATTTCAAGTTATTCGCCATGTTCGACAAGAGCCCGCGTTCAGGGAACTACCGATTCTCGTGATGACGGCCAAGAACTTGAGCCAGGATGAGATTGCTCTTCTAAACCGCGAAACACAAGGCCTACTGCAAAAGGACGGTTCCTGGAAGGAGCAACTGATTGCCGAAGTTGGCCGAGTAGTTCGAGGCCACAGTCTGGCAAAATCTGCGGGACAGCCATGATCAAAGTCCTCATTGCCGAAGACAACGTCGTTAACCGAGAACTGCTCCGCGAGTTGCTGGAATTGCGTGGATACACAGTTCTTGAAGCATGCGATGGTCAAGAAGCACTTCAAATGATTGAACAGACTCAACCAGAACTGCTGCTTCTGGATATCGGCATGCCGGTGATGGACGGATTTGCGGTCATACGAATAATCCGCGAGAATCCTCGATTGGCGAAGCTGCCGGTAGTGGCAGTCACCGCATATGCCATGCGAGGCGATCAGGAACGGATCCTCAATTCGGGGTTTGATGGCTACTTGTCGAAACCGGTCAACCCATCCTCCCTCGGTGAGGAGCTTGACCGCGTTCTTACTAAAGGTAGTCAGGCCGCCAACTCGGATCAGGCCCATGAGGGCCAACCCGCGAAGAAAGCAGGGACGGCGGGTGCAACCGGCAGCGGTACCTAGATCAACCGCGTTAGGGTTCTGGTAGTGTCCTAATTGGGACACTACCAGGGTTCTACCTAGGGTTCCATTTTCTCCACATCCGTTATAAATTGGCGAATCGACTGCTGACTTTGTGCACCCACATTCGTAAATTGGATGCCTTGGCGCTGTTCGTTTGCCCACACGACAATACCAGCGGCGTCAACGGTCACGGCGGAGATTGGCAATTGGAATGACAATCGAACAGCATCTTTGGGCTTCAAATCACCCACTTCCACCTGCATTCCTCCCTGGCTGAGGTTCCAACTCACCCCGCGCAATGTTCGAGAGCCCACTGTGCAGGCGACATCGGCCCGGATTGGAGCGCGGACGTATTTGCGCCGATTGTCCAGCATCCCGCCACTCACCGTGCGGAACAGGACGCTAAGCTTCTGTCTATCCACAGGTTTTTGAAGAAAAAAGGTTGCTCCGAGCGCAAACGCATCTTGCATAGTTTGCCTCTCATCTCGCCCTGTCACGATCACGATGGGAGTGGATTTGTTCCATGACGATTTGCGGATGAGCCGTGCCAAGTCGAAACCATTCAACGTTGGCATTTCCAAGTCTAGGAAAATTCCATCGAACTTCTCCTGATTCACCGCGCCGACCGCTTTTTCGCTTTCGCTGATGGGGCGCACCTCGGCCTTTAGAGACGTGAAGACCTCGGTCATTAGTTCTAAGCTTGCGAGGTTATCCTCTACCACAAGCAGCTTCAGCGGTTTCATGCATCTGTCCTCATTTTCTGTGACCGGTACGTTTACTATAGTCCGCTGACCCCGTCTGCTCGAGCGATAACGACCGTTTCTACAATAATCCCTGTCCCGAAGATTGATTGTCCCTCGGGAAGCATTTTCTGTGAATCAGGCATTTTGCAGCCGCATCGCCGCGTTGCGTTACGAATCTGGAACACTGCTTCTTGAATGTGCAAGACTGGAAGCCATCAGTTCGGCTCTAGTGTGACGGGGACGTAAAGACGAAAATGCCAACCGGATCAGTCACCTGTAGCAGTCCCGGCCAACGGATAAGCCCGGCTGCGCTCGATCGCGGTGTACTCCCGGGTTTTGTGTAAGCATGGTTTCGAAACATTGTCCCATGTGTGTTCACTCCTGTGCTGGCGAAGCACTCGAATCCGAACCGGTGTCACTGGCCTTACCGTCGGCAAACCGGAAACTATCCAGAAACGGGTTTCGGGGAGATCAGCGGATGATCTCCTCGAAGCCGACTTCTGGCCCGGAATAATTGTTCGCTTAACCATGATCCGCCCGCAATCGGGGTCAACCGACAATGGAGCCAACCTCCCGGATATCGCGATCAAAAGCTACCCGGGAAGGTTATAATCTTGGCCGGGTATGTCTCTCGCGGCGGAAACGCAGTTAGGCCCTTACAAGATTATCGCGCTCATCGGTGCCGGCGGTATGGGGGAAGTGTACCGAGCGCGCGACACTCGTCTGTTGCGCGATGTTGCGCTGAAGGTGTTGCCCGAGTCGTTCACGGCTGATCCGGATCGCTTACGCCGATTTGAGCAAGAAGCGCGCGCCGTCGCCGCTTTGAATCATCCCAACATTGTTTCGGTTTACGACGTCGGCAACGCCGGCGGCGTTCATTACATAGTCTCGGAGCTTCTCGAAGGTGAAACGCTGCGGCAACTCATTTCACCTGCGGGGATGGCGGTGCGCAAGACGACCGAACTGGCGGTGCAGTTTGCCCAGGGTCTGGCGGCGGCCCACGACCAAGGGATTGTTCACCGTGATCTTAAACCCGAGAACATCTTCGTCACGCGAAATGGGAGGCTAAAGATCCTGGATTTCGGACTTGCGAAGCTGCGCCGGCCGCAGACGATTGCCGAGACCGTGGATGGCGCAACCCTGGGAGAAACGAACGCCGGCCAGGTTCTGGGGACTATTGGCTACATGTCGCCGGAACAGGTACGAGGCGATCCCGCGGACCATCGCTCGGACATCTTTAGTTTCGGCAGCATTATTTACGAGATGCTGTATGGCCAGCGTGCGTTCAAGCGCAACACCGGCGCTGAGACCATGACCGCGATTCTGAATGAGGAGCCGTCTGATGTTTCCGGCAGGAGCCTTCCGGTTCCACCAGCGCTGGAAAGGATTGTGCGCCACTGCATGGAGAAGCAGGCGGGGCAGCGGTTTCAGTCGGCGCATGACATCGCGTTCGCGCTGGAGTCGGCCGGGGAAATCTCAAGCACGACTTCTACTGCGGCAGCAGCACCAATTAAGAAACGATGGGCAGGCTTGGTGATCGTGGCGCTGATTCTGCTTGCAGCCGCCGGGCTGGGATTACGAGCATGGTTGCAGCCGAGCGGTACAGCGTTACATCCCAAGCTGCACCGCATCACCTTCCGCCGCGGGACGATCTGGAACGCACGATTTACACCCGACGGCAATTTGATTTACGGCGCCGCCTGGGAAGGCCGGCCGGAGGAGCTGTTCGTTGCAGAAAACGGAAGCACGGAATCACGGACGCTCGGTTTGCAAACCACCGACATACTGGCAATCTCGGGCTCGGGAGAATTGGCGGTCTCCACCAAGCGCCACTTTGTAATGGGTTTTGAGTCGGCCGGGATGCTGGCCCGCGCCCCGCGAGGAGGCGGCGCTCCGCGAGACATTGCCGATGATGTGGAATACGCGGACTGGTCGCCTGACGGCGCAAACATCGCAGTCGTACGCCGGGTGGGCGGAAAAGTGAGGCTGGAGTATCCGCTCGGCAAAGTGTTGTATGAGACCGCAGGGTGGGTCAGCCATCCGCGAGTATCCCCCGACGGGAAATTAGTAGCCTTTGTCGATCATGCCTACCAGAGAGATGACGACGGCACCATTGCCGTGGTGGACCTGGCCGGCAACAAAAAAACACTGACCGGTGAGTTCGTCAGTGCACAAGGCGTGGCCTGGTGGCCAGGAGGAGACGAAATCTGGTTCACCGGTACCACATCAGGATCAAGTCGTGAGTTGCGCGCCGTCACGCTTGCGGGAAAAGAACGGCTGGTCTACCTGGGAACAGGCACGCTGACTTTGCATGATATTTCGAAGGATGGCCGGGTGCTGTTCTCGCGCGACGATTTACGCGCCGGCATGATCGGCCTGGCGCCGGGAGAGACCAAGGAGCGTGATCTGAGCTGGCACGACTGGTCGGTGCCGCGGGATATCAGCGATGACGGAAGGCTTGTGGCCTTCGACGAGACGGGTGAGGCGGGGGGTGAGACCGGCGGATTGTATGTGCGGGGAACTGACGGCTCGCCGGCGGTGCGGCTAGGCGACGGTCGCAGTCCAACACTGTCTCCGGATGGAAAGTGGGCATTGGCCCTGAACGCGGCTGTGCGACGTGGCTTGATCGAACTGCCGACAGGCGCCGGTGAGTCGCGCGCAATCCCCACTGGGGACGTTCACGTTCACCAGGCCTTTTTTCTTCCGGATGCCCGGCATATTCTGTCACTGGGCGACATCCCTGGTGGCCATGGATTGAGGCTGTGGCTGCAGGGCGTTGAAGAGAGAGCGCCGCGGCCGGTGACGCCGGAGGGTGTGAGTATCGCATATCGCAGTTGTATCTCGCCCGACGGCAAGCAGGTGGCAGCGCAGGATCCGGAAGGAAAGATTACGATCTATCCCCTGGCCACGGGTTCAACGGTGGTGGTTCCGAATACTCAAGCCGGAGATGTTCCAGTGCAGTGGACACCGGACGGAAAATCCTTGCTGGTCGGGCGCCGGGAGGTGCCCAGCAAGATCTTCACGATCGACCTGGCAAGCGGACAGCGCAAACTGCTGAGATCATTTTCTCCTGCGGATCCCACTGGTCTGTTTTCCAATGCTCCTCCGCAGTTTTCGCGTGACCTGAAAAGTTAGGTGTACACCTACCAACGGATCACTTCGGACCTGTACGTGGTTGACGGATTGAAGTAGGGTCGCCACACATCATTGTTCGCCCAGATCCTCCCTTCGTACACGCTCTGAATACAGTTCCAAAGATCTTCCAGCGGTTCGGCACGGCAGAACACGCCGCTTGCCCCCGCGCGAAAAGACTCGACCACAGAATCCGGGTCTAGGCGATCCAACAGTATAATTACTCGTACATCGGGATGAGCCGCACGTACGCGACGGGCCAGATGAAAGGCGCTTGAGTGTCGACTGCCAATGCTCGCGCTAACCACGACAATGTCGAGAGGACTCCGAAGAGCCCCTAAGACTTGCTCCGAGGTTTCGGCAGTTCCAACCACACAGAAATGCTGATCCCTTTTGAGTGCGGCAGCCAGCAGTTGGTTGCCCATGAGTGTGCTATCGGCCACGAGTACGCGGATTACATCTGTCTCGCGTTGAGGAGAAGAAGAATACTGTGCAGCCATACAGCCACCCCGCAATCGATAAGTGAACTTGCGCGAACACACCATTTGCCCAAATTGACTGTCTCAGTCTCGACTTATCATGCCAAAATGTATCGAGAGAATCGTTACAGGTTGAATAGGGCAGGCGTAAGGGTCGAACGTCGCCAACCCGGGCCGACGCTATCCCATGCCCGCCCCAAAGGACTTCCACCAGGGGTCTGCGGCGTTAACACAGACAGTCTAATGGGTCCCAAAATGGGACACTGTCCAAAACTGCTCACTTTCTCAGATTTTTGGAAAAGCGTTAACATTTCCTGTGGAACGGGGATGTCGTACCAGTCAGACCAGCCTAGTCATTTTCGTCGCTACCAGCACTCCCAGAACCGTGGCGGTATTTCGGACGCTTCCCGAGATAGTCATCAGCGCCTCTGCGAGGCGGTGAGAACTTTGGTTGTATCTGTGTGGGGTTCGGAAAAGCTAGCATTGCAGGAAGTGCATTTCCAGCGCTGGATCCGGCGCTTACAAACGGATTAATCCATTGAAAGCCCTACGTGTCCATCCACGTCAGGAACGACTTGGACTTCTTCTTATTCAACGAGACGCTTACCCGCCGGCGCAACCACCGGCCCTGCACGGCGTTTCCATTACTGTTCGTTGCCCTCAGGAGCGCTTGGCCCAAAGCCCGAAAGCCGAAGCCCTCGACCCCGTCCTATCAAGTAGCTCTCCACGCTCCGCACATAAACATCGGCAAAATCAGCGGCGTGCCGTTTCGTCTCGATCAACTTAATGCCATCCTCCACCGTCCACCCCAACACTCCCAGCAACGCCAGCGCCATCATCGGCGCCCGGTGGACTCCAGCCGCGCAGTGCACAAACAGCTTTGCCCCATTCTGCTTCAGCGCCGCCCGTGCAAACTCCACGCCGCGCTCAAATACCACGGGAGGCTTCGGTTCAAAATCGTCGTCCACCGGATTCCAGCAAACGGAAATCCCGTGCGGCGTCGCCAGCGGCGTATCGTCGAACTCGATCTGCATGTCGATGATGTGCGTGATCCCCGCGCGCGATACCGCCGCCATATTATCTGCGTTCCAGATTCCGCCTCCGACCGCGATCCGGTCTGTTACCCACGTAATGTCCATTCCCACCCTGCGTCGCGTGCCGCGAACATACCTGACCGCCTCGAACGTCCGGAAGCTACCTGGAATCAACAGCGAGATCCGTTGCTGCCAAGACCCGCTTCCCTTTTGCCCGGGTGAGCCCGTGGGGAAACCAAAAGTACCCGGCCCATCCATTGCGCACCGCGACTCCCGCGTTTCATTCTACGGTATTCTTCATGGTCAAGGCCCTTATACCAATGGGGGCCGTGGAAGACTGTCTGATTAGCGTATTGCTATAGCTCCCATGCTATACTCCGAGCTATGAAATTCAGAGTATTGCAAGACAACCTGCGCGAGACTCTTTGGGAGCGCATTGACGAAGGCGATCTGACCGGCCTCCGCCTGGCACAACAGACGGGATTCAAGCAGGCCCACATCTCCAACTTCTTGAATCGCAAGCGCGGCTTGAGCCTCGAGGGCATGGACCGGGTCCTGGCCGTCCAGCATCTTTCGGTGCTCGATCTGCTCGACCCGGCCGAAGTCAACAAGCGCGCTTCGATCCTGCCTCCCAGCAACGACGAGTTCCAGAACGTCCTCTTGACCGACGGCACTGTCGCTGCCACCCATCCCCTTATCACCAGCATGCACGTCAAGGAAATCCTGAAATTCAAGAAAAGCTTCCTTAAGAAGCTGAAAGCCGAGACCGAAGGCGACCGGGAGCAGTGGGAACGCTTCGTGCTCATCAAAGTGGACGGCCGCGAAGGCATGAGCATGTACCCGCGCCTGCTGCCCGGAGCCACACTCCTCATTGACCGCCACTACAATTCACTCAAGCCCTATCGCAAGGGCGAGTTCAACATGTATGCTGTGCTCAAGAATGAAAGTTGTACCGTGAAATACGTGGAAATTGCCGGCAATCACCTGATTCTGCGGCCCTACAACCAGGCCTATCCCATCGAAGTCATGACCATGGAAGATGGCAAGTCCGCCTCCGATTACCTGGTCGGCCGCGTCTGCCACGTGGGAATTGAAACGTAAAAGCAGTGGTCAGTGGTCAGTGGTCGGTGGTCAGCAACCCGAAAGCAGTTTTCACTGACCAGTGGCCACTGATCACTGGCCACTGCTACTCGGCCAGGCTGTCGAACAACTTCCAGAGCTTGTCTGCCGTGGGGCGATAGATTACATAGCCGCTGCCCACGTCCGTGGTTTCGCGGAACAATAACTCTGCGCGGCCGTCTCCGTCCGCATCTACCGCGTCAATCAACTCCAGCCGCGGGGTTACGTCCAGGTGGAACTTGTCGGTGACGCCCGCATACAGCTTGCGCAGGTTGCCGTAGATGTCGGTTCGAGCTGCCAGTGTAATCGAGTACTGTTCCGGCGGTGCGTCCGCTCCCGGCGCAGGAGGAAAGTGCGCGTCAGCACTCAGGATCATCACCGGCTGGTTGGTCGCCCACACATCGAAACCTCGAAACTGAGTGTTCTCAAACACCGGCTGCGCGGGCTTTGCCGCGGCCTTGTGGCCTGCAGCGGGCGGTTTAGCCGGGGCAGGCGGCTTGGCCGGAATGCGGTTCTTCGCCAGCGCACTCGCATAAGCTTGTACTTCTCTTGCCGCCAGGGCAAGCATCTGATCGCGCCGCTCTTCCTCTTCGCCCGTCTTCCAGTAGAATTTGTAGGGCCGCGGATCGGGTCCACCCGCATCGGAAATTGCCGGCACCAGCCGCACGGGTGCAGCGGTGCCGGCGCCTGCCGTTCCCGTAGAGTCAGGTTTGCCGGTCGTCGGTTTGTCCAATGTAGCAAGTTCATCGTCTGACGGCGCCGATTGCGTGGGTTTGCCTCGGCGCAGCGTAGGAACATAATTCTTTTCTGACGCCTGACCTTGCGGAGCTTGACCTGAAGAAGCCTGAGCCGGGGGCGTCTGCCCCGCCACGGGCGCTTGCTGCTTGACGCTTTGATCCGCGGGCTTCTCGGGAGTCGGCGGAGCTGTAGGTTTGGTTCCGTCCTGGCCAGAGGCTCCAGCGGATGAACTGCTGGCCGGTTGGGAAGACCCGGAAGAGGCGGCGGTGCCGGGCTTTTCCGACGAACCTGCCTTAGATGAACCTGCCTCGGCGGGAGCGCCGGACCCAGCTCCGGGACTCGGGCTGGAAGCCGCCGCTGCCTTCTCTGCGTTCCCTCTGCTCAGCCGCGGCCGTTCGTCGCCGCTGCCGGCGCTGGTGTCGAGCCCGATCGGCACGTCTTCTGCTTTGCGCGTAGTTTTCGGAGCCTCCGTTCCCTGCGGCAAATAAGAACCAGCGCCCAGCCACGGATGCGGGCTGCCCGCGGTCCTGCTGTGCAGCGCCCCACTGATGGTAAACAGTCCCACTGAATCGCCCGCCTGCTCGGCCTCATAGACGGTGCCGGATTCGAGCGCCATCGGCACTGGATCCGCTTTATACACGCTGGCATCGTAGAACTTGCCGTCGATCAGAATCGCGACTGGGATCAGCGTCCCTTTGCCGGCGCTCGTGAGCTGCAACAGACCCACGGCCCGCGGTCCCTTAATATTCTTTTTCGGCTTCTTCGCTTCTGGAAGCTTTTCCTCAGGAGTGTCCAGCGGGCGTTTCAGCTGCGGCGTGCCCTGCGGCGCCGCGGTGGGCGGAGCCATGAGGGTGAGAAGCCCCAGAATGACGATGACGGCTGACCCTGATCTGCTGTATAAGAACTTTCTGGACATATTTGGTTCCGACGGTCGTGGTTCCGGCCCCGGCAATGCTGAGGTCGCGGACGCCGCCTTTGATCGTAACTTCGAACCTGACTTTTCTAGAAACGAGGCGCTCATGAGTGTCAATGTCAATGATAAGGCCCCCGAGTTTACTTTGCAGGACGAGAATGGAAAGGAAGTCTCGCTGAAAAGTCTGCGGGGTAAAGTGGTCGTGCTGTATTTCTATCCTCGCGCGGATACTCCGGGATGCACGGTCGAGGCCTGCGAGTTTCGCGATACCTACAAACAGATGCAGAAAACCGGCGCCGTGTTACTTGGCATCTCGCCCGACACGCCCCAGGCGCAGAAGAAGTTTCAGGAGAAATTCAAGCTGCCCTTCCCGCTGCTGGCGGACGCCGACAAGAAAGTTGCCGACGCGTTTGGCGTGCTGCAAATGAAGAACATGTACGGCAAGAAGGTGATGGGCATCGTGCGAACCACGTTCATCATTGGACCGGACGGCAAGATCCAGCACATCTTTCCCAAGGTGAAGGCGGAAGGCCATGCGGGAGAGGTGCTGGCTTACCTTAAGGAGTCGGCGAAGGGTGCGGCATAGGTTCGATCATCCCACGCACGGGAACAAAACCTGCCCCGCCCGGAGTACCATCCTGCAGGAGGAGTATATTCCCGCTCTTCATGCTCGAAAAGGAGAAAGACCATGCGCAATCCTGCCAGAGCTTTATGGATTTTTGTCCTACTCACAATGGCTGCAGACCTCAGTATCGCGAAGGCGGGCGCCACAACTGCCGATGATCATGGATCGATGGTGATCGTGTTCAAAGACGGGCATCGACAAAATCTTGAGATCGCGAGTATCGCGCGCATTGATTTCAAGGCTCCCGCCGCGATTGTTTTCAAAGATGGACGGCAGAGCATTCCTGCCGCGGACGTTGCGCGCATTGAATTCGACGAGCCTGCGAATGCTTCCGTGCCGGGACGGAATCACTTTCTAGGCAAGTGGCAGGTGGGTCAGGGAAATGGAAGTGATTTCTACATCACTCTCGAAGCCGACGGGAAGGCCAGGAAGTCGATTGGGTCGCCCCACGGCACTTGGACCGTGGTGGACGGAGAAGCCCGCATCAGTTGGGACGATGGCTGGCACGACGCGATTCGCAAGGTCGGTGCGAGGCACGAGAAGCGCGCTTATGAACCCGGCAAGACTTTCGATGACTCGCCGAACAACGTTACCGCCGCCAAAAATACCGAAGCCAAGCCAATTTAGCTGTCGTCCCCAACAACCAATTTCTCATGTTGGGACCAATTTTCCGCTTTAGGTTAAGATTTCGCTGGCATGGGCAAGCAGGCAACCCAGGTCGGGACTAGCACGCTTCGCCCGCTGGAGCGCGCTTTCTTCGCCCGCAATCCGCAGCTCGTGGCTCGCGAACTTCTGGGCAAGGTGCTGGTGCGCGACAGCGGAAAGCTGCGTCTGGCAGGCCGTGTCGTCGAGGTCGAGGCTTATCTCGGAGAGAACGACCCTGCGGCTCACTCCGCCGCCGGCAACACTGCTCGTACTGCGGTCCTGTTCGGACCGCCTGGCTATGCCTACGTTTACTTCATCTACGGCAATTACTATTGCCTTAACGTGTCGTGCGAGCGCGAGGGGAAGGCCGGGGGAGTTCTTTTCCGCGCGCTCGAACCGCTCGAGGGCATTGAAGAAATGGCGCGGGCTCGAGAACTTCTGGTGCAAGCGCCTCGCGATCTTGTTCGCCTGACGAGCGGCCCCGGCCGCCTGGCGGAAGCCTTCGACATCACACGCGCGCGCGACAACGGATGTGATCTCACCTCGCCTGATTCAGGCCTGTGGATTGGAGACGACGGCTTTCGCCCAAGGAACATCCAAATCACCCCCCGCATCGGCATCAGCAAAGCGGCCGACCAGCCCCTGCGCTACATCCTGGCGGGAAACGTTTTCGTATCCGGCAGGAGAGCGGCCGCCAAAGATTAACGTGTGCCGGCACTTGACAACGGGTGTAGACTGGCTGTCAGGTCAAGTGCGCGAAAAGCCGCTTCAATCAAGGCATTTGACCGGTTGCCGGCGTTGAATGATCGGCGAGTGGATCGGCGAATGAACGCCTGGCAAATGAATCGCAGGTTTTTTCCGCATCCCCCCAACGGAACGGATCATCTTATTTTGCGGGAGCCCCGTGCGCCGGCTGGTTTTATTTTGCGCTTCGTTCCTCACTCTGCTCGTCACACTGGCGATTCTGGGTGCGACTGTTCCAGGGTTCGCGCTGGCGGTGGATGGCGCGGCGCTCTCGTCCCGGCCGGCCGCTCCTTCGAACATCGTGATCGGTTTCGTGGGTGGCTTTGTCAGCCATGACGACCTGCATCACGGCCCAGTGCAACTCGCTGAACAAATGCGGCGAACCGTTCCCAAAGACACCTACATTCAGGTTTTTGAAAACCGGCGCAGAAAAAAAGCCCACGAAGCCATTGTTCGCTTGCTGGACACGAATCACGACGGCGTTCTTTCCAGCGAGGAAAAAGCCCGGGCGCGCATTATTCTTTTCGGCCACAGTTGGGGGGCATCGGCGGCGGTGTTGCTGGCGCGGGAATTGCGGCGGGAAGGCGTGCCGGTTTTGCTGACCGTGCAAGTGGATAGCGTCGCCAAAGTGTGGCAGGAAGATTCTGTCATTCCCGACAACGTCGCCGAAGCCGTGAACTTTTATCAGCCGCACGGCATCATCCACGGCCGGCCCCGGATTACGGCCGCCGATCCGGCAAAGACTGAGATCCTTGGGAATTACCGCGTGGATTACCAGAAGAATCCGGTTGCGTGCCAGCAATATCCCTGGTGGAACCGCGTTTTCACCTCCGGCCACATGCAGAGCGAGTGCGATCCGCACGTCTGGTCGCAGATCGAAAGCCTGGTGCGGCAGCGGCTGTCGCCTCCGGACGCTTCCCCTAACACTTCCGCGACGGCTTCCGTCGCGGCGGATCGACGCTAAGACGGTTTGGGAAGTACGATGTTGTCGATAAGCCGCGTTGGGCCGACAAATGCGGCGACCGCGACCAGCGCTCCGTCCGCAACACCTTCAACTGCATCCAGACTGTCTGGATTCACGATTTCAAAATAATCGAGGCGGACTGATTTTTCCCCGGCAATCTCTTCCCGCCCCACGGCGATGAGCTTGGCCGCGCCGCGTTCGCCGGCTTCCCAGGATTTTTTCACGCGCAGCAGAGAACGATGCAACACCAACGCCTGTTTTCTCTGTTGCGGATCGAGATAAGCGTTGCGTGAACTCAGAGCCAGGCCGTCGGGCTCGCGAACAATCGGGCAGGCGACGATCTCCACGGGGAAGTTCAGATCGCGCACCATGCGGCGTATGATCGCCACCTGCGCCGCATCCTTCCGCCCGAAGAAGGCCGCATCCGGCTCGACGATGTGGAACAGTTTCGCCACCACCGTAGTGACGCCGCGAAAATGACCGGGCCGCGAACGCCCGTCCAGCTTGCCGCTCAGCCCCTCGACGGTAACCCAGGTCACGGCGCCCGCTGGATACATTTCCTCGACCGATGGAGCGAAGAGCAGCTCCGCGCCTTCCTTGTCGAGCAGTTCCCGGTCGTGTTCGAAGCTGCGCGGATACGTTGCTAAATCTTCAGTAGGGCCGAACTGCGTGGGATTCACAAAGATCGAGGCTGCGACGGCATCGCAGGAAGCTTTCGCGGCTCGCACCAGAGACAGGTGCCCTTCATGCAGCGCTCCCATGGTAGGCACGAATCCCAATCGCCGGCCGCCGCGCCGCGCCGCGCGGCACGCGGCCCGCATGTGTTCGATGGTGTTGCAGATTCGCATTTTCTTGGGTCGATCTAATTTCAGGAGGTGGGGATCCAGGTGATCGCCACGTGTGCGCCCTCGAGGTCGCCGGCGACAATACCACGGTTTCGTCGAAGCGCGACTTTGTCCGACTCAGAAGCTGTTGGCTTCTCCTCCACGAGGATCTCTACTGCGCGCCCGTAAGGCCAAGCGGATGCCGGCAGACGCGCCAACGCATTCAAGACTTCCTCCGGCTTCAGAATCTGTTCTTCATTGGCTGCAACACTGGTAAGCAGGCCGACGGCGTCAGGACGGATCACGAGAAACGGATTGCTCCAGCGCCTGGACTTGTGCGCAGAAGGATACTTCGCGGGATCGGCGGCGGCTATGGCCTGCAGCAGAGTGGCGGCATCCGCCGGAGGTGGCGCCTTATCATGATCATGCGAACAGGCCGCAAGAGAGCAACTCATCAGCGTGATAAATACGACGCCCGATACGAAGCCCGCCTGCCGGCAACTTCGCGCGGCGGAGGAACTCACCGCACAACCATCGGAGCGTCGCTCTTCGCCGCCCAGACCAGCGCGACCACCCAACCGATCAAAGTCCATCCCAGGAAGAAATTCAGAAGAACAACGGCCGCAGTGTCTCGCTTGCTGCGTGCAAAGGCGATGATCGAAGGCAGAAAATACATCACGAACC
>CAWEDF010000001.1:0-364110 GCA_963807655.1 uncultured Acidobacteriaceae bacterium | reverse complement strand
GACCGAGCAAACTTCAGATTGCTCCGTAACAATTGGTCCGCCATGCAATCCTCCGTAACTCATACATACACATACATTGTATGAGATGCGCAAGAAGGAGTCAATAACTTTGTTAATGGCAAAAACCTTGGTTTTTCATACAATCTCAGCATTATGAAGAAAAACGCTCCGTTAGCATTCCGAATTTCAGGCGAGCTTAAGAAGAGTCTCCAGCAGATCGCCAGTCGAGAGGCACGGAGCATCTCTCAGATCTGCGAGATTCTGCTGACCATTGGGACAGAAGCCTACGCCAAGGACGGATCAAAATACTTACACCGATATCTTGGGCAGAGCAAGGAAGGATGATACTCGTTGGGGTTGGTAATTTGTGACCGTAGTCTGTCCTCGGCCGCCGGGAATGCTCACGATGACGTCATGGAGCTCATGGCGGCGAGAACGAGAAAATCGGCAATCACCCAGAAAGACGGCCAGAGACAGTCGCGGAATATCACTGGATCAGGAGATTCATTTTGAGTTCTTTCTATGCAGGGCCGCTAAGTAAGCTGTGCGACGATTACGGCTTGCTGATGCGGGAGGAAGGCACAAAACTGCGGACAGTAGTCCTTTATAAAAGACTCCGTGAAAAAGTCCGTCGGGATTATACGGAAGGCGCCGGGCCTCTCCCGGAACGTCGTGAACGTAAAGTACCGCATACCGAGTGGCAATGTGCCGTTCCACGGAATCGGCGGCTTCCTCGGGCAGGCTCCGCTGGTCCTTCCTATATTATTTGGTGCGACCAAGCTCTCGGATGAATTGTTCCACATCCAGAGCTTCAACCCCGCGACCGATGGCTGCCGTCGGCGGTTGCGAGCGGGACCTTCGGTGGACTACGATCGACCGTCCGGACCGTTTGAGCAAGGCCCGACGCAATGAGAGTAGCGGAGCGGCCATGGATGGCCGGACCGTCTTCCCGGCTTTAGCTTCAATCAACCACAGGTTTGAGTTCGGCCGTGGCACGAGGAAGTCTACCTCTAAACTTGGCCAATTCGATCGTGACTCTCGGGTAGGCCTATGCCCTGAAAGGGGACGGAGGCTTCCGGCCCCTTTTTATTCCATCTGGAACCGCCAGGGCGAGAGAAGAGGAGCAGCGCAGTGCGTCTCTATCTACCTAAGCCCCGCGACGGCCCTGCATTTCAAGCCGACTGAGGGTGGACATGCCTGGAAGGGCCATTAGGGCTGGAACTTACAATTCTCTGCACCAAGGCGGTCCTTTCGCACTGTGCTTGCCACTACGGCGAGGAGGTCACGACCCGAGGAATTCGTGCAGAAAAAAGTCAACGATTATTTGATAGTTCAGATAGTCGTGAATGGTCTCCTTATTCTTGCCGTCAGCAAGCATCTGACAAAGTACCCCGAGGTTGGCAGCCAGTCTGATAATTAAACGAAAATATTGACTTCGATAACCGTTGATAGAGCGGCTGTCACGGACGTCCCCGTAACGGTGGACACCAACCGCGCCAAATTTAAACCGCTTTCAACGGATAAGAAGATGAATAACGAATATTTTCCAGAGAAGGGTGACGGCAGTTGCAAGCCCGACACCGACGACAACAACAACCATCAACCAACTAATAACAACAGCAACCCTGTAGGCAAAGTCGCTGGCTCGCAAACCAGCCAGCCCAAGAAACCTATATCGGAAGCACGGCTGCGGGCTAACCGCCAGAACGCCAAGAAGTCGACTGGACCAAAAACCACTCGTGGCAAGCGGTACAGTCGGCGCAATGCGGTGAAGCATGGGCTCTTGCTCAAGAGGCTCTTGTTCTCCGACGATGGCGAGCCGATCAACGCAGAACTCCATGACTTGTACGACAGCCTGCATGAGCGGTATGGCAAGGGTGACATCCGTACCGACCTGCTGGTGGAGGGTCTCGTGGTCGAACATTGGCGTCAACGTATAGCACTGAACGTCGAGGTGGACTGTTTCAAGCAGGCCAGTTGGCATTTTTCTCCGCAAGGGAACATGCCGAATTTGCTGCGTTATCGCACCGCCAGCCAGCGCGCGTGGCTGAAGAACTTGGAATTACTGGACCAGCTGCCGCTGTCCCCGTCGGAGGAGGAGGAGGAAGAAGACGAGGATCCTACTTAGCCACCGGAGGACGCACCCCCGCACTGGAGTCCAACATCGGCGGTCTGGCTGGGAAAGGTGCGATGGCTAGGCTGAGGCGAGCTCCTTTTGTGGCCGGGCCGGAAACGGTTTGATTTTCGGCTGCTTGCTTTTCTGAGCTTTCGAAAGATCGTAATTGAGCTGCATCTTTAGCCAAAACTCGGGAGATGTGCGGCATCGCCTTGGCCAGCCGCAAGCTCATCACCGCGGAAATGCCGGCGCGGCCGTTGAGTATTCGGGAGAGATTTGGCCGTGTCACCGCAAGGCGCTTGGCCGCCTCCTTCACAGTCATGTCGCCCAGGTAATCCTTCAAGACCTCGCCGGGACGGGATGGATTGAAAATCATGCTCAGCTCCTAGTGGTATCACTTCTTGAGCGTGGGATGGTTCTTGGATATCCACTCTTCGACCTGGTTATAGAACTCGGTAACCTGGACGATGATCTCTTTTGCTTCGGTCTCCGTGGCGACGTTAGAAAAGGTGTAGTCAATCGTGTTTCGCTTTCGCCGACAGGTCTCGAAATAGTCGGCGTGCTTGTGCGCGGCTTTGCCCAGCACCAGTTTCGTGCTTTCCAACGACACCCGGTGATGTCCGACCTTGCTCATGATCCGATACCCCGCACAGGCTATAGCCATATTCGCAGCCTGGAGTGCAGCGTTGTAGGCCGTCGCGAATCTCCGATCTGCCGAAAGGCCAGCGAGGCTGGCGTCTGCGAGGTCGCGGGCGATCAGCGCCCGCATGTTGTCCAGTTCTTTCTTGGAGGTCTTGTGTTTCTCCGCTTCCTTATTCGCCAACAATTTCGGCCAAGTCACTCTGACCTCCTTTCACAAACTGTTTCCGCCCTCGCAAAACGGCGGCGAGAAAATGATCGCGCGACTTGATTTTCTCCCGGAACTCCTCTGGGGAATAGGCCGTGACGTTGACCTCCCTTCCGAGTCGCTCCTCCGCTTTGCGCAGCGCTGGAGACAGGTCTGCGAGACCTGTTCTGCCAATGACCATCACATCCACGTCGCTCATCGCGTGTTCACGGCTCCGTGCCACGGAACCATAGATGAAGGCACACTGAACCTTGTCCCCAAAGGGCTTTAGTAACTGCTCCAAGATCGGAGCCAGCCCTGCAGTTTTCTCGAAGAGCTGCTGCAGGTCTCGGAACACTGGGGACTGGGTCTCCGCCTTGAAATAAGCCCTTGTGCCTTCACGACGATGCACCAGTATTCCGCTCGCGACCAAGGATGACAACTCCCGCTGAAGGCTCGATGGGGTCGTGCCCAAACGGTCAGCAAGTTCCGACAGATACCACCATTTGTCTGGCTGGCCGAGCGTAGCCGCGAGCACACCTTGCCGTACCTGTGGGAACAACGCAGTCAGCACGGAATAGTTACGCATATTGCGTACATTATTACGCATATTGCGTAAGTATGTCAATTCTTGCCGTTTTTGAAAATCTTCTGATCTGCGGACCAAGAATTACTGTTTGGCAGTACATCTATTCTGCTTTGTTTAGACCAGTACCCCGAATCGATAACTAGAGCGCAGGACCAGGACTTCCTGACCAGTATTGCTGAAAATGAATATGGGGCATGCGAAACGTCTCGTCGCCCGTCCAAAATAACAACTACCGACCCCTTATATAGAAAGAGTTCGCGGTGGATTGCTTCCTTTTGGAAGCGCCCCCGCAAATTAAAAGCTCTTCCTATATGAGGAAATATGGAAAAGCAACATGAAACACACGGTGACCGCAGCTTCACGCCGGACACCGACTCTAAATCCGACAACCAAAACAATAACGGCAGCACGCAGGAGAAGCAGCCGCAAAAAACTGTATCGCCCCGTAAGCTGCAGGCCAATCGTGAAAATGCGAAGAAATCCACCGGACCAAAGACCCCGCAAGGCAAGCGGTACAGTTCTTTCAACGCTATCAAGCATCGTCTGCAGGCCAAGAAGGTGATGTTCGCCCCTGATGGGAAACTTCTCAATGAAGGCCTGCAACGCTTGTTCGAAACCCTACACGATCGCTACAGCACCGGCGAAGTTGCCGACGAACTACTGATCGAGTTGGCGATAACGGATTACTGGCGCCTGCAAAAAGGGCTCGAGTACGAACTCAAGGACCTGACCCCGCGCGGCGACCAATTCTACCCACGAGGATGCATGCCCACGTTGCTTCGCTATATGACGGCGAACCGCCGTGCTTTCGACAAAAGCCTGCAAATGCTAAGGCAGTTGCCGGCCGATAGTAATGATGAGGGAGCTAAGGCGGAAACGGAGGATGGTGATTCGAACTCGCTGGGAACTGATGCCTCGGCTGCCCGGCATGATGATGGCACACCGTCGGGCTCTGCAGGGAGAGCGCTTCAGGAGTCAACCGAAGCAGGCAGTCTGGAGGAAGGTGCTGAAATAGAAGAGAACGGGATAACGAAGTTTCCTGCGACTCCTCGATGGGAAATTAGGCGGCGAAGAAAAAGGTAAGGCATCGGCATAAAGCGTCGCCAAAGTACAGGCGCCTCGATCGGCCGGTTTGGGATGCCGGCCTGCCGGCCGCCGCGGCTCGGTCCGGTCTCCGGTTGTGCTGATCCTGCTATCTGATGCGACCAAGCTCCTGGATGAATCGTTCCACATCCAGAGCTTCAACCCCGCGAGCGATGGCTGCCGTCGGCAGTTGCGAGCGGGACCTTCGGTGGACTACGATCGACCGTCCGGACCGTTTGAGCAAGGCCCGACGCAATGAGAGTAGCGGAGCGGCCATGGATGGCCGGACCGTCTTCCCGGCTTTAGCTTCAATCAACCACAGGTTGGAGTTCGGCCGTGGCACGAGGAAGTCTACCTCTAAGCCCTGCTGATCGCGGAAGTAGTAGAGCTCCTTCCGCATTCCTTGATTAGCTTGACTTTTGAGTATCTCCGCCGCGATAAAGCCTTCAAATAGAGCTCCCAGAAAGGGAGAACGTTCTAGCTCAACTGAGGAGGTCACGCCCAGCAGATAGCAGGCTAGGCCGGAGTCCCCCCAGTAGATCTTCGGCGATTTGATGAGCCGCTTTCCGAAGTTTTCGAAGTATGGGGGCACGAGAATGACTTGGCCGGTCAATTCCAGAATGGAGAGCCACTCGCCGATGGTTGGAACCGAAATCCCAAGGGGCGCCGCGAGGTCGGTCTTGTTGAGAACTTGACCATGGCGACTCGCCAGCAGAGAAAGAAACCGCCGAAAGGTCACGAGATCACGCACATTTGTAATGGCTCGCACATCCCGCTCCAGATATGTTTGTAGATAAGACGCAAACCACAGGTTGCGAGCTTGCGGCCGCGCGAGCACTTCGGGGAAACCTCCGTGGAGCAAATCCACTTTAACGGTTTCTCTGAGGCTAAGAGGGAGGAGTTGAAGAATGGCCGCGCGTCCAGCCATCGATTCCGAGACGCCGCGCATAAGTGGAGCTTCCTGGGAGCCGGTGAACAACCACTGACCCATGTAGCGAGGCTTGTTGTCGATAAGCGTGCGGACGTAGTCAAGCAATTCGGGCGCATTTTGAATCTCGTCGAATATAACGTGAGGCTGGAGTTCCTCAAGAAAAGCGCGCGGATCGCTGCGCACTCGCCCCTGGATGTCAGGGTCTTCGAGTAGTACATAACGGGCATTGGGGAACAGTTTGCGCAAAAGCGTGGTTTTTCCGGCACGACGTGGCCCGGTCACGACAACTGCCGGAAAGTGCCGGGATGCATCCACAAGTACGGGCGCCAGTTGGCGAGGGATGTAGCGCATGTGAGAAATATAAACTATAACATTATATAACTCAATACCGTATCTCTGTTCCGATCCGCTCCCACTTGACCTTCCGGGAGATGTGTGGATTTGATATGACGCAGGAGGAGTTCGCCAAACGCATTGGCATCAGTCAGAACTATCTTTCCACCATGGAACGTGGCAAGGTGGAGATTGGGGCGGAGATCCTTCTTCGAATCAGTCAGGAGTTTGCGAAAAGTGTTGAATGGCTGCTTACGGGGGAAGGCGAGCAACCCCGTATCTAAAGTCTCCCTCGGTGCGGACCTGCGCAAATCACTTTCCATGTTGACGCCCGATCCGAAAATACATTGGAGTCCGTTGGTGCCGCGGAAGGTCGCAGTGTGGCTCAGATATGCGAAGCGTTCTTACACGCAGGATTGACGAAATAGGAGAAAGAGGGCACAAAGTATGTTCAGAAATTCTTGGCTCGGCAGGAGCAAGAAACCTAAGATCGCAAGCGGTAGCCAAATACTGTTTCGGTGCATGCGATCGGAAAAAAGGATTGACATCTAGCGAACAAACGACGAAGATAGGCGGTCATGAGAAAGTCGTGGACACTTGCCCCAGGACCTAATGTGAACTTCGAGACACACGAACTCTTTCGCGAAGTCTCCGGCAATGAGAACGGGGTACGCAGCATTTGGATTGTGCAACCTGGTTGCACAAGGTCGCAGATGCCGCAGGAGAATTTAAGCGGGAAACAAAAAGGAACTGACTCTGCGGCAAACAGAAGCGTGGGAAATTAACAAGCCTTCGAACAGAGTGCGCAAGCGCACGGTTAAAGGAACTTGGGTTTGCACACTTGATGCTGCACCACTTTTCTTCATCCGACTGATCTGCTATACCCTAGAGTCGAATTTCGTTGCGGTGCAGTATGAGCAAACAAAAAGCTTCCTCTCTCCAAGGTTGACCTTTAAGCGATCGCGCTGAACGCAATTCGAAGAAAGTCCAGTTGTCCGCAAGCGCACGTAGACAGAGCTCTTGCTGAATCTCTCGGTGAAACTGCTGTTCATCAGCCCATTCCAATCCAGTATCACCTGGTTGGCGAGTTGTCGGGCCCTGGGTGTCTCAATTCCCCGTTTTGCTCGTCTTAGCTGTCGATTTACTGATTTTACTCTGAGGAAACTTGGACGGGCGAAGAGCAAGGAGTCGTCTGGTAGCGCATGTTGACGCCGGACAGTCGTGATTAGGTTGAAATTAATGAGCATGGACCAACCAATCCAAGCCGCGTCGTCAGAAGGATGCAGTGCGATAACCAAGCACGGCCGCCCATGTCAGGCGGCTGCGGAACATGGAACTCGGTTCTGTGCTCTCCACGCAGACCCTGCCAGAGCGGCTGAACTCGGTCGAATGGGCGGTCTCAAGAACCGTCATTACGTCGACATTGACCCAGTCACCATTGCCCACCAACGACTCCGGAAGACGTCAAGAATCTACTAGCTCAAGCGATGGTCGATGTCCGAGCCAAGAGATTGGATCCGAGGACTGCCAGCACGCTGACCTACATGTCCGGCGTCCTCTTGAAAGCTTTCGAGAGCACGGATCTGGAAAGGCGGCTTGCACTTCTGGAGCAAAAAGAACTGCGAATCAAGGCGGACAATTCGTGAGTCATCTTAAGCCGAACGTCGTGATGAATGCAGATTGCGTGCTTGAGCCCACAATGAGCCCCATCCTGACTACTGCTCAAGAGCAGTATTTAGCCGCTTCCTATCGATTAAGCGGAGGGTATGGTTATGATCTATTGCCATAATAAGTGATTACGGTTTTCCCTTGACGATATGCGAACAAAAAACGAAGTATCGTTGGTGACAGAACCAGACTGATGATAGGCAACGACAGCGCAGGGGCGAAGCTGTGCCGCCTCCCCTCAACAGCAATTCGGGAAGAAATAGCTCTTCTTGCCAAACAAAGCCAAGAAGCTCTTTGTTTTCAACGGCAGCGTATGCCGAAGCTATCAGTCTGGCGCGCGAACTCTTACAACGCGGCGTTTCGCATCGCCGCGGCGGAAAGGTTGACCTGTTCGCGCAGGCGGCTTAAGATGCCTGAGCGTTCGCGGTCAACGGGGCAATCTGCCCTAGCACGCGATCCGCGTCGCGCGGAATCTGTACATCAGGAACGCCGTTCATGGCGACTCGAAAATCCGCATTCGAAGTTCCCGTAGCGGAATTTGCCTCAGCCTTGTTGGCGCGAGCGGAGGTGGGACCACGCGCCCAGGTTGCGGCTGAGCAGATCGCGCAACTGCTGCCCGGCACAGCGGTTGTTGTTTACATCGTCGAGGATCTGGACAATCCTGCCTGGACACCCAAAGCGATTGCAGGCGACGTCACGGTCGGCGCGACCATGGAGTTTAGCGCCGGTACCCTGGGCATTGTGGCAGAACGAAGAGCGCTCGTGGTGCTCGAAGGTGTCGACCTGCAGCGGGAAGACTACGCTCACCTCGATATCCGCCGCACGATAACTTCTCTGGCGTATGTTCCGCTCCTCCTGGATGATGTTCTTTTCGGCGCCATTGAACTGGTCAACTACGAACAGCCGTTCCCGGAAGCAATGCTGGAGGCGGTGCACGAGATCGCCCAACTCACTGCGCCAGCCATCGCTGCCGCCCAGTCCTATGAGAGCGAACGCAATGCGAGTCTGCAGTCGATCAGCCGCGTAACCCAAATGTATGACCTCGAGAAGGTCTTCAACTCGACCCTGGAGATGGATGAACTGCTGGGTACGATTGCGAAGAAGTTCCAGGAGGTGCTGAACGTACAGGCGGTGAATCTATGGATGGTGAGCAACGATGCACTCGAGTTGGTCAGCAGCGACGGATTCGACCCCACCGTGAAACTGGGTATGGTGCAGAAACCAGGAGAGGGCATCGCAGGAGACATCTCCAATAGCGGCGAAGCGGTGCTCGTGGACAATGCCGAGGATGAGCGCCTGCGGAGGCGCAACGCCGGAATTGAGGAAGGCCAGGTGTTCTCGATTCTGGCAGCGCCCTTGCTCGAGCGCGAGACTCTCGTCGGAGTGGCGGAGGCGATTAACCGTCTTGACGGACTCCCGTTCGACGAAGACGATGAGTTCTTGCTGGCCAACGTCTGCGAAACCGCCACCAACGCATTGCACAACGCCAGTCTGCTGCAAGCCGAACGCAAGGTTGAGATTCTGGAGGCTCTGGTAAAAGTCAGTGGTGAGATCACTTCCACGCTCGACTTGGATCGTGTCTTAGATGCCGTAGTGAATGGGCCTGCCACGGTAATCCCTTACGACCGCGCCGCCATCGCACTGGACCAGCGCGGCCGGATGCAAGTCAAGGCAGTTTCGGGCGTCGCTAAGATCAATCCCGAGGACCCCGACATCGCTCGTCTGCAGAAACTGCTGGAGTGGACTTCTCTGTCGGGTAATCCCATCTTCGTGGCCCAGCACGCCGACGAGGTGGAGGACGAACGCACGGAGACGCGGGCGAAGCTCCAGTCCTATTTTGCCGACACTGGCATGCGCGCATACTACGCGCTGCCTTTGTCGGACGACGACGGCTGCCTCGGCGTCCTCTCCTTCGAGAGCAGTGATCCCGATTTCCTCAACTCGGCCCACATGGAAATGATCAAGGTGCTGGCTGGACAAGCCACTGTGGCGCTGCGCAACGCTTCTCTCTACCACGAAGTGCCGTTTATCGACGTGCTCAAACCGATCCTGGAGAGAAAGCGCAAGTTCCTGGCTTTAGAGAAGCGGCGGCGCCTGGCCTTAGTGGCTGGTGTCGCCATCGCCCTGCTCTTTCTTGCAGCTTTCCCATTGCCGCTGCGGGTCGATGGACCTGCCGTGGTCGCTCCGGCTCACAGTGCCCGCGTCCAGCCTGAAGTGGCAGGCCTGGTTCAGACCGTGAATGTGCGGGAAGGCGACGCCGTCAAACAGGGCGCTGTACTGGCTACTCTCGCGGATTGGCAATATCGTGCCGAACTCGCGGCGGCGCAGGCCAAGTACCAAACTGCAATTTCGCAAGTGAACCATTCCCTCGCGGTCAACGACGGCAGCCAGGCCGGAATCCAACGTATACAGGCGGACTACTGGAACTCGGAAGTTGCCCGCGCCCGCGAGCGCTTGGAAAGGACACGATTGCGGTCGCCCATCGATGGCCTCGTGGCCACGCCCCGCATCGAGGACTCCGTCGGGCGGGATCTGAAACCAGGCGAAACTCTTGCCGAAGTCGTCGATGCCTCACGGGCAAGTGTGGATGTTGCCATCGATGAGCATGATGTCTCTCTTCTCCAACCCGGCAAGAGAGCCTCCGTCAAACTCGAGGGATTTCCTACGCGCACATTTCGTGGTGAAGTGACGATGGTGAGTCCAAGGAGCCAGGTGGTGGGCGATGAGCACGTCTTCTTTGCGCGGGTCAGCATTCCCAACAGCGAAGGCCTCCTCCGCACCGGAATGCAGGGCCGCGGCAAAATATTCACGGCATGGAGACCTGCTGGAGAAGTCTTCTTCCGGCGGCCCGCCATGTGGTTATGGTCGAAGATTTGGTCGTGGTTTGGGTGGTAAAACCGAGGTGAAGCCATGCAACGTTTCATCGTGATGGGGCTGACAATTCTGGTACTGGGTTTGAATGCATGCAGCGGCTCGAAAGAAGACTCCGTCGTTGCCGCTGCCCCGGTTCGTTCGGAAATTGCGCCCCCGCCAGCTGGCGCACCGAAAGAAAACGTTTTTTGGGCCACTGGCCCGATTGTGGTGGAGAACCAGGTCGATGTCGCCGCCTTGAAAGAGGGAGTGGTCGTCTCGATCGCTGCCGAGGCCGGTTTCCAGGTACATCGGGGGCAAGTCCTGGCGAAACTTGATGACCGCCAGATTTCCTCCGACGTTGAGGCCGCCGCCGCCAAAGTCCGGTCCATTGAAGCAAACCTGAAGAATTGGCAAGCCGAGACCAAGGTTCTGCAATCCGACCGCGCCCGCGCCGAGAAGTTATACGCCGCGCAAGTCATCGCGAAGGAACAACTGGAGCATGCGCAATATAAAGAAGAGGCCGACGAATACGAAATCCAACGCGAAATCGAGAGCCTGAATAACGCCAAGGCGGTGTTGAAGTCACTGGAACTGGAGCGGGAAAAAGCCAGCATTGTCGCGCCTTTCGACGGAATCGTCGCTCGCCGTTACGTTCGCGTGGGCCAGAAGGTTGCAGCGGGTGATCGGCTCTTCTGGGTTACGGCTATGACCCCACTGCAGGTGAAGTTCACCTTGCCCGAGCGATTACTCGGAGCCATCAAGAAGGGGCAAATTGTTTCCGTAGCCGCGGCAGATGCCTCGCCTGCAACCCAGCATACCGCCAAAGTGGTCGACGTGAGCCCGATTGTGGATCCCTCCAGCGGTACCACGGAAGTTCTGGTTCAGATCGAGAAAGCTGCCCCTGACTTACGGCCAGGGATGCTTGCCACCGTCCGCATCGACTTGCCGCGATGAACATTCCGCGATGAACATTGTTCAAGCACTGGACGCTGCTCTTCCTGACCTGCCCGAACGCGTAATCCGGCGGGATACGCCCAAGCTCGATTCCCGCGTCATCACCAAAGAGCACATCGAGAATGACCGGCCGATTGTGATCGCCAAGGTGCCGGGAAGCGAAGTAGTTCTGCGCTTTTCTCCCGAACAATGGAAATTGATCCAGTTGTTCGATGGAAACAGGTCGTACAAAGAGATTTCGGACCTCTCGCTGCTTGAGACTGGCGTGCTGTTCGACGAAGACAGTGTTCGCGAAATTACCAGCTTTCTCGCCAGCAACAGCGACTTTATTTACAAAACGCCGCTGGAGAGAAATATCATGCTCAAACAGGAACTCCGCGGCCAGCGGCGGAAGAAGCTTAAACGCTTTCAGGTTCCTGACTTCACCGATATCACCGTCAAGGAATGGCCCAACGCCGACCGTTACATCTCCTGGCTCTACCCCAAGCTGAAGTTCATCTACACCCCGTGGTTTGTTCTTCTCACATTGTTCTCGTTTGCTGTCATGCTGGGGATGTGGGCCGACAAATTCGGCGAAATCTGGACCGACAGTTTCGAGTTTTACAACTTCACCGCAAAGTCAGGGACCGATCTGCTCGAGTTCTGGATTTTGTTTGCCTCGATGGCGTTTTTCCATGAAACCGCCCATGGTCTCACCTGCAAGCACTTCGGCGGCAACGTGGAGAAGATGGGTTTCACCCTGATGTACTTCGCACCCAGCTTCTTTTGCGACGCGTCGCAAGTGTGGATCTACGGCGGCAAGTGGGAACGGATCGCGACCGCCATCGCGGGCATCTGGATTGATCTGATTCTATGTGTCATCGCCACGGTGATCTGGTGGGGCACGGCCACCGGCATGGTGATCCACGACATTGCCTATAAGGTCATGATGGTGACCGGTATCGGCGTCTCCCTGCTGAACCTCAACCCCCTGATCAAGTTAGATGGATACTTAATCTTCTGTGAAATGATTCATGAGCCGGATTTGAAGGAAAGAACCACAGCCTATCTTTCCGGAATCGTCCGCAAGAACATTTTTCATCTGCCCGCTGAAGTGGAGTACGTTCCGCGCCGCCGCCGCCCGTTCTACGTTATCTACGCAATTCTTTCCGGACTGTATGGCTATCTGCTCCTGTCGTTCCTGATGGTGCTCTCGTTTCATATCTTGCAGGCTTATACCCCGGAATGGGCCTTCGTCCCTGCTGTCGCCATCGGGTATTGGGTCTTCAAATCAAGGATAAAAATGCTGGTGAGATTTATGAGAATCGTTTACCTGGACAAGAAAGAACGCATGCACGCCTGGCTGGCTGGGCCGCGCCTTGCGGTGCTTTCGGGCGTCGTAGTGCTGCTCATTCTGCTTCCCGTCTGGCCCGACTTTGTCGCGGCGCGTTTTGTGTTGGAGCCGGCCCACAAGGACTGGATCCACGCTGAAGCAGCCGGACGCGTGACGCGTGTGTTGGTGCGGGAAGGGCAATCTGTGGCAGCGGGCCAGCCGTTGGTCGAGCTCAGCAATTTGCAACTGGCCTCGGCGGCGGCACGCGCTGATGCTGACTTACACACCGCCTCCGACCAGGTCAACCTTGCACTGCTGCACTATGGCGATTTAGGCCCCGCTGAGTATGAGCGGCAGGAGATGGCCGAGCGTAATCGGGGACTCGCTCATCAGGTTGCTCTTCTCCAGATCACCAGCCCAATCTCCGGCGTCGTCGTCACTCCGCGGCTGGATGACCTGCTGGGAGCATATCTCGAATCCGGGGCGGAGATCGCCGAGGTGGCCGATTCCTCTTCCATGACCGCTCGCGTCTACATCCCGGAATTCGGGATGAGGGATGTCCGCCTGGGTTCCAAGGTGAGGCTCCTGCCAGAGTCGGCCGCAGCGCCTCTCACCGCAACCCTGTCGGCGGTGGCGCCTGCTTCCAGCTATGTCGAGCCCGGACTCATTCCGAAGGACCAACTGAAGGGCATTGCCCCGCCCCGTTTTTACGTTGGATCGGCATTACTGACCAACGCCGGCAACTTAAAGGAAGGCATGACAGGCGCCGCCAAGATCTTTGTGGCTCGCCGCAGCATTGCCGGACTCGCATGGATCTTCGTCCGTGACCTAGCCGATCGCAGGATCTGGTAGCGTAGGCAAAAAGCAAAGGACCGCATCGCCATGCGGTCCTTGTGCGTCGATCTGATTTGCACAGCCCTACAGTCATTTCGCCGCTACTTCGCTGCGGCTACGCGGGTTGCGGCTACTCGGGTCGCGGCTACTCGGGTCGCGGCCACGCGGGTCGCAGCTACGCGCGTCGCGGCTACGCGGGTTGCGGCCACGCGGGTCGCAGCTACGCGGGTCGCGGCTACGCGGGTCGCGGCTACACGGTTCGCGGCCACGCGGTTTGCGGCCACCCGGGTCGCGGCTACGCGGGTCGCGGCTACCTTTGTCACGCCCGGGTTCTCGCTCACTTGTGGCAAGGTCGACGTCTGCTTCGGTGTGCTTTTGCCGCTGATCAAGGATTTCTTCTGGATAGCCATTTCAAATTCCTCCAAGTTTCAAATTTTTTGATTTTCCCAACTGCTCGGTATTGTATTTAGCACGAGTGATGCCAAAGTGCTTACACCCGGTGGAAGAGGGGGACAGTATGCAAAATCAACAAGTTGCAAACCATGTCGTGACAAGGGGCCGGAGCGATTATTCTCGTGTGGTTAGTAATTAACCTCCATTTGGTTAATTATTAACCGTACCCTTATAGATTTCGTTTTCGACAGAGGTATTTCATGCGTTGCGGGTCGATCCGCAGCAGAGAAGCGGCGGCGGATTTTTTCCCCCCGCTGCGGTTCAGGGCAGCCGTCAGGTACGCCAGCTCGATGCGGTCCATCTCCGTGTCGAAATTGACCCCTTCCTCGGGAATCAGGATTGCCTCCTGGCTGGCGCTACTGGCCACGAGCAGTTGCTGGGGCAGGTGCTTGAGGCCGATGAGCGGGCTGTCGTTCATCAGCACGAGGCGCTGAATCACGTTTTCCAGCTCTCGCACATTGCCCGGCCAGTGGTAGTCCTCCATCACCGCCAAAACCTCCGATTCAACATGCTTCATCGGCTTGTTGTTCGCGTGGCAGTAAATACGGAGAAAGTGATCCACCAGCATGGGCAGGTCCCCATGTCGTTCGCGCAGCGGGGGCACCACGATGGGAACCACATTGATGCGGTAGTAAAGATCCTCGCGAAACCGGCCGGCATGGACCATGTTTTCCAAATCTTCGTTCGTGGCTGCCACCAGCCGGAAATCGATTTTCTTAGCGGCCTTACCACCGATGCGGGTAACCACCCGGTCCTCCAGAACGCGCAGCAATTTGCTCTGCAGGGCTAGGCCCAAAGTCGCGATCTCGTCCAGGAACAGTGTGCCCGTATGGGCTAGCTCGATGTGCCCTGGCCTGGCTGTCTTGGCATCGGTAAACGCCCCTTTCTCGTGTCCAAACAGTTCCGTTTCAATAAGATTCTCGGGTAGAGCGGCGCAGTTGATGCTGACAAAGGGCTTATCCGAACGGGAACCGAGGGAAACAATCGCCCGCGCCACCAGTTCCTTCCCGGTTCCGCTTTCCCCGCGAATCAGCACCGTACTGCCGCTATCGGAGACGCGACGAATCGCTTCGTAAACTCGCCCCATCGGCTCGCTGCGTCCGATGAGATCGCCGCAGCTTTGTTGCTCCAATTCTTCCTGGTGGCGGTTCCGGTACTCTATCTCCACTTCCCGTTTCTGCAACACCCGCCCCAGAACGATCCGCACTTCCTCGAAATTGATGGGCGCCACAAAATACTCATCCACGGCGCTGTCGACGGCTTTGAGGCGAAGGTTCCGGCTGTTGGAACGCGTCAACCCCACAAGAACGAAATCCGGTCCCAGCGAGCGCAGTTCCGCCAGGGCGGCGATCCCATCTTCGGAACGTTCTCCGACCGTGTCGATATCCAGGAATATGGCATCCGGGGGCTCCCTCTTGATGAGGGCCATCAATTCATCCCAAGCCTGAAGCACGTGAAGGTCGTAGTCGGGCGTCAGATGGGTCTCGGCCTCGGGACGCACCAATTCGTCGGTAGTCACGATGACCACGCGGTAACGGGAAGGCAAAACCGGGACCGCAGCGTTGCGCATATCGCCTCCCACAGAGGGCATGAATTATGGCAGATTTTTCGCCTGGTGAGGATGAATTTTTCACCCCAAGGTATGGCGGCTGACGCGTACCTCCCATTGGATTTCGCTGGGCTCATTACAAGAACCGTGGCAATTCTTCCGCTTGCAAAGTGCGCCTGCTTTACCGTAACCTGACTCGCTGGCAAACCTGACTCTGACTGCCGGGGCCCAGCCACGCAAGGAGAAAATTTGGATATCAACGTCCGTAAGCGCTCCCAAGTACACGTCGTTCAACTCCGGGGAAATCTCCGGATGGGCTCCGCCGTGGACGGTCTGCGCCAAATTCTCGAAGAGAATATGGGGCTCGGCGACACCCGTTTCGTGCTCAATCTCGCCGAAGTATCCATGATCGATTCCACCGGCATCGGCTTGCTGGTGCGCTTTCTGGCTTCCACCAAGCAGCGTGGCGGGAACATCAAACTGGTGCAGCCTTCCAAGTTTGCGGTCCAGACCCTGCGTCTAGTAGGCGTTCTCAACCTTTTTGAGATTTTCGACAATGACGATGCGGCGGTGGAATCCTTCGCTTGAGCTGTCCGCATCGTCGGATTCAACCAGAAATGACACTCTATGCCGCCTGACACCACCGGCCACCCTGAGGACGAATTATCCGAATTGCTCAACATCGGTTTCCCCGCCGATCCAGATGCGATAGGCAAGGTCGCCGATGCCATTGCCGAGACTTTGATTGAGCTCCAAGTTCCGGAGCAGAAGCGATTGGAGATCGGTCTGGCCGTGCAGGAAGCCCTGGTCAATGCCGTGGTCCACGGATGCAACAATGACCGGTCAAAAGAGGTCCGGTGCCGGTTGCAATCGGATCCCCTCGGCCGAATCGTAATTACAGTAACCGATCCCGGACCAGGGTTCAGTCCCGATACCTTGTCCGACCCGAAGCACCGGGCAAACCTCTACGCCGACCACGGACGTGGCGTTTACCTGATCCGCCAGCTCATGGACGAAGTTAGTTTCGAATCTCGGGGAAACAAGATCAGGATGTGGAAGTACTGATCAATGGTAGACGACGATTACTGCACACAACGCGACGCGGATGCTAAGCCGTTGAGCCAGGCTAGGATCCAGTTGAGAAGCAAAAGCCTTCACCAAGGTGATCTCAATAGTGTTTGCTGACCCTCGATCAAATGGACGAACGAGGAGAGCGCCGCAAGTGCGAGGTCACGATCTGTCGTAGCAATACTGTTGATGTCTTGGTTATCACGCGCAGCCTTGGGAGCACCCCGCTTGGCAATCTTCAGCATCGCGCGGCCTACGCACTCCGTTGTCGTCACGTACCTCGGGAAGAACAGCTTCCATACTGGATAGAGGGGCCCCATCATGCCGTAAAACGCTGCGTACCACTTCGTCTTGGTTCGAATCCGATAGAGCGGCTGGATGCAGCCAGGCCGGAACATGTATACGGCCTTGAACAGTATCTGTAACAGCGCGTTTTCTGTCTTCCCTTTCACCCGGGCCCACATTATGCGGCCGCGCTCGGTACTATCGGTACCCGAACCCGACACGTAAATAAACGTCATAACCGGGTTCAGCTTGGCTAAGGTTCTAGCCACGGAAATTGTGAGATCGTAGGTCACGCACCCATATGCCTCTTCGTTCATCCCTACTGCGGAGACGCCGACGCAAAAAAAACATGCGTCGTAGCCCGAAATCTCACCTTCAATTGCAGAGATATCAGAAAGATCGCCGAGTACGATTTCGTCCAGTTTCTCGTGCTGCTGTCCGGTAGCATTGCGCCCGATGACGACGACGCTTTCCACCTCGGGATCGAGCAGACATTCGCGCAGGACGCCTTGTCCGACCATCCGGTCGCCCCTAGAAGAATCACCTTCACGTAGGCCGCTTTTCAACTCAATCTAGCATTGCTGAAATGGAAGGGAAAGAGCTCGTAAACCTTACTCGAACTGAAGCATTACAATCTCGGGATTCGATCCCAGCCGCAGCGGCGGTCCCCAGGTTCCTGCTCCGCTCGAGGTGAAAACCTGCATCTTCCCGATCCGGCTTAAGCCATACACAAACTGCCGGTAAATCCGCCGCGCCATCCAACTCCAAGGTAAGAACTGGCCAAGGTGCGTATGCCCGGACAGCTGCAGGGAGACGCCGGCGGCCTCCGCGATCTCCGGATGGTCAGGCGCATGCGTCAACAGAATGCTCGCGCGGTCGCGATCCAAGCCGATGTCATGCAGCACCGACGCAAGCTGCCCGTTTTGTGTCGCGTTCCGGTACGGAACGCCAATAATCTGCAAACCGTCCACTTCCACCTTTTCATTGCTGAGCACGCGCACTCCGGCCGCCGCGATGGCATTCAGATATTTGCTGTCGTCTCCAAATTGCTCATGATTTCCCGCGACGAAATACACACCCTGTGGCGCAACGAGTTCGTTCAATGGCTCCGCTGCTCGCTGCGCGTCGATGGCCGTTCCATCATATAAATCACCCGCAACAAAAATCGCATCTGGCTCTTCCCTCAACGTCTTCGCAACCAGGCGCCGCAGAAAACTGCCGTTGCGCACGTGCCCAAGGTGCACATCGCTGATCAGTGCCGCTCTTCGCCCGCGCCACGCGGCAGGCAAGTTCGCGAGCCGCACCGTCGTTCGCGTGATCCGCGTCCAGCTTGCGTTGAAAACCCCGTAGAATCCGGCCATTGCCGCAGCACCGAACAGCAATTCCACGGTCGAATGGAAGTTCATGTTCAGCCCCAACAGGCGCGCAACTCCGAAAATAATCCAGGAGGAAACCGCGGCGAGAAAGAGAAAGCTCACCAGACCCATCCAAACCGCAGCAGCCCTGTAAAACGCGCGCAGAGCAGCATTTGTATATCGAAAGGCAAGTAGTGAAGCGGCAACAAAGCTCACCGACAAAAATCCGAGGACGAGTTTGATCCAGAATGCTCCGCGGATTTCGCTCCCTGCGGGAGAAAAGGTCCAGGTCTCATAGAGGAGATAATGGGTCAAGAAAAGAACGGACTGAATCACTGCGATAAAACCGATTAATTCTTTTCGTACGCGCATGGTGTATTAGACTCCCCAACCCGCCATTCGGATTGTTGGCATACCCTCTCGGAAATTCGCTTGCAGCTTAGCATCGCTTTGATGGTGTGAAGAAGAGGCATGCTCCTTCTTGCTTGATTCGATCGAGCTTAGCTTGATCGCGCCCCGTAATGATGACCTTTGCTGAGCGCTAGAAGTTGGGTGGCAAGCTCGAACCCGATACCGGATGTTCCGCCGGTTATTAGGATCGTATTTTAGAAGTGTTCATCGTAGCCTCGTTGATTCTGAAGCGCCTATGACCACTATCACCTTTTCATGTTCCCTTCTTTTCGCTTCTAGTATACCGTATAGTCGTTTCTGGTATGTAGTTAGTGATCGTTGGATGGTATGCCGGTGAAAAAGGTTCAGAAAAAAGACGCACGCGCAAGGGAGGGCGCTTCGGCCAAGCCCCATGCGATCGTGTTGGCGGGACTGAAGCTGTTCACCCAGTACGGATATCGCAAGACTTCCATTGATGATATTGCCAATGCCGCGCAGGTAGCCAAGCGCACGGTATACCTGCACTTTGAGAACAAAGCGGCGGTCTTTCTGGCGATTCTTGAATATCTCGGCGACCAGGTGCGACAGCGATGCGCTGTCGCCGAGAGCGCGGGCGGCACGGCTGTGGACCGGCTGACTGGGTTACTGGATGCCTACTTTGGAATGGCGTTTCGAGCTATTCAGCAAATCTGAGCACATGCCGGAACTGGAGGAGACTTTCTCAACGCTGGCGCGGGCGAGGATCGGCGACCTGAATACGGAATACGAAGATCGGCTCGCAAGGTTTTTGCGCTCGCTCCAGAAAACGGACGCGATCGGAGGGCCTCCACAGGGGCTCACTGTGGAGCAGATCGTCCACATCCTGGTGCGGACGGCAGAGGGGGCCAAACACGACCCGGAGCTGCAGAGTGATCGGAAGGCACTTGAGCGGCGCCTGCGGGAACTGGCGATACTTGCCATTGCCGCGATGAAAAAATAGTTTGAACGCGCAATGTCTTGCCGCTAGGGTCGAGCACAGCAAGGAACAGGTCTTCGTTGTACCGTCCTTGTATCGAGCACCGGGACGGCCCACCTTTATTCTTTGTCCAGATATTCGCCAGGAACATCGTCCTCCGGCACCTCGTGCGTGCGAACTTCCTGCTCGTCAGTGTTGTCAGCGCGTTCGACACCAGCGACGACGTCGGCTTCAAATGCATTCCCTTCCTGGACCAACTCGTCGACGCTCTCCGAATCGGCAGCTTTGAGGCGGGACAGGCCCTGCAAATCTCCGGACTGTTCACCCGAGCGCGATCCTCCACGTTCGGGTAAGAACGCCAACTCACCCACACTCTTGCTCTTCTTCCGAGGCTGGTTCTTGGCCGCAACTCTCTTTTTTTCTGCCACCTTCGGCGCAGGTTTCTTCTTCGTCAACTTCTTAGAACGTTTCTTCGCCTTCGTTGGTGTTACTTTCTTGTGGCAGTTTTCTTCGCCTTCTTCGTGGTTTTCTTCTTGGCGGCCATTCGCGCAGTTTAGCACTGGACCGTAGACGCGGCAAAGCGGAGCGACGGCGTCTGTTCCCGGCTATGTTTCTATCGAATTCGCGTAGATCAGATGACGTACCTTCGGGTCGGCGGCGACGTAGCTGGATAGGCGTTGCTCCACTTCGCGGTCCGCTTGGGTCTGCCGTTCGTGTTGTCGAAGATGCTCCGCCCACGAATTCACGAGGAATATCTCCAGATAGCGGTTCGCGATTTCTGTGTCACGGTAGATCCCCCATCGGTATGCACCATCGCGCCGTCGTATGCGAGCATATTGATGGATCGCCGCCACGAACTCCGCATCGCGTTCTGGAATGACCGTGTATTCGACCGTAACTAACACCGGTCCCCGGTAAAGGTCGGCTGCAGCCTCTCGGACGACAACCGGCATGCGCCAGTGGTTCCATGGACTCAGATCCGCGGTCGACTCAGGAAGTTTTGCGAAGAGCACGAACACCAGGCTCCCGATTGTTCCAACTCCGGCACACACGAGAGCGATTCGGATGCCTGCTCGTTGGGCTACCGTGCCCCAAGTTGCGCTCCCCAGAGCGAAGCTCCCCTGATAGACCAGAATGAAGATTGCAAGTACTCGCGCTCGTACCCAGTCCGGGGCAAGGTTCTGCACCAGAGCGCTGATCAGGGAAATGAAAGTTACCCAGGCCGCACCCCCAACGAGCATCACAGGAGCAAGTGTGCTCAATCTGTGTAAGCCACTGATCGTTACGATCACCAACCCCAAAATCAGCACTCCAGTCGAAACAACGACTTCCAGTGGACCATCTGGCGCGGGCTGACTGCATTATCAATGCGCCGCCAATTGCACCAGCCCCAAAGCATCAGCAAGAACCCGTAGCCGACTGCGGTCTCATTCACGCTCCGGGCAACCGTCGGCAGTAATGCAAAGAGCGCGCTTGAGAAGAACATGACTACGCCTGTCCGAACCACTACGGTGAGGATCGTGGGGGAGTTGCGGACGTAGCGGATAGCGGCGACAGTGGCTCCCGTCAAAGTCTCCGGCGGCGCGGTCCGCTTGCGAATCGGCCTCTTCCACCTTGCAACCACCAGAATGACGCCGAAAAACGACACGAAGTTCACGACAAATGCAGTGGCGACACCTGCGGCGGCTATGACTACGCCCGCGAGTGCAGGCCCAACCGCCCGGGCGAGATTGAATTCGATCCCGTTAAGCGCTGATGCTGCTGCAAGGTCGTCCTTGGGTCACCAGTTCAGGCAGAATTGCTCGCCATGTCGGTGTTTCGAACGCATCTCCGGCGGAGAGCGCAAACGTCAATACGAGCAGCAGCCAGGGCGACATGAAACCAGTGATGGCCAAGACTGCGAGAAGCAGAGCTACGCCCATCATCCAAGACTCGGTGGCCAGAACCAATTTGCGGCGGTCAAAGATATCGCCGGCGGAACCCGCCGGGAGGGCCAGTAGAAGGTATGGTAGCGAAGAAGCGGTCTGGGTGAGCGCGACGTAAATCGGCCCGGCACCGAGTGACACCATCAACCATGCAGCCCCAACGTTCTGCATGAAAGTGCCGATATCGGAAACCACATCCGCGACCAACAGATTGCGGAAGGTCGACACACGCAGGGGTCGCCACAAGCTCGATGAGCCCCGCGCCCTCAAGTTCTTTTCAGCGGTATCGGTCAACCGGCGTTGCCCCCTTGCGCCTGTCTCGCAGGCGGTAGCCAAGATTCGTGTACTCCGCCCGTCAGCGCCCAATCGTCAGGCGTTGATCGAGCCGGAACTTATTATGGACTAAGGCCGATATCCGTCGCTTCTCCACTGCTTGTAAAGGACCAACTGCTCATTGCTCCAGTAAGGGCCACCGGGAGGCATGGATTGGTTTGTCAGACTGTCCTCGACATCTTGAGCATTGCCGTGATCGTTTGAAGGATCCGACATATAGCTCTAGTTGTCGAGCAGAACGTTATGTTTGTTCATGTGGTCGATATCAATCTGCCGGAACAGCGGCCTAATGTCCCTCTCGAAGGAGACTGGCATTTTTTTCCTTTCGTTCATCCTGGACAGACGTTGAGCGTCGACTCACTAAAGACGCGCGGGCTTTCGCCTGGCTCTAGGCGCTCTTCGCCGTTGCCATGGCCTGGTGAATCGCTGAAACCAGCGTTTCAAAGTCGAAAGAACCATCATGACGATGCCCGTTGATGAAGAACGTCGGCGTTCCGTTCACTCCACTTCGGGCACCGCCCTTGAAGTCGGCGCGGACACGGGCTTCGAACGTTCGCTGTTCCAACGCCTCACGCAATGCGGTGGTCGATAGCTTGAGCTTTTCGGCGAGATCCAAATAAAGCGCTTCGCCCAAGCGCTCCTGATTTTCATACAACTTATCGTGCATCTCCCAGAACTTGCCTTGCGCGCCGGCAAACTCCGCCACCTCGGCGGCAGCTTCGGCTTGAGGATGCATTTCGCTCAAGGGAAAATTGCGAAACACAAACCGGAGGCGTTTTCCAAACTGCTTCTGAACCTGCTGGACGATGGGATAGGCTTGTCCGCAATACGGACACTCGTAATCGCCGTACTCCACCAGGGTCACGTCCGCGCTTTCAGGGCCTTGGGCGTGGTCTTCGACAGTGATGGTACCTTAAGTGTGGCCATAAACCCTCCTATTTCGGCAAATCTTCGAGTGCCTGCAGAATGCCGTCCGCACCGGGATTCACGGCGACCGGCGAGCAATAGCTCCAGGCGATCATTCCCTTCTTGTCGACGACGAACAGAGCGCGCTCGCAGAAGCCATCGGCAGCGCGATAGGCGCCATATTGTCGGGCAACGGCTCCTTTGGGCTCAAAATCGGCGAGCAGCGGAAAATGCAGATGACGGTTCGCGCGAATGCATCGTGACACCAGGCACCATCCACGGATACCCCCAGCAGTTCCGCTCCGAACTTGCGAAACTCGGGGAGGATCTCGTTGTAAAGAGCCATCTGGTCACCGCATACCGGACTCCAGTCCGCGGGATAGAATGCCAGGATCACGGGACGTCCCAGCAAATCACTCAAAGTCAGGGTTTGATCGGGCGTCACGTGCAACGTGAAATTCGGGGCCGTTGCCCCAGCGGGGAGGATCCCGCCGCTGTGTATCGGAGTAACGTTGCTTGCACTGTTTTGTGCCATTGCTCTTGTACTCCCTTCAAACGGTATATTAACCAACTTCTGCCCGAAGAATAATCCCAGCGCGCCGGCACAGGCAAAGCATTCGCATTTACCGGCCTGTAATTAATACCCTGCGCCCACTCCTGGTTCTCAATGGACCATCGTCTGTTTCCGCGTCCCATTTAGAGAATGGCCCTCACGACCCCGTCTAGCATGCTGTCAAGAGCGCAGAGAACGCGGCAGGCGGCGTCCCCCTAAGCTACTTTGGTTTCGGCGTCGGTTCTCTCAACGTGTCCACCAAATTGATACCGCATCGCGGATAAGATCTTGTTGGCGAAGTCAGCCTCGCCCCGAGAACTGAATCGCTCGTAAAGCGCGGTGGTGAGAACTGGAGCTGGTACTGCTTCGTCGATGGCAGCCTTAATCGTCCAGCGTCCTTCTCCGGAATCAGAGACACGGCCGGCGAACCTCGAAAGATTCGGGTCCTGAACGAGGGCGGCGGCTGTCAGATCTAGCAGCCACGAGGCGATCACACTTCCACGACGCCAAACCTCCGCGATGTCTCGCAGATTCATGTCGTACTGATACTGCTCGGGATCGCGTAATGGCGTTGTTTCCGCATCGGCTGCCACTGTGGCTTGCTTGCCGACGTTAGCTTTACGGAGAATAGAGAGACCTTCCGCGTACGCTGCCATGACGCCATATTCGATTCCGTTGTGGACCATTTTGACGAAGTGGCCGGCGCCGTTTGAGCCGCAGTGCAGGTAGCCCTGTTCGGCGGTCCCATCAATCTGGTCGCGCCCCGCGGTGCGCGGAATGTCGCCTATTCCCGGAGCGAGGGCAGCGAAAATTGGGTCGAGCCGCTGGACGACCTCGGTCTCGCCCCCAATCATCATGCAGTAACCTCGCTCCAGACCCCAAACTCCTCCGCTGGTTCCCACATCGACGTAGTGGATCTTTTGAGGAGCGAGTTGCGTTGTCCTCCGGAGATCGTCGACGTAATACGAGTTGCCCCCGTCAATGAGGATGTCTCCTGCCTCGAGATGAGGTGAAAGATCGGCGATGGTGTCGTCGACAACCGCCGCCGGCACCATCAGCCAGATCGCTCGCGGTTTCTCCAATTTCTTCACGACGTCTGCGAGCGACGTGGCGCCGATTGCCTTTTCCTTGACCAGTTCGTTTACCGCTTGTGGTGACCTGTTGAACACCACGCATCTGTGCCCCTTACGGATGAGTCGCCGCGCCATGTTGGCTCCCATCCTTCCAAGACCGATCATGCCGATTTGCATAGTTGTCTCCTTAGGCCGTCGCCGCCGGTTCCTAGCTGGCACGCGCCATTCGGTCTAGTTCCTGCATTCTGTTTGCGTCAATCTTTAACTCCGCTGCCGCCACATTTTCTTCGAGGTGTTCGACCCTCGAGGTTCCTGGGATCGGTAGTATGACCGGAGATCGAGCCAGCAGCCATGCCAGAGCCACCTGTGACGGGGTATGCTTTCCATCGCGCGGCGATACGACCAATAGGACTCTCGGAGCCGGAAACACGACCCGCTGCCAGCGGAAACCACGGAATAAATCCCAGCTTTTCCTGTTCGCAGTATTCCAGAACATCTTCCGATCCGCGGTCGGTGACGCTGTAACGATTCTGAACGCTCACAATCGGAACAATGGTTCGCGCATGTTGAATCTGCTTGACGCTCACTTCCGATAAACCGATGTATTTGATTTTTCCGTGCGCCCGCAAGTGCCTCAGAGCACCGAGTTGGTCTTCCACTGGCACCTTAGGATCGATTCGATGCAACTGATAAAGATCAATCTGGTCCACCCGCAACCGGCGCAGGCTGGCTTCGCAGGCGGCTCTCAGGTGTTCTGGTCGTCCGTCTTCAACCCATTGGTTGGGACCTGGCCGCGCATAACCGCCTTTGGTGGCGATTACCAGGCCTGCCGGATAGGGATGCAGCGCTTCAGCGATGATTTCTTCACTCACGCCGGGACCATAGGAATCGGCGGTGTCGATGAAATTGATTCCCAATTCGACAGCGCGCCGCAAAACCCGAATAGCCTCCGCCCGGTCTGCGGGCTCGCCCCAAACTCCATCTCCGGTGATTCGCATCGCGCCGAATCCCAGTCGGGTAACACGAAGATCGTCTCCAATGAGGAACTCGCTAGACTTCTTAGCCGGTGCCTGGCTTCGTTGCACTACGAACTTTTGATTCGGCATATGTCTTCCCTTCAATGGTGAGGCACTGATGTGTCGAACGGCCCTCTCGTTGGAGTAGCGTGACTCAGGCGGCGTTGCAAAAAAAGCATGTCCACGTTGCAATATTCGTGAAGCCAATTTTTCCTCGCTTCAGCCCAGCCACTCAATGAGGAGGTCGGTTCAACCGGTCGGGCGCGTCCAATGGAATCCAGTGGCTGGCGTCATCAATCTGCTCGTAGCGCCACCGTGCTTTCACGAATTGTCCCGACATCTTCATGCGTTCACCGTCGAGGTAGTGATCGTTTGAGGACCAGATCCCGAGAGTTGGAGCTTCCACGGGCGGCAGTTTGGGAGGCGACGCCGGAAGACGCGGCGCGAGGTTCGCGCGGTACCAGTTGAGCGATGCCTTTAGAGCATCTGGTCGGGACAGATCTGAGATGTAACGATCGATATCGCCATTGCCTCGGAGCATCTCCCGGAACAGCGCCCAGTTGTCGTGCTGCAGCCACGCCTCCGTAATTCCCTCGAACTGGAAAAACAGCTGGTACCAGGCCATCTCCCGCTGCCGCAACGTATATGGCGCAAGTGGATGTGGCACCGAAAGAACGACAAGCCTGCGAACGCGATTCGGGTGGGCAGTAGCCGTCAGCCATGCCACGGCGGCTCCCCAGTCGTGAGCAACAATGTCGGCTGCGTCGATACCTAGCGCGTCGAGAATGCCGACCAAATCGGCGACCGCGTTCTGCAGGGAATATGCGGCCACTCCTTCCGGGCGATCGGAGCGCCCGAAGCCACGCTGGTCCGGTGCGATAGCGCGGAAGCCATTCGCGACAAGGAATGGAATCTGGTTGCGCCAAAGATACGAAGAGTCCGGCCACCCATGTAGCAAGACCACCGGCTTCCCGCTGCCGTGGTCTTCTACATGAAGGGAAACGCCGTCTCGCGAAATATGATGCTCTGTATACCGAGGCGTCGATGGACTTGCTGGAACCAGCTGACCTTCGCGTTCGAGACCTCCGCCAAACATTGTTTTTGTGAGGGCAGCAGCGGCTGCTAGTACGCCGCCAAGCCCGACTATGAACGAACCACGGGAATTGACCGATGTTTGTTTACTGTAATCGTTCATATGCCCTTCACCGTCAAGTAGACGATACGATTTCTTCGCGATTGCACCCGACTGTCAAAGATTCCCGAATACAACCCGCTGCTTAACTGGCGATCTGTTTCAACTACAGTTGATGACCATTGAACGCCCCGACGTGCCGAATCGTTTTATGGGCGTGCCATGATGTGCAAATGTGCGTACGGCGATCCGGCCCACATGATGTACGCGCCCGTCGGCTTGTGCGTGGTTGGCAGTCCGGTGGTCTTCGGAACGAACGGCCACATGATCATCCAGTGGCGTCAACCACAAGGCGAACATCGGGTGCCTGCTGAGCCTGCTCGGAGATATGTTCTGCGCATGCCATCGCGTAGTTATAAGCGGTTTTGGAGCTGTTCTTGACTCTCTATAGTTTGACATCAACATAGATGCCCACCTCTGTGACTGGATTCATCACGCGCTGATTGTTTGCGCCGAACGGGCGGTACATGCTGGATCGAGCCCACCCCAAAACATGTACCTCGATAAAAAGAATCCTTATATGAGGGCAATCATCTGATCTGGTGTTTGACGCACTCGCGGCAGCCAGCGACGGAGGGAGTTTCTATGGTTCGCAAACTGATTGCCACCAACAACGATGTCGCAACGACTATTCTTCGATTGGCGCTCGGCGTGATCTTCTTCGCCCATGGCGCCCAGAAGATGCTCGGGTGGTTCGGTGGATACGGTTTTACTGGCACGATGGGCTTCTTCACTGGAGTCCTGCACATTCCGCCCGTATTCGCATTTCTGGCCATTGCCGCAGAGTTCTTCGGCGGACTGGGCCTCATTTTCGGGCTGCTCACGCGTGTTGCGGCTTTTGGAGTCTTTTGCAACATGATCGTGGCCGTCGCGATGGTTCATAGTCGATTTGGCTTTTGGATGAACTGGACCGGAGCGCAGAAAGGAGAGGGTTATGAGTACCACGTCCTCCTATTGGCAGCTTCGGCCTTTCTGATGATTCGAGGCGCAGGAGCAGCTTCTATCGATAGCTTGTTGTCGTCGCCCGCGAGTAACAGGATCGAGGCCCGGGTCCGGCCCCAAGCCTGATTAGGGAAACAGAATGAAAAAAAGCGATCGCATTTCAGCTCCGCGGGTCTGGCTGGTGATTGCGAAGAGTTATCGTGCGTTAAGCCTTCTGGCTGAGAAGAGTATCGCCAATACGGGACTATGCCTCACGGATTTCGCGGCGCTCGAAGCTCTGTTGCACAAAGGTCCGCTCACGATCTCGGAGATCCAGGACAAAGTGCGCCTGGCTAGTGGCTCTATGACTGCGGCCGTTGATCGTCTCGAGAAACTCGGGTTGGTTGTTCGCAAGTCTAGCGCAAGCGATCGACGCGCGCGGGTCGTAGAACTTACGGCACAAGGAAAGCGCCTGGCGGCATCGTGTTTCGAGCGGCATGCCAAGGATCTCGAGGCGCTCATGTCAGTACTGTCCGAAAAAGAGATGGAACAACTCCACAGATCGCTCAAGAAGCTCGGGCTGCTCGCAGCGGAGAAACTCGACCAACAAGAAGTCAGAGTCAAAACATCAGGCAGGAGGTAGAAAATGCTGAAAATTGGAATCATCGTTGGCAGTACGCGACCGGGACGGAAAGCCGCGGCCGTAGCAGAGTGGGTGGGCAAAATCCTGAAGCGCCGCAAAGACGCGGAGTTTGAGATTGTCGACATCGAGGATTACAAGCTGCCGCTACTCGATGAGCCCGTGCCGCCCATGATGCATCAGTATGGCAAACCGCACACGAAGGCTTGGAGCGAAAAAATTGCTTCACTCGACGCCTACATTTTCGTCACCCCTGAATACAACCATGCGACCTCGGCGGCCCTGAAGAACGCAATCGATTTTCTCTTCCACGAGTGGAACAACAAAGCGGCTGGGTTTGTGGGATATGGCGGTGCTGGCGGGGTCCGGGCAGTGGAGAACTTGCGGCTAGTGATGGGCGAAATCAAGATCGCGGACGTACGAGCGCAGGTGGCGCTTTCCATGTGGACGGACTTCGAGAACTTCACGACCTTTAAGCCGCACGAACAGCACGATAAGGCCGTGCATGCGATGGCAGACGAAGTGATTGCCTGGGGCGGAGCGCTGAAGGCGTTAAGAGGAACGCACTGAAAAACATTTTCGCATAGTCCACGGTTCGGGACCCAACGTGCACGGGAGATGAACATCAGGAGTTACAGATGCAGATCGGTGTCGACAGCTTCGGAGCAGTTATCTCTGACCCGGCAACGGGTCTGACGCTCAGCCCAGCCCAGCGCATGGACAATCTACTGGATGAGATCGTTCTAGCCGAACAGGTTGGCCTCGATGTTTTTGGCATCGGCGAACACCACCGCAGCGAGTTCGTGGATTCGGCCCCAGTCGTCATCCTTGGTGCGGCCGCTACGCGCACCAAGAATATTCGCCTGACAAGTGCTGTAACTGTACTCAGCGCGGCTGACCCGGTCCGCGTATTCCAGGAATTTGCCACGCTGGACCTGATCTCTCACGGTCGTGCTGAGATCGTTGCGGGACGAGGTTCGTCAATCGAGGCTTTTCCGCTCTTTGGTTTTGATCTGGACGACTACGACTCGCTCTTCGCAGAAAAGCTTGATCTTCTACTCAAGGTTCGCGAGAACACCCGTGTTCACTGGACAGGCAGGCATCGCGCGCCTCTCACTGGACAGGCGGTCTATCCGCGTCCTCTCCAGAATCCGTTGCCCATTTGGGTTGGGGTCGGCGGCACTCCCGCTTCATTCGTCCGTGCCGGAACGCTGGGACTTCCGCTGATGGTCGCCATTATTGGCGGAGAACCCAAGCGATTTCGGCCCCTGATCGATCTTTACCGCGAAGCTGGGCGCCGCGCCGGCCACTCCGCCGAGAAACTCATCGTCGGCCTTCACGCAATCGGCTTTCTTGGAGACACCACACAGGAAGCCGCAGACGATTTCTATCCTGGATATGCGCACACATTCACAGAGATCGGCAAAGAACGGGGCTGGCCTCCGGCGACTCGGGCACAGTTTGACGCTCTGCGCGGACCCACCGGTGCGCTGATTATCGGGGATGCCGAAACGGTCGCAGAGAAGGTACTCTACGTGAGCGAAGTTCTCGGAGGCCTTTCTCGAATCACTTTCCAGATGGGGGTCTCGGCGCTCCCGCACGAAAGGATGTTGCGGTCGATCGAACTGCTGGGAACCAGCGTCGCTCCGATCGTCCGAAAAGAGCTCACCGCTGTGTCTTCGAATTAGGTAGAGTCCTCCAAGATGCTGGGTCGCGGGTTGAACTGAGAACAGAGCGAGAAGGTCTTCTCCAGATGCTCGATGAAAATGCGAACTTTGGTGGACAGCCGGCGGCTAGCAGGCCGCACGGCAAGGATTGGTACTGCTCGCTCAAAGAGCTTATTCCAAAGCACTTAGGCCACACCACCCCCTTGATTTAAGCCGTTAGTAAGGATAGTTTTGAGGCGTTTTGCGGCGAAGTTGCGGGTGCGATCGATGGGCGCAGCTCCCCGTTTATAGGGACCACGTTTCGGTCACGATCCCGGTCAATGAGTGATTCGGCGATTTATCGCTAATTGACCCGAGAGCCACCGGGGAGAGTTGGAAAGACTCGGGCTGCTCGAATCGAATGCTCTTGGGTTGGGACAACCCGCCAGCGAGAACCGCGCATCGGCTTGGAATAGAATAGTTCTGAAAGTCTTGTTTTCGACAGTTAAGCGGAAGCGAAGGAGGCGCACAGTGAAGAACTTATCAGCTGTGACCTTGGTAGTGCTTCTCGTCCTCGCCGTCGCAAGTCTCAGTTGCGGAATCGGCAGTCACTTGGTTTCAATTGCAGTTAGCCCCAATCCTGCAACCATCAACGCCCCTGGAAGTATTCAATTCACAGCCATAGGGACCTTCAGCGACGGAACCATGAAGGTGTTGTCCTCCGCGAACTGGACGTTCTCATCTCCATCCTCAGAGATCACAGTGAGCAGTAGCGGTTTGGCAACTTGTGGTGTACAGGGTGGGCCAGTGGCTGAAGATGCCACAGTGACCGCGTCCATCGCAGGTTTGTCGGGCAGCACTATGCTGTCGTGTAATTCGCCGGGCGTGTAAGGCAAACATAGCACGAGACGGGGGGAGCTGCGCGGCGCAACCTGTCGTATTCTTGGGCTTCGCCGTTTCCTGGGTAGTCCAGTTGTCAGTTAATGAAAACAGGCCATAGCGCTCAAAACCCCGTCGCCCCGACCCTTGGTGAATCGCCCATGCGATCTCCGTCGTCCCAATGCCGGCGGCATTGGAGGCCGTCGCTATGGGCAAACACAGAATCAAGCCGAACTACCGTCGCCGGGTGCTTCGGTTGCCAGATCTCGAATCATTGCAAATCGGCAGTCCTCAATAGCCTCGGCTCGCCAGCCTCACGCCGCGTTTACGAGTATGCCATCGACCAATTCAAAGCGTGGTATTGCTCTGAGCCGCGCCTCGCCTTCAATCGCATCGTGGTCGTTCGCTACCGCATGCACCTAGAAACGCGCGGCTGGCAGCAAACGTCGTCAACAGTACGCAGCTGGCGAAGGACGCTCTTAGGTTCCCGCTGGCTAAGCCGGTCAAGACAAAGGTGCCTTTTCTGGAAGGACGGGTCTGGTCACGAGAGGAGTTTTTCATGAAGCATTTCGGAGTGTCATTTGGCTACTTGCTGCTGCTGGCCTGCGCAGCGGCTGCCCAGCAGACGACGCCAAACAATAGCGGTGACACTTCTGCCCTGGAGCAGAAGATTCGTGACCTGGAGGATCGCTTGGTTATGCTGGAGGGACAGGTGCGCCAGCTTAAAGCGGCGGGCGCGGCGGCACCTTCGCAGAACTCGGCTGTTCCGGCCACACCGCCAGCCTCTCAGAGTCAGGGCGCAACTCCACAGGGAGCAGCCGCGTATACCGCCGGCGCGGGAGACAATGTTCGGCTCGGTGGAGCAGGGAGCGCGGCCGCGAAAGCCCTGAACCCTGACATCAGTGTGATCGGCGACTTTATCGGTGGGGCGGGACACAATCCGCTCAATCCCACGCCCGCATTTCAAATGCACGAATCAGAAATCGGACTGCAAGCAATTGTCGATCCCTACGCGCGCGCCGACTTCTTCATTTCGTTCGGTGAAACCGGGGTTAGCCTGGAAGAAGGCTTCATCACTTTCACCGCCTTGCCCGCGGGATTCGTTGCCAAAAGCGGCAAAATGCGTGCCGCTTTTGGCAAAGTGAATACGCTACACAATCACGTGCTGCCTTGGGTGGATCGTCCCCTGGTCACGCAAAATCTGGTCGGCGGCGAGGATGGAATCGACGATGCGGGAGTTTCTATTGAGCACATTCTTCCAGCCCCTCGGAACTGGTTTCTGGATTTCACTGGACAGACTTTCCGGGGCGATTCGGCTGATGTCTACACGTCGTCCAACAAGAATGACTTGAGCGTGGTCGGGCACTTGCGAGGCTACCGGGACCTGACCGACAACGGCAACCTTGACCTGGGCGTTTCCTACTCACGCGGCCACAACCTGTTCGGCAGCGACTTCATCACAAATTTGTACGGCGTCGATGCAACCTACCACTGGAAGCCTTTGCGGCGTTCCATTTATAAATCGTTCATCGCGCGCAGCGAGTTCATCTGGCGGCAGCAAGACCAGCCTTCGCTGGCCGCGTGCCAGGTCATCGCGTGTCCGCTTAGCTTTGCCCCCGGATTCCAGCACGCGTTCGGTTTCTATGCTTCTGGGGATTACCAGTTTGCGAGGCGCTGGTTCGTGGGCGCCCGGGTTGATCGATCGGATCGCGCCTTCAACGCCCACCTGAACGACAAGGGAGGGTCGGTAGTATTGACCTATTGGCCGAGCGAGTTTGCACAGATTCGTGGGCAATATAGGTTTACCCGCTATGCTGATAGGTTTGACGCGAATGAAGCCTTTATCCAGTTGCAGTTCGCGCTGGGAGCGCACGGGGCGCATCCATTCTAGGCGGTAAGAATAAGGAGGAGTTCCGGCGCGTACGGAAGTTCGAATTTAGGAGACATTCATGAAGCTGGGGAAATGTTCCGGTTTATTAGTGGCGACGGTCCTGTGCGTCGCGCCATTCCTGCCATCAAAGGCGGCGGCGAAAAACCTGAAAGTGATTACCACGCTCACCGACCTCGCGTCATTGACGCAGGAAGTTGGCGGCGACAAGGTTGAGGTCGAAGCGCTGGCCAAGGGCTATCAGGACCCGCATTTTGTCGATCCCAAGCCCAGCTTCCTGCTGAAGCTGCGCCATGCCGATCTCTTGATCTGCGTGGGATTGGAGTTGGAGATTGGCTGGCTGCCGCCGTTGATTACTCAAAGCGGGAACGGAAATATCCAGCCGGCCTCGCCAGGGTACTTGGACGCTTCCCAGTTCGCGGAAATTCTGGAGATCCCTCAAGGAGCCGTCACTCGCGCCGAGGGGGATGTGCATCCTCTCGGGAACCCGCACTACTGGCTGGATCCTGACAACGGGCGCCGTATTGCGAAAGGGATCGCGACCAAGCTGTCTGACATGGATCCAGCCGACCGCGCCTATTTCCAACAGCGAGAGCAGGATTTTGAGAAGCGCCTTGCGGAAGCCGACAAGAAATGGCAGGCACAGATGGCGCCCTACCGTGGACGCAAACTCGTGACCTACCACCGTTCCTGGCCAAACTTCGCCAGGCACTTCGGACTCGACGTGATCGGTTACATTGAACCGCGGCCGGGAATTCCGCCGACGCCTTCGCATACCATTGAACTGGTCAATCTGATGAAGCGTGAAAACGTGAAGATCGAACTGATTGAGCCATACTTTGACGTGAAGACACCTGAGAGCATCGCCAGGATGACCGGAGGGAAGGTTGTGGTGATGATGCCATCGGTGGGCGGCAAGCCGGAGATCACGGATTACTTTAAACTATTCGATTACGACATCGGCATCCTGACTCAGGCCTTTCAGCAAACACAGTAAGGACACCAATGGAAATTGTTCAATTCCTCGTTCTTCCGTTTCTTGCCAGTTTGATCCTCACAGGAATTCATGCCTATCTGGGTGTGCATGTGGTCGAACGCGGAGTGATCTTCGTTGATCTGGCCCTGGCGCAAATTGCAGCGCTGGGAGCGACCATGGCGATTCTGATCGGCATGGATCCCCATGGAGTGGGGGCTTACTGGATGAGCCTGGGCTTCACTTTCATTGGCGCACTGATCTTCACCCTCGTTCGATCGCGCCAGAAACGGATTCCGCTGGAAGCCTTCATCGGCATCACCTATGCCGTCGCTTCCGCGGCCGCGATTCTCGCTATGAGCAAGGCTACGGGCGAGACCGAGCATCTCAAGGACATGCTGGTTGGAAATATCCTGGCCGTTTCACGATACGAAGTCATCAAGACCGCTGGTCTGTACGGTTGTGTGGGGCTTTTCCACTTTATTTTTCGCAGGAAGTTTCTCGCAATTTCGCTCAGCGCCAATTCCTCCGAACAACCGGACTTGAACTTCAGGCTGTGGGACTTTCTCTTTTACGCGTCGTTTGGCTTTGTCGTAACCTCTTCAGTGGCGATCGCCGGAGTGTTGCTGGTGTTCTGCTATTTGATCGTGCCTTCGGTTGGAGCCATGCTCTTTGCCGACCGCATCGGCACTCGCCTGGCAATTGGGTGGACAATGGGAACACTCGTCTCGGCGCTAGGCTGTTATTTTTCGGTGTACTTTGACCTGCCCACGGGAGCGACCATTGTTTGTACCTTCGGCGCCGCGCTTGTCTGCATGGCCGCTGCGAAGACACTGTTTTTCAAGGTAAAGAAAGCTGAGCCTCAACCGACAGAGCTGGTCACCCGGTAGTTTCTTCCGGGCCAGAACTTATCTCAATCAATCACTTTGAGAAGGGCACGGCTCGCAGCCTTCCGGAAATGGGCGCTTTCATCACCGTGGCTCGGGCTGCGTTGAGCCGACCGCGCACGCTTGGGCGCGCTCGAGGAGCAGCTTGCGCTCGCGTGCGTTGCGGGTTAGCGATGCCGCGCGCTCGAACTCGGCCCGAGCTTCGTCGAGCCGGCTCAGCTTCTGGAGGAGATCGCCGCGCACGCTCGGCAACAGGTGGTAGTTCTCAAGTGAGCGTCCGACAGTCAGCGCATCAACCAGCTCCAGCCCGGCTGCTGGACCGAACGCCATTGCGACCGCAACTGCGCGATTCAACTCCACGACGGGAGACGGCGCAAGCTGGGCGAGCGCGGCGTATAGCGTGACAATGCGAGGCCAGTCGGTTTCCTCCGGGGTGCGCGCTCGCGCATGACAGGCTGCGATTTCGGCCTGCAATACATACGGACCTTGCGCGGAGCCCAGCTTTTCGGCGTGCGCGAGCGCCGCGAGACCACGGCGGATGAGAAGTTGGTCCCAGTGTGCACGGTTTTGATCGAAGAGCAGGATGGGCTCTCCCGACGGGCCCACACGCGCGCGGAACGCGATGCTTGAATCTCCATGAGTGCGACTAGACCATGGACCTCCGGCTCCTGTGGTGCGAGCTCGGCCAGGATGCGCCCGAGCCGCAGCGCATCTTCGCAGAGCGCAGGCCGCATCCAGTCGTCACCGGCGGTCGCCGAGTAGCCTTCGTTGAAAATGAGGTAGATGACACCGAGCACCGACGACAGACGCGCGGCAAGCTCGACCCGGCGGGGAACCTCGAAAGGCACGCGCTTTTCCGCAAGAGTTCGCTTGGCCCGGACCATGCGCTGGGCGATGGTTGCCTCCGGCATGAGGAAGGCTCGGGCAATCTCCTCGGTCTTCAGACCTCCGATCAAACGAAGCGTGAGCGCGACCTGCGCCTCGGTTGAGAGTGCGGGATGACAAGAGATGAAAACTAGGCGCAGCAGGTCATCGCCGAAATCGTCGTCGAGAGCCGACTTCAAAATCCGGCACGGCCATCTCTTTCTCTGCAAACTCGCGACCGAGTTCTTCGTGCTTGCGCTCCAGCACGGTGTTTCGGCGAAAGTGATCAATCGCACGATGTTTTGCTGTAGCCATGAGCCAGGCGCCCGGGTTGTCCGGGACGCCTGACTCCGGCCACTGCTCAAGCGCGGCGACGAGAGCGTCCTGTGCGAGATCCTCGGCAAGGCCGAGATCGCGCACGATTCGTGTGAGGCTGGCGATGAGCCTCGGTGACTCGATCCTCCAGACTGCGTCGATGGTGCGATGTGTGTCGGTAGCCACTGCCACCCATCACACCATCTTCAATTCCCATGCGCAAGTCCGGACGCTCTGTGTTATGAAGCCTGCTTCTGCGCCGTGCGCGATTGCTCCTTTGCGTGTTGCGCGAAGTCCTCCGGCCCGAAGATCTGGCGAATCTCGGTCTCGCCCTCCCATCCCGGCCAGTGTTTTTTGTGAAGTTCCATGAAGCGCACCGCTCCTTCGATCGCCTCCTCCTTCGATTTCAGCTCAAACTCCGCATAGCCGCCCACAACTTCCTTGGCTTCAGTGAAAGGCCCGTCGGTCACTTTGATTTGCCCGCCGGAAAGCCGGACGCGGGTGCTTTGCGCGGTAGGTCCAAGTCCACCACTCCCGCGAATGGTTCCGGCTTTGACTGCCTCTTCGGTGAGTATCGCCATGGCGTCCATGAACTCCTTGGGCGGCGGGCCCGAAGGCTCGGTATGCTTGACCATCATCATGAATCGCATCGTTATATCTCCTTTTTATTTTCAAGTAGTGAGCTGGGCTCTTTCCGACCGTCTCAGTCGAATATGCAACCCAGTTCTGTTAGGACGTCGAATGACAGACTACAAAATCGACATGAGCACAGACTATTTTTTCCCCGCAACCTGCTCACGCATGCGTTCTTCCCGCTTCCTGAGCTCGGGAGTGAGCTCAGAACCGAAGTCGTCCGCCTCAAAAACCTGCCGAATCTCAATTTCCGACTCGCCCTCAAATGGATTGGGGCAGCGCTTGACCCACTCCACCGCTTCTTCCATGGACCTTACCTGCCACAGCCAGAAGCCGGCGATCAGTTCCTTGGTCTCCGTGAACGGCCCGTCAATCACGGTCCGCTTCGCTCCCGAGAATCGGACGCGCTTGCCTTTGGACGTGGGCTGGAGCCCTTCGGCGGCGAGCAGCACACCGGCTTTCACCAGCTCTTCGTTGAACTTTCCCATTTCCTCCAACAGCTTTTGCTTCGGCATAACACCCGCCTCTGAGTCCTTGTTGGCCTTGACCATCAACATGACCCGCATCGTTATTTCTCCTTTTGAGTTAAGATTAACTTGGCCTCTATTCTGACTGTCGAACGACCGGCAGTCAGATCGACAAATCCACAATCTTTTTTAGGAAGTGCGTTGACATTGACCGTGGAGCAATCCCGCGACAATACCGTTCCGACCATGACGAGCAGCAGGGGCCAGGATGATGCCACCGTGTGCAGAAGGAAAACCTGCAGAAAGCGCTGGTGATCGGCGGCATGGGCCTGTAAAACACGCATGACCGCCAGGATGAGGCTGGGCAGGACCCCGGGCGCCTCCCTGGGAATGGTGCCGAGGAGGTGGTTCAACTGGCTTGCGGTCCGATCCAAGAAAATAAAAATGCCGAGTCCGACGAGCGCTGCTCCAGCGATTGATTTAGCGCGTCCGAAGAATGTCTGTTGCATTGCCCTATCCTCCTCTTAAAGGGGCGTCTTTCTCGCCTCTATCTACTTGTCGAACGAGGAATCGCGAGATCGACAAGAATCATATATTTTTTAAAGTATTGCTGAATTTTGGCGTCGCGTTGGCTTCCCGGTCTTGCAGTGATATTTCTGGACGGGTTGTCGGCAAACTGGAGCAATCCTAGTCGCCACTCGTGGGACATCGTCTGACGTGGCGAAACATCGCCTTTTCGCTCGTTGACCTTTGCCGGGGGTTTTGAGCGAAATGGCCTGTTAACGCCAGTTGTTGGGTCGCACAAGCCTACTCTTCTAGCTCGCTCTCTTCCGGCGCATCGGTGGGACTCTCAAACTCCATGCGATAGCCATCGGGGTCGGTGACCGGTACGACCCACAAGCCGTTTCCCACAAATGGCCGTTTGCGTGTCTGTATTCCGCGCGATTTGAACTCGCGGTAAAGAGTTAGCGCGTCTTCGCACATGAAGCAGACCGAGGCTCCGGTTCCAAGCGTTTCTTTCGGCTTATCCCAGAACTCTTGGAGCATGATGGCGGCATCGCCAAGCTGAAGCCAGCACCAGCGAATTCTTCCCTCGGGACGGTAATGCTCTGAGGCAGCGTCCGGGATCCACGAATTCTTAATCTTGAAGCCAAGGCCGTCCACATAGAATCGCAGCGATGCTTCCATGTCAGTAACGCCGAAAAACGGCACCGCCTGCTTTACGTTCGCGCTGATCATCGTTTCGACCGGCATCCTTCACCCCCTCGGCATCAAGGCTCATTATGAATGGAAGCCGTAACTGTTGCAAAATCGCGTCTCTGACAATGTGGATCCCTGTCAAGCAATTTTTGAGCGTACTGCTCCGTGCACTCCGAAGAGCGCCATTTCGCTCTCGTTGAAGGTTCTGCCATACCAACCAAAGGCTCGCTCGTAATCGTTCAGGTCAGAAACTCAGTTCGACCCATGCATCTCTTCGGTCACACTTTCGATCATGATTACTACTTCGAACTCCTCCGTGAAGGAGGAGCGGGCTGCCCAATCAATTACTCGATGTTCTACTGCACACCATCGCGATTTCCGGGCTGGCCCGCGTGCGAACCGAACTTTTTCATTTGCTCATAATCCCATTCCTTGCGCATCATCCAGTAAAGGCGAACTGCCAGTTTGCGTGCCATGGCCACCTTGGCGATTTTCCGTCCCCGCCGCATCGTCAGGTGGACATACTTACTGCGCCATTCCGGAAGGCTGCGCGCCGTTACTTGCGCCGCTTCCACCAGCAGGAATCGTAAGAGAGAGTTCCCTTGTTTCGTGATGTGTCCTAGCCGTCGCCGATTCCCACTCGAATCCTCCAACGGCACTAGTCCCAGATAGCTTGCGATCTGCTTCCCACACGGAAAGCGATCCGGTTTCCCGATGATCAACACGAAAGCCAGTGCGGTCAGCGGACCCACTCCGGGATGGGTCATCAAGCGTTGCGCCTCCGGACACTTCTCCACTTCTTGCTCGATCGCCTGACTCAGTGCAGCGATCGTCGGGTTCAGTCGGTCCAACAACTCCAGCAGGTCGTGCCGTCGCCGGCTCGCCCACGGAGCTAACCGGAACGACTCCAGTTGCTCGCGTCCCTTCTCCCGCCACAATCTTTTCTTGCAGCGTACGCCTTCGTTCAGAGCTACCGCTTGCAGCTGGTTCATGATCCGCGTGCGCGCCTGCACCATGCGGTGCCGGTGCCACAGCAGTTGCCGCAGATCGCGATTCTCCCCACTCGGCACCCAGATCTGTGGAAAGTCATCCTTCAGCATTAACTTCAGAATATGCTGTGCATCCTGGCGATCCGTCTTCTGCTTGCGTTCGCGCTTCCTGGCGATCTCGGTGGCATCCCCGATCCACAACTCAAACTTCAGTTCGCCCAGTAGTCGCTCGAACCAGCGCGCTTGCCCGCTGGCTTCCATCCCCACACGTACTTTCATTCCCTGTACCCCAAGACCACGGTAGAACTTCTCTGCTTCCTCGCGGTGCTCGAGTCGCCGTTCCTGTAATTCCCCTGTGTCCGTATCGACAAACGCAATTTGCTGAAAGCTCGGGTGGTAATCGCATCCTATAATCAACATATCGGCTCCTTTTCTCCCGAGCCTTTTGGTTGGTTAGCACCACCAAGTTTACTCGGGGCTAGGGAGCCGACATTGTCATGGAATCAATTGCACTCACAACCCCGAATCGACTCCAGCCTGGCCCGTTCGGAAACTGACCCCTTGCCACGATTTAGATGACGCAGGCATTGGAGCAAGTTTAGACTCAGGTGTTGCCGTACACTCCGTTTCAAGTCGTTGATCCTCTGGCGGGCGCGCACCGCCGGCTGTTCCCTTCCTTTCTGAAAGCTGCGGTATTTCTCCTCTGGCTGATGGGCCCGACGTGGCTGAGTGCGCAGGCGATTTCCGGAACGGTGCAGGATCCATCGGGCGCGGTCATCGCCGGCGCGCGGATCGAGATCACTGGCGGGGACCTGACAGTACCAATCGTGCTTTCGTCTGACGGCCTTGGTAAATTTGCGTCCCCGGATCTGAAACCTGGGACGTACTCGCTGCGGGTGACGCGGGAGGGCTTCGAGCCTCTGGTAAAGACTGTGGATTTGTCGGGAGCGGGCCAACTGCAACTGACGCTAAGCATTGCCCGACAGCAGGAGGCCATCTCAGTTCCGGCAAAGAGTTTGGCGTTTGCCAACTCCGACCCGGTTTACCGCAAGCTCCGCGAGGTTGGGCTGGGGGAAACGTTCCGCTTCGACAATTTCACGTTGACTTGGGACACCGCAACCTTCCAATTTCAGAAAGGGACGCTGACATTCTTGAGTCCGGTCGATGGAGTTGTGACCGGCGCGATCTTCGTGGGGGAAGGACACTTCAATCTAAAGCCTGTGATTCCTCTCGACGCTCGCGAACTCAGTCGGCGTACCGGCGCAGCCGAGGTGAACGAAGACTTCAGCGAAGTGGTTTTTCGGTTCACTGGAGAGGCCCGTCTGAAATTCCTTCCCGGACTGCGGAATCGATCGGAAACCGCATCCGAGGCGACCGCTGTCTTCAACCAATGGCGGGAGCGGATGCGGCAGCGCCACGAGCAAGCCCTGGGCTTTACACAATATCTGCTGCAGGGCGAAACCATGGACAACGTGGACGCCGACCTTCTGGCGGCTGTTTACAATCGCGCGCATCCGGAATTCTTTAATGCCTATCTTCGCGGCAAGAGGCACAAGGATCTCCGGTTTTTTGTGAGGAATCGGGTGGGGGCGCTGCCCCAACTGGATTCACCGGAGGAGGTCGCGCTGATCAACTTCGATCCGGAGGCCATGGACGACGGCGTCTGGTATCTGTCTCACTTGAAATCCGAGTACTTGAACCGCACCGCGAGTTCCCTTGAGGACCGCCGACTGTTCGCCACGCACCGCTACAAAATCGAGACTGTGATCGCGAAGAACGGACATTTGTTCAGCAGCGCCAGCATCAGCTTCGAGCCGCTAGTGGCGGGGGAAAGAGTGCTGAAGTTTGGCTTGTTGCCGAATCTCCGCGTCACGAAGGTGACGGACGAGCAGGGCCGGGATCTTTATTTCATTCAGGAAAGCCGTAAGGAGGACGGCTCGTTCTACGCGATTCTGCCGCAAGCGCCGCCGCTCGGCAAGGTACAGTCGATCAATGTCGAGTATGCGGGCGACAAAGTTCTGGAAGAAGCTGGCGACGGAAGTTTCTACGTCAGCGCACGGACTTCCTGGTATCCCAACCTGAATGGATTTGGCGAAAAGGCTTTCTATGATCTTACTTTCAGAGTTCCGCGGAAATACAAGGTCATCAGCGTGGGGAGGCTACAGACCGAATCGATTGAGCAAGACCTGGCTGTCAGCCACTGGATCACGCCGGTTCCGGTGGCAGTGGCCGGATTCAACTATGGAGCGTACGAGAAGCTCGAACTGCCGGATGAGATCACGGGCTACAAGATTTCTGGCTATTACCTGAGCGAGTTGCCCAATAACCTGCGCAGGAATCGCGCGCTGCAGTCGATGGCGCCCCGCAGCATGACGAAATATGCTCTTGAACAAACGCGGGCGCAGTTGCAGCTCTGCAGTTTTTACTTCGGCAAGAGTCCCTATGAGGAAATCTACGTCACGGAGCAGCCGAACTTTAATTTTGGGCAGTCCTGGCCCAACCTGATTTACCTTCCGATCTCCGCCTACACGGATTCGACGCAGAGATGGATGCTTTTCGGACATATCGACAGCAAGTTCACCGGCTTCGTGCAGGAAGTAACGCCGCATGAGGTCTCCCACCAATGGTGGGGCCATGCCGTAGGTTGGGCGTCCTACCACGACCAGTGGCTGTCGGAGGGTTTTGCGGAGTTCTCGGCGGGCCTGTTTCTGCAGCAAGGCGTGGGCCCTAACTGGTCGAAGGACTACGTCGAATTCTGGGAACGCCTGCGCCGGCGCATTCTGGAGAAGAACAGGTTTGCCCTAGCTCCCAATGACGCTGGCCCGCTGTGGATGGGTCTGCGTCTGATTTCTCCCCGCACCGGGGATGCGTATCAGAATGTAACCTATCCCAAGGGCGCCTACGTTCTGCAAATGCTGCGTTCGATGATGCGCAGCACGGAAGACCACGACCAGGACAAGGCATTCATTGCCATGATGCATGAGTTTGTGGAGGCCCATCGCGAGAGGGCTGCGACCACCGAGTCCTTCAAGGCCATTGCAGAGAAAGCATATGACAAAGCTCATGGATCTAGGCGGAAATCACCGGCTGGATTGGTTTTTTGACGAGTGGGTCTATGGCATGCAAGTGCCGCGATACCATTTCGAGTATCAACTCGCTCCGGCGGACGGCGGCAAAGTGAAACTGCATATGACCATTACCCAGAGTGAAGTCGACGAACACTTTGCGATGTTAGTCCCGGTATTCGCCGACTTTGGCAAAGGCATGATTCGTTTGGGCCAGGCCGGAATCATTGGGAACAGCACCCGCAGCTTCGATATCACACTGCCCAGCCAGCCGAAGAAAGCCGCGCTGAATGCCTACAAAGACATCCTGGAACGATGAGCGATGAGAACCGCGGGGGTTCTGCCAGCTAATGCGGCAGGTAGCCTGACTCCATGGGGAGTTTGCCTCCTACCCGTATGACGTTGATGGTGTTGTCGACGGAGTGAATTTCTACTAAACCTACAGCGCCGGGGGTGGATTGAACAATCTTGAGCACGTCCGCATCTGAGGCGGCGATCACAATGGAATCCTTGTGGGTGGCGATCAGAGCCTTCAATTCGGCGGGACTCATCTTGATCAAGCGTTCCAGCGTCTCGGTTTCGCCCTCGGAATTCTTGTGCAATACGAGGACGACGGCCTTGCCGTCGGGCCACTTCTTAATCTCGGAGCGAAAAAGCTTGCCCAAGTGGACCGCGGTAACGTTATCAACCTTGTTTTCCTTGTTGACCACGACTGCCATGTGGTGGGCGAAACAAGGGGTGAGGAAGGTCACGAGAAAAACAACGAGGGCGATAATCCGGTGAAATCTCATAAGCACGTCCGGTTCCGGGCCGTCCCGACTTGAAGGCGATACGACGAGGCTAACTCAGAATCCCGGGGCGCGAGGTAAAAACATTGTCAAACGGGTGCGCGTACCAAGGAAGGAAACATCTGAGCCGGGCGCGAAAGTGAGATTGGCGGCGCTGAAGTTGGAAATTGACATTTTCTGAGCGCGCCGTACAATCCCGCCTGCATGGCGATTGGTCCCATCCAACTGATCCGGCAAGCCACCCCGGGGCAGCGGCGGACGCTGCTGGCGGCGGCGCTGGGCTGGGCGCTCGATGCTTTCGACGCCATGCTTTATGCGCTGGTGCTGGCGCTGCTGATGCGCGACCTGGGCATGAGCAAGACGACGGCGGGACTGCTCGGCACTTTGACTCTGCTGGCTTCTGGCATGGGCGGCGTGTTGTTCGGTTTTCTTGCCGACCGCATCGGGCGGAAGCGGGCGCTGATGGCGAGCATCCTGACTTACTCCGTGTGCTCGTTCGCGTCCGGGCTGGCAGTGAGTATTGCGATGCTGGCGGCGGCGCGCTTCGTGCTGGGCCTGGGCATGGGCGGAGAATGGAATACCGGCGCGACGCTGGTGGCCGAGAGCTGGCCGATGGAGTTCCGCGCTAAGGCGCTCGCCATCGTGCAAAGTTCGTGGGCTTTCGGTTTCGCCGCCGCGGCGCTGGTGGCGGGGCCGCTGGCGCGCTATTTCGGATGGCGATCGGTCTTCTTCGTGGGGATTCTGCCCGCACTGCTGACTTTGTGGATTCGACGGGGCGTGCCGGAATCTGCCATGTGGGAAGAGCGGAAGTCGCCGCGACCAGGCTTGGCCCCCGAGAGTGTCGGCGATGCGGGCAGAGACCTAACAAGTTACGTCCCTACGACATTCTCGGTGATCTTTCGGCCTCCTTATGTGAAGCACACGTTTGCTTTGTTGCTGTTTAATTTTTGCGGCATGTTCGCCTGGTGGGGGCTATTTACGTGGATGCCGCCTTACCTGTCGCTTCCGGTGGCGCAAGGGGGACGCGGCTTTGGGGTGATGGGGACGACCACGCTGCTGGTCGTGCTCAATCTGTTTGGAATGTTTCCCGGATACGTGAGCTTTGGCTGGGCGGCAGATCACCTCGGAAGACGCAAAGCATTTTTGCTTTATAGCTTGACGGCAGCACTGCTGGTTCCACTTTATGCCGGGGCACGCTCTCCGGGTGCGATTATGGGATTGGGAACTCTGGTGGCGTTCTTCGGAACCGGGCTCTTCTCCGGCTCAGGAATCATGGGCAGCGAGATTTTCCCGACCAGCGTGCGGGCGCGTGCGCTGGGATTCACGTACAACGGCGCGCGGACGATGAGTTCGGTGGCTCCATTGGTGATTGGGCGGGTGGGGCAGCTCAAAGGTTTGGGCTGGGCGTTTTATTTGTGCGCGGCTGGATATCTGCTGGCGGCGTTGTTGACGACGCAATTGCCCGAAACTCGGGGAAAGCGGCTGGATTGATTCAGCGGCGTGATGGGAAGTATTTCCTTTTACTGCGAGCGCCAGGTCAGGTCCACGCGCACCGGAATTTCGTTCTTCACGGGCAGCGTTAGGAGCGAAGGCGGGTCGATCTTGAAATCGGCGAGCGTCGCGGGAATGGTTCCTGTAATTCGTATCTGGTTGCCTTGCGTCACCAGTTGGAACGAAACCTGTTTGTACTGGGCTGTCTGGCCGGCGAATTGGATTTCCAGATCGGCCTGAATGGTTGTGAAAGTGGAGGCGGATTCGGGCAATTTCGTGCGCACCGTGACCATTGGGAACTGTGCGCCGCGCGTTACCTGAATCATGTGGAGATCGCGGTTGCTGTCGCCGGAGTCGAATGACTTGACTGGCACGGCGATCAGGAAGTCGCACTGTCCGGCGTGACAAACGCCTTTGCCGCGCACCTCGTGGCTGACGCCTTCGCTCTGGTGCAGCGGGTGAGACACATGATAAGTAAGCGTGCCTTGTTGCAGAGTCCATTGGCTGTCGGCAGCGGAGGCAAGCTGCGGCAGTAAGAAGAGAAGCAGGCTGGCGGCGACGGTTTTGATCATCGTTAGAGCTGTCCACCTCGCGGTCAGAACTTCAAGGAAACTGACAGCAGAGCGGCGCCAAACGCACCGGCGGTTACGAAAGCTACTGGCCCATGCGCCTGGGCGATGCCGTGAACTTTTTCCCCTTTGTTCTTTTGATCGAAGGCGAGGATCCCCAGGATGGGCGTCGCAATCATTCCCGGTCCGTGGATCCAAGCCATGGCCTTGTGGAAACGGATGGGACCGCGAGTCTCGGTTCCGGGAACCCTGGGCGCGCGGATAGCATAGTAGGCGCTCATGAAATACAAATCTCCCGCAAGCCCGCCCAGTGCGGCGTGCAGATCGCGGGAAGCCTTGCTGGTGTCTTTGCCGCCAGCGCCGACGGACGTGATGACACTCGCGGTGATAGGAATCGCAGCGATCAAGCCCAGACGCTGATGGATTTTCAGCATGTGGGTGCGCTTGTCGAGCAAAGCCTGTTGCTTCGCGTCCCCTTGGGCTTGAGCTGCGGAGAAACCCAGGTCTTCCAGCGAGGGCTCGGTCTTGGTGCTCGAAGGCGCGTTGGGCAGATCGCTGGAAGGCTTTGTCGTCGGCTGCTGTGATTCCTGTGTTGCTTTCTGATCCTGAGGGGCCGCCGGCTTCTGGGCGTCCTGAGAAGTGGACGTTGGCGGGTCAGGGGTTTGCGCGAGAGACAAGAATGGAACCGCAAGCAGGCACGAGGAGGTAAGCGCGATGGTTCTTAGCCGAATCATTTTCACGACGATTCCAGACCTCCCGTTCGAGATCGAATCATCAAAGCTAGACTAAGTTCAGCCCCGCGAATGCTAGATAGATGCCACCCTTCTGGTACGAGATGCCTGTAAATCCGAAAGCGGGCGCAGCAAGTTCCGACTTGGGAATTCTACTCGATAGGCTCGACCGCAACGGACTCTTCTGCGAGACCGCGGCCTGGTCGCTGCACGATGACGATGGCCGCGAGCACAAAAATGATTCCCAAGGTTTGAACCGGGCGCAGCACTTCCCCCAACAGTAGCGCGGCGAGAACGATGGAGAATACCGGCTCCAGACAACTGGCGATGATGGCGCGCGTGGGCTCGAGATGCTGCAGGCCGAGGAAGTAGAGCGAGAATGGTCCGAGCACCGAGGTCATCGAGAATACAAACAGGAAGAGCCATTGCGCGGGCGCGTAGTGGGCGGCGACGATTTTCCAGGGAGGGTTCACGAACAGCCAGAAGGCGGCGGCCGCGGCGAGAGTCCAGACGAGCACGCGCCAGCGGTCGTAACGGGCCAGGATGCGATGTCCGCCGACGTTGTAGAAGGCAAACGAGAGCGAGGCCAGCAGCGCGGCGATGAAGCCGTAGGAATCGAGGCGCAGGGCTCGCCCATTGGTTGGCTTTGTTCCGATGATGCCGATAACAAGGGCGATTCCAGCTACCGCAAAGGCTACGGCAACCACCTTTTGCACAGAAAGCTTTTGCTGGCGGCGAGCCACTACATAGAACAGAACCCACACGGGAGCGGTGTACTGCACGATGATCGCAGTGGCGACGTTCGTTCTCTGGACCGCGACGTAATAGAAGTAATTCGAGACGGCCACGCCGAGCGTGCCCAGAAGGAAGCAGTAAGCGAGATCGCGCGCGGGGAGCTTGATCCGCTGCCAGCCTTGGGAAGCGACTAGCAGAGGAAGCAGCAGCAGCAGAGAGAATGTAGTGCGAGTCTGCGAAAGGATAAGTGGATCAATGGCATGAAGGGCGGCGGGGCCGAGCGCAGCGGCGCTCAGCGGTAGCTTTCCGGTAAAAACGGCGCGGCCGAGATTGGCGGAGACTCCCCAGAGAAATGTCGCCGCGGCGATGAAGAAATAGCCGCGCAGGGGATGTGGGTGCGAGCTTTGCTGATTTGAGTCAGGCTGATTTGAGTTCGGGATATCGACCCTCGCGAATCGTTTCGATGATCAGGCAGCGGAGAGGAACCGGTCAAGGCGCTCGGGATCGAAGCCTTCGATCACTTCGGCGCCGGCCGCGGTGAGAATCACCAGAGTGGGGGCGGTGCGGCAGTGGTAGGTTTCGAGCAATTCGGCGCGGGCGGCGGCGTCGTTGCTCATGTTGCGCTCTTCGAAGGCGATGCCCTTTCGCTTCGAGGAAGATCTTCATCACTTCGCAGTTGAGGCAGCCGGATTGGGTGAAGAGGAGGATGCGCTGGATCATAAGTGATCGATGGTTGAGGAGCAGAAACTCGGTCCAATTACCTCAGGGGCTAAAAGCCCGCAAATTTCCGGGCGCTTCTTGACGCAGGGCTTGGAAGGTCTGCTCCACCCGCTTATTCGCAACGCGCGAAGCGCTGCGCCATCCAAAGTCTACGCCTCCGTGCTCATCCACGTATTCAATCTCGGCGGTGATCTTCGCGGTCTTCTCAAGCATGGCCGAGACCGAACAGTATTTTTCTTTGGAGAGGCGGACTGCGTCTTCGACCGCCTTGCGAGACACTTTACCACCGACGCGGTAGATCAGCTTGATTTTCGTGTAGACAGAAGGCGGGTCGGGAGCGCGCTCGGCCTGGGCGCGGACTTCCAGGCTGGTAAACGGCTCGCGCTTCTTCTGCAGGATGGAGACGACGTCGTAGCCGGTGCAGCCGCAGAGGCCGATCAGGACAAGTTCCATCGGGCTGTTCCCGGCTGCATGGTCGCCGTCGACGACGATCTGGTGGCCGCTGCTGGCGATGCCGTTGAAGCGCTGCTTCTCGATCCAAGTTGCGCGAGCGTCAGTCATAAGAGTTCCTTCTTTTTCGTACTCGGCTGTCCTCAAGACTCACGAATGTAGTCTCCATGCCGGAACCAGAGAATCGTAATGGAGGAGTGAACTTAGCAGGACGTGGAACACGATGTAGATCGCCCAGATCAGGACGTAGGCGAGCAACATCTTTCGCAAGTTTCTCAAAACATACCAAAGAAGCAAAAAGTCCAGGGGGATCGGCGCGGCTACGACCGCCCATATAGGCGCGCCGAGGCTTTGGACGCTGTACCCGAGGAGGCAGACGAAACATCCGATCGCCAGCGAGGCGAAGACGTGCGCTTTCTTGTCGACCAGATACATGCCCAGTCCCCAGGAGAGCGCGGTGAAGAAGATCGCAATGTCAAGCAGGATGGGCGCGGGCAACCCGTTCATGTGTTCCTTCTATCTCCGATTGTCGGTGCTGGGTTCGGGATGAATCAGCACTCTGAACAGTTCGGGCGCCGCTTGCTTGAGATGGATTTCGAGTTCGGTCTGGATGTCGTGGACGCGGGCGAGCGGCAGATCGTCGGACATGGTGCAGTGGCAGGAGACGTAGAGGCGGCCGCGGACTTTCTTGATCTGGACGTCGTGCATGTCGACGATCTCAGGAAACTGGCCGGCGACCAGCTTCAGTTGCCTTTCGAGGCCGGCGTCGCGGACCAACTCGTCGCCGGTTTCGATGGTTGCGGGTTCGCTTTCGATGTGGGTGAGGATGTCGGCAATCTCGGGAACATCGTGGCGCATGTCGGCTTCGAGTTCGGTGACCAGGTCGTGGGCGGACTTCAAGGTCAGGTTCTCGTCGAGTTCGACGTGCTGCTCGACATGGAGGTGGCCGTGGAGATCCTGCACGCTGATGTCGTGGACGTTGAGATTGTGGCGGGTGGCGACGGCGCGAATCCGGTCGAAAATGTTTTCCGAACGCTGGGCGCGGGGCAGCGGTTGCACGGTAACGTCGGCGTCGGGAAGAACGCTGTGGACGGCGGCCGTTACCGCGGCCACCAACTGCTCGGAGCGCTGGAAGGTCACGGTGCGGGCGAAGCCGACGGCGAGATCGGCGAAATAGCGGTTGCCGGCGCGGCGGATGCGCACGCGTCCGATTTCGAGCACGCCATCGACGCGCGAGACGGCGTCGATGATCTGGGCGCGGATTCCGGCGGGAGCGGCGTCGAGCAGAGCATCGACGGTGCGGCGCGCCAAGCGCCAGCTCACGGAAACGATGACGCCGGCGACGAACAGAGCCGCGATGGGGTCGGCGAGGCGCAGCCGATCCAGATGATAGATGCGACCCAGCAGAATCAGCACCAGACCGATAACCACTACGCCCGCCGACCAGACGTCGGTGGAGAAGTGCAAGCGCGTCGGCCTCGAGGGCCTGACTATCGTACTTGGTGGCGATGCGGCCAAGAGCGCGTGAGCGCCACCAATCGACCGCCATCGAGATCAGCATCACGGCGAATGCCCAGGCGGATGGCTCGACTTCCACGTGGCGGAAGAACAGGCGCATGATGGCTTCGTAGATAACCCAGACGCAGGTCAGCAAAAGCAGGCCGGTTTCTACGAAAGCGGAGAAGTTCTCGACCTTGCCATGGCCGTATTGATGATCGGCGTCGGCAGGCTTGTCGGAGACTCCAACGGAGAAATATGTGAGCAGGGCGGCAATCAGATCCAAGGCTGAGTGCGCGGCTTCCGAGAGGATTCCGAGGCTGCCGGTGGTGAAGCCGACTACGATTTTTCCGCCGGTGATAGCGAAAGCGGCGAGAACCGAATTCCCAGCGACGGCGCGTTTTTCGGCGCGCATGGCGTTGGGCGAGTAAAGGGCCGGCGTCCCGGACATGATGGGATTATCTGCGATTGGGCGGGATTGCGCCAACGCGAATTTGTTCTGGGCAGCGAGATCAAGAGCCTTTAACCGCTAAGGGCGCAAAGAACGGCCGCTAAGAGCGCTAAGAAAGACGGGCGTCCCTCTACTGCAGGAAACCGGCTCTATGCTAGGATGCTAGGTTCGAGTTGTTTAACTTCCTGATGTACCAATCCTTGGAGGAATCTGTATGGGTAAGAGTTGGTTGCTGTTTGTGTGTTTGGGAACACTGGCCTGGGGACAGGCACAGCCAGCGGCGCCGGCGGCGCAGCCCGCCCCGGCGCAGGGATCCGGCGCAAGTGACTCCGCATCCGGCGCCGAATGCCGAGACTAAAGCGGAAGCGCCTGCTGTGGAAGTGGCGGAGAGTGCGGCTGTGATCACGATCAAGGGTGTATGCGCGGCGACGCCGAAGACGGCGGCTGCGTCGAAAACTGCCGCGGGAAAAACGGCTGCCGCCGCAAAGAAACCGGCGGACTGCGAGACCGTGATTACGCGGGCGCAGTTCGAAAAGCTGGCCAAGGCGCTGCAACAGGGGCCGAATCCTCTGAATGCACAGCAAAAGCGCCAGTTGGCGTCCCAGCTTCCCAGCGTCATCGCGATGTCGGAAGCAGCGAAAAAGAAGGGCCTGGATAAGAGCGAAGGCTACCAAGAGACGCTGAAATTCGTCAAGATGCGGATTCTGGCGCAAAGAATGCAGGATAGCGTGCGGGAAGAGGCGGACAAGGTTCCGCCGGAGAAGGTTGCGGCCTATTACAAGGAGAATCCTGAAGCGTACGAGCAGTTCTCTCTGGACCGGTTGTTTGTCCCGAAGATGAAGCAGCCGTCGACCGAGAACAAGGAAGAAGCGAAGGAAGAAGCCAAGGAGACGAAGCTGACCGAAGAGCAGCAGAAAGCCAAGGAAGCCGCCGAAAAGGCCAAGCAGGAAAAAGGCGAGCAGGAGTTGAACGCGCTGGCCGACAGCCTGCGCGCGCGCGCGGCGGCGGGCGAGGATTTCATCAAGCTGCAGAAAGAAGCGTTTGAAGCGGCGGGCACAAAAGTCGATAACCCGACGGTTAATTTGCCCAAAGTGCGGCGCACGGGACTGCCTCAGGGGCACGCCGCCGTGTTTGAGCTGAAAGTGGGTGAGGTAACGGCGGTGATCAGCGACAATGGCGGCCACTACGTGTACAAAGTGGTGAGCAAAGAAGTTTTGCCGCTAGACCAGGTGAAGGAAGAGATCCATAACAAGCTGAAGGCCGAGCGCTTGAAGGAAACAATGGACAAGTACAACAACTCGTACCAGACGGTGACCAACGAGGCGTATTTTGGACCGGCACCGCCGCCGGGACCGCCGCGGCGTTCGCGGATGACTCCGCCGACAGCTCCGCAGACCCAGCCGCAGGGTGTGCCGCAACAATCCGCACCACCCGCAGCAGCGGCTCCTCCCTCGAAGCCGAACTAACTCAGGCCGAGCTAATGGAGAGCGCGAAACCTGTCGTCGTGGTCACTGGCATTGCGGGAAACCTGGGACGCCGGTTGCTTCCGCTGCTGGGAGACTTTTCAGTGATTGGGGTGGACTTGAGTCCACCCCAAACTGATTTGCCGCTGCAGTTCGAGCGCATGGATCTGGGCGAGGAGTCCGCCACACGCGCGTTTTACGAATTGCTGCACGACACCCGGCCGGTTTCGGTAGCTCACCTTGCGTTTGTGATCGATCCGGTGCGCACGGGCGTGCTCAATCCTGAGCGCATGTGGCAGATCAATGTGGCGGGCACGGCGCGTGTGATGGAGGCCGTCACCGAAGCGAATCGCACAGGGGATTCCGGGGTCCGGCAATTCATTTTTCCCAGCAGCGTTTCCGCCTATGGGCCCAGCCTGCCTGCGCCGGCTACGGAAGACTCCGTAATGGCGGCGCACACCCTGCCCTACGCGATTCACAAAAAGCAATCCGATGAAGTGGTACAGCAGCGTGCTCCCGCGTTGCGGGGGTGTAGTGTGTACATTCTGCGTCCGCATATTTTTGCCGGGGCCAGCGTGGAGAATTACCTTCTGGGAGCGTTTCGGGGCACACCCAACGGCAAAGGCGCGCAAGCGGAAAAAATGCGAAGCGAGGGCAAACGGCTGCCCTGCATGCTGCCGCGCGGGCAACAGTATCTCGACAAGAAGATTCAGTTTGTACACGTGGACGATATGTCGCGGCTGATCGCGCACATTCTGCATCGCGATCCGGAAGCCCAGCGTCTGACCATTCTGAATGTGGCCGGACGCGGCGAGCCGCTTACCTTCGGACGCTGCATTGAGATGGCGCACGCGAAGCTGGTTCAGGTTCCTGGAAAGTGGGCGATGAGGTTGGTGCTGCAATATTTGTGGAAGCGGCAGATCTCGGCGATTCCACCGGAAGCGCTGCCTTACATGACTGGCGAGTACATCATGAATACGGACCGGTTGCGAAGCTTTCTGGGCAGGGAGTATGAGAACGTGATGCGTTATACGATTGCCGATGCGTTTGCCGACAGCGTCAAGAACGTGCCAGTAGCCGGGCAGGGCGCTTCGGCAAAAGAGGTTCAGGCTGGGTCTTAGTGATAGGCCTTAGACGGGTCTTAGGTGATAGGTCTTAGGTCATAGGAAAACCTAACACCCAAGACCTAAGACCTGCTTTGCTTCCCCTCTGGTCTTTTCTCGCTGGTTCACCTCTTTCCGCGATACAAGCCTGCAATACCGAACGTGTAAGGCGTCCAAGTGGCTTCGCGGAAGCCGGCGCGGCGCATTCGTGCGAGCATTTCCTGGGGCTCGGGGAAACGTTCGACCGAGTTGGGGAGATAGACATAGGGTCCGCGCACGCCGGAAAGCAGAGTGCCGACCCGCGGCAGAACCTGCTTGAAGTAGAAGCGATAAACGTGCCCGACAACGCCCTTGGGTTCGCTGAAGTCGAGGATGCCGCACTCCCCTCCGGGGCGCAAGACGCGCGCGATCTCGCGCAGGCCGGCGTCGTAGTCGGCGAGATTGCGAAAGCCGAAGGCTGAAGTCACAAGGCTGAAGTACTGGTCGGGAAATGGAAGGCGGAGGGCGTCAGCTTCGATCCAGTGGGGGGCGGCAGCGTTGCCATTTTGTTTGTTCCCGATCAACTTCTGCCGGGCACGCTGCAGCATGGCATGGGAGAAATCTGCTCCCAGGACCCGCGGAGTCGAGTTCCCTGCCTGCTTGCCCAGGGCGAAGGTCATGTCGCCAGTTCCGCAGCAGAGATCGAGCACGCGGGAGTTCGGCTGGGCTAGTATCTGGGCAAAGGTGCGCGCAGTGCGGCGCCACCACAGGCGATCTACGTTGAACGACAATACGTGGTTGAGCAGGTCGTAGCGCGGGGCGATCGAGGTAAACATCTGGCGAACGGCGCGCGCGGCTGCGTCAGGGTCGCTTGCGCCTTCGGGAGCGGCGCCCACTACGGGTTTGAGGGTCGAGGCCATGAGTGCCGGATGCAAGTTGATTGATGATTGTTGATTAATGATTGCTGATTGTTAATTAAGGCCCATCGGACTTCGGGGCTTTTTGCTCTTCAATCAACAATCATCAATCAACAATTTCACTTTGCCCATCCCCCGTGCGACAGGCGACGCAACTCCTCGACGGCTGAAATCACGACGTCATCCGGCACATCGGCGGCGATTTCGATCTTCCCGATTTCCCGCGGCAACACGAAGTGTACGACGCCGCCTTGCGTTTTCTTGTCGGCCTGCAGCCGGGCAAGAATCTTGCGGGCGCTCACTTTGAGTTCCGGCAGGCGTCCGAGACCGAGCACAGCATCGGCGATGCGGCCCGCGGTTATGCTGTCGGTGCGGCCCACCGTGAGGGCAATGTTGGTGGCGGCAATCAGGCCCCAGGCGACCGCTTCGCCGTGAAGCAGGCTGCGGTAGCCGGTTTCGGCCTCAAGCGCGTGTCCGATGGTGTGACCGAGGTTGAGCACGCGGCGCAGGCCGCCTTCGCGCTCGTCGGCGGAGACGACTTCCGCTTTCAACTTCACGGATTGGGCGATGAGGCCTTCGAGTTCCACAGGATCGCGTTTCAGGATCTGGGCACCCTTCTGTTCGAAGCGCAGAAAAAGATCGAGGTCCCCGATGATGCCGCACTTGAGCGCCTCGTAGAGCCCCGCGCGGAACTCGCGGTTGGGAAGCGTGCGGAGAACTTCGGGATCAATCAGCACCGTGCGGGGGTGGTAGAACGTTCCCAGCAAATTCTTCCCAGCCCCAAGATTCACGCCGGTCTTGCCGCCCACCGACGCATCCACCTGGGCCAGGACCGTGGTTGGAACCTGCACCAATTCCACGCCGCGCATGTATAGAGAAGCCAGCAGTCCGGTAACATCGCCTACCACGCCACCGCCCAGAGCGATGAGAACAGCTTTGCGATCGGCGCCAAGACGAGACAATCTTTCCGCCAGCGTTTCAATCGTCTTCAGCTTCTTGGCAGTCTCTCCATCAGACATCTGGACTATTTGGGGCTTGAAGCCCGCAGAGACCAGGGAGCGAACCAGTTTTGCGCCCCAGCGGCGGCGCACCGGCGCAACCGTTACCACGAACACTTTGCTGGCTTGAGGCAGCAGCTCTGCCAGCAGCGCTCCGGCGCGCGCCAGCAAGCCGTTCTCGATGCGGGCCTGGTAAGGCCGGGGCGGGACATGGATAGTGACCTGCGCCATGAAATCCCATAATAGCTTATGGACAGCGCGGTTTTGATCGTACAGGCCCCGGAAGTGGTACTATTTGCCCGTTTATGAAAGGTCTTCCAGCCGAGACCGATTTCGTTGTGATTGGCGCCGGGGTTGCGGGACTGCGGGCGTCGATCGAACTGGCGGGCGCGGGACGCGTGTTGGTTTTGTCGAAGGCACAGGCCGTGAATTCCGGCACGCAGTCTGCGGCGGCTGAGATCACGCCTGTACTGAGCGATGAAGACGAAGTCATCCTGCACCTGAAGGACACCCTGATCGCCGGCGACGGCCTGTGCCGTCAGGAAGCCGTAAAGACACTGGTCGAGGAAGGGCTTGAGCGCATCCAGGAATTGATCTCCTGGGGCAAGCAGGATCGGCATGGAACCAAGCTGGTATTTGAAACCGAAGCCTCCTACAGCCACAGCCACGTTCTGCGAGCTCCGGGCGATTCGACGGGGGGCGAAATTCTACGCGTGCTCCAGGCCAAGGCGCGGGCGTGCAAAAACGTTTCTGTGCTGGAAAGCGAATTTTCCACCGAACTTCTAACTGATCGCGCGAGTGAAGACCAGCGGGTGACGGGAGTCGCGCTGATCAGCGAAAAAGGAATGCCGGAAGAGGTCGCTTGCTCGGCAGTGTTACTGGCCACGGGAGGTCTCGGGCAACTGTATCGCAACACCACCAATCCGGAAGCCGCCACGGCAGACGGCGTGGCCATGGCCTTCCGCGCGGGTGCGGAGGTCAGCGACATGGAATTCATTCAGTTTTATCCCACGGCGCTATACATGAAGAAGGTCCCCCGGTTTCTCCTCTCGGAAGCGCTACGGAGCGAGGGCGCGTATCTGCGGAACATCGAGATGGATCGCTTCATGCACAAATACCATCCGCTGGCCGAACAAGCTCCGGGCGACGTAGTGGCGCGGGCGATCATGCATGAAATGGAAGTCAGCCGCACCAAGGATCCGTTCGTCTATCTCGACCTGACGCACATGAACGCCGCCAGAGTGCAGAAGCGGTTCCCGCGCATCTACGCGACCTGCATGAAGCACAATGTTGACATCACCGAGGACGTAATTCCGGTTCGTCCCGCGGCACACTTCTCGATCGGCGGAGTGCACACCGATCTCAATGGCAAGACTAGTCTCGCTGGACTCAACGCCGCAGGCGAAACGGCTGCGACCGGCGTACATGGGGCAAACCGGCTCGCCAGCAATTCGCTGCTCGAGGGCCTGGTATATGGAGCGCGCGCGGGAAAGGCCATGCGTGGAGAACTGAAGGAGGCGCACAAGCCCGGCGGTGAAAAGAAAGCTGCCTCACAGAACGGGCCGGTGGACGCGGGAATCGAAGAGCTGATTGGCCAGATCCAGGAGGTCATGTGGAAGAATGCCGGCATCGTGCGCACGCGGACTGGAATGCAGGAGGCAATCAAAGCGCTGGAGGAGCTGGCGCCGAGGGTAGCGCATCCGCGCACGCGGCGGGCGCACGAGGCGGCAAACCTGCATCTGGCGGGGCTGCTGGTGGCGCGCTCGGCGCTGGCACGCGAGGAAAGTCGCGGCTCGCATTATCGGATCGACAATCCCGGACACGATGACAAACGGTTTCTGAAGCACTCGGTGGTGAAGGGCGAGAGTGTGCGGTTTGTCTGAGCGAGAATTGTTGATTGCGGATTGTTGATTGCGGATTGTTGATCGCGGATTGACAAGCACGGGACTCGAGGGTTTTCAATCATCAATCAACAATCAGCAATTTGTTTGTCATCGCGACTTGTCGGGTAACGCTATCGAAGCCGCGATCGACACCAGCAGCACTCCGGCCACTACAGCCAGAGTCACGTGGGTCGGGACCGGAAAATAATCCGCAGCGATCATCTTCAAGCCCACCAGGATCAGCACCATCGCCAGACCGTAGTGCAGGAAGCGGAAAACCTTCATCAGGCCGGAAACGGCGAAGTACATCGACCGCAGACCCAGGATGGCAAATACATTCGAGGTGTAAACGATAAAGGCGTTGAGGGTGACGGCGAGGACGGCCGGAATAGAATCGACGGCAAAAAGCACGTCGGTGGTTTCGATCACGGCCAGAACAACCAGCAACGGCGTGGCATAGAGACCTGGTTTGCCCTTCCATCCGCGAACAAAGAAACGGCCGCCCTGATAATCGTCTGTCACCGGCATCCAGCGGCGCAGAACTTTCACTGCAGGGTTGGTCGCGGGATCGATTGATGTTCCCCGGTGAATCCCAAGCGGATGCCGCTGTAAATCAGCAGCGCTCCGAGGGCAGTAGAGAATCCAGTGGAAGCGATGGATCAGGCCGACGCCGGCAAAAATGAAAAGGCCGCGCATCAGGAGCGCGCTGAGAACTCCCCAAAACAACACGCTGCGCTGGTGCTGTTCGGGCACGGAGAAATAGCGGAAGATTACGAGGAAGAGAAAAAGATTGTCCACGCTGAGGGAGAGTTCGAGGACGTAAGCGGTGACGAATTCAAGCGCGACCTGGCGTCCCTGCCAGAAGAAAACGATTCCGGCAAAGGCCGCGGCCAGGCCGATCCACATGGCGCTCCAGGCCAAGGCCTCACGTGGGCGCACAGCGCGGCCGCTGCGGTGGAAGACAAAGAGATCCAGCGCCAGCATACCCAGCGCGAACAGGTTGAAGAGAATCCAGAAGTAGAGCAAGTCAGATTGCCGATTATCGATGCATTAGAAATCAAATTCTGGAAAAGAGCAAAAGCTCTTAACCGCAAAGGCCGCAAAGAATGCGCGAAGCACGCGAGGACGATCAAGTACTTCTTCGCGACCTTTGCGTAACCTTAGCGACCTTTGCGGTTAAGAGCTTTTCGTCGTCATCATTCCCTAGCTCTTAGACAGTTCACTTCGGCGGCAGCGGATCCATCTTGTCGAGAATGCGGACCGTCTCGAGCATCGTGCTGCCGACAATTTCCAGGCTCTTGGGGCTGAGCTTGTCGACGGTATCTTGCGTGGTGTGCCAGAACACGTCGTTGTAGCCGTAGTCGAAGTCGATGAAGTCGGCCGAGGGTACGCCGCGGGCTAAAAAGGGGAGGTGATCGTCGCTGACCGCCATGGTCCGCGCGAAGAAGTGGGATTGATAGCCAAGCCGGGAGGCAGCCTCATAGACCACGTCCTCAAGCCATTGGGTGGAATTCGAATCGTGCTCGATGTTGAGGTCGGCGTCCCCGACCATGTCTGCCAGCAGGAACGCCTTAATTCTCTTGAGCGTGCCATCGGCCTGCCATTTTTCGGCGAGGTGAGTAACGCCATAAAGACTGTCTTTCTCGAACGGCATTTCCTGTTGGAGGCCCCCAGAACCGTCGGGTTTGATTGCTTCCTCGGCATCGTCCCAGACCAGCCAGATGCTGTAGCCCGGGCGAGCCTTGCCGCGCAGTTGATTGGCGAATTCCAACAGAAGCGCGCTGGAGGAGCCGCCATCGTTGGCTCCTACGAAGGATGTGTTGCGGAGCGGGTAATTCGTATCGTAGTGGCTGGCGATCACGATGATGCCATCTTTCGTCCCGGGAAACTTGGCGATGATGTTATGTACGGGAAACTTGCCTTCGGGTGTATCGGCGGTGAAGACGTCGTTCTCCACCTCGTCGCCCTTGAGATGGGCGAGCAAGTAGTCCTCGACCTTCTTGTGATTTGCGCTGCCGATGGGCCGCGGACCGAAGGCGACGATCTCTTTCACATACTGCATGGCGCGGGCGGAATCGAAAGCCGGCCGCGGGCCGCTGTCGGCTGGAAGAGGAGCCCTGGGCGTCGCGACCGGTGCAATTGAAGCGGGAATTTGTACCTTAGCTTGATTGGCGTCCTTGTCTTGGTTGCAGGAAACGAGGGTGACCGCAAGCGAGAACAGCAAGATCGGGAGGGAGACTATCTTCATCGATTCATAAACCTCGGAAGTTCAGCGCAGTTGTCATCCCGCACATTTGTCATGCCACACAGTTGTCATCCCGCACACTGGTCAATTCTTTTCCTCGCGCGCCCGCCGCTGCTTGGGATGGACGAGCCAGGCGATGCCAATGCTGACAGCGTACAGCGCGACCATGGGAGCCGCAAAGATGCACATACTCATAATGTCGGGAGTCGGGGTAACGATGGCCGCAATGATGAAAATAAGCAGAATGGCATAGCGGAAGTTTTTCAACATGAAGCTGGCGCTGACGATACCCATCAACGCCAGAAAAAAAATAAGAATGGGCATCTCGAAGATCAGGCCCATGCCGAGGATAATGCTGAGAAACAGCGACGTATATTCCCCAATGGTGATCATCGGCTGGAACTGCCGGCCGAAGTGAATGAGAAAATCGAGCGCCCGGGGGTAGACAACTTTGTAGCCGAAGTATCCGCCGGTGGTGAATAGTGCGATGGTCGAGACCATGAACGGCACAACGTAGCGCTTTTCGTTGCGGTAAAGCCCGGGCGAGATGAACATCCATACCTGATAGAGCACGAACGGCGACGTAAGGAACAGACCGGCCAGCGCGGCAATCTTCAAGTAAAGGTTGAAGGGTTCAACTGGGTTAAGATAGACGAGCTTTTCCGACAGGCCGTTCGCTTTGAGCGCTGACATGATGGGGCGCTGCATAACGTCGTAGATCCGCTCCACTTTCCACCAGCAGACGAAGAATCCCACTGCCACCGCTGCGATGGCGTAAACCAGGCGGCGGCGCAGTTCCTCCAGGTGATCGAGAAATCCCATGGTAGGCATGGCTTCACCCTTGTGTTCATCGTCGCCGGCCGCGGTCGCGGTTTCAAGCATGGGGGTCCTGAGGGGCTCCGACGCTCGGCTCAACCACACCCTCGGCCAAAGGAGTGGAATCGGAAGACGCGGCAGGACTCGAATTGCCTGAATTCAAAACCAGTGGGACAGCTTCAGTAGAGGGAATTGCTAGAGTACCGGGCGATTCGTGTGGCGGCGCGGGCTCGCTCGCCTCTGCGTTCGTGCCGCTGGCGACCGTCCCTTGCGGCGGCGGGTCGGGCGGGAGGGTTTTCTGGACCTCCAGGTGCGAGATCTCGGTTTCGATCTGCGACCTGAACTCGTTTGAGGCCCGGCGCAGTTCGGCGAGAAGTTTCCCGGCCTGACGAGCCATCTCCGGCAGCTTCTTCGGCCCAAAGAGAATGAGCGCCAGAAAGAAAAGGAAGATGGTGTCGGAAAAACTCATGGCCACATCATAATGCGGCAGGACAATGGGGGCAATGCGACGCGGCTCTGGTTTGAAAGTTTCACGGCATTCCGGCGCGAGCTGTCAAAGTGGTCAGTGGTCAGTGGTCGGTGGTCAGCAAAACCGCCTGCGTTGATCAGATGTGTTCACTGACCCCTAATCACTGATCACTGACCACTGAAGCCGGGCACTTGACCGTTACGGAGCAGGCTTGAGGACGACCGTGTTCCGCTCATCGCCGGCGATCATGCGATAGAACCTTCTGAGATCCTCGGCCTTATTGACGGGAACGCTTAGTTCCTTAAGCTCAAAAGTGCGGGTATAGCCGACAATGTTGCCATTCACCACGGTCTTGGCGTGATAACTGGCAAAGCTGAACTCGGCATCGACGGGCGGCGGCAGTTCGTCCACGACGTAGCCGGCTGGTATCGTGATTTCAAATGTATCGGTATCGCGCGTTGGTTCCTCGAATTCGATGGGGAACTTCCGGGCCTCTTTAGTTTCCAGGAACCCCTGACCTTTGTTCCCCATCACGCGCGGCCGCACCAGCAGAAGGTTGCCGGCGGTCTTGGCATAGTTCGGCGACTCGAACGAGTAGTTGAAGCCGAAAGGCAGGTCGGTTTGCTGGAGGTTGATAAGGCTGGCGTGGGTGATGTGAAAGCTGGAGAGCGAACCTGCAAGCAATTCCTCGATCGGCTTGATGCGGTCCGTGTCTTTAGTGATAGTGCGCAGTCGCCAGCGCTCCGACGACGCGCGCTTGCCGAGCCGCTTCTCTTGCACCTCACCCTTCAAAGTGCCGGTTGCATCGAGCGTTAGCTTGGCTGTCCGCGAGATGCTGTTCGTGGACGAAGGCTGCTGCGGCAGTTCAATCAACTCCCCACCGTCCGCGGTCACCAGCAATCCATAGTTGGCCTGGAGATAGCCGGGGATCTGGCCGAAAGGGATCAACTCATTGGTTGGGTCGAAGAACAGAAGCCGCCCCAGTTTGGGATGCTGGAGGGTGGCGATCAGTGACGGATCAGTCAGGCCGTCAGGAAGTTTGACGGCTAGAATCGCATGGTTGAATCCATGATGAGCAGGCGTGTGTGGCGTGACCGCGCCGCGTTCGGTATAGATCACGACATGGTAAGTGTCAATTCCGATCTCGTGCAGCATAGAACGGACGAGAGTGGCTTTGTCCTTGCAATCGCCGTAACGATGCGCGAATACCTCCGATGCGGGATGGGGTTGGTAGCCGCCAATGCCCAATTCGATGGCTACATAGCGGATGTCCTCCTGAACGAAAGCGGCAATCGCTTGCATTTTTTGAACCGGTGTGGGGATGGAAGCAGTGAGTGCCGCTACACTCTCGCTTCACTTCCGGCGACGGATCGATCCGTTCTCCGATCAGGTTGGAATACCACCTCCCCATCGCGTCCCAGTCAACATTCGAATTGAGGACGATTTTTTCCGACGTGAAAAAGGACAAGACCATTCGACCGGCAACCCCATCCAGCGGCGGCATGAATGCTTCATGCCGGATTTCTTTTATGTCGGTCACCACCCACTGCCACGCATTGCTCCCGGTCTGCGTGGGCTTAACCTCGGGATGATTGACCCATGATGCCTTGTATTCCCATCCCGCGGGAAGCTGAACAGAATAACGGCTCTCGCGGACGGGGTCGTATGCCTGGAAGTTCCAAATGCTCTGCAAAAATAAGGGACGCTCCTCCGTTTCGTACTCGTAGCCAATAATGTTGCCAACATCCGGTGCTGGGATCGCCAGTACTTTCACCTTCGCGTCTGACGCAAGTATGAAACCCGCCTTGGAAGCACTCTCGATCGCATCCTTCTCCTTGACTTCATAGTCCTTGCCCTGTGCGGGAATGCACCAGCCGTGAAGGCCAGTGATCTTGGTCTGAGCATCGAAGGGGACTAGCACGGTGCCGTGGTCGCGGCCATTGGGACGAAGAATCTTGTAGGCCTCACGACGCCGAGTGCGCATCTTGTCGGTGGAAACCACGGTGACGTTGATTTCTGCATACAGCAACACGGCGTCGGTCTTCTCATCGTAGGAGGGGAACGGCGCATTGACCAATGCGTGCATCCACTGGGGCGCGTCTCCACCCGCAGATGCCCGCGGCACAAACGCGAAAATGCATGCCACCAGACAACCGGAAAGCAGCAGCCCACACCGGTTAGTTGCCCGCGGTCGTCGAGCCCGGTTGCAATACGATCTGCCCTTCATCTGCGGTCCTCAGTGCGTCAAAGAAGCTCTGTAACGCCGGATAGTATTTCGCCTCCAGAATCATGAAATTCACTTCCACCTTGCGCGTCAAATGTAACGTGTCCTCGCCGCTCTCCACTTTCAGTTGAGTAACTGATTCCGCCCTTATCCTGGTCCCCCGGCTTTGGAACGCTGCTTACCTGCCAGCCCGGGGAAGCTCCATGGTGACCTCATCCACCTTTTCATAAGGGTATTCGAAGTACACCGGATGAACGCGGTTCGCGTGTTCAAAAAGTGCTTTTCGGCGGCGGTGAAAACTCCTGCGGGAACCATCACGCGTTTTCCAGCATTTGATCCCCAGCCCACGATCTTCACATCAAATTCCGCTAGGAGTGGCGTTTCCGAACCACTCCAGTCAGGCTGGTTTGTAAGTTCTACTTCGACAGTGCCCGGCATCTGCGTTTTTACTCTATCCTCCAGAAATTTCTTCCGCGTGACGTCATCTGCATGACGCATCGTCTTCAGCCGGCGGTACATTGCTTCGAGGCCGGTATAGGTGACGGTAAGCTTGCCTTCCAGGTCTCCCGCGTCGGACAACCTCAACTTCGCCTGGCGCTCACGCGAGATTCTGAGCTTTCCGGAAGCGTGGTGCGGATCCAGGTTCCGCCATCCTTGTCCAGGCGCAACCCTGTGACTCCGGTTTCCGACCATTCCAGCAGGCCAAAGGGCGTGAACTCACGTCCGGGATCGAAATAAAGATCCTTTCCGTTCAGCTTGACCAACACAACGTTGGCATCCAGCTTTCGACTTTGTAGGGTACTAGCGTTAAAGAAAAACCTCCGGCGGTCCGAAACCCAACAACCGTATGCGTCGAACCCGGCGGTGCGCACCAGAGCCAAATACAGCCACGTTAGCTGAACACTATTGCCATAACCCTGCTTCCAGACATCCTCAACATTCTCGGCTACCTTTTCTTTTTCGCGCTTGGCTTCCTGCGCTGTCTTTTGCAGTTCATAGCTCTTATTGCGGATCTGCTGCACCCGGTCATAAAGTTTTCGGAGCTTCATCTCCGGCGGATCGTTCGGCGCAACGATCTGCGCCACGGCCTGTTCCATGGCCTTGCGCTTGTCGACGAACTTTTCCAGTTGGGCATTCCGCTGCTGCCCAACGCGCTTCCAGTACTGGTCCTCGGCTTGGTCCAACCTCAGGTCCTCATAAACAAAATCCACGCGCGACTTCAGTTCCTCTTCCGGAGGCATAAAATCCTCCGTTTGGAAGGAAGGAACGTTTCTCACCTCCATCCGCACAATGTGGTCCGGACCCTGCTTTGGCCGGTCTGTTCCGGGCGGCAGGTTATGCCAACTCCAGCGCACACCCATACCGCTAAAGTCGTTGTGGTAGGGCTTCAGGGAAAATTTTGCATTCTTTGTGAAAAGATTCTGGTCGAGGATCCAGTGCGATTCAAAAAAATAGTGTTCCTTGAAATCGAGCGTGTAGAAATACTCAATGATGCTTCCAACTTCAACATCGGGAAGAGTGAAGGTTTTCGCCATAATCTTGACTCGCTGGGACTTGACCAGCGACTGCTCGAAGATCTTTCCGTCGAATTCGGCGACGGAGCCGTTGGGCCTGATGGTGCGGGCATGCACCCCGGCGATATCGACATTTCCCTTGAAAAAAGGGATCTCGACATTCGCCTGCTTTCGCCCCTCCTCCGTGAGGATTTTGATCCGGACATAGTTATCTTCGTGAGAGGTATAGCCGTTGTCGTCGCGGTCCACTTGCCTGTAGAGGATAATCGCGGGCGCGCCCGGAGCGAGCGGTTCGCTCGTCATCTTCAGTTCTTCGGGTGAAATGGGCTGAAAGCCCTGGCCGGCGCGAACCGTGATCGGACGATAACCGGCGGCGGCCAAAACCAGAAATAGGGCACAGCAGACAATGGTGGCCAGGCGACGAAGCAGCACGTGACAACTCCCCGAGCAATTGCGTTCACCAGAACGGGCCCCCTGCACGCGCTGGTGAGGGCACAATATAGCGGTACGGTCTCCTCGTCAATAGCTATGCGCATTCCTTTCGTAACCTGTATAAGATAGTCGGCCATGCAGCTTTGGTTTGCACGGGGAAGCGAAGTCAGCATCCGCGAACAACTTGTGACCCAGGTCGTGCTTGGCATTCTGGGGGACGACCTCGCTCCAGGGCAGCGCCTGCCGAGCACGCGGGAGTTGGCGCGGCGTTTTCACCTGCATCCCAACACGGTGAGTGCGGGATACCGGCAACTGGCGCGCGATCGCTGGGTTGAGTATCGCCGGGGAAGCGGCGTCTTTGTCCGGGCCGATAAGCCTGACGTGCCTCTCTCGTCCGCATTCGCGCTGGAGCAGATGATTGCCGGCCTTTTTCGTTCCGCGCGCAAACAGGGCGTCTCGCTGCCTGTTCTGCGCTCCCGTCTCCGCCAGTGGCTGGAATTGCAACCACCGGACCACTTTCTGCTAATCGAGCCGGACGAAGAACTCAGGCGGATTGTGGCGGCGGAGATGCAGCAAGCTGTGAGTCTGCCGGTGATCGCCTGCGGCTTAGAGGATTGCCGGACGGCATTGGACGGCAGTATCCCGGTCGCGCTTCCGAACCGCGTAGCGGCCGTACGGCAGGCGCTGCCAGACGGAAGCGAAGTGCTGACGCTGGGTTTTCGCTCTGTGCCTTCGTCGTTGGGGCAGTGGCTGCCGGCTCCCTCGGGCGCTCTGGTCGGCATCGCCTCGAGGTGGCCGGAGTTCTTAAAGCTGGCGCGCACCATGCTGAATGCCGCCGGTTTTCATCCCGACAGCCTCGTATTCCGCGATGCCGGCGAACCCAACTGGCAACGCGGATTGAAACAGACGGCGACAGTTGTTTGTGATTCCGTCACCGCCAGGGAACTTCCTGCAGGTTGCCGCGCGATTCCCTTCTCTCTGCTGGCCGAGTCTTCGATCAATGAGTTGCGCCGGTATGCGGAGTTCGTGAGCACGCCACTTGAAACCGTCTGATTCGTCTTTGTGACACTCGGGAAACCATCACAACACCACAACCGCGTGTGCGCGACGAGCGCTATCGTCGGCTCATGAAAAACATAAAGATCCTCTCGCGCCTCTTTACCTCACTGCTGTTGGGATCGGTAGCTTTGGCACAGGCGGGAAGCCCGACGCTACCCGATGCACCTCAACCGCAAGACTCCACTTCAACGCTGATAGAAAACACCACGGGTGCAAACACGGCAACTTCCGATGAGGACAAACTGATCACGCAAGTTCGCCCACACCCGCGATTTCCACGCAGGCCGATGCGGCCTTACCACGGGCATGCGTATCGATCGGCAGCCCCGATGCCCGGACTCTCGCCGGTTGGGGCGCTCATCGGCTTTGCCTTCGGCGCTGCGCTCGGGGCCAGCCGCTCTCAAGACACGACGGCGGGTGGCCGTGCGGCCTCAGGTGTACTCGTTGGTGCGATCTGTGCCCTGATCGGAGGGGCGATCGGCGACGCGGCACACCAGTTTCAGCACGTCAGAAACCACCCGCCTTCCGCCCCCGACGATGATGACGACAGCGACCTCAGTGCGGATGTCGGGAAAACCCGTTCAACGCCATCAGTCTCGGCGAGGCCGGCCGCGCCCAGCCAATCAACCCGTGTGGAAACGCCTGCTCAGGCGTCCTTGGAGGAGCCCGCCGTGCCCTAGTGAAGGAAAGTCCCGGAAAACCCAGGACCCCAACCGCTTGCCCGCCGCGCCGCCATGACGGTGCCGGGGTGGTTACCGGCGGTGACCACCCCGGTTCGGCGGCGTCTAATGTGGTGGTATACTGCGTATATTCAGTACGGTAGCCGGGGAAGTTCGAACGCCCTCAACCGAAGGAAAATTCACGATGGCACGTAGTTCTCGCCGATCACTCTTCCTGGTAGTTTTTTTCCTCCTTGCCTGCGGCTTTCTGGGCATTCTTTTCGCCCAGCGCACCGGGCAGCAGTCGTCGCTCAGTGGCGACTCCGACGTCAAAGACAGCCTGAAACAATTCACTGACGTCTACGCCGTTATCGAGGAGAACTACGCCGAGCCGGTGAACCCGGACAAAGCCATCTATAACGGCGCCATCCCGGGCATGCTGCACGCGCTCGATCCGCACTCGAATTTCTTCGACCCGAAGTCCTACGCCCTGATGCGCGAGGATCAGCGCGGCAAGTACTACGGCGTGGGCATGACAGTCGGACCGCGCAACAATAAAGTGATTGTGATCTTTCCCTTCACGGGCACCCCGGCTTACAAAGCCGGCATTCACCCGGGCGACGTGATCATTGCCGTCGATGGCAAGTCCACGGAGAACATGAGTACGCCCGACGTCGCCGACATGCTGAAGGGACCGAAAGGGACCACGGTTCACATCAGCATCTCGCGCGAAGGCGTGGAGAAGCCGATGGAGTTCACCCTGGTGCGCGACGAGATTCCACGCTACAGCGTGGACGTGCACTTCCTGATCCGTCCCGGCGTTGGCTACCTGCATGTGACCGGCTTCAACGAGACCACGGAAGAGGAAGTCTCGAAAGCGCTGGATGAGTTTGGCGATCTCAAGGGCCTGATTCTCGATCTGCGGGGAAATCCTGGCGGCCTGCTCAGCGAAGGCGTGGGCGTAGCCGATAAATTCCTGAAGAAAAACCAGCTCATCGTTTCTCATCACGGCCGCGCCTCGGCCGAGAAGCGTTACGTGGCGCAGCATGGCAATGGCGGCAAGGATTATCCGCTAGTAGTGCTGGTAAACCGGCTGACGGCTTCCGCGGCGGAAATCGTTTCCGGAGCCATTCAGGATCATGATCGCGGGCTTGATCGTGGGTGAGGTCACATTCGGCAAGGGATTGGTACAGACCGTGTATCCGCTGTCGGAAAATACCGGACTGGCTCTGACCACGGCGCACTACTATACGCCCAGCGGCCGGCTGATCCAGCGCGACTACAGCAACATTTCCCTCTACGATTACTACTACAACCGCGAGCCGGAATCCGGCACCAACGCCAATCGTGAAGTAAAGCTGACCGACAGCGGACGCACAGTGTACGGCGGCGGCGGCATCTCGCCCGACGTTGTCATCCCTCCGGTCAAGAGCAATCACTTTCAAGACACGCTCTTGCAGCACTACGCTTTCTTCAACTTCGCCAAGCGCTACGTCGTGACTCACCATCCCACGAAGAGCTTTGAAGTCGACGATCTCATCCTGCAGGATTTCCGCAAATCGCTCGACGAGGCCAATGTTTCCTACACCCAGGCAGATCTGGTCGATAACAACGAATGGCTCAAGTCCAACATCAAGGCCGAAATCTTTGTAGATACCTTCGGCCAGGACGAGGGCATGAAGGTGCGCGCGGAATCGGATCCAGAAGTGCTGAAGGGTCTGGACCTTCTCCCGCAAGCCAAGGCCCTGGCCGAGAACGCCAAGCGCGTCGTGGCGGAACATAACGGCCCCGGCGGGTTCAGCCGGTAGGTGAAAATGGACTTTCTCGAGGCCCGGAAACATTCCGGGCCTTTGTTTTTGGCAAGGGACCAGAGTCTCAGTTCCGAACGGCAGATTTCTCGGTGCTCTCCGCGGCAGTTCTCTGCGCTCTCCGCGACCTCAGCTTTTGTAACTGCCTGAGCCACGGAAAGCCTAAACCGCGGAGACCGCCGGGGAAGAGCCGCGGAGCGCGCGGAGGAGGAGCCTTTGTCCTCGTTGACTTCACTACGAGGCTATGTGAAAATCCGCGCCAGTAGGAGTGCGTAGGATGGGATTCTGCGGTAAGCTGGGGGAAGTTTGAAGGCGGCCGTCCTGGGACTGGCGGTCGCGTTGGCGCTGATCGCCGGTTACACTGATTGGCGCAGCCGCCGGATCCCGAACTGGCTTACGGTGCCTGGATTACTGGTCGGAGTTTTGGTGAACGTGCTGACCAGCGGATGGCGGCTCGGGTTAGAGACTTCCCTGCTGGGCGCCGGGTTCGGGCTCTTGCTGCTCTTGCCGTTTGTTTTTCTGCGCAGCCTGGGTGCGGGCGACTGGAAGCTCGCCGGGGCCCTGGGCGCATTCGTGGGTTGGAAAGTTCTGGCGGATTTGCTGATGGGCTCGGTCTTCGTGGCCGGGATTATGGCTTTAGGCTTGGTGATTTACAAACGGCGGTTCAAGGAAACGATGCGCAACATTGGAAGCCTTTTAGCGTCCATGGTGACTTTTCACAGGCCTGGGCCAGAGGTTTCGCTGGATAATCCGCAATCGCTGAAGGTTCCATATGGAGTAGCATTGGCTTTGACCACTTTGCTTTTCGGAATCCAGAGAATGTGGGGAGCATGAGAACCATGAGGATGTCGGGAGAGAGAGCCTGGCGTCGTTTAGCTCGCGATACCCGCGGCACGGAAATCGCCGAGGCTGCCGTGGTGCTTCCGATGCTGTTCATGATCCTGATGGGGATCTTCTGGTTCGGACAAGCTTTCCGCATCTATGGCACGCTCACGCAGGCGACCCGCGCGGGAGCGCGTGCGGCTGTGGCTCCGGTCTGCGCGACGTGCGCTGCGAGCGGCACCACTCAGGGCTTAATTGCCCAAACCGCAGTACAAAACGCGATGGCAGCCGCGCATCTCAGCACCAATCAATTGGTTCCAACCGGTGCTGCGTGGACCACGCCAGCGCCAACCCTCTACCAGTGCCGCACTACTCCGCTCACTCCGGTCGCTTGCGACGCCACCGTCACTTCCGTTTGTGTGCAGGAGAACGTGCAGTTGTCTTTTCAGGCGCCGGTGAGCGGGCCGGCCGGCATGGGCGAATGTGGCACATCGGTAAGCGTGCGCTACAAGTATCCCTTCCATTTCAGCATCCCCTATACCAGCCTGGATCTTGGAAACATCCAGCTTCCAGGGCAGGCGGAGATGAGAGCGGAGGCACAATGAGAAAGGCGATGACAACGACGACGAAAAGAGTCGCTACGCCGCCGCAGCTGTTGGCGAGACTAAAGCGAGCCTGGGCCGGCGAGGGTGCGGCCCAGATTGTTGAGTTTGCCGTTTCGCTGCCTCTACTCATCTTGTTTGTCGTGGGGATTTTCGACTTCAGCAATGCAGTTGCGCTCAAACAGAAGTTAACCAACGCCGCGCGTGAGGCTGCGCGCGTGGCCGCCGCGGATTCGGCCAATGACCTCGGCAACCCTTCCACGGCAGTCCCGGCATCGGTCGGCGACGCCTTCCAGGTGGCCGACAACTATCTGATCGCGGATAAAGTCAACGACTGCGGCTTGTCGACGGCTACCCGCGCCCGCGCCCACCGGCCTTACGTGGACTTACACCGCCAACGGTGGCGGGTGCCCGGGAACCGGAATCTCCCTTGTCATCAATCGGGGCTGCACCAGCCCAGTCACCGCGAATGGGAATACCCTCAATTTGGTCGGAACCTGCATCACCCTCAACTACGCATACAAGTGGCAGTTCAACAGCGTGGCTTCCACCTTTGGATGGGCTGGTGCGCCCACCAGCAACTTGACCGCAAAAGCCACGGCGCTGAACGAGAACTGAGAATTCCTATGCTCTCGCCAATCATCCGCCGCACAGCAAGAACCGCCGCAACAACCACAGGAAGTAGCGCGCGAAGAATTAGAACTAACGACCCGCGCTCCAGCGACAGGACAGGAAAAAGAGCGCGGCGTCACCATTGCGCTCGTGGCCGTGGCCATGGTCAGCATCATCGGGATGGCAGCGCTCTCCATCGACATTGGCACGCTCTACCAGGCCAAGGCCGAAGCCCAGCGAGCCGCAGATGCGGCTGCTTTGGCGGCAGCCAGATTGATTTCCATTTCCGGCATCACCGGCGATCCCAGTAACACCGCAGGCGGTTGGCAAAATACTTGCGGCACCACCGGCACCGCCACTGTCACAGCGACCGCCGTGGCTCAGGCTCAATGGAATCTTGTCGGCGGCGCTCAGCCCAGCACCGTGAAGGTCACTTATGGTCCCGGCGCGGGGGCGACTGACTGTTCCACTCTCTCGGGGCAACCAACTTCAGCGTGAATCCTACTGTTACGGTTTATGTTCAACAGGCGACCCTGCCCACTTTCTTCGGGCGGATTTTTGGTTTGATCACGGGTGGCACGTCTACGAATTCCGGCGTGAGCGCAACCGCCACCGCGGAAGTATTTAATCCCTCGGCTCCGGCTGCTTCGCTTCGGGGGGCCAATGGTTCCGGTGCAACCGCGCTGCGTGAAGCCCTGGATCGTGCCCAATAAAGACCCTCTGAATCCTGTCGGATGCACGGGCGCACTTGCCTGCCCTTCGTCGGAACAACTGGAGGGCCCACGGAGGGCGCCATTCAAAACCCCGGAATGCTTCAGGCCGGCGTCGGGACCGGCGTGATCGGAGAAACCTTCTACTTAACTCCCGATTGCGCCACCACCGGGACCTGCAACTCGGCCAGCCCCCCATTCCTTCCGCAGCCTCTGGCTAATGTCCCACCCCCGCCGCCATCAACGCCCCCACGCCCAATCTCCAATATCTCCCAGGTCTAGCTCCCGCTGCCCCTGCCGCGGTGCCAAGCTGCGCTACTACAAACGTCTATCAGGAAGCCATAGCTGGATGCGACCAGACCACTCCCTACCAATGCGGTGTCACAGGTGCATTGACTCCGAATCAAGTGGATCTCACCCAGAATCCCAGCGGAGCGGCCGGCGATACATCTACCGCGGTGCAATGCCTCATCCACGATCAGCTCTGGGACCAGCGGCAAGCGGACAGGATCAGCTCCTGACAACCTCATTGCCCTATCAAATCCAGGCCGGCACCGCCAATCCCATCCCTGGAATGACCGGCACCATGTGATCTCGAGCAGCACTTCCATTGTGTCTCTTCCGATCTATGACGGCGCCACCCTGGCGGCGGGGGCTCAACCACCAGTCAACATCGTGGGGTTCCTGCAAGTCTTCATCAACTATGTCGACGCCAACGGCAATCCGAATGTAACCGTGCTGAACGTCGCCGGCTGCGGCAGCGGCGTGACCGCCGGCACCCAATCCCTGACCGGAACCTCTCCCGTACCAGTGCGGCTGATTACGCCGCCCTAGTCCAGATGGAGTCCAGAAGCAGTCCAGAAGTGAATCCAGAGCTTTAAGATTAGTTGGGAGTGTCGGTATCGCCCGTGATCTTGGTGTCGGGAGAGGCAGCAGGCGGTCTTTCGGTCGCAGGGTCGGACTTCTCGACTGGCGGCGCTGGCCTGGCCACGGTTGCGGCCTTGTGCTCAGCCTCAGCCTCGGCGTCTTCCTCGACAACACGGGTCTGAGGCCTCTGCGGCGGTGGCGGCGGCATCGGCCCTTCGGGGCGCGAGCTGAGAATAACGCGGTCCAGAGACTGCGGATCGCTCGATGAACTCAGAATCATGAAATTGAACTTCGAACCGTTCAGCAACTGAGACAGAACCTCCGGCGCAGGCCCCGGACCGATTTCAGCTACAACCTGCTCCTGTTCCGCTCCCGCCGGAATGGCGATCTCCGCCCCGGTTTGCTGGTGAATCGCGAAAAGAACTTCAGACATGCTCGCCTTGTTGGAACTGATGGAAAGCAGCCCGCGCCGGAAATAAACCTCAAGCGCCGGCCTCGGCGGAGGTGAAGTAGGCACCGAGAGATGGGCCCCAGCACTGGGATAATTCGTATTCACCAGGACGGGTCCGGATCCAGAACGCAAGGCGGTATCCGCACCTCCGACCTTCAGGATCACAGTTCTTCCCGACGGAAAAACCTGGTAAGGCTGGGGACCGTTCAAATCCAGAACCACGCGTGTGACCGGCGGATTCGATGAAAACAAGCCTACCCGCAGGCCCTTCACTTCTCCGCGGTTTACGGTCTGGTTGCGTAACTGACCGCCGGGAACCGCGCCGACGAAATCCACGATCAGGCGATCCGGGCCGGTTAACACGTTCGTATGCGGGACCAGGCGATCGCTGGCCTCAATCTCGATCTCCACCTGACCTCGCGCGGGCAGCACCAGCACCCGGCGAATCGAGGGCACTGCATTGGCCTGGCACGCCCCCGGCACAGGGAAACATACGGCCGTGAAGACCAGCAGACCGGCGGCGGCTCTGAGAGAGCGGTTCATGAATGCCTTAATTTGAGTGGAGTTGCGCTAAACCCCGATTTTAGCAGCGTTTTTGAAAGGCGCCGGTTACGAAAGGATTACAACCTTGAGTCGGGTTCCTCGGCTGAAAACCTTAAGAAGACCCTGTGGGGACGGGCGCATTCGCCCGTCCGGCGAGCGTAGCGAGCCCGTCTCCGCACCGAGTCGAGGCGCAAGCAACCGCAGTGCACCCACCACTGGCGATTGCGATAGGATAATCCCAGATTAGAGACGCAAAAAAAGGAACTCATCCATGGCATCGAATACGGAAAACGCCACGTCGCAATACATGAATTACGCTCCTGCGGACTTAAATCCGCAAAAAGATCTCCCCAAAGGATTCTTTGATTTCCTGCTACCGCTTCACAAACAATTCACCCCGCGGCAACAAAAGCTGGCCGCAAGACGTGCCGAGGTGCTGCAAATGTCGCACGGCGGACACCCGCCAAATTATCTGCCCGCCTCGGAGGCGACCACTTCCAACTGGCGCATCGAAGTGCCCGACTGGTGCGCCGATCAGCGCAACCAGATGACCGGCCCCGCCGACGATGGCGAGCTTACCGTGAAGCTGCTGAACTCCGGATCTCCCGCCGTCATGATCGATCTGGAAGATTCCACGGCAAACATCTGGGAGCACATCCTGCTGGCGGTCAAGAACACCATCGCCGCCTACAAATACGAACTCAGCTACGACGACAAGAAGCGGCAGAAGAAAGTCACCGTGCAGCGCTCGAAAACCGTCACCTGGGTGCGCCCGCGCGGCCTGCACCTCAGCCAGGGTGGAGTGGTCAAGAACGAGATCATGTCCGCTTCCCTGTTCGATCTGGCCTTGATCTGGTACCAGATCGATCCCGCATGGCTGCCGCACAATTTCTCCGTGTACATCCCCAAGAGCGAGTCTGCCGACGAGGCCTTCTGGTGGCGCGACCTCTTCCAGGTTTTCGCGAAACAGAAAGGCCTGCCTGCAGGACTACATCAAGTGCATGGCGCTGGTGGAGTCGCACCCGCTGGCCTATCAGATGGAAGAATTCCTTTTCAACCTGCGCGACCATTGCCTGGGATTGAATCTCGGCCGCTGGGACTACATGGCCTCGCTCATCGATTTCATGCTCGAAGATCCCAACTGGATTCTGCCCGACCGCAACACCATCCCGCACGACGTGCCCTTCTTCCAGAACTTCCGCACGCTGATGCCGGAAATTTGCCACAAGCACGGCGCGCTCGCAATTGGCGGCATGACCGCGCTCTTTCCCAGCCGCACCGACGCGGAATTAAACGAGCGCGCCATGAAAGTCCTCGAACAAGACAAGAAGAACGAAGCCAACTGCCTGATGGATGGAGCCTGGACCGGCCACCCCGACCAGAACGAAATCGCAGTAGCCCAGTTCCCCTATCCCAACCAGATTTCAAAGCGGCCCAAGCTGCCGAACTCGCATCCTGATCTGCGGCCAATCCCGAAAGGCGTTGGCGGAATCACCCTCGCCGGAACGCGCGCGGCCGTGCGCACCGTGATTCGTTATCGCAACGGCGTGCTCAACGGAAAAGGCGCCAGCCTGCTCGATGGCTACATGGAAGATCTGGCCACCGACCGCATCTATCGCCTGATGATTGCGCAGCGCGTGCGACATAAAGTCAAAGTGCCGCGGCGACGATGGCAAGCCGCTCGAGCACCACTCCGCCCTGACTAACCGCTCGTCTGTTCGACGAGGAATTGGCGAAGATTCAGAAAGACCTCCGGCGGAGATCGATCAGAAAGCGGCGAAGACCCTCCCCGAAGCCCGCCGCATCGCCGAGCAGTTGATCGTGCAGGGACACCACTCGCCGATTTAAGCGCAGAATCGGCAGGGGTTTGAGTTTCTAGTGTTTCTACTCTCATCGACGCCTCGATTCACTACCCGTCTCATTACCCGTCAGTGATCAGGCCTCTGCCCGTGCGATTGCAGGAGCGGACTTGTTGGCAAGCCCTTTACCAAGTAAGTCCGCCTCCATCTTCCGCGCAAGAGAAGCGGGTACGAGAGCGTTCAATATGCGGTTCAGCCGGCCTGGAACGATTCTGGAGCGGTTTTTGACCAGACCGCTGAGGCCCTCAGATACGCACTGCTCGACGCTCATCGGTTTCATCGGCATGGTCTTCGGATCGAGGCCGAACTTTTCGAGCACGGCTGTGTTCGTAAACCCGGCTGCCAGTACCGTGACGTAGACACCTAGAGGTTTGAACTCAAAGTGAAGCGCCTCGCCAAGGCTGTGCACATACGCCTTCGCGGCTCCGTCGTTCGCCATACAGGGAACGCCGTTTTCCGCACCCATTGCCCCCGCGAGGATCAAGCCGCCCCGCCCCCGCTTGGCGAGTTTCGCGCCGAAATGGTGGGAGATGTTCAGATGCGCCATCGTACTGAGCCGTAAAGTCGCCTGAAGCAACTGCCGATCAAGCTTCAAGAACTCGCCGGGATTTCCGGTGCCGGCATTGGAGACGACAAGCCCGATGTCGAGCTCGTCAGTGGCGGAGGCGAGTCGCCCGATGAAATCCTCCCTAGAGACATCAAGCACGATAACTCGATGCTCCACCCCGAAACGCTTGCTAAATTCAACGCCTACTTCCTTAAGCAAGTCCTCCCGCCGCGCAACTAGAACAATGTTGATTCCTGAAGCAGCGATTTGCCGCGCAAATTCCCTGCCAAATCCGGACGAGGCACCCGTGACGAGTGCCCAGGGGCCGAACCTTTTTTTATCGAGTGCTGCTCTCATCTCTTTGCTCCGTTCTGCCTGCTTAGGGCTTGTTGTGACATAAATTATTCGGCAGCCAATAGCCGTGGGTTTATCAGTCAATCCACTGACTGAGTGCTAGGCTGCAACGGTGGGTTCCTTTGTCAACCCGGATTCCTGCGATGTTGCCGGGCGGTTTTCGAATAAACACTGGGTAAGCTCAATCCACTCTGTAAACGCGGCCGGTTTGCGCCCCCAGGATTGCGCGTTTGTAGGCTTGTGCAACTTTCCATCCTTCGACCGGAATCACGCCGTGAAAGAACGAACCCATACTAGGTACGGATTCTTCTAGCATCGTGGGATTCACCAAATTGATACGCAATCCCTTGGGAAGTTCGATTGCGGTAGCCCGAACAAAACCTTCCAATGCGCCCGAGACGGTTGAAGCCGCGACACCGGCGAAGATCGGTTCGTCATTAAGAACGCCCGAAACCAAAGTGAAGGATCCCTTTTCTTTGATGAACGGGATCGCCTCCTGGACCAGGCTGATCTGACCCATCAGCTTGCTTCCCAACGAGAACTGCCATTTTTCAGCGGTGAGTTCCGAAAGCGGAGCAAATGCGACTTCACCTGCTGCAATGGCCACGGCATCAAACCAGCCGACGGCTTGATAAAGCTTCCTGACACTTTCGCGGTTCTCGATCTCGACTCGGAAATCGCCCGATTTGCGTCCGACCTTGACGATCTCATGGCCAGCGCCCGCCAATGCCTTTTGAACCAGTTCGCCAATCTTTCCGTTTGCACCAATCAAAATAATTTTCATAAAAACTCCATTCTGGTTTCTGATCTCAGGACCTATCTATTCGCTTTCACTTTAGGCGGCCAACCCGCCAGCAGTGTCGAGCACTTGCCTGGTAACCCAGCGAGCATCTGGTGACGCTAACAACGCCAAGGTACTTGCTTCAAAGGGCGGTCCCGCTCTGTGGAGCACATTTGATCGCAATACTTCGAATTAATTCTGTGTTCTGAGCATACGGTCGACCGATCGGCTCATTTGTTTCAAAATAAATCCAGGCGCCACGCGACTCATCATTTTGAGCTGATTGGCCTGCCCTGGACGTATTTCAAATCGATCGGCTTGCATTCCTTTGACGGCGACTTTAACCATGTCTTCCACCTTCATGATAGAAACGCCTTTCATGTCTTCAGAATTAAAGTCGCCCAGGAGTTCGGTTTGTGTCGCCGGCGGTGCTAGCTCAAATACCTTCACTTTGGTGTTTTTCAGTTGCACACGAAGAGACTCGGTGAACGAATGCAGACCGGCCTTGGTGGCGCAATAAACCGGCGAAATGGGCAATGGAACAAATGCCAGTCCCGATGAAACGTTCATGATTGCGGCCTCTGATTTTGTTTTCAAATGCGGCAGGAATTGTTTCACCATGCGAATCGGCCCGCTCAAATTGATTTCAATCTCGCGAGTGATGTCTTCGAGGCTTCCAGCTTTGTCGTGAACATTGATCTCACGCATGATGCCGGCGTTGTTGATCAAAATGTCGAGCTCGGGAAATTGTTTGGTGACCTGTTCGTAAAGAGTGGCGATCGCTTTCGGATCGGACACGTCGCTTCGAAAGGTGTGAATCTTTGGAAAGGCCGCTTTCGCGCGGTCCATCTTGGATTGATCGCGGCCCGTGATAAGAATCGTGTTACCCAATGCCGTGAGTTGTTTGGTAAGTTCGTAACCGATGCCGCTGCCACCGCCGGTGATCAAAATCGTATTGTTCGTGAGTTTCATAATTAAATACCCCGCATAAACGACGCCCAACTTCCGGGCACTTCGGACACTATTGAATGGATAGCCGGATAGTCGAAATCGCCGCGTGGTCCCGGCCCGTAGACGGTTTCCCAGCCGACTTCGGCGAGCGGAGGGCCGGTCGCGGGCCGCTCGACCAGGTCGGGATTGGCGATGTAGGGTCGTCGAGCGCGACCTCTCCCTGAAGCTTCTTCATAGTGAAGTGCCGATCTTCCCCTGGTTGCTCGATGATTGCATGTCACAGAATCCCGATCCAGTCCTTCAGCCGCTTTACCTCCATCACCACCAAGTCGGGGTCATTAGCGGCGTGTGCCACCGCAGCCACACCCTGAAAAGCACAGAAGAGATGCGCGGAAAGTTCTCGTGCATCCTCTTGATGGCCGGCCGCCCGGAATTGCTCCTCCAGCCAGCCCATTGGCTCGGTGAAGAGTGCCGCGGATTTCTTTGCGAGAGCGCCGCCCTCCTTGCGCAACTCGGAACACAAGCCGCCCAGCGGACATCCCCCACGCGCAAGCTGCTTCCGGTTCCCATGAATGCTTTCCACAAAAGCAAACAGCCGCTCCTTCGGAGAACTCAACCGGTCTATCTCCTCCCGGAGTTCTCGAAATTGCGCCAAGCGCCGCTCCACAACCGCCTCGCCCAGCTCTTCCTTGGTCTTGAAGTAGTAGTAAACGTTCCCTACCGGAACATGCGCGGCTTCGGCGATGTCCGCCAGGCTCGTCTCTCTGAAACCGTTCCGATGCGCCAGCTTCATGGCGGTCTCAATCAGCCGTCTCCGCTTGTCTGGTTGTGGTTTCCCCATGCCCATTGTGAGTTAGTTAACTAACTGTCACGATAAGCCAGTTTCCCCGTGTTGTCAACCCCCACCGGCGGGTGGCCCACATCTGCCGAATCGTTCAACTTGGGGTGCCCCTTCTCTCGCGTCCTTTGCGAGAAAGCCTGCCCTGAGCGCAGTCGAACGGGTGGGGCTTTTACTTAGTCCCCACATCTGCTCCCTGTCTCCTAAGCCAAACCGGCGTGAATGCCGAGAGCTTCGGCGACCTTACGGAGCCGCTTATCTCTTGTCCACAGAAGGGTGGGCGAATTGAGAAAGACCGAGGCGATCAGGTGTGCGTCGGTCAGACCGATGCCGAGGCTGTACAAACGACGAGCCTCAATCGTGTGCCGCACTTCGCTTAGCTGCGCCATTCGCACTTGTGGCAAGAGGTCCAGCAGGGCAAGCGTCTTGGTGCCGGGTGCCCCACTTCTCGCGCCTTTTGCGAGAAGTGGGGCTTTTACTTCACCCGTAATCCGCTCCCCGATTTTCTACGCCAAACCGGCATGAATGCCAAGACCATCGGCAACCTTGCGGAGTTGTATATCTCTCGTCCACAGAAGCGTGGGCGAACTGATAAAGACAGAGGCGATCAGGTGCGCGTCGGTCAGACCGATGCCGAGGCTGTACAAACGACGAACCTCGATCATGAGTCGCAGTTCGCTTAACTGCGCCACTCGCACTTGCGGTAACAGGTCCAGCAGGGCAAGCGTCTTAGTACGCTCCTGCAGCGATCCCAGCGCAAGCTCCGCAATGACGAAGGGATGGATCACAATCTGCCCTCGGTTAAGCAGTTTGGCCATTTCCTTGCTTCCCGAACGAAGGTGGTCGATCCAGATAGAAGTATCGGCGAGAATCAATTTGCTCTCACTCTGCGTCGTGGAATACTCTTCAATCCGGGCATCGTGCCTCCCAATGACGCTAAGCGGCGTGCGCTTTCCCGCTCGATAAGCGCCTTGAGAGCTTCACGGATCAACGCCGTTTTCTCGGCGACTCCGGTGAACTCCTGGGCAATGCGGACGAGATCGTCATCCAGCGCAACGGTTGTTCTCATAAGAAACTCCAGGCACTCATTATAGCATCATTCGATGTCGCCTTATGTGCTCACCCGGCAGAACTGGCGCAGTACAGGACTTTCTCCCTTTTCCGTGCAACTCTATGTAATTGGCACTCGCGACCGCCGATCGCTAGCAGCCAGACCCGACCTCCGCCGCTTTCCTTTCGCCCTGTGGCTTTTTGACCACGTTTCCAGGCCCCCTCTCCTAAACCCATCCCTCTCAGCTTCCTATCGCCCGCCAACTATAGCTTTAAGGTGGTTTTCCGAGTTTTCCGCAATTTCCACAGTGTTCCGGTAAAACGTGAGATATGTTCCAACTGGAACATTCAGCCAATGTTCCAGTCGGAACATTAGCCCCATGGCGTCCGTTCCACTCCCTGCCGTAATATCTAGCCATCTCTCAATTGAAACGAGGACTCATGAGCGCCATCGAACAGCCCGCCACACTTCCCTTACCCGCCCTCGAACCGCCGCGCCGCTACCTGTTCGGCCCCGGACCCAGCATGGTTCATCCCCGCGTCTACGAGGCGCTGTCGAAACCGATCGTCGGCCACCTTGATCCCTACTTCATCCAGGTGATGGCAGACGTTCAGCAACTACTCAAGACCGCTTACGGAACGAACGATGGCGCGACGCTGGTGATTTCCGGCACGGGCAGCGCGGGCATGGAAGCGGCCGTCGCCAACTTCGTCGAACCGGGCTCGAAGCTCGCGGTATTCGCCAACGGATATTTCTCCGACCGCCTCACCGAGATGGCGAAGCGCAACGGCGCGAACGTCGTTCGCTTCGAGAAGAATTGGGGCGAGACCTATACTGATGATGAGGCGAAAGAATTCATCGCGCGCGAGAAGCCCAAGGTTGTGGCCTACGTTCACGCCGAGACTTCGACTGGGGCGTTGCAAGCGGGCCAGGCTATCTGCGCCGCGGCGCACGCTGCCGGCGCGCTGGTGATCGCGGATTGCGTTACCTCGCTCGGCGGAGTGCCAGTCCAGTTCGACCGAACCGGAATCGATATCGCCTATAGTTGCACGCAAAAAGGATTGAGCTGTCCTCCTGGATTGTCTCCGATGGCGATGTCGCCGCGCGCTATGGACTGGCTGCGTGCTCGCACTACGCCTTCGCGCAGTTGGTATCTGGATCTCAAGCTGATTCACGACTACTCGACCGTGTCGCACCGCTATCATCACACGGCGCCGATTTCGATGTTCTATCGCATTGCGTGAGGCGCTGCTGGTCGTTGCCGAGGAAGGAATCGAAAATCGATGGGAGCGGCATCGCCGTTGCCATAAAGCTTTTGTCAAAGGCATCGAAGCGATGGGCCTTCGCATGCACGTTCCCGAAGCGCATCGAATTGCAACGCTGAATACGGTGTGCGTACCGGACGGTATGGACGAAGCCAAAGTACGCAAGCACCTTTTGAATGGACCGGGCATTGAGATCGCCGGCGGTTTCGGGCCTCTCGCCGGGCAAAGTCTTCCGCATCGGAGTGATGGGCCCGTTGGCCACCGAAGATAACGTGCAGTTTTTTCTGAAGGAGTTCAAGAAGGCCCTGAACGCAGAGGGCTACTCGAAGAGTTAGGTCGCAGGTCTTCTGGGTCTTAGGTCTTCCGCCGCGCGCATCGACTGACTGACTACGCCGGCAAGCGCTGCCCGCGCGTTTCGGCGGCGAATGGAATCAGCAGCAGTCCGAGAGCGAAGGCAATCGAAGTCATCGCGACCGGAGTGCCGAGCGATCCGTAGTGGCGGACGCCGCTTCCCACCAGGAACGTAATTCCCGCCCCGCCGAATCGCGCGAAAGAAGTGGAGAAAGCGAAGGCGCTGGCGCGGCACTCCGTGGGATATTGCTCCGGCAGCCAGAGCGTGTAGACGGCGAAGTTAGCGCCGCCTAATCCCAGGAAGAACAGGCATACGAAGAACCACGGCAGACCGCTCGCTCCCAGATAGAAGACCTTGCCGAAGGTGAGCGCGATGAACACCATCATCAGGGTGAAGAAAAGAGCGAGGGCTCCGCGGCGGCCAAGCCGTTCCGCCAGTGACGGCATCGCCAGGCAGCCAAGAATGGTCGCGAACGACACCAGCATCGTGCCCCATGAGGCCAGTTGAGCGGCTTGCGGGCCGACGTCGGCCCCCCGCTTCGGCGAGTACCGTGATGGCTGCGGGAACATACACGGTTCCGGCCCACAGACCGCAGATGGAAGCGAACATCAGCAACGCATTCAGAATCGTGCGCCGGCGCAACGCGGACGAAAACAGCGCCGAGAAGGGACGCCACACCGCCCACGACCGAACGATGCTCGCTTTATTTTTCCAGGCAGCCGGTTCCACAACGCCGTGCCGAACCCAGGCCAGCAGTAGCGCCGGCAGTCCTCCGACAATGAACATGGCCCGCCATCCATAGTGGCTGCCGATGCCGTAGTTGGCCAGTGCCGCGAGAAAAAACCCGACGTAGTAGCCGGTGTGCATGAACCCGGCGCCCATGCGGCGGCGGTTTTCCGGCCATTCCTCGGCGACGAACGTGCCGCCCATGGCCCATTCTCCGCCGATGCCGATGCCGGCGAGCAGACGCAAGATCGCAAGCTGCCATACGTTGGTGACGAAGGCGCTTAAGAACGTGAACACTGAATACCAGACGATGGTGAGCATGAGCGTGCGCACGCGGCCAAACCTGTCGCCGATGGGGCCCCATAAAAAGGCGAGTCCCCAGCCGATCAGAAACAAGGCGAATGACAAAGATCCGTAGTAGCCGATGTTGCCCTTGTTGGCAACGATGCCGGAATGGGGCAACAATTCGCGCAACGCCGGCACGAGCACGAGCGCGTAAACGACCGAGTCCATGCCGTCGAGAGTCCAGCCGCCCCACGATGCCCAGAAGCCGCGGATTTGATTGCGGGTGAGAGATGGAGGAGGGATGGGAGCGGGAGGAGTCACTTCGTGCGCCAGGGAGGCCGACATGACAGTGGGGAACTATATCAAAAAGAGGGCGGAGCAAGGAAAAATCTTGCGGCGCATCCGGCGTGGGTAATCCACCCAAGTGCTTGCCGTCGCGAAGCCAGGTCGTGTCGTCAGCATCGCGCCCACCCTCGCAAAGAACGCGAGGATGGGGCACCCGGCGCTTCGGATTGACAAGGGGTCAGGCATGCCTGAAGGCATGCCGGGATGGAAACCTGGTTCGGGTTTTACTGCCCGAAGGCTGAGGCTGCGGCCTGGGCTTCGGTTTGGTTGGCTTGCTGGCGCTGTGCTTCCAGCGTTGCCGTCACGTCGCTGGCGGGAACTGGGGCTGCGTCGGCGACCGTCTTGCGTGGCGCTGCCAGCGCGTCGGGCGGAGCCGCGGGCAATCCACCCTGCCCCTGCTTTTCCTGCAACGTTTCCAGGCCAGACTCCACTTGCGCGTGGAAACTATTCAGCATCTCTTGAAGGTCTTGCACTGAGACACTGACCATCACTCCGGCCGGGCAGTCCTGGCGCTTGCTGCTGGCGACGCGCAATTCCACCGCGGTCGCGCCGCTGCCTGCTGGAGACGTGAGTTGCAGCGTGTCACCTGGCCGCAGTCCGCAGCTCTGTTCTTCAGACGTGATCACGTCCAGATTGCTTGCGACTACGAAGATGTAATTGGCGCGGCTGAGCACAGAGGCCACTTCATCGTTGCTGGTTTCCTGCTCCGGGGCGGCGCTTGCTACTTTGTCATCGGCAATTTCCTGCTTCACTTCAACCGCGATCTGGTTCTTGATCTCGGGAGTTAGCGGCGTGTTTGCTTCCGCCTGTAGCATGTCGGACTGTGCTGCATCATCCGCGCCCTGCGCCGAGGCATCCGCGGAATACTCCGCGTCGTTACTATCCAGAGCCGCGTCGGCTTGCGCCTGATAAGCGGCGGAGAGAGTCTGGCCGATCATGTAGTCCGTGAGCCAGAAGGCCGCTCCCGGGTATCCCGGATAAGCAGCGAAGTATGGATTCGGTCCCATGTACCAGGGGTCGCCCATCCATCCCCAACCGTAGGGGACGGGATCTCCCCAGGCATCGTAGGTCCATCCGTAGAAACCTGGCGCGAAGTAAACCGGGGCGACGTAGCGGTTCAGAACGATGCCTCCGTACGGGTAGCCAACATACATACGGGTGGTGACCCGCTGATTCACTACGATTGTCCGCTGAACATAGGTTCGATTGCCGATCACGACATTGCGTTCAACGTAACCGCTGTGCCGGCCGGTGCTCACTACCGTTGTGTTATTCGGGAGGTGGCTGACAATCGTGCGTTGGCCGGCGGGGCTGCGGTGGATATCCATGTTGGCGGTATGAAGCGAACTGACCCTTCCGTTGCCGTTGAAGGTCACAGATTTCGTGCTGTCGTGATAGGAAGAAACCGTGCCGTTCGCGCGGACTCCATATTGGCGTCCGCCGGCCGCGTTGATTGAGAGGCGGCCGTTGGGATGAACGGTTACTTCGCCCGCGGGAAGCGGCTTTTGATTAATTCCCTTCATATTGGAGCGTGACGAGTTCACTTGCTGGATGACGGCTTGCGATCCACCGCGATTGAGGGTTGTGGCTCCTGTCGCTGTCTTGCCTGCGATCGCACTGCTGGGCGGAGCACTGTACACCGGAGCTTTTGCCGCGGCGTGTGCCTGGGTCGCGGCATTCGGCGTAGTCGAAGCCGCGTTCTGAACTGGTTTCTGTCCCTTCTGCTGGCGGGCCAGTTCCTTTTGCTTCTGCCGCTCCTGTTTCTGCTGTTCCTTCGCTTGGCGGGCCTGATCCTTTTCTTTCTGACGCTGCTGTTTCTGCTGCTCTTTGGCCTGACGAGCCTGTTCCTTTCGTTGCTGCTGCTGTTGTTGCCGCTGCTGCTTCGCCTGGGTCGCCTGCTGTTTGCGCTGGCTGGCCTGAGCCTTGCGCTGCTCGGCCTGAGATTGCCGGCGCTGCGACGCGGTTTGTGGGGCCGATCCGCTTTCAGTCTGAGAGCTTGACGATTGAGTGCGGGACTTGCTTTGGCGCGACGTTGTTTGGCGCGACGTTTGGCGCGAGGTTGTCTGACGCGACGCGGATGAACCGGATGATTGGCGCGGCGTCGATGAGCTTTGACGCGATGGGGCAGAGCGCGCCGGCGCCGAACTTTGGCGTGCTGGCGCCGAACTTTGGCGCGCCGGAGCGGAACTCTGGCGCGGCGCCGCCGCCGGAGCGGCTTTCGGGGCAGGGGCAGGAGCCGTATAGGTTTTCTTTTCGTCTGCGCTGAAGAGGCCGACACCAATGCCAACCAGGTAAAGAATGCCAGAATCGCTACCCTGCCGCTGAATTTCATAAGCCCCCTTGTCCTTTTTTCACTCGGCGGATTGCCTATCGCCTTTGTTTCGACGGGAATTTGGAGGAAAGTCCCGTCAAAGCTTGCCATTGTGAAACAAGGGGGCAGTAGGGGCAACTAACCAAAGGCATGACACCTGAGATTACTTGGGCTTGGCAGCCGTGCAGTTTGATAAGGAGGCGAGCCAAACACGCGATTTTGGTGTCGCAAAAACGCGACACATCGCGCGGTTCGCTCAGATTCCCTCGGCCAGCTCGGGACAGGCTCTTCGCTGCGCAACAGGCGCTTGCTCAGGATGACAATCAATGATTACTTGGGTTTCAGCGTTTTGACATACTCGTAGCTGATTTCGAGATATTTCCTTAGCTCTTTGGTATTCGCCAATAACGCGTCGGGGACGGTGACGTAGTCCTTCTTAACTACTCCGTAGGACTTGAACAGCGTGGTCTTATATTTTTCCAGGAAGGCTTCTACTTCTTCTTTGGGCAGGCGCATGCCCATCGTGCCGGTCTGATCGAGGTAGGTAAACATGTGGCCATTCAGCGAAGTGTAGGGGTGAACGGCGCCTTTGCGCTCGATCTTGGGGAGGGTTGCTATTAGTTTTTCGTAAAGTTCTAGTTTGCCGGCGGGGATGGCGCTCTTCTTGGGTGAGGGCATGAGGTTTCTCGTGATGATAGACTTCAATGTCGGCTTCGACCCGTTGTTCTTAGGGGTCTGTTAGACCGCCAGCTAAACCCAGCGGGCTATTGCCCGCGACTTCGGGCCGGCGGGACCCTTCGGCTTCGCTCAGGGCAGGCAGCCGGCGCTACTTTCTCTCGGCGCTACTCCCGCGCTATTTTTGCGGCTCGCAGGCGATTCTCGAAGGCTTTCACTTCGGCGTTTAATCCTTCGGGAAGATGGGCGCCGAATTTGGCCAAGTGGTCCTTGATCAACGGCATTTCCGCCAGCCAGCCTTCGACGTCGACGCTTGAGCAGTTCGTCCACATCGCGCGCTTGAGGTTCAATCCGGTAGTGTCGAGATCGGCCACCTCAGGCATCCGTCCGATGGGAGTTTCCTTGGCGTGCACCTTGCCGTCGCAGCGTTCGAAGATCCATTTCAAGACGCGGCTGTTTTCGCCGTACCCAGGCCATAGGAATTCGTTATTTTTGTCTTTGTCTTTGTTTTTCTGACGAAACCAGTTGACGTAGAAAATCTTCGGAAGCTTTCCAGCGCTGGACTGCGTTCCCATCTTGAGCCAATGCGCAAAGTAGTCGCCCATGTGGTAGCCGCAAAACGGAAGCATGGCCATGGGATCGCGGCGTAACTGTCCCACTTTTCCCGTGGTCGCTGCGGTGGTCTCGCTGCTGGCAGTGGCTCCGAGGAAGGTGCCATGCTGCCAATTGAAGGCTTCGGTCACCAGGGGAACAATTCCGGCGCGCCTTCCACCGAACAGGATGGCATCGATCGGAACGCCGTTGGGATCCTCCCATTCGGGCGCAATCACCGGGCATTGACTTGCGGCGGCTGTAAACCGCGCATTGGGATGCGCCGCCTTGCGTCCGGAATCTGGAGTCCACGAACGTCGCAGCCAGTCGATGAGCATCGACGGCTTCTGATCGGTCATGCCTTCCCACCACACGTCGCCATCGAGCGTCATCGCGCAATTGGTGAAGATGGAGTTTCTGGTTACGCTGAGCATGGCGTTGGCGTTCGACTTCATGCTAGTGCCGGGCGCAACGCCGAAGAAGCCGTATTCCGGATTGATGGCGTGAAGGCGGCCATCCGCGCCGAATTTCATCCAGGCAATGTCATCGCCGATGGTCTCCACCTTCCAACCGGGAAGAGTGGGGATCATCATCGCGAGGTTTGTCTTGCCGCAAGCGGAGGGAAAAGCGCCGGTCATATACTTCGCTTGTCCGGAGGGACTGATCAGCTTGAGGATCAGCATGTGCTCGGCCATCCAGCCCTCGTCGCGGGCCTGCACCGAGGCGATGCGCAGGGCATGGCACTTTTTTCCGAGCAATGCGTTGCCGCCGTAACCGGAGCCGAACGACCAGATCTCACGCGTCTCGGGAAAATGGCAGATGTATTTGTTGGCAGCGTTGCAGGGCCAGGTCGAGTCCGGCTCATTGGCGCCGAGCGGTGCGCCGACGGAATGCAGCCCGCGCACGAACTCGCCATCCTGGCCAAGAACGTCGAGCACGTGGGTTCCCACGCGGGACATGATGTGCATGCTGACGACAACGTAGGCCGAGTCTGTGATCTCTACACCGATCTTTGAAATTGGTGAGCCGATCGGACCCATGCTGTAGGGCACCACGTACATGGTGCGCCCTGCCATGGAGCCGGCGAACAGTTCCTTCAGCTTGTGCTTCATCTTCGCCGGATCTTCCCAATTGTTGGTGGGGCCAGCTTCTTCTTTGGATCGCGCGCAAATGAAAGTCTGGTCCTCGACGCGGGCGACATCGGCGGGATCGGAGCGGACCAGGAAGCTGTTTGGCCGCTTCGCCGCATCGAGAGGGATCGCAGTGCCGTTGAGGACGAGCAGGCGCAGCAGCGCCTGGTGCTCCTCCGGTGAGCCGTCGCACCAATGAACGCGATCGGGTTTGCACATCTGCGCAGCTTCTTCGACCCAGTGCGCCAGCCTGGCATGTCTGGGGTTGCTTGCGGCTGCGTCAACTTCTATTGTGGTGGTGGCCATTCTCGATGTCTCCCGTAGCGAATCGACTGCGCGCGGCGACGCAAGCCTCAATTTTCTCGTACTCGCGGACATTATTCCAGCGAATGCCTCCGGCGGTAGTGCCCGAATCACACGCCCCTGTGACGCACGCGGAGGGTGGCGGTAAACTGTCAATAGTCAAGAAACTGGTGGAGCTAGTCGGGCTCGAACCGACGGCCTCGTCGTTGCGAACGACGCGCTCTCCCAACTGAGCTATAGCCCCACTGCGCGGACTAATTACTGGACTGCCAATTTATTTTACCAGCGTTTGGTTCTTCGGCACTACGATGCCATGCAATTGGTACTGTTCTGGTAAGACGGCCGTGACGAAGGAAAGCCTCGCTACGCTCGGCGGACAGCCGAGGACGGCTGTCCCTACATGGGCAATCTGTTACCAGAGACAAAACCAAGTGAACAAAAGGGCCTTGACGAATGCCCCTGCTGCGCGTCTAACCTAACGTCAGGGCAGTGGGATGGCTGGAGGTCGGCTTGAGATGTTTGGGCAGTTAAATCCGGGGACGTCAACGCAGCGCGGGATGCTGGCCGGTTCGCTAGCGCTGCACGGCCTGCTGTTTGCCTGGCTGCTGCATACCTCCGAGCCGCAATTGCTGATGCCTTCTTCGGTTGCGATTGGACTTAATGGCAAAGTGGTCGCTCATCTTTACTTTCCCACTCAACGCCCCGACGACAGTACAACCAGTTCTTCCGACAGCGCCACCGAGTCTTATCGCCGCCAGCGGCTGGGACACGAGAAACTGATCTGGAAGTCGACTTCCACGCAGGCCAAATTACCTCTGCCTTCGACTCCGCTCACTCCATTGGGGGCTGAGGACAGCGCGAAGACGGCAACGTTCTCGAAGATGGGTCATGGCGCGCCTGCGGGACTTCCCTATGGAAGTGTGCCCGGCGGGCCGGTGTATGGCGACGAGATACGTCCAGCTCTGCCTATCGCTACTGCCGATCCGGTGGTCTACCCGTGGCAGCGGCCGGACTCCGAGGGGAAAGTCGTCATTGAAATCACGATCGACGAACGAGGGGAGATCGTCCGCAAGACGCTGTTGCAGAGCCTTGGCCCCGAAATCGATAACAAGTGCCTGGCGGCGCTGGAGAACTGGCGCTTTCAACCGGCCACTCGCAATGGAGCGCCGATTCCTTCCAAGCAGGATGCAATTTTCCCCTTCAAGGCGCGCGGTTAGGCACTCTCCGGATCGCCCGCGTCTCGTCATTATTCCGCAGCCGCTATAATCAATGGGTGAGCGAAAACGCAGTTCAGCAGATCGCATCGGCGGATTTCCCCACACGCTGGGGCACGTTCCGGATCTACGGCTTCCGGGCTGAATCCGGGGCGGATGGGAACCGCGAGGTTGAGGAGGCCGTCGCGCTTGTGATGGGCGATGTTCACTCCGCTCCGCCACTGGTGCGGGTTCACTCCCAATGCCTCACCGGCGACGTTTTTCATTCGTTGCGTTGCGACTGCCGCCAACAGCTTGAGATGGCGCTCTCTATGATTCGCGATCTGGGCGCGGGGATCCTGATTTATGAGCAGCAGGAAGGCCGCGGCATCGGTCTGATGGCCAAATTGCAGGCTTACGAGTTGCAGGATTCCGGCCTGGACACGGTCGAGGCCAACGAGCGGCTCGGCTTCAAGGCCGACCACCGCGACTTTGCGTTGCCCGGCGAGATGCTCAAAGCGCTGGGCGTGACCAGAGTGCGGCTGATGTCGAATAATCCCGAGAAGGTTGAGGCATTGCAACGCTCCGGCGTCGAAGTCGTTGAGCGTGTGCCTTGTGAAGTCAGTCCCAGCCCGCACGCCGAAGAGTACCTGAAGACCAAGAAAGAAAAACTCGGCCACTTGTTCACCTCGCGGTAAGCCCATGCCGGTTACGATCCCTACGGCGACAAGTCGTCATCCTCCTGTTGTCTGTCGTATGCGCCGCGGGCATGTCTTACTACCATCTCTGCCTCTTTATGCCGCGAGCGATGGAAGTGCGCAGCGCTCAAGGCTTCGGCAATGGGTATTCTTTTGGCGCTGACTTTTATCCCGTCTGGTTGACGTCGCGCGAAGCCCTGCTTCATCACCGCGACCCCTACAGTCCGGCGATGACACGGCAAATTCAGATTGGCCTCTTTGGGCGCGCCCTGGATACTCCCAACCCCGCCGCACCTCAGGACTACCGGGCCTTCGCTTACCCAGCTTTCGTTGACTTGCTCTTCTTGCCACTGGCGCTGCTTCCCTTTTCCTTGGTGCGCGCTGGGCTGGCAGTGATTCTCGCCTGGGCGACGGCGGTCAGCATTGTCCTCTGGCTCCGGGCGTTCCGTCTGCGCGTTGGTGCCTTTGTGCTCGCCTCATTGGTCCTTCTTACGTTGTCCAGTTATGTCGTGCTCGAAGGTTTGTTCGCAGAACAAGCGGGGCTGCTTGTAGGACTTCTTCTCGCCGCCTCGCTGGCTGCACTCATCGACGGGAGACTCTTTCTCTCGGGGAGTCTGCTGGCGTTGACGCTTATCAAGCCGCAGATGACGGCGTTATTGTCGCTTATTTTCTCTTGTGGAGTGCGGCTCAATGGCGAGTCCGCCGGCCACTCGTGAGCGGTTTTCTTATTGTGGCAGTCCTGCTCGGTGTTTCTTCCCTGCTGGTATGGCCGCACTGGATTCCAGAGTGGCTGCGCGTAGTGTTTGGTTACCGGCAGTATTCGACACCACCGCTTGTGAGCTACTTGCTCGGCAATCAGATGGGTTCGCGCCTCGGTCCATTTCTGATTGCCGTGTTTCTGGTGGGTGCGATGGCTTTAGCTTGGCGTACGCGCGAGGCAGCTGCTGCGTCTACGAAGTTCGCATTGACTATCAGCCTCCTGTTGGCTGTCACGACGGTTACTTTGCTGCCGGGGCACGCCGTATACGACCATGTTGTGCTTTTACCTGGAGTCCTGCTGATCGCTCTCTCTTGGCGCAGCGTCGCAGCCTCCAACCATCTGTTTCGCGTGCTGCTGGGCGCTACTGCTTTGGCTCTGTTCTGGCAGTGGATTCTTGCCCCGGTCGTGATTGCAATGCGGGTGATTGTCTCTCCTGATCTGTTTATTTCGACTGTGCTCACGCTTCCGATTCGCACGGCGGGCTCGATTCCTTTTGGAGTGTTGGCCCTTCTCGGGCTGATGATGTGGCGAGTGAGAAAGCAATTGCCGGCGGCGGCGGACGGTCGAGAGTCGGGAACGAATTAGGGTTTAAGAATCTTCTCCAGGCCGGAGCGGTTCTTCGCCGGCAGGTCGCGCAGCGCAGCGCACGCCAGGGCAATGTAAACTTCTCTGGCTCCCGGAACTCCTCGCAGTATGCTGAGATGTTTTTTTACCGTCGCGACGTCTCCGCGCGCGATGGGACCGCTGAATGCGCCCGGGGCGCCCAGGCGCATGTAATTGGCCAAGGTCTGCTTGAGAATCGGCAGCATTCTTTGTCTGGCCGCTTTTCGGCCGACTCCAGCGCCGACGGCTACGCGCTCGCTTGCGGCCAGCAAGGCAGTCAGCAGCGGCGAGGCAAACATTCCCCACGCGTGATATGCCGCTTTGTGTGGCTTGCGAATAGTGAATGGCTGACCGCCTAAATCCCGCACGATGGCTCGCGCTGCCCGCAGCGCTTTCTGATCGCCTTCGAGCGCGAATGGAACATCTACGAGCGACGGTCGCGAACCGCGCACAAACGTCATGAAAGGATGCACTGACGCAATCGCAGCTCCTCGGCGCCGCAGCATGGCAAGTTCGTCGCTGGTAAGGGCGCCGCTCGAATGCACCGCGACTTTTCCGCTCCAATTTGCCGCTTCCGCCAGGGATTCGGCAGCGCTGGCGATGGCTGCATCGGGCACGCAGAACCAGACGACGTCGGACTGAATCTGCGCCCGCGCTGCCGACACTCCGGATGCCCCAACCTCGCGAGCCAGCCGTCGGGATTGCCGCCTTGACACCGCCGACTCGCGTGCGATGATTTGCTCGATCCGGTATCCCGCTGCGCGCAATGATACGGCCAGCGCGCCCGCCAAGTTCCCTGCCCCGACAATTGCGATGCGCGGCTTCCGAGACATGCCCGGCAGCATAGCAGAATCCCAAGGCCGTAAGCCTGCTGGTGACGGTCTTTACTCTGCATTCTGACTTCTAACTTCTGACTTCGGCAGTTAATGCAGAAGATAGAAGTCAGAATGCGGAAGTAAGGCCTGTCGTTCGCGTGCTTTATATTGTTGTCATGTCCAAGTCTCTCCGCTCCAGGTCGAAGCCCGTTAAATCCAGCGCTGGTTCGCACTCCAAGGCCCGGTTGATTTCTTCGCGCACGGTTTATCGCGGACCGGTCTTTTGGGTGACCACTGACGAAGTGCAGGAACCGGCCGGCGTCCGCGCCCGGCGCGACGTTATTCATCACAGCGGCTCGGTCGTAGTTTTGGCCGTCGATGAATCGGGTTCGACGCCGCGTGTTCTGCTGGAGCGCCAATATCGCCATGCGGCGAAGGACTATCTGTGGGAACTCCCTGCTGGGCGCATCGATGGCGGTGAAAAGGCGCTGCACGCAGCGCAGCGCGAACTCCTGGAGGAAACCGGATACACCGCCGCCCGTTGGCGGCGCATCCTGAACTTTTACGCCAGCCCCGGATTCGTTGACGAGACCATGTCCGTCTATATGGCTACCGGCCTTCGCGCCGGCCCCGCGCAACCCGAGGCCGACGAGGTCATCCATAAGCGCATGGTAGCGCTCCCCGCGGCGATCCGCATGGTGTTGAACGGCAGCATCCGCGACGCCAAGACCATTTCGTCGGTGCTCTGGCTCGACCACGATTTGCGGGGAAGTAGGAGCCGGTAGCTGGATGGGACGACGCTCCTCGCTTCGCCCGTCGGACAACCGAGAGCCCGCCCAGAGCGGAGTCGAAGGGCAGCCGTCTCCACATAAGCATTTTTAGCTACTCAGGGGCTGTCCCACGCGGGGCTTTTGCCAGTCATTTCGCCTTGACACCCCCATCCAAATCGCTCCAAAATGCATCCTATGCGGGCACGTCTTTTGGCCCCCCACTGAGACGTGCGGAAAGAGGGGGTTCGCGTGGAACGTCTGAAAGGCACCGTAAAGTGGTTCAATAACGCCAAAGGCTATGGATTCATCGGGCGCGCGGATGGTCCTGACGTTTTTGTACATTACAGCGCGATCACTTCCGAGGGCTACAAGAGCCTGCAGGAAGGCGATACCGTCGAGTTCGAGATCACCGACGGCCAAAAGGGACCGCAGGCGGCGAACGTCTCGAAGAGCGCCTGAAGCAGCTCATCCTGAGCTCGCCGATGCGGCACGCCCGACCCTAAGACTTCCTGGCCAGATGGCGAGTTTGTTTCCGTGCAACGTCTCATCTCCGCTCTTCTCTTTCCGCACTGGCCCTGCGACCCAATCTTGTTTAATCTCTATTCCGTGGACAACAAATCCATCGCCAACATTCTGTACGAAACTGCGGACCTGCTGGAGATCGATGCCCAGGATTCTTTTCGCATTCGCTCCTATCGCAACGCCGCCCAAGCCATTGAAAATCTGACCGAGCAGATCAAAGACATCATCGGCGAACCCAAGAAGGTGCTCGCCATTCCCGGCATCGGCAAAGGAATGCTAGTGAACCTGCAGGAGCTGTTCAAAGACGGCAGCCTCAGCGTGCAAGCCGACCTGCTGAAGAAATATCACCCTTCGATGCTGCAGTTGCTGAAGATCCAGGGGCTGGGACCGAAGACGATTGCGCTGATCTGGAGCGCCTACCAGGTATGCGACGTTGATGGCGTGGAAAAACTGGCGCGCGAAGGCAAGATACGCGAACTGCCGCGCATGGGCGAGAAGCACGAACAAAAGTTGTTGAAGGCGATCGAAGACTACCGCAGAATCTCGGGACGGTTTCTCATCGACGCCGCCGAGGCCGCGGCAAACAAGCTCACGGAGTATCTCGCGAAATTCCCCGGCATTGATCGCATCACGCCCGCAGGATCATTGCGCCGCGGCCGCGAAACCGTGGGCGATCTCGACATTCTGGTGACGGGCACCGCCTGCTGCAGCGATGTTGAACGCGCCAATGCCGTGCAATACGTCGCGAAATATCCTCCGCTGATGGACGTGATCGCGCGCGGCGACAATAAGATCAGCTTCCGCCTGCGCAGTGACATGCAGGTGGACGTTCGGCTGCTTCCTCCGGAGTCGTTCGGCGCGGCCATGCAGTATTTCACGGGATCGAAGGCGCACAACGTTGCTCTGCGCCAGCGGGCCTTGAAAATGGGTTACACGCTCAACGAATACAGCCTGGCCGATCTCGAGACAGGGAAGCCCGTCGCTGGCAAGTCCGAAGAGGAAATCTACGCCAAGCTCAAGCTTGATTACATCCCTCCGGAACTGCGCGAAAATCTGGGCGAGATCGATGCCGCTGAGAAGCACACCTTGCCCGTTCTGATCACTTTGGACGACCTTCAGGGCGACGTGCACATGCACACCGTCGAGACCGACGGGAAGAACACGATCGAAGAAATGGCAGAAGCGGCGAAGGCACGCGGCTACAGATACATGGCGATTACCGACCACTCCAAGAATTTGGCCTTTGCAAACGGTCTTGATGACACGCGCGCCGTCGCGCATATTCAACGTATTCGCGAGGCGAACGACAGGATCGAGGGAATCACCATCTTTGCCGGAATCGAAGTGGACATCCTGGCCGACGGCGACCTCGATCTTTCCGACGATGTTCTCGCCCAGATGGATGTCGTGATCGCCAGCGTGCATTCGGTTTTCAATCAGGAACCGTCGAAGATGACCGAGCGCCTGCTCAAGGCGATCGAGAATCCGAACACTTCCATCATCGGCCATCCCACGGGCCGCCTGCAGCTTCGCCGCGATGCTTACCGCTTCGACATGGACGCAGTCCTGACCGCCGCGGCGAAACACAAAGTCGCGATGGAGCTGAACTCCTACCCCGACCGTCTTGATCTCAATGACGTACACCTGCGACAGGCCAAGCAGCGGGAGGTGAAGATCGTCATCAACACCGATTCTCATCATACCTCTCATCTCGACAAGATTCGCTACGGCGTTCTGCAGGCGCGCCGCGCCTGGCTGACCAAGGACGATGTTCTGAATACTCTACCCGGGCAAAGATTTGCCAAGGCGATGAAGCACGAGTGGAATTGAATCTCGGCTTCGGCTTTCGGGCTTCGGCAACCGGGGAGTAGAATCGGAAACCGCGAAAGAACTCATGCCTGATCAGATCCCCAATCCTTCAACATTTCTCCCGCGACTCCGAGCGCGAACGCGAATCCCACGGTGCCTGCCCCGCAACCTGGGCCCACCATCAACATCGGCGATGAGTTCGGCACCGCCAAGCGCAACCTGCCTCCGGTTAAAGCTCTGCTGCTGGCTACGGCTGGTGTGCTCATCATTGCGGGCATCGCAGCATTTTTCCAGCGCGCCGCACCGCAAGGCGCAGGATCGCTTGACAACGTAACCGCGGCAGCGATCCCCGGCCAAAATGCCGCTTTGGTGGCCCTCACCTTCACCCTGCGCAACTCGGGTAAAAAGTCACTCTGGGTAAAGGGCATTCAAGGCAAGCTCGTAACATCCGCCGGAGAACTGAGCAGCGACGCGGTCTCGGCGGTGGATTTCGATCGCTACTATCAGGCTTTTTCCGAGCTGAAAGAAAATGCGCAACCCGCTCTCGCTCCCGAAGACAAGCTGCAACCCGGCCAGGAAACCAAGCGCACGGTGATCGTCAGCTTTCCCGTGGCCTTGCCTGATTTCAAAGACCGTCGCTCGGTGAGCGTTGTCATTCAGCCTTACGACCAGCCGGTGCCGATTGTGCTGACCAAGTGATGCTGACCAAGTGATCGACTAATGAAATCAATTCAGAATCTTCTTAAATCGCTCATTCCTCTACTCGCATTTCTCCTCTTAACCGTCTCGGCCGAGACGGCGCCCTCCGCCGCGCACAAATACCTGGTATACGTCGGCACTTACACCAACGAAGGCAGCACCAGCAAGGGCATCTACGCCTATCGCTTTGACCCAGGTACCGCTGAAGTGACGTCCCTGGGCTTGGCCGCGGAAACCGCCAATCCATCGTTTCTTGCGGTACATCCCAGCCACCGCTTTCTCTACGCGGTCAACGAGGTCAAGAACTACGCGGGCCGAAGGAGCGGAGCCGTCAGCGCCTTTGCGATCGATCGCACGACCGGCAAACTAACTCTTCTCAATGAAGTGGCGTCCAAGGGCTCGGATCCCTGCTATATCACCGTCGACAAAACCGGAAAGTACGTTCTCGTGGCAAATTACACCGGCGGCAACGTTGCAGTATTCCCGGTGCTTGAGGATGGACGGTTGGGTGAGGCTTCGGCTTTTGTGCAGCACTCCGGCCACGGCGCAAATCCGGAGCGCCAGGCGGGACCACACGCTCACTCCATCGACTTGTCTCCCGATAACCGCTCTGCCGTGGTGGATGATCTCGGCCTCGATGAAACGCTCATCTACCAGTTCGACAGCGCAAGGGGCGCACTTGCTCCCGATCCGACTGTCGCAAAGTCCGCTCCCGGAGCCGGCCCCAGGCACTTCGCCTTTCATCCCAACGGCAAGCTTGCTTATGTGATCGACGAGATGGCATCCACGGTTGCCGCTTTCAGGTACGACGCCGGCAGCAGGGCTTTGCGTCCGCTGCAAACGATTTCAACTCTTCCCGAAAATTTCAGCGGGCAGAACACGGCCGCGGAAATTCAGGTACATCCTTCCGGGAAATTTCTCTACGCTTCGAACCGCGGCCACGACAGCGTTGCCGTATTCGCCATCGACCCAAGCAAAGGAACGCTGACCGCCATCGAGTACGTTTCCACCAAGGGACAGAGTCCGCGCAATTTCGAGATCGCTCCCGGAGGATCGTGGCTGTTCAACGCTAACCAAAAGTCGAACAACCTTGTGATCTTTCGCGTCAATCCGCAAACCGGTCGCCTCACAGCCTCTGGCACGGTTCTCGAATTAGCCCAGCCCGTTTGTGTGAAATTCGTCCCGATCGAGTGATCGTGGCAACGGAACGAGATCTTCTGTTATTTTTTTTGAATGAATCTCCGCCGCACGAGATGAGTGTTCGCGTCGGGTTTGATCTCATCGTATTTGAGGCAGCTGATCGAGCCATCCACTTCCAGCACGGCCAGAGCTACATCGCTGCACTTTGCGACGCCATGCTCGCGCACGGCGCGCTCCAGTTCGTCCATGCTGATGTGCTCTTTTGCCATGTGCGATTCGATCGGCTTTCCGTCGTGAATGAGCAAGCTCGGCTCGCCCTCAACCACCCGCCGAAAGCCGCGGCTCTTGCCCGAAAGCGCGCCCACCATGTAGTTCATCAGCAGTAGCGTGGACGCGGCCACCATACCGCCAATCAGCGATGTGTCGGGCCCGGTCATCGCGTTCTGCACGGAATTGGAAAGCAGCAGCAACAGCGTGAGGTCGAACGGCGTCATCTGCCCCACTTCGCGCTTGCCGCTGAGCCGCACCCCGATCAGGACGACCAGGTAGATCACGGCGGTGCGCAGCGCGATTTGCAGCGCTACATGCCCTGCGGGGTAAAGCACGCCGTTCAATTGGCGCTCACCGGAGTGGCCGTCACGGGAGTCGGCGCGCCTTTGGGCGTGCTCAAATATCCCGTGGCTTTCTTCTTGTCCACCGTCCACACTACCAACTCAAACAGCAAGTGATCGCGTCCGGAATAAAACTGAATCGGCTCGGCGATGTTTCGATCCTGCTTCTCGATGGTCCGGTCGTCGGAGGTAACGTTCAGCGTGTATTTGCCGCGTTTGGGATCGGTCTTTTTGAGCTGGAGGCTCACCGTCGCCACAGGCTGGGGCTTTGATCCCCGAAGCAGCGTGAATTCGTAATAGTTCCGGTCGCCCTTATGCTTGAGGATCTCGAGATCACCGCGCGTGTTGGCAATCAGCCCGCTCTGTTTTCCCAGATCCCCGATGGCAGTCTGCAGATTCGCCTTGGTAGTTTCCAGATCCGCCTTGGTCGAAGCCACGTCGGTCTTGACGCCACCCACGTCGGTCCTGACTCCCGCGACTTCGCCACTCACTTTGCCAATCTGCTCTTTCTCTTGATTCGCTTCCGCCTGCAGGCGGGATTCGGCAGCCCTCTGCTGTGCCTGCAGTTCGGCTGCGCGCTGCGCCAGTTCTTTCTTGGTCATGCCCAGCTTTTGACCCAACGTCTCTTCCTGGGCTTCGGCCGATCGCATGCGCTTTTGCAGTTCCGCGACTTGCGCCTGGCTGTCCCTCAAATCCTTGGCCATTTTTTCTAAGATGCTGCTGCATAGTCGCGTACCCATAGATCGACGCCGCAACAAAAATGACCGCCAGAACTACCAGAATCCACTTCCCTGCACTCGACTGCTGATCAACGTCTGTGTGTTCGCCTTCTTCCGACATGCTTCCTCCGCGATGGACCACCTTTAGCTGTGGGCTCTCTTCAATTGTTGAGCACAAGCGCTGTAGTGTCAATTAGCTCGGGGGTGCCCAACTGCCTTCTTCTACAATGCGGCAATGAAGAACTGGGACGTGATCGTGATCGGCGGCGGCATCATCGGACTCTCACTCTCAATCGAGTTGCACAAAAAAGGCGCAAGAGTTCTGGTCGTCGAGCGTGGCGAGCCCGGGCGGGAAGCGTCGTATGCCGCGGGCGGCATGCTGGTGGATTGCCAGTTTGAAACGCCCGCCGCTCTGCAGCCCCTGGCCACGGCGAGCGCGCGCCTGTACCCGGAGTTCGTACACGGACTGCAGGTCGAGTCTGGCATGAACGTCGACCTGCGCGATCAGGGAACGATTCTCTTTCCGGCCGCCGCAGATGGTTCTCACCCGGCGTTGGAGTCCGCAGGTCAGCTTCCAGCGAGACTATCGGAGTTCGAACCCGCGCTTGCTGATTTCAATCAGCCTGCTTTTTATCTGCAGGAACGAAGTGTCGATCCGCGCGCCCTTACCTCCTCAGCGCTGCATGCGGCAAAGCGCCGCGGCGTGGACTTTTCCTCGGGCGATGCAGTGACGGCAGTGAATCTCTCCGATGGCCGCGTCAGCGGCGCTACTACGAAGAAGACTTCATTCCTCGCCCCGAGGGTCGTCAACTGCGCAGGAGCATGGTCGGGACAGATCATGCCTCACGCCTTTCCCACTCGACCAGTCAAAGGACAAATGCTGTGCCTGGTCGCCCCGGCGCGCAGCCTGCTCAAGCACGTAGTGCGCTCACCAGAGGTTTACCTGATCCCGCGAAGCGACGGACGAATCATCGTCGGCACCACAGTAGAAGAAGCGGGATTCGACAAGCGCACCGACGTCGCCACCATTCAGCGTCTGCACCGCGCCGCGGTCGCCATGGTTCCGGAACTCCGTAACGCGAAGATTCTGGAAGACTGGGCCGGGCTCCGTCCCGGAACTCCCGACGCATTGCCGATCATCGGCCCTACCGCCACGCCCGGCTATTACGTTGCCACCGGCCATTTTCGCGACGGCATTCTTCTGGCCCCGATCACGGCGCAGCTCATGGCGGCAGTCATCGAAGGAAAAAATCCCGATCCCGATCTAGCCCCGTTCTCTCCGGCAAGATTCTCTTAGAGCGCCGAGTATGGCCATCTGGGGACAGCCGCCCTTCGACTTTGCTCAGGGGCAAGCGCTCGGCTGTCCAGCCGGGCGCAGCGAGGCGTCTCTTGCATGCAGCGCCTCACCGCCCGCCGCCAGCAGCGGCTCTGCCCCGTCTCCGATTCCTTCCGGTATACTGAACGTTTCCTCACCAGCGTGACTTTGCACGGTGGCGCTCTAGCAGAAAGGATCAATTCATGGCTTCTCCCGCAGTCGATTTCGCCCGCAATAATCAGCAGCGCTTCCTCAATGAACTAAAAGATCTGCTTCGCATCCCCAGCGTCAGCACTCTGGACGAGCACAAACCCGACGTTCAGAAAGCCGCCGATTTCGTGGCCAGCGAATTGCGCCGCATTGGCATGGAGAACGTTGAAGTCATCCCTACCAAGGGCCATCCCCTTCTCTATGCCGACTGGCTGCACGCGCCCGGCAAGCCCACGGCGCTCTGCTATGCGCACTACGACGTGCAGCCGCCCGACCCGCTCGACGAATGGCATACGCCGCCGTTTGAGCCCACTGAGCGCAACAACAACATCCACGCCCGGGGCGCGGTCGACGACAAAGGCCAGCTCTGGATGGAAGTGAAAGCCCTCGAATCGCTGATGAAGTCCGGCAACGGCAAGCTGCCGATCAACGTGAAAATTCTTTTTGAAGGCGAGGAAGAAGTCGGAGGCGAGTCCATCGCCGAATATGTCCGCAAACAGAAAGCCAAGCTCAAAGCCGATTTCGCCCTGGTCTGCGACACCGAGCTATTCGCCCCCAATCTTCCCACGCTCTGCGTCGGCCTGCGCGGCTTGATTTATACCGAAATCGAAGCCGTCGGCGCCATGATCGACCTGCACTCCGGTGTGTACGGCGGCGCAGCGCCCAATCCGTTCTTTGGGCTCATCGAAATAATCAGCAAGTTGAAGGACGCGAAAGGTCACGTGTTGATCCCCGGCTTCTACAAGAATGTGAAAGCACCGAGCAAGGACGAACTCAAAGCCTGGAAACGCCTGCCTTTCAATGAGGAGCACTACCGCAAGACCGAAGTCGGATCGAAGATCCTCACCGGCGAACCCGGCTACTCGGTTCTTTACCGCACCTGGGCGCGCCCCACGCTTGAAGTTCACGGCATGCCCGGAGGATTCATCGCCGCCGGCGCGAAGACCGTAATCCCCGCCAAAGCAGCAGCCAAGGTCTCGATGCGCCTGGTGCCCAACCAAGACCCCGACGACATTCTGAAGCGCTATACGAACTTCGTGAAGAAACTGACGCCGAAAGGCATTGAGACGAAGATCAAAGTGCACAGCAAAGGTCCCGCCTCCGTGGTCGGCACCGACAATCCCTATATCAAAGCCGCCACTGAGGCGTTGCACGATACTTTCAAGAAAGAAACGGTCTTTATCCGCAGCGGCGGATCGATTCCCATCGTCAACGATATCTATCAGGCTTTGAAAATTCCCACAGTAATGATGGGCTTCGGTCTTCCCGACGATAACCTGCACGCCCCCAACGAAAAGTTCCACATCCCGAACTTCCACCACGGCATCGAAACCATCTGCCTGTTCTTCGAGAAGCTGGGAGGAAAGTAGTAATCAGAATGCTTGTGTGGGGACGGGCGCCCTCGCCCGTCCTGCCGAGCGAGTTTATCTTGTTTTTCGTGGCGTGAAGACTCCATGGGTACCTATCGCTCATGAACATACTCGACCTCGTTGTCGGCAAACCCATCCGGACCAGCGACGAGAGGGCCGAGCAAATCGGCCCTGTGCAGGGCATTCCGATCTTTGGCCTTGATGCGCTTAGCTCGGCCGCGTATGGCCCGGAAGCGGCCCTGAGCCTGCTCATCCCGCTTGGCCTTCTCGGCGTTCGCTATATCGTACCCATCAGCGCTGCCATCATCACGCTGCTGGTGATTGTGTACTTCTCCTACCGCCAGACCATCGCCGCGTATCCCTCCGGCGGTGGCTCCTATACCGTGGCGCGGTTCAACCTTGGAGCACCTGCCAGCTTGCTGGCAGCGGCCGCGCTGCTCGCCGATTACATTCTTACGGCTGCAGTGGGCATTTCCGCGGGCGTGGGCGCGTTGATCTCGGCCGTTCCATCCTTGCTGCCGCACACCGTTTCCCTGTGCGTGGGCATTCTGATCGTCATCACTATTCTCAATCTCCGCGGCGTGCGCGAGGCGGGTGCCGCTTTTGCGGTTCCTACCTACCTGTTTGTCGGCACGCTTCTAATTACTATCGTTGCAGGCGTTCTTCGGGTCTTCCTCAGCGGAGGCCATCCCACACCGACGGTTCCGCTTCCGCCTGGCCCGCCCATCACCCAAGCTGTCACGTACTGGCTGCTGCTGAAGGTTTTCGCCAGCGGTTGCACGGCCCTTACCGGCGTTGAGGCGGTAAGCAACGGCGTGAAGGCCTTCCGCGAGCCCACCGTCAAAAATGCCCAGCGCACGCTCACAGTGATTATTTTCCTCCTGGCGGTGTTGCTGGCGGGAATCTCTTATCTCGTCAAGGCTTACGGAATCGCCGCCACCGATCCCGGGCAGCCCGGTTACCAAAGCGTGCTCTCCATGCTCACCGCCGCAGTTTTCGGCAAAGGCTTCTTTTACTATTTGACTATCGGCTCAATCCTTGTCGTTCTCTCTCTGTCTGCTAATACCGCGTTTGCCGACTTCCCGCGCCTCTGCCGCGCCATCGCGCAGAATAACTATCTCCCGCATGTCTTCGGCTACCGCGGGCGCCGGCTCGTCTATACCTACGGCATTGTCGTGCTGGCCCTATTATGTGCTGGCGTGCTTGTCCTCTTCGGTGGCGTCACGGACCGCCTGATCCCGCTCTATGCCGTCGGCGCGTTTCTCGCCTTCACGCTCTCGCAAGCCGGCATGGTGATGCACTGGAGGAAGAATCGCGGTCCGCATTGGCTGAAGAGCGCGCTCGTCAACGGCCTCGGCGCCCTCGTCACCGGCATCACGACCGGCGTCGTGCTGGTCGCGAAATTCGTGGAAGGCGCGTGGATCACCTTGCTTTTCATTCCCCTGACAATTCTTTTCTTCTCCATTGTCCGCCGCCACTATCACTCCGTGAAAATGTTGACCAGTTGCAAGGTTCCGGTCGACGCAGCAGGTCTCAGCCAGCATCCCATTGCGGTGATCGCCATCGACCGCTGGAGCAACATCGCACGCCAAGGGATTGAGTTTGCCGCCCGCCTCTCCCCGGAGGTAATCGCCCTGCATGTTGAACCCAACGAGCATTCCGAATTGCTCCAAGACGACTGGGAACAATACGTTGAGCGGCCTTTTCGCGCGCAGGGCAAAGAGCCGCCCCAGCTTCACCTTCTGCCTTCCCCCTACCGCTTTATCGTCATTCCGGTGGTTCAGTTCGTTCTCGATCTTTCGAAGAAACATCCTGATCGCAGCATCGTTGTGGTGATACCGGAGCTCGTGGAGGACAGATGGTACGAATACTTCCTGCACAATCAGCGCGGCCGTCTTCTGGAATGGGCGCTGCTCGCTCGTGGCAACGAACGGATTTTCACCGTGAGTGCGCCGTGGTACGTCGGGCGACACTCCTGATTTCACCGGAGCAGAGACAGCAGCTTGATGCAACCAAAATGTGTCTCAGCCAAGCGCAGAGGCGCTCCCACCACAGTTCTTGTTTTTACCCCTTTCTAGCGCTACCATAATCCTGCTCTCGCGGTTCTCCCACCTCGTCCTTCCCTCACCCGTAGACCAGGCATCTGCTGCAATGTGTGTGCAACCCAACGCGCTCGGTCGCAAGGCCATACAATATATAGTGTTATATTGCTTGACCCCGCCCCGATTTCACCGTTACAGTAGCTCTAATTTGTGCCCTCCCTATCCAGCCAGGGACGGTATTGATCTGAGCAAGCACCGTTTCGGCGCTTGGGGTATCGGTTTGGTAAACAGGCCGGCAAGCATCATAACGAACAACTGACAACTGGCCACTGGCCACTGCTCTTCCAAGGAGTTCACGTTGCTTAAACTGAAGCGGCTTCAGATTCTCGGATTCAAGTCGTTCTGCGACCGTACCGACCTCAAGTTCCACGGGGACGGTATCGCCGCGATCATCGGGCCCAACGGCTGCGGCAAGTCGAATATTGCCGACGCTATCTCGTGGGTGCTGGGCGAGCAGTCCGCCAAAACCCTGCGCGGATCGCGCATGGAAGACGTAATCTTCGCCGGCACACGCGACCGCAAGCCGACCGGTATGGCGGAGGTGTCGCTCACCCTGATCGATCCCGATGAGTATCCCGGCCACGACGCCAATGCGCCGACAGAGATCGACATTCAGGATGAAATTCCCCTCAGCGCCGAAGCTTTGCGACGGCCAGCCGACGACTGGGACGAAGCCGCCATCCGCGCCCGCGCTGCCGAAGAAACCGAGCGCGCCGTGGAAGACGCTCAGCCGGGCAAAACCGAAGAGGTAGAGATCGCGCGTTCGAAAATTACAACCCTCGCGGTCGCCTTCCCTGATGATGAACCGGTATTCGCATTACCCATCCACGCCGTCGTCCCCATTCCGACTTCAGCCGCGGTTAGCGGCGCGCCGCAGGTTGTGCTCAAGATCCGCCGCCGCAAATTCAACCAGCAGCAATTCCGCGCAGGAGAAATCGTAGTCACCCGCCGCCTGTTCCGCTCCGGAGACAGCGAATACTTGCTGAACGGCAAACTGTGCCGCTTGCGAGACATTCAGGAACTCTTCATGGGCACCGGCTTAGGCCCGGAAACCTACGCCCTGATCGAGCAGGGACGCATCGGCCAGATCCTGAGCAGCCGGCCCACCGACCGCCGCGCCATTCTCGAAGAAGCCGCGGGCATCACGAAGTTCAAAACCAAAAAGCGTCTCGCCGAAGCCCGCCTCGAAGATGCCAGGCTGAACCTCGCCCGTGTAAACGATATTTTCGACGAAGTGACGCGCCAGATGAATTCGCTGAAGCGCCAGGCCTCCAAGGCCGAGCGCTACGCCAAGCTGCGCGAGGAAATGCGCGCCCAACTGCGCATAGTGCTGGCCAGCAAATTTGCCGCCATCGAGCAGGAAAGCGTCGAACTCGACATCCAACTCCACGCCCTCGCCGAAGACATGCAGCACCGGACCGAAGCCGTGCAGCAACTTGAGTCAGAGCATGGCGAAGGCACCGAGCGCGGCTACGCCATCGAGGCGGAACTGCGCGAGAATCGCGACCGCCTCAGCCAGATCGATCTGGAAATCGATCGTGCCCGCGCCCGCCGCCGTCACAACGACGAACGCTGCGCCGAACTGCTGGTTCGCTCTGCTTCCGCCGAAGCCGAATTGGCCCAGGCCCGTCACCGCCTCACCGCGCTTGATGCCGAGCGAGATACCAACCGTCAAGTGCTCGAATCCTCGGCCGCTGATTTGGCCGCCGCCCAACACGATCTCGAATCGTCGCAGCAGGAAGCCGCCGCTGCAACTGCCGCGCTGGCTGAACTCGAACACCAGCAGGAAGAATCGCGCGTCGCCATCTTTGACACCGTTTCGTCGGCCTCACGGCTTCGCAACCAACTCGCGCAAGCCGAGGAACGGCTCGCCGGCGCGGATCGCGAGGCCCGCCGTTTGCAGGGTGAAATCACTAACGCGAATCTCCAGGTGGAGGCCTTCGGCGTCCAGCGCGGACAACTTGCCCTTGAATTCGAAACGGTGACGCAACGCGTCACTGGCATCACCGAAGAGATCACCCAGCTTCGCCGCCTGGTCGAAGCCAAACGGCTCGAAGAAACCAGAGCAAAGGCTCAGCTCGACCTGCTCCGCGCTGAATTTGCCACGGCTCTGGGGAAAAAGGGATCTCTCGAAGCGGTTATCGCTGAACACGGTTACTCTACCGAATCGGTTCGCCGCCTGTTCCAGTCGGGAGTGATGCAGAGCGGCTTGGCGCCGGTCGGCGTGCTCGCGGATTTTCTCGAGGTTGAGCCGCGCTTCGAGCGCGTGGTGGAAGACTTCCTGCGCGACGAATTGAACTACATCGTAGTCAAGTCCTGGGACGCCGCCGACGAAGGACTCCGCCTGCTGCGCAGCGACGTCGATGGCCGCGCCACCTTCCTGGTTCATCCCGAGGATTCGCAGGCCAAGTTCTCCTTTATTCTCGACGAGGCCGCGCACTGCGCCCCGCCAACCGCATCGATCGTGCCGCTGAAACACACCATTCGCGTTCTCGATGGATTCGGAAAATCTTTGGAAGTAATTCTTCCCAAGCTGCGCGACGGCTATATTGTCCCGGGTTCCGACACCGCGCGTAATCTCGCGCTCGAAAATCCCGACGCATTTTTCCTTTCGCAATCCGGAGAATGCTTTCACAACGTCACGGTCACCGGCGGCAAACAGCGCGCCGAAGGCCCGCTTTCGATGAAGCGCGAACTGCGCGAAGTTCTCCGGCAGCTTGAGGACCTGGAGCGCGCTCTCCGGGAAGAAGAGATGCGAGCGTTAACGCTCGGCCGGGAAATTAAAGAGTTCAGTTCCCTGCTGGAACGTCTGGAAGGCGAGAAGCGTGAGGCCGAACATCAATCGATGACCTCCGGCCACATGCTGCACCAGCTTGATTCGGAGATGGCGCGCGTTACCGAGCGCATGAGCATTTCACAAGCCGAGATGCAACGCCTTGCCGCTGAACGGACCGAGCAGGAATCGATCGTCACGGCGCGCCAGGCCGAGATTGCCGTGCTGGAACAAACTCGTGTCCAACTCGAGCAGCAAATCGCGTCAGCCCAGGAATCTCTCGGTGTCGTGCGCCAGCGTCGCGAAGACGCGGCCCAGGCCAGTTCGCAGCGGGTCGCCCGCGTCGCCGCACTGGAAGAGCGCCATCGCTCGGCAACTGCCGTGCTCGCACGCATCGAGTCTTTGTTCGCTGAAATGAACGAGCGTCTTCACGCTCTCGCCTCGCAAATTGAAGCGGCGGCCGCCGAAAAGCTGCAGCGCGAAGCCGAGAATCTTCAACTCGAACAGCAAGTCGCTGACTTCGCGGCCGAGCGCAACGCGGGCCAGGCTCGGGAGGGTTTGCTTCAGTTCGAGAAAGACCAACTGCGTGCCCGCCTCACCGAAATCGACGACCTCCTGCGCAGCGCCCGCCAGCTTCTCGACCAGGCCCGCGACCGCCGTGGTGAACTGCAGGCGGCCGCCGCCAAGCTGCAAGCGGACGCCATGCACATGGCGGAGACCTGCCTGAACGAACTCGGAATCGAGCGTCCCACTTTGCTCGCCGACACCACGCTGGCCCTCGTGACCGGCGACGAACTAACAGCATGCGATCATTCTTATCGCGAAATGCGCGCCAAACTCGAAGCCATGGGGCCGGTGAACATGATGGCGCTCGAAGAATACCGCGAAACCGCTGAGCGCCACGCCTTCCTCGACGCCCAACGCAAAGACCTCATTTCGTCGATCGAGAATACAACCGCGACTATCCGCGAGATTGACGAAGTCTCGCGCCAAAAGTTCCAAGAAGCCTTCACCAAGATCAACGAGAACTTCCAGGCTACCTTCAAAAAGCTTTTCGGCGGCGGCCACGCCTTCATGAAGCTCACCGATGAAGAGAACTCCGCGGAGAGCGGCATCGATGTAGTCGCATCGCCTCCCGGCAAGCGCCTGCAAAGCGTTCTATTACTTTCAGGCGGCGAGAAGGCGCTCACCGCCCTTGCGCTGCTGGTCGGCATCTTCCAGTACACGCCCAGCCCCTTCTGCATCCTTGACGAAGTGGACGCGCCACTCGACGAGGCCAACATCGGCCGCTTCACCGAGCTGGTGAAAGACATGAGCATCAAGACGCAGTTCGTCCTCATCACCCACAGCAAGAAGACGATGAGTATCGCGCCCGTCCTTTACGGTGTGACCATGCAGGAACCGGGAGTGTCGAAGCTGGTCTCGGTGCGCTTCGGAGCCGCCTAAAAGCCGCAAGGGTACGAACCGGAAACCCACTCGGACCTGTATACGCTTGATATACAATGTATACAGGAGAAGCGACCATGGCGGAATCTGCCGTTCTCACCCTGCGTCTCGATTCAAAGTTGAAAAAACGGCTGGATCGATTGTCCAAAGCGACCCAGCGAAGCCGCTCTTTCGTCGCCGCCGAGGCCATTCGTGAATATGTCACTCTGAACGAATGGCAAATCGGAGAGATCAGAAAAGCCTTGCGCGAGGCTGATCGCGGCGAGTTCGCCAGCGCTCAAGAAGTCCAGCGGACTATCAAGAAATGGTCCCGGCGTGCGCGTTAGATGGCTGGCCCGGGCGCTGGCGAACTTGAACGCCGAGGCGGAATACATCGCCCGTGACAAACCGCAAGCCGCGGCCCGCATGGTTCAAACTATTCACGAAGCCGTCGATCTGCTGCGACGGCATCCTAATTTGGGCCGCGCCGGAAGAGTCTCAGGCACTCGCGAACTGGTTGTTCCGGGTACATCCTATATCGTTCCCTACCGTGTCCGCGACGACGAAATCCAAATCCTGCGCGTTTTTCACGGTGCCCGCAGGTGGCCTTCGAAGTTGTGATGGCCCTAGGACCCAGAGAGAAGACCCAGAGAAAGGGCACGCCCCTTGCGTCCTATTGCGTAAGCCGCACGAACCCGTGCACCACGCTCTACGGTGTAACCATGCAGGAACCGGGCGTGTCGAAGCTGGTGTCGGTGCGCTTCGGAGCCGCCAAGAGATTGGGTTCGCGGTCGGGTTCAGTGCGCGTCAAACCGGAGTTCGACAATTCCGTGGGTTTGTTGAGGAGTCGGCTCGTATCTCCATTTGCGCACAGCCTCAACCCCGGCCTGTGCCAGCACGGGGTTTCCACCCACAACTTCCGTGGACGTTACTTTCCCATCAGGCGCAATTGCCACAATCAGCTTCACGACCCCGCGAAGGTTCAGCTTCCGGGCCAACTCGGGATAGACTGGTGCCACCTTGCTTACCAGCTTGCGCTCTACTGCTGCCTCCTCCTCCTGGGCGCAGGCGAAAGGGCCAGGAAGCACGACAGCAGCCGTCGCGCACACCAATAGGGGGAGTAGAAACCACCGCCGCATAATTAGCCCTTAGTGAAACTTAAGCTTAGTTGGGAAAGGGAGCCCTTGGGAGGTAACCGAGGTAATGAGAGCCCTCTGCCGCTGAGGGCAAGCTCCGTCTCGACGCCACGATATCCACTCTCATCCTCAGCTTTTCCACAGCACTCTGCCGGCAATTCCTTCGTTGCCCCTCGCTTCCACCTACTGCCGGCGGACAACGTTTCCCCAATCAATAGGATACGGACTTCTTTCTCTACGGCAATCTCTTCCGTTGACAAAAATTTCTGAGAGTCTAAAATACGCCTCGCTCGTTACCCGGTAAAATTCTAAACATGAGCCCAAAACTTCTTGATCCCGTAGTCTTACAAACCGATTTTCCTGATCTCCCACTTCGAGCCAGCGGCAAAGTGCGCGACGTCTACCAGCTTGATGACGAGCGTTTGCTGTTCGTCGCCAGCGACCGCATTTCCGCCTTCGACTATGTGCTCGCCACCGGCATCCCCCACAAAGGCCGCGTCCTGAGCCAGATTTCGCTGTTCTGGTTCGCTTTCCTTTGTGATATCGTGCCCAACCACGTCATCACTGCGGATGTGGATCGCTATCCCCAGACTCTGCAGAAATATGCCGATCAGTTGCGCGGCCGGTCGATGATCGTGCAGCGCGCCGAAATGTTTCCCGTCGAGTGCGTCGTGCGCGGCTACATTTCAGGCTCGGCCTGGAAAGAGTACCAGGCGACCGGCAAAGTTTGTGGCATCGACCTCCCGGCGGGACTGCGCGAGTCCGAGGCCTTCTCCGAGCCCATCTTCACTCCGGCCACCAAGGCCGTGACCGGCCACGATGAGAACATTTCGTTTGCGAGGATGTGCGAGATACTGGGCACAGAAACCTCCAGCCACCTGCGCGACATCAGCCTGCGGATCTATAAAAAGGCTGCCGCATACGCCCGCCAGCGCGGTATCATCGTCGCCGACACCAAATTCGAGTTCGGACGCACTACCCAGGGAATCACGCTGGCCGACGAAGTGCTCACGCCGGACTCTTCCCGCTTCTGGCCCGCCGACAAGTACGCTCCGGGACGCGGTCAGGAGTCCTACGACAAGCAGTATGTTCGCGATTACCTGGAAGAGATTCGTTGGAACAAGCAGCCGCCCGCACCAGCTCTGCCCGAGGAGGTTGCGCGGCGGACCAGTGAAAAATACCTTGATGCCTACTTCCAGATCACGGGGCACAAGCTGGATGTGTAAGCGTCGCGCGCTTTCGGCAGATGGGTTTGCGGCAGATCAGTCTTTGGCAGATTGGGCTTTGGCACATCGGTCTTTGGCAGATCGGTCTTTGGCAGATCGGTTCGCGGGAAGGCGCTCAGAAGAAACACTGGCGAGAGAGCGGATGGGAGAGTAGCATGACCGCGGCAGACTGGTTGATTGTCGTGGTTGTGCTGTTGAACGTGGTTGGCGCGGCGGTGCAGGGCTTCTTTGCGGAAGCTTTGAGCATGGCCGGCCTGGTCATTGGTTACATCGTTGCCGCCTGGCAATATCAACGCCTGGCGGCGTGGTTGATGTCGTTCTTGAAAAATGAGTTGATGGCTGATATTTTCGGCTTCCTCATCATCTTTTTTGCGATCTTGATCGTGTTCGGCATCGCCGGCAGGGTCGCCCGCAAGCTGATGAAGGCAGCCGGCCTGAGCGGGTTTGACCGTTTCCTGGGCGCTTTGTTGGGCATGGTGAAGGGCGGCTTGGTGGTGGCCGTGATCCTGATGGGGATGATCGCGTTCACACCCACCTCAAAGCTGCTGGAGAATTCGCAACTGGCGCCCTATTTCCTGGTGGTCGGAAGGGCCGCGATTTGGGTGGCGCCGTCGGCGATGCGGGCGCGATTCTATGAGGGACTCGACTTCCTGCATCGGGCCCCCAAAGAATTGAAGGGCAGTCCCGCCCCCAAGTCGAAATGAATGCTGTGCCGGCAGGGCAGTTAAAAAACAACGACATTGAACGAAAAGAGAGAGACCTAACGTGAAAGATCAACTGGAAGCGCTGATCCTGCAAATGTACAAGAGCAACATTCTTTATTCCGAGGGAGTGCGCGAATTCAAGAAGCGCTTTATCCTCACCGTCCTTCAGGAGAATAAAGGCAACCAGTGCCGCGCCGCCCGCGAGCTGGGAATGCATCGCAATACGCTCAGCCGGACCATCGATGAACTCAAGATCGACGTGCGTCAGCTTCGGGATGGAGCGAAACGCCCGCCCCGCAGCGCGCGGCCGGTATCGCTGGAGAAGAAAGTAGTTCGCTAGGCCGGCGCTACCCGCCCTCGATTTCAAATAGCCCAAAAAACAAGGCAGCCCGAAGGCTGCCTTGGCTGGATTCCCATCTGAACTAGTGCGCCGGTGCTGCTGCTTTGTGATGAACCGGAGCTTTGGGCGCAGGCTTGGGCGTCGGCAGTTTCCCCTTCTCCATGGTCATCATGAATGGGTTCGGCGTGTATGACGCTGGCTCGCCCTGAAAGTCCAGACTGGCCGCTTCTTTCGGAATCATCTTTACGGGAATCGGAGCTTCGAAGGTAAGAGTGATGTCGGCCTTCTTGGCTTCGATGTCGTCCAGGCTTCCCGCAATCTGAAACTCAGTCGCCGACGCTTTGATCACCGTCCCGTTCAATTGTACGGCCTTGCCTTTGATGGCGTTCCACACCGTATCCCGGTCTTCCTGCGAGCCGTTAGCGAGAATGAATTCCCATTGCGCGAAGTCCATTTTATCGGGCGGCGTAGCCACCACCATGTTGTGAGCCTGCTCGTCTGGAGTGGGAGCGGGCTTGATAGTGAAGCCCGCCGGGGGCAATGGTGTCGAGGCGGCTTGAGCCAGCAGATCGGTCCATCCATCCTCTCCGCCGTGATAGCGCATGTATTTGCTGCGTCCAAACTTCTTAACTTGTTCTTTGCCGGCGGGGTCGGTAATCAGGTTCACGGCGCGGGCAATAAAGAACAGGCCGTTGACTTCGTCCGGGGGAGTCGAGGGAGGCAGCAGCGCAGTGGCCAGCGCGTATACATTCTCCACGTTGGTGGGATCGGCTTCCACCGCGGTTCGCAGATGCTTCTGGGCCGATGCATAGTCCTTCAGTTGCAGCGCGGAAAACCCGGCGACACTCTCCATGATGAAAGTAAACTGCGTCTTCTGCTTGGCAAAATCGGCGTCTGAAACCCCGTCCGGCTTCGTCCATTTCGGCAGCACTTCCAATGCGTGCTCGGCGTGTTGCTTGGCGTCCGCCCATTTCTGCGTGGCGCGCTCGCTGTAAGCCAACACGACGAGTGCCTTCACGTTATCCGGGTTGGCGCCTAGCACTCGCTGGGCGGCGTCCATCACCTTAGGGCTGTTGGTTTGCTGATACAGCGCCATCAGGATTTCAAGCGCCTGCGGTTTCATGATGCTGTTGGGATACTGCGTCAAAAACGCTTCGAGGCCGCTGATCTCCGCCGTGGGGTCCTTCTGCTGGGTGGCGCCCACGTAGGCGTTGTACTCGGCAGGGTCTTTAATAACCGGCGCCTGGGTTTGCGGCGCGGACGGTTGTCCTTGAGCCGGCTGAGCAGCGTTCTGGGCCGCCGCCAGAGCGGCAACCCCAAGCACAACCGTGACCAGAATCTTTTTCATCAGTATGGCTCCTTGGGCCTTGGGGAATCGACAATTTATGCGAGACAGCAAAGCGTCTCACCCTTCACTCGGATTTGCCGGATTATAAGTACCTCTTGCTCCGAAGGCAAGCAACTTCCCAGCCACCCTCCGCGCTATTGTATAAGATGCAGAGGTTGCACCTCGTGGTTAGCCCCTGATTCTGCACCTCGCGCGGCACTGGGAGCAGGATGACAGGGCATTCTAAGGGAACTGGAGGTGATTGCCAATGAATACGGATCGACCGAATACGGTTCGACCGAGTACGGTTCAGGATGCGCCTCCCCTGGCCGGACAAGTGGCCGTCATTACCGGCGCGGGACGGGGCATTGGCGCCGCCATCGCACTTGAATTGTCGGGTCTTGGCGCCATCGCCGTTTTGTGTGGACGCACTCGCGCCGCCCTCGAATCGTCAGCCCAAGCGATCGCTGAGGCGGGAGGAAAGGCCGAGGTGATTCCCTGCGATGTGAGCAGTCTTGATTCGGTTGAGGCGGCGGCCAGGCATGTCGAAAGCTCCTTTGGATGCGTCGACATCCTGGTCAACAACGCGGGCATCGGCGGATTCGGCGGCCCACTGCACCAACTCCCTCCCGACGCCTGGGAACAGATCCTCAACACGAACCTGCGCGGCGTCTTCTACACGACCCGCGCTTTCGCGCCGATGATGATTCGCGCACGCTCCGGCCACATCATCAACATTTCGTCCCTCGCAGGAAAGAACGCCCTGCCGAACGGCGCCGCCTACGCCGCCTCAAAATGGGGATTGAACGGATTGAGCTATTCCCTCGCGGAAGAATTGCGAGGACACAACATCCGCGTAGCCGTCATCTGTCCCGGCTCGACCAACACCGACCTGGGCCCGCACGCCGGCAAAGATCACTCAAAGATGCTCCAACCGCAAGATGTGGCGCACACCGTGGCAATGCTGGTAACTCAAGCCCCGCAGTCGTTTGTGAGCGAGATTCTGATGAGGCCCACGCAGAAGCCGTAACTCCTCTGCGTCCTCCGCGGCGGTCTCTGCGTCCTCCGCGCGTAGCTTTTGGTTTCTACCGTCCTAAAAACTCAGCGCGGAGATCGCCGAGAATGGCCGCGGAGAAAGCGGAGACGACGCCGGTTGTGCGATCCCGCTTCACTTCTTGAACAGATTCTCAAACGCCTGACGCGCGTCATTGGGGCGCAGGCTGGCGGGCGTGGACGTTTCCTTTTCCCGGGTCACGCGGATTTCGTAGAACGTGCAATTGTTGCGGGCATCTTTCTTGGCGACGCGCTCCTTCACCGGCTGCATGCACTCGAAGCGGCTTCCGGGATCGAAATACATGCACTGCTTGCAGGAATGCAGCTCGAAGCCGCACTTGGGACAAAGCCCCGTCGGCGGAATCGCCTGCAGCACCGTGCCACACTGCGCGCAGCGCGAGACGGCCCGCGTTCCGGGCATATTCACTGGCTTCGGCCCCATGCTGTAGTCACGTCGTGCCGGCGGCGTCGAAGCGGGCTTTTCGCCCGGCTCCTTGCGCGGCTTTTCTTCGCGGTCCCGGTCCTGATATCCGTGCTGCCGGTATTTAGCTGACACAGGAACCTCCCAAGCACGTTGGCGTATTGTCTCGCCACGGGCGTTCCAAGGCAAGTCGGAATAGGCTTTCTTGTTTGTACCCGGTACTCGGTACTTGGTACTCGCTACAATGGAGCCATGATTCACGAAATCTTCCCCGTCGGGCCGCTGCAGTGCAACTGCTCGATTATCGGCGACGAGGTCACGCGCGAAGCCATGGTCATCGATCCCGGCGACGACATTGAGGACGTTCTCGCGCTGCTCCGCAAGCATAACCTGCACGTCAAGCAGATCGTCATCACCCACGCCCACATCGATCATGTGGGAGGCGCGATGAAACTGCGCGCAGCCACTGGAGCGCCCATCCTGCTCAACCAGAACGACTATGCCCTGCTCAAGATGCTCGATGTGCAGGCCGCATGGATCGGCGTGGCTCCTCCCGGCGCGGTCGAGATCGACCAAAGCCTGAGCACTGGCGATACAGTTAAGGCTGGAGCACATGCCGCCAGCATTCTACACACCCCCGGACACACCGAAGGCAGCATCTGCCTCTACTTCCCTGCCGAAAAAACGCTGATTGCGGGAGACACGCTGTTCGCCGGATCGATCGGCCGCACCGACCTGCCCGGCGGATCGATGCAGAAAATCATGCAATCGCTGCACGGTACCGTGCTGACGTTGCCCGACGACACCAAAGTCGTCCCCGGCCACGGCCCGCTGACCACAATTGGAGAAGAACGGGAAAACAATCCGTGGCTAGTGAAGAAGTAGAAGTTGTTGATTGTTGATTGTTGATTGTCTCATCCTCTGCTGGCTTTTCAATCAGAAATCAACAATCATATCATCAATTCCAAGACGCGGCCAATCCCTTCGGCAAATTCGGCTCCCGGTCCGATCAAGCTCAACACCAGATACCCGTCGCTCGGGAAGTCGTAGAAATGTCCGGGATGCACCAGCACGGATTTGCGCCGCAGCAGATCGACCGCCAGTTCCTCGTCGGTCTGGGTGACCGGAACGCGCATCACAGCGTACCACCCGCCCTCCACATGCAAACGCCGACATGTCTCTTGTCTGGCGAGCTGCCGGTCAAGCTCTGCAAGATTGTCGAGCACACGGTCTAGCAATTGCCGCTGAATGCTCTTCCGCTGATTCAGCAGCGCCGGAGTTGCCCACTGGATAGGCGCGTTCATCGATAGATACGTGTCGGCGATTATTTCCAGTCGAGCCTGAGCCGCCTCAACCTCCGCTGCCGGGCCGCTGGTCGCGAACCATGCCACCTTCATCTGCGGCAGCGCCGAGATCTTCGAGAGCCCACTCAGCGTAAACGTCAGCACGTCCTGATTCGAAGCAAGGCTTTGGCGCCCAGCTTGATCGTGGGCGTAGTCGAGAAACACTTCATCGGCAATCAACGCGAGCGAATGTTCACGGCAAAAGCGATTCAGCGATTCCAGTTCGTGCGGATGAACGTACGATCCGGTGGGATTGTTGGGATGAACCACGACCACGCCGCGCGTGCGCTTCGTCACTGACTTCTTCAGCGAAGGAAAATCCATCTGCCAGCCGTGATCGTAAATCAGGGGATAAGGAACGAGCTTGACGTCCTGCAAATCCGCAAGAAATTCAAACAAAGGATAGCTCGGCTTCGGTACCAGCAGCTCATCTCCCGGATTACAGAGCAAGCGAAACACGAACGAATAACCTTCGCTGGTGCTGGTGGTCAGCACCAGTCGCTCAGAATCCAAGCCGCGAACGTCATGCTGGTCGCGGTAATAGGCTGCCACTGCCTCGCGAGCGCTGAGTAAGCCTTTGGGTTGGGGATCGTAATCCATGACCCGCTGCGAGGCCAATGATTGAAAAATCAGCGCCTCGTCGTAAAGCAGGCCGGCTCGGGTTGGATTGGAGACAGTCAGATCAAGCACGCGAGCGCCGCTCGAACGCACTTCCTCGAGCGCCTCGGTCAGGCGATTGCGCGTGAGCTTCCAGTTGGTGCGATCGGAAAACATCTGCTCTCAGTGGTCAGTGGTCAGTGGTCAGTGGTCAGTAAGAGCGGTCCCGACGGCAAGGCTGAACCTGTGCCCTTTCTGACATGTTCTACAAGATCGGTCTTACTGGCCACTGACCACCGACCACTGATCCTACGGCTGCAAGTAGAATCCCAACTCCTGCGGCGGGGTCAGCGTCTTGGTCGCCTGATATTGCCGGAGCGCCTGACGCACGGCTACGATCTTCTTCTGGAACTCGCGGGCCAGTCCGTCATAGCGCACCAGAACATTCTCGAGCCAGTACGGGCCGTATTCCCGCAGGTAGGCTTCCCGGTACATCTGGCTCACGCGCGTGGTCGCGTCGCGCAAGTCTTCGAGACGGGCATTGATGGCCGTGATTTCTTCCAGATCGTTGCCTACGCGGTCCTCGTCGGTCTGGTTCTGGAAAGCGTCCCAATAGAACTTGTTGATCTCCTGGGTGAACTGGGCCTTCATGCCCAGAGCGTCCCAGCGCCACCCGGCCAAAGTCATGTCGGCCAGCGTGTCCTGATGGGCGCGGGCCTTGGCACCATTGCGGTAGAGCGACTCCAGCGCGTGCTCGGCGCCCAAACGCATCTCCGGTGCGGCCGCCGCGATCTTCTGCATCATGCTGGCGCCCTCCGGCGTAAAGGGATCGATCCAGAACAAATCGTCCGTCTCGGTCTCGACTTTGATCTTAGCCAGCGCTTGGTGTCCGCGGTCCAGATTCTCCAGCGCCTCGCGGAAGGTGGCGTCGCCGTTGCGGTAGAAGGCCCAGTCGTAAGCGTTCTTGAACCGGTCGGTGTCAGACTCGCCGGCCTGCCATCCCGCCGCCGCACCAAAGATGAGGGTTGGCCATGCCATCCCGTAGATCGCCTCGCCGTCGTCATTCCACATGGTGTTGAGCATGCCCATCGCGCCCAGTTTCTGACCGTCGCGCACAAAGTTGCGAATATTTGTGTAGCCGGTATCCAGGTCAGGCCACAATTGCTTCCAGGTCTGCGCGCCCGGAGAGACGATCACGCGCAAGCCGGCATCACGGTACGGCTTGATAATGTTTTCGAAGTTCGGCTTCGCGGCGTAATCCCAGGGCACTGCGATCATGTCCTTGGGCAGGATGCCGAGCAGTTGCGGATATTTCACCGCGATGTCGCCCCAGAACATAAGTTGTTTGTGATAGGGCTCGAGAATGCCGCTGACCTTCTGCATGTGCTCGAGATAAACCCGGCCCAGGCCGACTTCAGCGGCTCGCCCCGCGGTTTGCCCGTGCCCCAGTTCAAACGTCTCGTCGCCCCCAACGTGCAGGAACGGTCCGGGGAAAAGTGGCACCAGGTCGCCATACATGGCTTTGATGAGGTCGTAAGACTGTTCCTTGGTCGGCGTGAGCACGTGGCCGTGGGGCCGCTCCGCTACCTCGGAGTAGATTTCGTACTTCAACATGTGATGGAGATGCCCGAAGGTTTGCTGCTCGGGAAGAATCGTGACATAGAGCTTCCGGGCGTAGTCCACCAGCGCGTTGACTTCCTGCGGAGTGAGCGCAGCTTCCCGGGGAGCAACCAAGGGCTGACTGGCGAAATCGAACACGTGTTCCATGTAGAGCCCGAACAAATTCACCTTGTAGGCCGCCAGGGTGCGGATCTGGCGCTTCATGTACTCTTCGGTGGGAATGGGACCGCGGCTGATGTCGTCCTGCACGCCCCGCCACTCCATGCTCGGCCAGTCGCGGATCGAAACCGCCGGAAACACCAGCGTCTTACCCTCGGCACGCAGCAGTTGCCGCAGGGTCTGCACGCCATAGAATAGCCCCTGGCCGGTATTGGCGGCGACGATCAGGTGCGAGTTATCGGAGAACAGCAGGTAGCCCTGGTCGCCGATGGAATCATCCTTCAGGCCTTTCGATTCGAGGAACTCGTGCACTTTTTTGTCTTGCAAGCGCGCCAGAACGATTGCGCCTTCCTCTTGCTTGGATTCTTGTTTCGACTCCGCCTTGGCGCCGGTAATGCTCAACGTCAGCCCGGACTGGTCATGGATCTCTTCCGCCAGGGTTTCCGCAGCAATGCGGTCTTCCTCCTGATGTCCGAACTCCACCAGGATTCGGGTGGTGGGCCTCACGTGGAAGCTGCCTTGCTGAACGCGCACTTCCTTGGGCTCAGGGATCAGTTTAAGTTCACTGTCCGGGCCGGGCGTCGCGGCGAAAATCACGGGCGTCAAAAGCAGCACGATAAAAATAAGGGGCAGAAAGACGGCAACTTGCTTTTTCATTCGTATCCTTGAGGAAAAACGAACAGCGTCCATTCTAGCGGGAACCGGCGATTATTTTCCGAACGCTTCCTTGTTCACGACGTAAGGCATCTTCGTAATATCGCCGCCGTAGTTCGCTTCCAGCACGTCGATCAATCCTTGCACGCAGCGGCCCGCCATGCCTTTGTTGGGATCGGTGGAGAGGCGCGTGATGCGCGCCGCGCTGGCGAAGTGCGGCATCAGCCGGCAGCGGTCGGCAATCGCGGGATCGCGCAGCGGCGAATCGGCCGGCAGCGGTTCTTTCTCGTATACATCGAGAGCAGCCCCGGCAATCCAGTTCTCGCGCAGGGCGCGCGCCAGGGCCGCTTCGTCGATTACCGGCCCGCGCGAGTCGTTTACCAAAAAGGCAGTCGGCTTCATCAGCCGCAGGGTCCGCTCGTTGAATAGATGATAGGTCGGCGTCGCGCTTTCTCCGGGCCGCAACAGCGGCACGTGCACGCTGACGAAGTCCGCCTCGCGCAGGGCATCTTCGAATCCTACATACTTGATCCAGGTCTTCTCTCGCGAAATGCCGCGCGCATGGCGCAGATCCATATTCTCCTGAATGGCTTTGATGTAATCGTGATTCTCATACGCCGGGTCGTAGCACAGCATGTTCATGTCGAAGCCGGCGCACTTCTTGATCATCGCCAGTCCGATTCGGCCCGTCCCAATGATCGCGATGGTCTTGCCGGTGACCTCGTCGCCTAAAAATGGCAGATAGGGATGCCAGTATCCCCACTGGTTGTTGCGCGTGAGGTGCTCCGCCGGCCACATCTTGCGGGCCAGCATGCCGAGCATGAAGAAGGCGAACTCCGCGGTGGCCTCGGTGAGCACGTCCGCCGTGTTGGTGAAAGGAATCTTGTAGCGGTTGGCGTCGGCACGGTTGATGTTGTCGAATCCAACGGCAAACTGGGCCACGACTTTCAGAGTATTCTTGCCGGCCTCAAAGACTTCGGCGTCAATGGGATCCCGTAGCGTGGTGATCAAACCGTCGATGCCGGACTTCACCTTCTCGATAATCAGCTTCTTCGGCGGCGATTCCGGCTGCGGATAGACCTCGACTTCGTAGCCGCGGTGGCACAGCAGGTCAATCGCTTCTCCAATATCGCAGGTGGCAAACACTTGGAATTTCCTGGTCATGAATTCCTTGTCAAAAACACGTCGAAATGAACTTCAAGGCTACATTACTCGAAGGTCCAGCGTGTGCTCTTTTCCATGAAGTGCTTCTCCCACAGGCCAAACACCACACGAGGACGCACCGCGAAGACCGGTTCTTTCATCGAGAGAATGTCCTGTTTCATCGCCGACATGTCAAACTTGTACTTGCGCTCGTATGCAGGAAGGAGCTTGCGGCGCGCAGCCACATCGGCAATTTCCGCGGTGCCCTCGACGATGACCGCCTCCTGCGCGAGTTCAGTGCAAACCACGCAGGTTCCGTTCTGCGCCAGGTTGCGCGCTTTGCGCGACTTGCTGCCCGTGCTGAACAAGAACCGGCCGTCCTGCCATAGCCCCCAGACCACCATGGTGTGGGGGAAAACGTTGTGCGGAGAACCGTTGCGCGGAGAACCGACTGACTTCACGGTGGTGATCCAGTAGTTGTGCGACTTCTTCAGACGCTGCTCGGCCCAACTCCACGGGAGCAGACCTTTGTTGCCCGTGGGCAAGCCGTAGCCCGGCATATGGGGGCGGCTGGACTTGGGTCCACGGTTCGGTGTCGATTTTTTGCGCGCTGGCATCCTCACCTCAGTCGCGAAGTCTCCGGTGATGAGTTCCTTCAGAATAACCACGGTTGCGTCAGAGTATGCGCGCACTCCACAATGCGGCCCACTGAAAATATCATAGGCGACGGAAAAATAGGCACGAGGCGGCATGCGCAACCACCTGGGTGTACACTACCGGGGCCCAGGCGTAGAAGAATGCGGGGCCTGGCTAAATCACGGAGAATGAAAAACATGAACAAGGCTTGCAAAGTTTTTGCAGAGGTGTGCGTGCTCGCGATGTCCGCAGTCTGCGCCTTGCCGGCAAGCGCCCAGATGTCGGACGCTAAAGAAAAAGCGCCGATGTACACGTACGTGGGTTTTTGGAATATTCCGCGCGCCCAGTGGGGAGAGATGGCAAAGGCAGATCTGGCGGACCAGAAAATCCTGGAGAAAGCCATCGCCAACGGGACCCTTGTGGGATATGGCAACGATGTGAATCTGGTTCACCAGCCTGACACCAACACTCACGACGAGTGGTGGTCGGCGACGTCCATGGCCGGACTGCTCAACGTGCTTGACCAGTTCTACAAATCGGGCAGTACGACTCAGGGTGTTCTGACCACCGCCACGAAACACTGGGACAGCATTTTCGTCAGCCGACATTACAACTACCATGCCGGATCGTGGAAGGATGTGTACACCCAGGGAGCGTCTTATAAATTAAAGTCAAGCGCGCCGGACGACGCGATCGAGACGCTAAGCAAGAGCCTCATCGTTCCGCTGCTCGAGAAGATGCTCGCCGACGGCACCATTCACGAGTATGAAATCGACACCGAAGCCGAACACACCCAAGCGCCGGGCACGTTCTGGATTTTTTATATCGCAGCCAACGCGGAAGGCATCGACAAGGTCAACGCCGCGATCCGGGAGTCGTTAAAGGTAAACGCACTCGGCGGCCCGGCTTTCGGTTCCATGGTGGACTATACAGAGCACCGGGATTTCTTGGCTCGCACCAACGCCACTTACAAATAAGTTTCCGCGTTATTTTCCCGGTCCGCTACCGAACCGATCGTTGTCTCGGCGCTCGCGGGCCGGCTTTCTTGATGCGCAGGCTAGAGATTCTGCTTGGCCCATTGATCGATGCGATCGAGCGCCTGCTGCAGGTTCTCCAGCGAATTGGCCACGCTGAAGCGCAGGTAGCCCTCGCCGAACTCGCCGAATGACGTGCCGGAAAGCGCCGCCACGCCCGCTTGCTCAAGCAGTGCGTCAGCGAGTGGTTTCGATTTCCAACCCGTCTTCGTGATGTTGGGAAAAACGTAGAACGCACCTTTGGGCATGCGGCAGGAAAAGCCTTTGATCTTATTCAAGCCGGCGACGAACACGTCGCGGCGGCGCTTGAATTCGGCGCACATGTGATCCACCGAAGTCTGATCGCCGCGCAGAGCTTCGATACCTGCGATTTGCGTGAAGCTGGCAGTGCAGGAATTGGAATTCGTCATCAGCCGCGTGATGTGCGCCGCCAGATCGGCACGCATTACGCCGTAGCCCATGCGCCAGCCGGTCATGGCATAGGTTTTCGAGAATCCATCGAGCAGGATGGTGCGCTCCTGCATGCCGGGCACAGACATCATGGAGAAATGCGCGCCTTCAAAAAGCAGACGGCTGTAGATCTCATCCGACAAAACCAGAATGTTGCGGTCGCCGATCACCTTGGCAAGCTGCTCGACGTCCCTGCGCTGCATGACGCCGCCGGTGGGGTTATGCGGAGAATTCAGAATGATGAGCTTGGTGCGGTCGGTAATTCGAGAGGCGAGTTCGTCTACGTCGACCGAGAAATCACGCTCCTCACGAAGTTGGGTCGGTACGGCCTTGCCGCCCACATAGCGGATCATCGATTCATAGATCGGGAAGCCGGGGTTGGGGTAGATGACCTCATCTCCTTCATCAATCAAGGCAAGGATCGTGAAGAAAATGATAGGCTTACCGCCCGGAACGACCACTACTTCCTCCGGGGTAACCTTCACGCCGCGGGTGCGGCTCACGTAATCGGCAATGGTCTGGCGGAGTTCAGGCAAGCCAGCCGAAGGACCGTAGTGCGTCCAACCCTTATGCAGGGCGTCGACGGCGGCCTCGGTCACGTTGGCCGGAGTGTCGAAATCGGGCTCGCCGATTTCCAGGTGAATGATGCTCTTGCCCTGGCGCTCGAGCGCCCGCGCCCGATTCGAGAACTTCGAAAGCAGTTTCGGTGCCCAGGCGCGACATGCGGCGGGCCAGTTGCAATTCATGCTGCGTAGTTTGTGCCATGATGACCAACGCTCCTGATAAGCTAAACCGCACATTATACGTTAGAAACCGGGCATGTCAGCGGCCGGAGGAACCTGAGGCCGGCTCGCTCCTATAATGAATGCCGCACGGATAATCTATGACGACATACCTTCATGAACTCTACTCGCATCAGGAATGGGCGGACGCCGAACACTGGCGTGCGTTCGAGGCCTACCCTGCCGCCTTGGCGGATCGGGCAATCCGCGAGCGGTTGCATCACATTCATCTCGTGCAGTCGGCATTTCTGTGGGTGGTGGGGCCACGCACGGCGCAATTTACCATCACGAAGGTCGAAGACTATCCGGAGATGGCCGACCTGAAGGCTTTTGCGCGGAAGTATCACTCGGACATGCACGCAATGCTTGGGGCGATGGACGAGACTCGGCTGATGGTCGAGGTGCCCTGGTTCAGGCCGCCGCTGAAGATCAGCGTGCGGCATGCTCTGATGCAGGCGGCGATGCACAGCCATTATCATCGGGGACAGAATGCGACGCGGCTGCGCGAGTTGGGAGGCGTGCCTCCGGGCACGGATTTTATTGTGTGGGTGCGGCACGGGCAGCCGGCGGCGCGGTGGGAGTAGGCGAACGTGGAAGTGCGCAGCACCTGAAGGCGAGGTAGTGACGGGCTTACGGCAGGCTTGAAAGCCTGCCCTGATACGAATCGAAATCAGTAGGCGGGAGTTATTCCGAGACGCTGTGTTCTTCGTTTTGCGAGCGCAGCACGCGGTCGACGGAGTAGGGAGCGCGGTGACGGGGTTCGTGGAAGTGGCGGACTTGCATTTCGCCCAGCAGGCCGATGGCTAAGCAGGTTCAATCCGCCGAGCAGCAGGCCGAGAGCCAGCATCATCAGCGGGCCGTGCGAAGCCATGACCGGAACGTGGCGCAGGAATTTTTCGACTCCCAGCCAGGCTACGATCCCGCTGCCGGCGAACAGGCTTAGCAGGCCGAAGGTGCCGAAGAAGTGCAGCGGGCGCGAAAGATAGCGAAGCAGAAAGCGAATGGTGATGAGATCGAAAACTACGCGGAAGGTGCGGGAGATGCCGTAGTGCGACGTGCCGCGCTCGCGATTCACGTTGCGGATGGGTACTTCGCAAATCGACGCGCCATACCATGACGCCAGCGCCGGGATGAAGCGGTGCAACTCGCCGTAGAGCGGAACCTGCTCGAGAATCTCGCGGCGATAGGCTTTGAAGGTCGTGCCGAAGTCGTGAATCTCGACGCCGCTCAGCTTGGCCATGATCCAGTTCGCCACGCGGGAGGGAATGCGGCGCATCCAGAAATTGTCGATGCGAACTTTGCGCCAGCCGCTGACGATGTCGTAACCGGCTGCAATCTTTTCGAGAAACAGCGGGATGTCGGCGGGATCGTGTTGCAGATCGCCATCCATGGCGATGATGTACTCGCCGCGCGCATGGTCGAAACCGGCAGCCAGTCCGGCGGTCTGGCCGAAGTTGCGGCGGAGCTTGACCACTGTCACGCGGCTGTCGACGGCCGCGATCTCGCGCAGCATGGCGAAGGTGTGGTCGTTCGAGCCGTCGTCGACCAGCACAATCTCGAAGGTCTCGCCCGCCGCCTCCATCACCGCTTTCAGGCGGTCGTAGAGGTCGGTGACGTTCTCCTGCTCGTTGTGCAGCGGGACGACAATGGAGTACTTGGGCACAGGTTTTAATTATAGCGCGACAAGCACCGCCCGCACGCCGAATTTGTGCGGGGGCGTGGCCCGAGGGTAACGGCAGTGGTCAGCGGTTGTGGTCAGTCAGGACTTAATGGCCTAATGCTTTGCTGACCACTGACCACTGATCACTGACCACTGGGTTCCGCTTTACTCCTTGAGCTTTAGCCGGGACTTGTTGTCCTCCATGAACTTTTTCAGATCCTCGGCTGCCCCGAGCAGGCGGTTCCATTGCTCGTAATAGAGCGTGACCGGGAAGCGGCCCAGTCCGTAGACGCTGACGCCGCCTTTTTCGCCGACCTTGAAGGTCATCTCGCCGCTTCGCTTCTTGGTCTCGACCTCTTTTTCCAACTGGGATAGACGAGCTTTGAGTTCTTCGTACGTTGGTTCAGACATGCCTTCCTCGCTATGTGTGAAATTTGCAGGCGCCACCTACCCTCGGCGGTGGGGACGAGACGCCCCCACGACCCCCGCCGGAGCCTGCCCTGAGCTTGCCGAAGGGACGGCGGCGCTACTATAACACTCCCGTTCCATAGTAACTTGCCCGCCGTTGCCTTGGGGCAGACAACCGATATAAGCTAAAGAGAATCTAGCCCAATGCAGGAACGTATGCGGTTTACTGGCCGATGGTTGACGTGGCTCTGCCTGTCCTTGATGTTCTGGGCGGCGGTGGTGGAGCCTACCCACAACCATCCCAACCAGACCGGATCGGCTTCCTGCTCCATCTGCGTGGTAGCCCATAGCACCGCGCCCACAGCCAGTTGCAATCACGCCCGGCCGGTCTTTGAAGCGATCGGGCTGATGCAAGAAGAAGAAGTTGTCGCGAAGGCCCGGCTCAGCGTTTTTAACTGGGGCATTCGCGGTCCTCCTGCCGTCTAGGGATTCGCACATTGAAGCTCCGGCGTGCGCGCCGGCCGATCCCTATTTCTTGATTTCGTCCGGGAGGACTCATGACTACTTCATACAAGCGTCTATTGATCGCCATTCTTGCCGTCGCCATTCTAACCACTACAGCCGGTGCGCAATCCGTAGGAAACTCTGGTTCAATCAATGGGAGCGTGGTCGATCCGACAGGCGCGGTCGTGCCCAAGGCTACGGTGGAAATCCGCAATCCCGTGAGCGGCCTTGATCGTTCAACCACCACGGACAGCACGGGGAAATTTGCCTTCACCAACGTTCCTTTCAATCCCTACCACCTGACTGTGACCGCGGAGGGCTTCTCGTCTTACGTTCAGGATGTGGAGCCTCGTTCTGCCGTGCCGGTCAACGTTGCCATCACGCTGAAAGTTTCGGGATCAACCACGGCGGTGACGGTCGAGGCGGAGGGTGGAGACTTGGTCGAGAACGATTCAACCTTCCATACGGACGTGGACAGGAGCTTGTTCGACAAGCTCCCCCTGGAAAGTCAATCATCGTCACTGAGTTCGCTGGTCACGCTCGTCACGCCCGGTATCTCGGCAGACTCGGACGGACTGTTCCACGGACTGGGCGAGCACGCGGAAGCCTCGTTTTCGGTTGACGGTCAACCCATCACGGACCAGCAGAGCAAGATTTTCTCCAATCAGATTCCGCTGGACTCGATCCAATCGATGGAAGTGATCGCGGGGGCGCCGCCTGCGGAGTTTGGAGACAAGACCAGCGTCGTCATCAATGTGACCACGCGCTCAGGGCAGGGGGTGACGACACCGCACGGGAGCTTCATCGCGTCCTATGGTTCTTTCGGAACTTCCACGGCGGCATTCGATCTCTCATACGGCGGTCAGAACTGGGGAAACTTCATCTCGATCAGCGGTTTGAACAGCGGGCGATTCCTCGATCCGCCGGAGTTTGTCGTGCTGCATGACAAGGGCAACGAAGAAAATCTGTTCGACCGCGCGGACTACCAGATCACACCCGGGGATTCCATCCATTTGAACTTCGGCTACACGCGGTCCTGGTTCCAGACGCCGAATACGTTCGATTCCCAGAACGCGACGCCGTGGAATTGTGTCGTGGTCTGCAATGGCGGCCTTGACCCTAATGGCAACGTCGTCGGCCCAGCGGATCAGCGGTCCCAGATCAAGACGTTCAACATCGCGCCATCCTGGACGCGGCTGCTCAATTCTGCTTCCGTGTTCACTCTGGGCGCCTTCGTTCGCCGGGACCAGTTCAACTACTACCCCAGCGGCAATCCTTTCGCCGATCTTGGGCCAATCAATCTGCAAAGAGAAACGGTGGGACAGAATCGGAAACTGACCAACGCGGGCCTGCGGTCGGATCTTTCTTATGCGAAGGGGATTCACAATATCAAGCTTGGAGCGGTCTACCAGCAGACATTTCTCGATGAGCAGGACTCTCTCGGCATCGTCGATCCCACACTGCTTCCGATCACATTCGGCTGTCCGAACGGAAACCCTCCTCCCGATCCGTGCGCGGTGTTGCCGCCCTTCGACCTGACGACAGGCGGTCGTTTGTTCACGTTTAACGGCCATACCGACGTGAAGGAATTTTCCGTGTACGTGCGAGACGCCATCACCAAGGGAAACTGGTCCTTGAACCTGGGCCTGCGCGGCGATTTCTACAACGGCCTTACCGCACACAACGAAGGTGAGCCGCGCGTCGGAGTCGCCTACAACATCAAAAAGACGAACACCGTGCTTCGCATGTCCTATGCTCGACTGCTGGAAACCCCGTTCAACGAAAATCTGGTGCTCTCCAGCATCGGATGTGCGAATGCTGTGTTGAATCCGCTTCTTGGCTGTACGGTGCCGGGCCTAACGCCGTTCAATCCGGGCTTCCGCAATGAGTTCCACGCCGGCATTCAGCAGGCTTTTGGGCGCTATCTCGTCTTCTCGGGAGAGTACATCTGGAAGTACACGCACAACGGCTACGACTTCAGCATCCTGGGCAACACTCCGATCACGTTTCCCGTGGAATGGGAGCGGTCGAAGATCCCGGGATATGCCGGCCGCGTGAGTGTGCCGAATTTCCATGGATTCTCGGCGCTGGCCGTCTTCTCGAGCGTGGCAGCGCGCTTCTTTACGCCCCAGATCGGCGGAGCCGGCGCAGTCCCCTCGGTGGCACTGGCCGGCGGATCCACGCCGTTTCGGATTGACCACGACGAGAAATTCAATCTCACCACCCACTTGCAATATCAGCCCTGGAAGACCGGGCCCTGGTTCGGTTTTAACTGGCGCTATGACAGCGGCCTGGTCGCTGGACAAACCCCTTGCTTCGGCGGCAATTGCGCCCAGGGGATAACAGTAGGAGGCACAGACTATATCAGCCTGACAGACTCGTTCGGAGTTCCTCTCACGGCCGATCAGGAGTTTGAGTCCGGCCTGTTCTGCGGGACGCAACGCGCCACACCGAACACCGTTATCGGGATGACCGTTGCTCCGGGCCAACCCCTGGCTTGCCCAGTGAGCCAGTTCGGGTCTACTCTCTTGCAGGTGCCGAAGCCCGGAACGGAAAATGACGACAAGAATCCCCCGCGGATTGCTCCTCGTCACCTTTTCGATGTCGCCGTCGGACATGACAACCTGTTCCACGGCGACAAGTACAAAGTGAGTCTGCAATTGACCGCCATCAACCTGGCGAACGATTATGCGCTCTACAACTTTCTTTCAACTTTCAGCGGCACGCACTATGTGACGCCGCGTTCGCTTACGGCCGAGATCGGTTTCCATTTTTAGCGGGAACGGTTTAACTGGAAGGCGGCCGTCATTCCGGCCGCCTTTTCTTTGCTCTTGAATTCTGTGCAAAAGCCGATGTTTGTCAATCAATGTAAAGTCGCGGCAATCCTCGGGGCGAGGAGGAGTGGGACTGTTAGAATGACCTATCGATATTCCATAGCGGTGAGAGTCCTTTTTCGGGGAGAGATGCTTGTCGATAAAGTTCGTCGCCCAGCCGTTTATTGCCCTTATATTTGCACTCTTTGTTTCTTTTCCGAGCGCGGCACAGCAAGCTCCGCCGGCAAATCCCGCGCCTTCAACCGCGCAAACTGAACCTTCGGCCAAGCCCGCCGCATCGGCCCAGAACGCGCAATCTCCGGCTTCAAACCAAACTCCATCGGACAGCGACAAAGACAAAACCGGGCAGAGTACCAGCAATCAGGGAAAAATCGCAGGAACATCGAATGACAGGCTCTTTCTCGCGCTGCCTAATTTTCTGACCCTGGAGAATGCCGGCAATGTGCCCCCGCTCACCACCACTCAGAAATTCAAAGTCGTGGCCCGCGGCGCATTCGATAAGATCGAATTTCCGTGGTACGGAGTTCTGGCGGGCATCAGCCAAGCGGAAAATAGCGAGCCTGGTTACGGTCAAGGATGGGAAGGTTACGGGAAACGCTACGCATCCGCCTTTGCGGATGGGACCATCGAAAACTTCATGACCAGCGCGGTCCTTCCGTCGATTCTGCAGCAGGATCCGCGATTCTTTCAATCCGGCGAAGGTGGGTTCAGACGCCGGGCCTGGTTGCCGTGAGCCGAATCTTGGTTACCCGAACCGATTCCGGCGCATTCACAATTCAACTATTCTGAAGTTGTTGGGAGCGCCATGGCGGCCGCAATCTCCACCAACAGCTACCACCCCCGATCCTTCATTACTACCCGTTTCGACCCTAACAGGGGCATGTTGACCTATGTTCACAATGACGTCCTCTCGCACGCTTCCGAACACTCTCAGCGTTTGGGGCTCGCAAGTCGGGTACGACACCATCACGATCGTGATCAAAGAATTTTGGCCTGATATCCATCGCAAGATGGACCACAAGAAGGGGATGCGGCGCAGACTGGCAGCTTGGTCACTAGCCTTCTTGCATCACCGAAATCCTATCTCTCGTTACCCGCCGTCACGCTTCCGGCTTGAAAATGATGCCCTGACTTTGTCTGCTGTTCATGATCACCCGCAGCGGTGCATCAAATCGCAGGTGGCGGACGCATCCGTTTTCGTCGATGGCAGGCTGCTCGCTCAGCCACTCCCAATCCACCGAGCCTTCTCCGGCATCGGGATTCACCGTGAAGTAGCCGATCTGGAATGCAGTCAGATTTTGGAAGAAATGACTGCCCTGCGAAGGCATGACACGAAAGTCGCGGAAACCGGCCTCCACAATCACGCGCGCGCCGGAGATTTCATCCCATTCCACGGGAATGCCAAGCCACGGATCGTTCGACCCCCAGCGCCCGACTCCAATCAGCAGATACGGCCGGTTCTCCCCGCCGAGCAGGCCATTGAAATGAGCCACCGCCTTCGCGACTTCCTGACTTCGGCTGCGCTCGAAGCGCTGTGAATCGACGACCACCACGTCATACAGATTCTCGATGCGCCCGTTGCCCAGGACCTTGTTGCTTTGGCACAACACCTGCCGCGGCTCCACTTTGTCGAGTAATAAATCCTGGTGATCGCGCGAAAGGGTCAGCGGGCGGATTTGCAGGAAGCCAAACTCCGCGCCCTCGCCAGGATGCCGGGACAAGCGAACCGCGAACTCGATTTCCACTGGAATGCCCAGAGCATCTTCTCCGGCCTTTACCAGCGTCTCGAGGATGGTGGCCAGCGGGAACAACCCATGTTTGAGCATGGGTGCGAAGCTGATGATGCGCACGCCCGGACGGCTCACACCGTCGTACACTGCCTGGTTGTCGACCGAGTAGGTGGAACCGACGGCGGGCAGCGTGCCGTCGGCCTCAGCTGCATCCAGGCCGAAGCGCATCTCATGCAGATGCCCCGGGCGGCCTTCGGGAACGCCGTTTAAGGCAAGCGCCCAGAATTCGGTTTGCGAGTTCGCCAGGATGTCTTCCACCGACGAGAATTGCAAAAGACTCTGCGGATACCGCGGACAGAATGACAGGCACTTGCCGCCATCGACCACGGCCCGGCCAAGTCCCAAAGCCACGGCGGCAATTCCGTCGGCGAACGCCATCGGGGGCACGGGATAGAAATTGTGCGAGCGCACGACGCCCGAGAAATCGGGATAAAAGCGTCGTCCATGCACGGTGCCCACAAGCTGCTGCACGATCACCGCCATCTTCTCTTCTTCCAGACGGTAAGGAGTGGCCCGCACATAGGCTTTGGCATGGCGGCTGAAAGTGGAGGCATAGACTCGTTTGATGGCGTCGATCAATTCGGCGAGCCGCGCTGCGGGATCGGCCTGTTGGTTGCCGAGCATGAAGGTTTCATACACGCCGGTAAACGGCTGATACTGGGAATCTTCGAGAAGGCTCGAGGAGCGCACGGCGAGGGGATAGGTGATCTCCGCGAGGAACACCTTTAAGTTTTCCTGCAACTCCGCGGAGAGCGGAGCGGCCAGAAACATCTGCAGAATTTCGGCATCGTCCTCGCATTGCAAAGCGAAATCGAGCAGGTTGTTCTCCGCCATGAATTGATCGAATGCATCCGTGGCCAGGACCAGAGCCGGCGGCACCGCGAGACGGATGCCCGGAAAGCGCCGCGTGATGCGGTTCTTGCGCAACAGGTGGCGCACAAATGCGAGTCCGCGCGCCTTGCCGCCCAGCGATCCCGCGCCGATCCGCAGGAAACTTGTTTCCGAAGGCTTGAACGTCTCGGCGTTGAAGTCGCCAATGAGCAGTTCGCTCTGTTCGCGGCGGTAGTCATTGATCGATTCGATCAGGTTGCGGCGCAAGTGCTCAGGGCTGGCGAAATCGGAGACCTTGCGCGGCCGCAACTTGGCAGCCAGAGCGAATTCGGTTCGCGCCATCATCCAATGAGAAAAGTGGTTGCTCTGGGCGTGGTAGGTGAGGCTTTCGGGCGGAACCGTTTGCAATTGTTCTTCGAGTTCATTCAAGTCTTTGGCGCGGCCCACTTCGATCAGATCCGGCAGACGAAATATAAAGTCGCCAAATCCGAATTGCTCGGTGAGAATACGGCGCAAGTCTTGCAACAATGTGGGCGAGCGTTTTCGTAGAAACGAATACCGCTCAGCGAGCGCGCGTGGGCGGAACTCGGTGCGACTCGTCTGCAAGACTACGGGCACATCCGGCACCAGCGCCTTCATCAGGCGGGCGAGTTCGAAGCCAGCCTCCGGGCTGAGCTTGCCTTCCCAGGGAAACTCCACGTCTGACACCAGGCCGATCAGATAATCGCGATACTCCTGCACCAACTGAGCCGCGTCTTCGAAGTTCGAAGCCAGCAGAATTTTTGGCCGCGCCTGCATCCGCACCAGCTTGTGCGCGACGTTGATGCCTTCGCGAATGACCCGCCGCGATTGCTTGATCAGCTCTGTGTACATCACCGGCAGGAACGACGAGTAGTAACGGATGTTATCTTCCACCACCAGCAACACCGGCACTCCCATGGCGCGCGTGTCGTGTAAGACGTTGCGCTTGTCCTCAATGTATTTAACGATAGCGATCAGGATGCGCGCATTGCCTTGCCAGAGGAAGATGCGCTCGATATCGGTGACTGGATTCTTGCTGATGAAATTCTTGATGGCGCGGTAATCGTAGGCCAGAACAACCACTGGGACATCGAGGCCGGAACTCTTGACCTCGCGCGCCAGTTCCGCGGCAGTCATGTCGCCGACGGCGAGGTTGGTGACGATCAGATTGAAGCGCGGCTGCGAACGCGCCAAATCCAGCGCCTCAGCGCAGCTTGAAACATGGGTGATGCCGGGAATCTGCTGCAGGTTCAGTTCAAGCGATTCGTCGATCAGCAACTCGTTGAGACGCCCGTCTTCGCGGAGAATGAACGAATCATAAAGGCTGGAGACCAGAAGAATGTTCTGGACCTTGAAGGGCATCAGGTTGTCGAAGCCTTCAAGGCGCGCTTCGGCGTCGAGGAGGGGCTCGATCATGGGGCGCGTGGTCATGCAGGGAATATCCTAGTTCATATTGCCCGCAAAAACATGCGGGGTGGAACTTGTCCACCCCGCCTTACAGATGCTGCAAGCAAAGCCGCGCTTCGCCCGGCGGACAGCCGAGAGCGGCTGTCCCCACACGTTTCTTCTCTGCTTTCTTCTCTACACCAGTCCTTGATCCAGCATCGCGTCGGCTACCTTCAGGAAGCCTGCGATGTTGGCGCCGTTTACCAAATTGCCGGGCGTGCCGTATTTCTCGGCCGTTTCGTAGCAGTTGCGGTGGATGGAGACCATGATTTTGTGCAGCTTGTCATCCACTTCTTCGCGGGTCCAGGAAATGCGCGCGCTGTTCTGCGACATTTCGAGACCTGACGTGGCCACTCCGCCCGCATTCGCCGCCTTCGCCGGACCATACAGAATCTTGGCATCCAGGAACAGCTTGGTTGCCTCCAGCGTGCTTGGCATGTTGGCGCCCTCGGCGACCAGCTTGATGCCGTTCTTTATAAGATTCGCCGCATCCTTCGCGGTGATCTCATTCTGCGTGGCGCTCGGGAACGCGCAATCCGCTTTGATGTTCCACAGCGGGCTGTGCTCGAGCTTCACGTCTGTCGGCATGAAGATCGCCTTCTTGTAGTGTTCTGCATAATCGCGGATGCGCCCACGCTTCACGTTCTTCAACTCCAGCACATAGGCCAGCTTCTCGCGATCGATGCCGTCCGGATCGTAGATCACACCGTTTGAATCCGACACAGTCACCGGCTTCGCGCCGAGGTCGAGCAGTTTCTCGATGGTGTATTGAGAAACATTGCCGCTGCCGGAAACCAGACAGGTCTTGCCTTCGAGTGAATCTTTGCGGCTCTTCAGCATTTCCTCGGCGAAGTAGACGCAGCCGTAGCCGGTCGCCTCTGGACGAATTAACGATCCGCCCCAGTTCAGCCCCTTGCCCGTGAGCACGCCGGTGAATTCATTGCGCAGCCGCTTGTACTGGCCGAAGAGATAGCCGATCTCGCGTCCGCCTACGCCGATGTCGCCGGCGGGAACGTCCGTGTTCGGCCCGATGTGGCGCTGCAGTTCGGTCATGAAGCTCTGGCAGAACCGCATCACTTCGTTGTCGCTCTTGCCTTTTGGATCGAAATCCGAACCGCCCTTGCCGCCTCCCATGGGGAGCGTGGTGAGCGAATTCTTGAATACCTGCTCAAATGCCAGGAACTTCAAAATGCCGAGGTTCACCGAGGGATGGAAGCGCAGTCCGCCCTTGTAGGGACCGATCGCGCTGTTCATCTCGATGCGGAAGCCGCGGTTTACCTGAACATTTCCTTGATCGTCCGTCCAGGGCACGCGGAACATCAGCACGCGTTCGGGCTCGACGATGCGGTCCAGAATGCGGTTGGACTGATACTCGGGATGCTTGGCGAGTACTAACCGAAGAGAATCGAATACCTCGCGCACCGCCTGATGGAATTCAGGCTCGGCGGGGTTCTTCGCCTTCACACTGATCATTACATCTTCAATGTAGTCGCCGGGAGCTTTGATTCCGTGCGACGTCAGAGTGCCAGAAGTCATGGTCCTGCCTCCGTAGTAGGTATGTCATTTACAAACCGCTTCAATTCTGCGCTTCCTCATGCAACTTGCGAGGACTTGGAACATTTTGCGAGGTGATGGGTTGTCACGCTGTTGACACGGCTTGGAATCATCGAGTTACAGCGCAGGGCCAACTCTTCCCCGCCCCTGAAAAGGATACGCTTCTGCGTCCGCAGGCAAGCAATTTGATTGACGGGAAACCCGGCCGTCACCTCGTCTATCGTCTATCCGCGGCGCATCTGGATCCTGTTCGGCAACCGCTACAGGATTCTTTCGTGTGTGTAGCCGTTGGCGCCGAGGGCTGAGATTAGTTCGGCGATGTGGTCGGGGCCGCGGGTTTCCATGGTGACGTCGATGGCTGTGTCTCCCAGATTCACGTTGTGGTAGGCGCGGTCGTACGAAGTCTCGACGATGTTGGCGCGGTGCTGGGCAAGGATGCCGGTGAGCCGGTGCAGCGCGCCGGGGTAATCGGGCAGATGAACGCGCAGGCGGACCAGCCGTCCATCTTTCACCAGGCCGCGCTCGATGATCCGCGCCAGCAAAGTAACGTCAATATTCCCGCCGCTTACCACCGCGACCACCTTCCTGCCTGCCTTGCCGCGAATCATCGAATCAGGAATCATTGGAATCCGCGGCGGTTGACCAAAGCAGCCAGCGCAGCGGCGCCTGCTCCTTCGGCGAGAATCTTTTCTCTTTCCAGCAAGAGCAAGACGGCGTTGGCAATTTCCTCTTCCTCAACCGTGACGATATCGTCCACATATTTCTGTATTAGCGGAAGCGTACGCACGCCGACGCGACGCACCGCGATGCCGTCCGCAATGGTCACTGCCGAGGGCAAGGTCACAGGCTTACCCTCCGACAGTGCGACTTTAACCGAAGGCAGTCGCGCTGGTTGAACTCCAATGACCTGGATGCGGGGATTGGTTTCCTTCAGAGCACAACCCATCCCGCCGATCAGCCCGCCTCCACCGATGGGTACAACAACAACTTCAAGATCGGGATGCTGCTCCAGCAACTCCAGTCCAAGAGTTCCCTGCCCGGCGATAACCGCGTCATCGTCGAAGGCATGCACAAATGTTAGGCGCTCCTGCGCGCTGAGGCGCATCGCTTCCTCGTAAGCCTCATCGTAATTCGCGCCGTGCAGCACGACGTCTCCGCCGTAGTCGCGAGTCGCCGAGACCTTGATCAGTGGCGTCGCCAGAGGCATGACGATTCTTGCCCGGATTCCCAGCCGGGAGGCATGGTAGGCAACGGCCTGCGCATGGTTGCCCGCCGAGGCTGCAATCACTCCCTGAGAACGTTCGTCCGCAGTCAGGCTTAGAAGCTTGTTCAGCGCGCCCCGTTCCTTATAGGCGCCGGTCCGCTGCCGGTTCTCGAGTTTGAGATAGATGGAGTTGCCGGTGAGTTCAGAGAAGGTTTCGGAGCGAGTGCAGGGCGATACCTGGATCGACTTTCGCACGTGGACAACGGCCGCTTGAATGTCGGAGAGAGTGACGATTCGAGCGCTGGCTGTGGCAGGATTCGCCATTTTACTGAAGGAAATCCTCGATCTTCACGATACAGGAAGCGCAGACACCGCCTCTGAAAATCGCTTTTAAGGTAATGCAGAAAAACCCATACGCCGCATCGAAATTGTCGATTGTACTTGGACTGGTGTTTCAGGTTAGACAATTAACATGGAGGAGAAGCGCCTCAAGTTCTCGGCGGATCATGATGCATGCGGCGTGGGCTTTATCGCCCAACTGGGCGGACCTGCGTCTCATACGGTGATCGAGCGCGGGCTCAGTGCCCTGGCGCGCCTGGCCCACCGCGGCGGCGTGGATGCCGACGGCCGCAGCGGCGATGGCGCCGGCCTGCTGGTTGGCATGCCGAAGCCTTTCTTCCGCAAGGCCGCTCGCGCTGACGGGATTAGATTGCCTGACGAGTTTGCCGTCGGCATGGTGTTTCTTCAGCGTGGCCAAGAAGCTCGAGGCCGACGAAGCGATTCGAACTTCCATCTCGAAATTTGACCTGTCCTTTCTGGGCTGGCGCACGGTGCCCACCGACCCTTCTATCCTCGGACCACGTTCGAGCGATTCTCTGCCTGTAGTACGGCAATGCTTCATGGCGCCCGTCGTGGCTCTTCCCGCTTGCAATCTTCCGGGCTCGACTCCTCCGACTTCGAGTTGCAGCTCTTCCGGCTGCGACAGGAACTTGAAACCATCCCCGCTTCCGGCTACTACTGCTCTCTGTCGTCGAGAACCATCGTTTACAAAGGACTGCTCACACCTCAGCAGTTGGCCCCGTTCTATCCCGACTTGAGCGATCCGGAGTTCGCCAGCGCATTCGTGGTTTTTCATCAACGGTATTCCACCAACACGCAACCCAGTTGGTCGCTGGCCCAGCCATTTCGCTTTGTAGCTCACAACGGCGAGATCAACACCATCAGCAGCAACCGGCGCTGGTTTCAGGCTCGCGGGGCGACCTTGCGGCACCAGCTTCGACTGTCGAAGAGCGCAAGGCTGCTGCAGCCGGGAATGAGCGACTCCGCCAGCTTTGATAATGCTCTGGAAGCTCTGGTGCAGCGCGGTTCCAGCCTTGCCGAGTCTGCGTTACGCCTGGTGCCGCCGGCATGGGAACACGATCAGCATCTCGCCCCCGGGTTGCGGGAGTTCCTCGCCAATAGCGCTGCCGAGCAAGAACCTTGGGACGGTCCCGCTGCCCTGATCTTCACCGACGGAAATTTCGTAGGCGCCAAGCTCGACCGCAACGGCCTACGTCCGCTGCGCTATACGCTGACCTCGGATGGATTGCTCATCGTCGGCTCCGAAGTCGGCATCACCGATCTTTCCGGCAAGCAGGTGGTAGAGCGCCAGCGACTCGGCCCCGGAGAGATGCTGATTGCAGATCCGGCAAGCGGGACTTTCTTCCGGCCGAGCGAAATTCCCAAGCTCGTGCGTGTCGCCGACAGCCGGCCGATGACGACAGTGATTCCAGCGAAACACGAGGCCGAACCCATCGCGATCGATGGTAACCGTTTGATGGCAGCCTTCGGCTGGACGGAAGACCAGTTCCGCATGCTCTTCTACCCTCTCGTGGAACACGGCCAGGAACCGCTGTGGAGCATGGGCGACGACGCTCCCCCGGCTTTTCTGTCGAGCCTGCCGCGTCCTCTCTGGGACTACTGCAAGCAGCGGTTTGCGCAGGTTACCAACCCTCCCATCGACCCGCTGCGCGAGAGCCACGTGATGTCGCTCGACGTGTATCTCGGCAAGAACGCGAAATTGAATTCTCCGCTGCTCGATGCGGGCAAATGGACTCGATTGCCGGGGCACTGTCGCCGATTTATTGCATCGATATAACTTTCGAGGCGGCAGGAGGCGTCGACGCCGCCCGTCAGCTTTTGAGCAGAATCCGCCGAGAAGCTTCGACCGAAGCGTCCCATTCCGGCGCCATTTTGTTAAGCGATCGCACCCTGAGCGACAAGAGAGCCGCGTTACCCGCTCTGTTAGCTGTTTCGTCCGTTTGGCAAGCGATGACCGAAGCCGGAGCGTGGAATGTTCCGCTGATTGTGGAAACCGGCCAAGTCGTTGATACCCATCATGTGGCCCTCCTGGTCGCGGCGGGAGCGAGCGCCGTGCATCCCCATCTGGCCATGAGCATGGCATCCCGCGCCGGACATCAATGGTCCCGCTCGCTATCGCGCCGGCATTGAGAAAGGTTTGCGCAAGGTGCTGGCCCGCATGGGCATCTCGACGATCCGCAGCTATCGCAATAGCCAGTTGTTCGAAACCATCGGCCTCGATCCGTCGGTATGCGAAGAGTTCTTCGAGAATGCGGGGCACACGCTCAGCGGCAAAACTCTGGACGATCTATTGCGGGACTGCATCTCCTGTCACGCCGCGGCTTTCAGTTCTTCAGCCGCGGAGTTCCGCGATGCCGGTTTGTATCGCTTCCGCCGCAACGGAGAGCAGCATGCGAGTTCGCCTGAACTGGTGCGGCGAATGCACCGCTACATTAAATCTCCGACCGAGCAGAATCGTGCAGCGTTCGCGATACTCTCGGAAGACCGGAAAGAGAGCGGAAAGAGCGTTGCCGTGCGGGACTTGCTCGAGTTCCGTCCCGCGCAGCCTGTTCCTGTAGATGATGTGGAGAGTGAAGTCTCGCTGCTCAGCCGCTTCAGCACGCAGGCCATGTCGCTGGGCGCGATTTCACCCGAAGCTCATCAGACTCTCGCCATCGCCATGAACCGCCTGGGAGGACGCAGCAACACCGGCGAGGGCGGTGAAGATCCAAACATTTATTACGAGCGCCCGGAGGCGAACAACCGGGTAAAGCAGGTGGCCTCGGCACGGTTTGGCGTGACCGCGGAATATCTGGTGCACGCTGATGAAATCGAGATCAAGATGGCGCAAGGCTCGAAGCCCGGCGAGGGCGGTCAACTGCCTTCCGCAAAAGTAACGCCTTACATCGCGCGCTTGCGGCACGCGGTTCCCGGGACCTCGCTGATTTCGCCGCCGCCGCATCATGACATCTACAGCATCGAAGACCTGGCGCAGTTGATCTACGATCTGCGCGCCGTGAACCCGAATGCGCGCATCGGGGTCAAGCTGGTTTCCAGCTCCGGGGTCGGAGTGATCGCCACTGGAGTAGCCAAAGCAGGCGCAGACGTAATTACGATCAGCGGCCACGATGGCGGCACCGGCGCATCGCCGCTCACTTCCATTAAGAACACTGGGCTACCGTGGGAAATCGGTTTACGCGACGCACATACTGCGCTGGTGCAAGCAGGCCTGCGCGCCCGAGTGAGGCTCCGTGTGGATGGCGGCTTGAAGTTTGCCCGCGACGTGGTAGTCGCGGCTCTGCTGGGCGCTGAGGAATTCGGCTTCGGAACCGCGGCTCTGCTCGCCATCGGCTGCGTCATGGCCCGCCAATGTCACCTCAATACTTGCCCGGTCGGCATCGCCACTCAGGACGAGGCCCTGCGCGCGCGCTTTTCCGGAAATCCGGAGATGGTCGAAACTTACTTCCGCGCATTGGCGGCCGACATACGCGAACTCTTGGCTGGGATGGGCGCTGGATCGATTGATCAAATCCTGGGCTCCGTTGAGCGGTTGCAGCCGCGCTCTCCGGAAGCCGAACGGAGCGTGGCCTCGCTGTTGACGCCCATCGCCAATCCGCCCGCGCAGTTTCCCTGTCCTCATGAAGACAGCAGCGCTCTGCACATTGAATTGAATCGCGTCGTGGACGATCTGGAATCGCTCTCCGTCCGTCCTCATCGTTTTGAAATCACCAGCGAGGATCGAGCCGTTGGTGCGCACTTCAGCGGAGAGGTGCTGCGCCGCCTCGGTTCCTCGTTTGGCACTTCGACTCTGGAAATCACCGGCGCCGACTGCGAGTTTGTCGGCACCGCCGGACAGAGCTTTGGCGCATTCCTGATTTCCGGCGCAAACTTCCGGCTGACTGGCGAGGCCAACGATTATGTCGGCAAAGGTCTGTGCGGCGGCAGCATCGCTATTACCGCGCACGCGGAAGCCTCACAGCGCGGAGACGTTCTGGTCGGCAATACCGTGCTTTATGGCGCGACGTCCGGCGAGTTGTTTGTCGCGGGCCGGGCGGGCGAGCGGTTCGCGGTCCGCAACAGCGGGGCGCTCGCTGTGGTCGAAGGCGTGGGCCGCCACGGGTGCGAATACATGACCGCCGGCGTAGTCGTGATTCTCGGTCCAGCAGGCGCGAATATGGGAGCGGGGATGACTGGCGGCCTCGCCTATTTGTTGCATGCCGACTCCGACGACTATTTCAACGACGATCCCATCAACCGCGACTCAGTGCGATTCGCAACTCTCGAACCTCAGGAAGAGCAATGGCTCCGCCGCATTCTGCGCCGGCATTTGCAACTCACCGGCAGCCCGCGCTCCGCTGAGCTTCTCGCCCGCTCCGCTTTGCCGCTGCTTCGGGTTGAGCCTCTGACGCCGCCGTGCTCGACTGAAGATTCATGGGCTTCGATTCTCTCGCGCCTCGCCGCCGAAGAAGCACGCAGCTACGGACGTGACAAGCCCCTCACTTCCGAAAGACCAGTCGTTCAGTGAGCAATCGTCGAACTGGGAGCGCGCTTGCGCAGCCGCACTCATACTTAACTCCGCTATAATCTTCTGACTAGATTCCATGGACTTCGATCAGCTCATCACCTTTCTGGAGGTTGCCCGGCAAGGCAGCTTCTCGCGCGCCGGGGAGAAAGTCTTCCGCTCGCAATCCGCAGTCAGCGCGCAGATCCGCCAACTGGAGCAGGAGTACGGCGATCGCCTGCTCGACCGCTCCGGCAAGTCCGTCAAGTTGACTCCCGCGGGTCAAGTCTTCCACGAATACGCTCTGCGCATGAAAAAACTCCGCGACGAATCGCTGGTGGCCGTGGCAGATCACGGCCACACGCCGCGCGGCACGCTGACGGTCGGCGCCAACGAAGCCACCTGCCTTTATGTTCTCCCCGAAGTGTTTGGGGAATACTGCCGCCGTTTTCCCGACGTGCAAATCAGCATCTATCGCAACTTCACCTACAAGATCGTCGAGAAACTGGAGAATGGATCCCTCGACGTGGGTGTACTCAGTCTGCCGGTGCAATCTCCCAGCTTGAAGGTTCAGGCGATCTACCGCGACCGCTTGATGCTGATGGTGAGTCCTAAGAACCCGTTAGCCAAGCTGAAGTCGGCGCCCATCAGCGACGTCGTCAAGTATCCTCTGCTGCTGCCCAAAACCGGTCACACCCGCAGACTTCTCGACAAGCTTTTCCGCGAGTACAACACGGAACTCAAAGTCAGAATGGAATTACCCAGTATCGGGATGATCAAGAGCTTTGTGGCCGCCGATCTTGGGATCTCACTCATCAGCGCAGCTTTTGCGCGCGATGAAGTGGCCGCAGGCAGAGTGAAACTGATCGAACTGGAAGGTTCTGAACTGTGGCGGGAACTCGGCCTTGCCTATCGGCGCGACCGCACGCTCTCGGTGGCGAGCAAGACTTTCATTTCCGTGGTGCGGCAGCTCTCGGACCACCTCAAGAAAGAAGCGTAGGCGCACTCGTGGAGTGGTGACATTAGAGTGTGAAGCGAGAACGCCGACGCGGGCAGGGTCAGGCGGCCGTGCGGCCCCTTTTGACACTTTGAAAAACGGTCGACGGTATCTGCAGCACGCGAATCTTCGCGTCGTTTGTTGTCGTAACCCGAACCGCGATACCGTCCGCCTCTGGAAACGGGTCTGAAACCACTTCAAAATCCTCGCCATACAGACGAACGTGTCTGGACGTCGAATATCCAAGACGTTTAACGTGGGCGCACATTTCTGAACTTGAGGGAGACTCAACATTGCGGCTGGTCATGATAAGACCATCATAGTCCTCCGGCAGGCTACGTGCCGCGGCGGCCTGCGACGATGAAAATTCGGTTTCAACGCGTTTAACCGTAGTATTCTCGCGAAGTAACTTTGCGGTGTCCTGATCGAGGAAAGGACTGACCCCGTGGCGAACGACGAAAAGGCCAGCTACAACCGCTTCCTCCTGCTGGTAGCAGGTCTGGGCGGCTTGCTGTACGGAGTGGACGTCGGCATCATCGCAGGCGCCTTGCCTTATCTTGAGGCCACGTCCGGCTTGAATGCGGGCCAGCTCTCCACCGTGGTCGCCGCTGTGCTTCTCGGCAGCGTCATCTCAACGCTGTTCGCGGGAGCGCTGGCAGACTGGATGGGACGCAAGCTCCTGATGACGCTGAGCGGCGTGCTGTTTGTGGTTAGCATTCCGGTGATTGCGCTCTCCCATGGTTATGAACCGTTGATTCTTGGCCGCCTTCTGCAGGGCATCAGTGCCGGATTGATTGGGGTTGTCGTCCCGCTGTACCTGGCGGAGTGTTTGTCGGCATCGAGTCGTGGCAAGGGCACTGGCATCTTCCAATGGCTGCTCACTCTCGGCATCACGGCGGCGGCCTTCGTTGGCATGTATTTCAGTTTTCGAGTCGCCGAAGTGGCAAAGCTCGGCGACGCCGCCCGGCTCATTGCTTTCAAAGACACAGCCTGGCGGAGCATCTTCTGGGTATCGCTGCCGCCCGGCATCTTGTTCGTCATCGGCAGCCTCATGGTGGCGGAGTCTCCGCGCTGGCTGTTTCGCCGGGGCAAACGCGATGCCGCTTACGCGGCTCTGCTTCGTTCCCGCACCAGCGAGCAAGCCGACCTCGAACTCGCGGAAATAGAGCAGGCCGCCTCCGCCGAGAAAGCGCAAACTTCAACCGGAATCAAGATTAAGGAGTCTCTTCTACGCCGAAAGTATGTGATCCCGTTTGTGCTGGCCTGCGTCATTCTCGCGTGCAATCAGGCCACCGGCATCAACTCCATCATCGGCTATAACACCAACATTCTCCTGCAGAGCGGCCTCTCCGATGTGCAGGCTCATTGGGGCTACGTTCTTTTCACCATCATCAACTTCCTGGTCACCATCGGCGGCGTTATGCTGGTGGATCGCAAAGGACGCAAATTCTTGCTGTCGGTGGGAACGGCCGGAATTATTGTTTCGCTGGTCTGCACTGGCCTGCTCTTCCGCCAAACGGAACATTTACGGTAGATTCCAAAACCTCGGTTCAGTCGATGGTCAATGCGGACCAGAAGATCAGCCTTACCTACGACCAGAAGCTGGCGGAGAAGCTGCTGAACTCCGGCGGGGACGTTGCTCACCAGATTGCCAACCACCCGACCTCCCTGGTAGTCATCTATTCCTACGGAGACTTCCAGGCGGCGACCAAGGCCGCTCGTTCCGACGACACTGCCGCAACCCCGATCGAAATCACCCGCGAAAGCTGTGTGCCCGCCAACAAAGTGGTGGCGTTCTTTTCCAATCCCTTCGGCGATCTCGACGCCGCGCGCCAGGCTCCGCTGAAAATCGACAACGCTCTGATCACTCCGTTGCCCAGCCAGGGCAGCGGATGGGAAGTCGCCATCACTCTTTTCGTGTTCATGGCGTTCTACGCGGTCGGCCCCGGCGTGTGCGTCTGGCTGGCGCTTTCCGAACTGATGCCGACCCGCATTCGCTCCAACGGCATGAGCATCGCCCTGTTGCTCAACCAGGCAGTTTCCACCGGCATCGCCGCTGTATTCCTGCCAACGGTCGGCAAGTACGGCTACGCAACCATGTTCTTCGGCTTTGCCGCCTGCACCGTGATCTACTTCATCACCGCCGCAGTGTTCCTGCCGGAAACGAAGGGGAAGACTCTGGAAGAGATCGAAGCGCACTTCGAAGGCGCAGGAAAAAAGCCCGGCCTGGCAACGACTTGAACCGTTGGATGAATGGAGCGGGAGACCGGGATCGAACCGGCGACATCCAGCTTGGGAAGCTGGCGTTCTACCGCTGAACTACTCCCGCTCACTGGCAAGAATTGACAACCACGCAAGCCCGAGCAAACCAAAGTCTAGCACTCGAAGCCGGCGGAAACAATCGGTTGGACGGGCGGGTGTTGCCTCCGTTTCCTCCGCGGCCGTTCTCCGCGACCTCCGCGTTTTAAGACCCTGCATTTGCGAACTCAAGTCAAAACCTTGAAACGCGGAGGCCGCTCGAGAACATCCGCGGAGCGCGCGGAGATTGCTGGTCGATCCTTCGGAGTTCGAGCTCGACCCCTGCGGGCTCATTTCATTTAGACTGCCCAGAGAGAACAAAATGTCTTCCTCATCCCCACGAAAACACGCTGGCCCAGGACCCAGCGATCAGCCCGCAGTACCGGAGCCTTCTTTTTCGGAGCGGGCTCGCACCTTGGTGTACATAGGCCGCATTGGCAGCTTGTCCACGCTCTCGCGCAAGCAGCCCGGTTTCCCTTTCGGTTCGGTAATGCCCTACGGGCTGGACCAGCGCGGACGTCCCACGTTCCTTATCAGCACCATGGCCATGCATACACAGAATCTGCAAGCCGATCCACGGGCCAGCCTGCTCGTCACCCAATCTTTGTCAACCCAGCCCGATGCAAGCGGCGATCCGCTGGGCGCGTCGCGAGTCACACTCGTAGGGAATGCTCTGACCATCCCGAAGCCCGAAGTGCCAGAGGCGCGCCAGCTTTACCTCGAGCGTTACGCCAACAGCAAGTACTGGGTGGATTTCGAAGACTTCTCTTTCTACCGCATGGATGTCTTGGATGTATACTACGTGGGAGGTTTTGGCGTGATGGGCTGGGTGCCGGCATCGGACTACGGCCTGGCGCAACCCGACCCGCTGGCCGATGACGCCGCCGGAATAATCGAGCACATGAATACCGACCACAAGGATGCACTCATCCTGCTGGGCCGGGCGTTGGCTGGAATCGAATCTCAGGAAGCGGCGATGACCGCGGTGGATCGACTTAGGCTTTCATGTGCGCCTGAAGACCCATGACAGCATGAAAGGCGCGCGCATTGCGTTCCTACGGGAAGTGCGCAATTCGGGGGAAGCGAGAAAGGTTCTGGTGGAGATGGTGCAGCGGGCGCGGCAAGCGCAGGTCTTAGGTGTTAGGTCTTAGGTTTTTGCCCAAGAACCAAGACCTGAGACCCACGACCGCCTGAGTCGCTAACCGTTCACACCAAACAAAAATGCCCGCGATCCTCTCGGATCGCGGGCAAATGTTTCCACTTCGAAAAGCGGTTACTTAGACAGCTTGGACGTTCTCCGCTTGCCAGCCCTTAGGGCCCTTGGTCACGTCGAACTGCACGGTTTGGCCTTCTTGCAGGCTGCGGAAGCCGCCAGCCTGAATCGCGGAGAAATGCACGAAAACGTCTTCGCCATTCTGACGGCTGATAAAGCCATAGCCTTTGGCGTCGTTAAACCACTTCACTGTTCCTTGTTCTGCCATTGATAGTTCCTATTCTTGTTTCTTTGGATTGTGCTGAGAAGATTCGCCGCTAGTGAGGGGGTGACGCTGGTTGGCGATACCGACCTTCAATTGCTTGTGAGTCAAACTTAGCTGTTACTGATTATACATCAGAAGCTCAGGATTTCGCAGTAAATTTTGCAAATCAAACTGACCCGCTACCTGCAAATGCATATCCTTAACCGCCCGTCGCTGTGGCACAATACTAGGCCATGTTTAGATTCCGCCCCACTGTGTCCCCGGCTTTTTTCCTGATTCTCTCTCTTCTCTGCACGGCATACGCCAGTGCGCAACAGACGCTTCGGTACTCGATCGTAAGCAACGGCAGGAACGCAGGTAGCGAAGTTGACGCCTTCAGTGCGGACGGGCGCATTGACTCCGCCTTCGAGTTCAATGATCGCGGCCGGGGGCCCAAGATCGAGGCGCACTATATTGTTGCGGCCGACGGAACCCCGCTGCGCACGGACATCACCGGCAACGACTACCTCAAAGCTCCTGTAGATGAACACTTCTCCATCGAAGCCGACTCTGGCCATTGGAAGAGTACTTCCGAGAACGGACAGGCTCCCGCGCCCGGTTTCTACATCAGCAATAATGGTCCCGCCAGCGAGACAGCCATGCTGGTGGCAGCCCTTTTAAAGGCCAAAGGAACTCCGGTCAAACTCTTCCCCGCCGGCGAGGCCCGGCTGGAGAAAATGACCGATGTGACCGTCGAGAGTCACGGCAAGAAAATGCATGTGACTTCGTATGGAATCACGGGGCTCTCCTTCGATCCGCAAACGGTCTGGCTGGACGATGACTTGCATTTCTTCGCCAGCCCGGGAAAGTGGTTCGCATTTCTTAGGGAAGGCTGGGAAGATACAAATGATCAGCTCTATGCCCTGGACCGCAAAGCTCGGGACGAACGCTACGCGCGCCTCGCGACCGAGTTGGCCACCCACCCAAAGCATCCCATGGCGATCGAGCATGTGAGGGTGTTCGATTCCGAGCAAGCCACGGTTCGCGACGACCAGACCGTCGTCATCGAAGGGGAACGCATCACGGCGGCAGGCGCATTCGCCAGCGTCAAGATTGCGAACGATGCCGAGATCGTCGATGGAACGGGAAAGACTCTCCTCCCCGGCTTGTTCGATATGCATGCTCACGCCCAGGCACTCGACGGGATCATGAACATCGCAAGCGGCGTGACCACGATCCGCGATATGGGCAACGACATTGACGAACTCAAGCACCTGCAAGACCAGTGGGACAGCGCCACGACCATCGGTCCACGTGTGTGGAAGGCTGGTTTTATCGATGGACACGGCCCGTTTCAAGCCCCCACCGGTCTCTATGCCGATACTGCGGAAGAGGCCAAGACTGCGGTGAATCGGTATGCGGATCTTGGCTACGTCCAGATCAAACTCTACAGCTCGCTTAATCCTGATTTCGTGCCCGGCATCGTGAAGACGGCCCACGCCCGCGGACTACGCGTCAGTGGGCACATCCCGAACGGCATGACCGCCAGCCAGTTTGTCGAAGACGGCGCCGACGAAATCCAGCACATTAATTTCATCTTCCTCAATTTTCTTGCGGGAAAAGTAAAAGACACTCGCACGCCAGAACGATTCACCGCTGTGGGCGACTATGCGGCGAAGCTCGATCTGCAGTCGAAAGAGGTCAACGATTTTATCGCCCTTCTGCAGCAACATCACACCACGGTCGATGTGACGCTGGCCACCTTTGAGGGAATGTTCACCGGCCGTCCGGGTAAGGTCTCTCCAGACTTTGCCCCCGTGCTAAAGCGGCTGCCTGCTCAAGTGCAGCGCGGCGCTTACGCAGGCGGGCTTCCCGTTACGGATGGAAACGATCAACTTTACAAAGACTCTTACCGGGCGATGCTCGCCATGACCAGGAGAATGTATGACGCCGGCATTCCTATTCTCGCAGGCACCGACGCGATCGCCGGAATCATGTTGCATCGGGAATTGGAGCTGGAAGTAGAAGCAGGGATTCCGCCGGCGAAAGCACTGCAAATCGCAACCTTCAACGCCGCCCGGCTGCTGAAGCAGGATAAGGACTTGGGCTCGATCGCGGCAGGAAAGCGAGCCGATCTGGTGATGGTGGATGGAAATCCGGCGGAGCACATCAGCGACATTCGCCGTTGCCGCCTGGTAATGAAGAATGGAGTGCTCTACAAAAGCGCCGACCTTTATAGCGCTGTAGGCATTAAGCCGGCGGAGTAGTGACGTTCACTCCGAGTATCCATCGGAATTGCCGTCGCTTTCGCCTTCGTCTTCGTCTTCCCCGTCGTCCTGTTCGTCCTCTTCCTCTTCATCGTCGGGCTCTGAACGAACAAGGATATCGAAGGCAACCAAGCGATCTGCCGGGGAGGAATCGACTAATTCTGAACCTTTACCGCCCATGGTTCGATGGTACACCTCGCACCACTTACCTTGCCGCACCGGTAACTGGAGAACGGCAGGAAGCACCCACGGAAGTACAGACTTTGGGGGAGGGGCGCGCCGGGAATTCGTAGGAACGAACATGGAGACTCCGGCGCGCCACCGAGAGCGGCAGCCTGTCAGCTGCGGCCCTTTGCCAGTTTGCACACTAGAGTACGCAATTTACGTTTCCGGAGTCTGTTCAATCTTATACACTTTACGAAATCTCTGTTGCGCCCTTCCGCAGTCCCATTTTGAAACGGGCAGCTAGTTCTTACGCTGTTTTGGCAACTTTTTCAATAAACTTCCCCCTCTTTCGTGATTAGCTTGAACCATCCTCCGCTCCAGTGGCATGGGCAAGTTCGATTCGTCTGGGCAAAAACGCTTGTAGGGTCTGTCTATGGGAAATTTCTATACCGACGTCATCTCCCATGGCCCATGCTTCGACTCGGTGACGCGGGTCAGCGACGCTTCCCTGCTGGAACCAACGACGCGGCAACTGGTTGAGAGCATAGTCTCTGCCGCCCGCCAGATGGGAATCGATATGATGATCTACGAAACCTACCGCAGCCAACCCCGCCAGCAGGAACTCTTCAACCAAGGCGCCACCAAACTGAGAACTGTGGGCGTTCATCACTATGGCTTAGCCTGTGACATCGTCCGCGTGGTAGATGGAGAGCCCTGCTGGAAAGGTGACTTCTCTTTCCTGGGCCAACTCGCACACAGCAGCGGACTCATCTGGGGCGGCGACTGGGGCGCTCCCGATATTAAACATAGCTTCGTCGATAGCGTGCACGTGCAGCGTTGCACCGTGGCCAGGCAAGCAGACCTGTTCGCCGGCGCCTGGTTTCCCGACGCTACTTATAATCCGTACGAGGACGGGCAACATTTATTCGCCGCTGCGATCAAGCCGGTAGGATCAAGCATAGGCAAGAAAGGCACTAACAAGAAAAAGGCATAGTCGGACGTTCTTTCGAGTCGAAACATGCGACCCAGACATTCGCGCAGCCTTCTAACTTAGAGTCAGCTCTAATAAATCCCAACCAATGTCTTTCCGTGTTAGCCTTACCTGCAGAGGGGGTTCTAATGATGATAAACAAAGTGGTAGCTTCCCTGCGCAAGGAGTACTCCCGTCTCGAAAAAGAGATGGGACAAGTAGGGAAAGCGCTCGACGCGCTTGGCCAAGCCGGAGGGAAGAAGCTCAAGAAGACGGGCCGTACCTTGAGCAAGGATGCCCGCCGACGCATCGCTGAAGCGCAAAAACTACGCTGGGCGAAAGTCCGCAAGGCTGCCGCCAAGCTGGTTAAGTCGTAAGTAGAAGTAGAAGTGCTTTCGCAAGCACCGCAGCCGGCCTCGTTCGTAACTTCTCCTGAGTCTTGCGGACGAGGCCCAAGCTTCGGCCCCGCCTTGATCGAGCCCGGCGTTTAGCGTAGAATCCGCTCCGCTTCAATCAATCCAATAGTTTGCTTCCCAATCAGGAGGAACATGAAAACAAGACCGATTCTACTCACCCTGGCTCTTAGCTTCGTGGCGGCCTTGGCTTTCGCGAACCCAAATATGGGCACCTGGAAACTGAACGAGGCCAAATCGAAGATTCCCCCAGGGTTCCCGAAGAACCACACGGTCGTGTACTCAGCCGCAGGCGATAACGTGAAAGTCACCGTGGATGGCGTCGACGGCGAGGGTAAGCCCACGCACATCGAATGGACGGGAAAGTTCGACGGGAAAGACTACCCGCTCACCGGCGATCCGAACGCAGATACACGGTCGTACAAGAAGATTGATGACCGCACCACTGAGCTAACCAATAAGAAGGCCGGCAAGGTTACTACCACGGCTAAGATTGTCATATCGGCCGATGGCAAGACCCGCACCGTCACGATAAGCGGAACCGATGCTAAGGGCAATAAGGTCGAAGCCACCGCGATCTACGACAAGCAGTAGCGTGCAGGAGATCGGGGACTTTCCGGGGAGGAAGGCGTCCGGAACGGAAATGGGCGCCGCCTCCTAAGTCCACCGGAAGCAATTCAGAAAGCACAAGATCGGTTGCTGTGCTTGCCGATGGTCAGGCAATTAAATGCGGCACGAAGGTGCTCAGTGTTGCCGACGATCATACTGTCTGATTCTCGAAATCCAACGCCAGCCGCGCCTTGATCTGCAATTTCCCACGACCCTATGACCACGTACTTGTCTCCGAGCTTTGTGCATGGGCTTGTCGCCTGATAGACCCACCCTGAATCAGCGTACTGCCCGTCTGTTTCGGCTTCAGCACTCCCGTTCTTTATGATGGAAACGTTAGCGCCTTCCCGGCCTAGCTTTGGTTTTCGGACGAAGCTCACCATGTCTCGGGGACCGTCAAGGTAAGCGGGCAGAAGATTCTCGTGGTTCGGGTACATCTCCCACAGCACGGCGAGCAACGCCTTGTTTGAGAACATCATCTTCCAGATCGGCTCAATCCACTGCGGCGAAGGATAGCGTTCCATCACGTAGCGCCAGAATTGCTCTTTGACCATCATCTCCCAAGGATAGAGTTTGAAGATGCTCTCCGCTGGCGATCCGTCAAGATCAACGAATGCTTGTTTCCGCTGGTCGTATCCGAGTTGCGACATCAGCATTCCCAGCGTCTTGATTCCTGCCTCTTCCGCGGTTTGACGCAGATAGCAGACCGTCATCGTGTCTTCTTCGAGATCGCAATGGGTGAACACCAGGGGCTGTTTCACGTACCGCTTTAAGTCGCGCCACTTCGCAACCAGCTTCTCGTGGAGAGAGTTGAACTGATCCGATCTCCTGAAACAGTCCTGCAACCAGTACCACTGGATCACGGACGCTTCGATGAGAGCCGTTGGTGTGTCGGCATTGTATTCCAGGAGCTTCGGCGCTTCGTCTCCGTTGTAGGCCAAGTCCATTCGCCCATAGAGGGCCGGCGGTTCGGCAACCCAAGTCTTAACGATGAGCGGAGCCACATCTCCGCGAATGCCAAAGTCAGCCCACCGCGTGTTGTCGATGATGTATTGCCCCGCAGCGAGGCACATATTCTGCAAACGTTCCGTTGAAGTCTCTAGCGCCTGTACATCGCGCTTCGACAAAGCGTAGTAAGCAGACTCATTCCAGTAGTCGGAGCCATCAGGGAGTTTGCTGTAAGTCAGACCTTGAGATTCGGTCCTGACTCTCCAGTCCTTGCGCGGCGTTGTCGTATTTCGCTTCATCCTGCCGCCCCGCCGGTAAAGCCCTGGCCGAATCCGCCTCGAATTATGGCTGCGCCCTCCGGAGAACTGGCGCGCACGACATCAACGTGAGGGGCCGGATCAAAGGAACCTCCCGTAGCGGGTTGGCCAACTACATAACCACCTCCGCCATAGTACCAACGATAGAAGGGATAACCGTGAAAGCCGGCACCGCCCTGCCGCTGTTTATCCTCGCACTTGCCGTCCTCTACGACGTTGCTGGATTCATCAACGCAACGCTGAAGCTGTTTCTTCTTCTCGCAGCCAGTCAGCGACAAGAATGCCGCTGCTGCGAGCAATGTTACCGGAACCGCCCGTGATTTCTTCATGTTTCGCCACTTCCTCACTGAGCGATGAGAACTCGGGCTAAGTCCAGCGAAACCACTTCAAAGCCAGCACGAACGAAATACTGCCCCACACAGCCATCATCAGAAGCCGAGGCCATTGATGGATCAGCGGCGTACCCTCCAGAATGCTCGCCCGCAGCGCATCGTTCAGAGCCGTCAGCGGCAGCGCCTTGATCAGGGGCTGAAGCACTGCGGGAAACCGCTCATACGAAAAGAACACGCCGGAAAAAATCCACATGGGCATCATCACCAAATTCATCAGCCCGCTCACACTCTCGATCTTCTGCGCCCGGCTCGCGGTCAGCAATCCTATTCCGCCAAAACAAATCGCTCCCAGAGAACCCAGCAGCAGAATTGCGAATATCGATCCCAGCACCTTCATGTGGAAGACGATGACGCCTAGAGTGAGCAGTAATCCGATTTCGATGATCATCAGCACCAGGCGGCTCGAGAGCAGCGCCAGAAGAAAATCTCCCCGCCGCATCGGCGTACCCACAAAGCGTTTCAGCAGTTTGCGTTGGCGCATGTCCACCAGCGCAAACCCAATGCCCCACATCCCGGAGTTCATCAGGTTCATGCCCAGCAATCCGGGAATCAGGAAGTCGATGTAGCGCGAACCCGGCTCGGAGGACGTGACCACGGAGGTCGCGACCACATCTTTGCGGCCGGCTGCTGTCTGCAGCGCATCGTCCACTTCAGATCGCGCCAGCACGCTTTCCGGCCGCGCCGGATCGTAGCGGTAGCGCAATCCTCCCGCGCCGTCCGGTTCGATCACAAGATCGTATTTGCCCAGGCGGAAACCCTTGCGCGCCGCATCGCCCTCCTGTACATCGATCTTGAACGCCTCATGCCGTGGGGAACGTTGTAACAGCGCTTCGGCTTGCTGCGCGCCGGCTCCCGCCACAATCGCAACAGATGACGCGTCGCCCGGCTTGTTGCGGAAAGCAATCCCCAGCCCCGTCGCAAGTAATAGAGGAAACACGAATACCCAGAACACGACCTCCGGCTCCCGCTGCAGTTCCAGCATGCGCGCCATCAGCAGATGAAGGTATCCCGACCAGCGTCCGTTCCGCTTGGGCGGCCGTTTCCGCGGAGCCTTTGCTTCGATGGCGGGTGCTTGTTCCGCAGTGCTCATAAAACGAAATCCAAAACGCGTTTGTCATCCAGAGCGACCATGCTTGTGATCCCGACCGAACACGTTTGTCATCCCGAGCGAAGCGAGGGATCTTGGTTCTTGCCTGCACCATAGGTATTGCCGCTGCGGGCAAACGCCAGGATCCCTCGCTTCGCTCGGGATGACATCGTAATGGGTACAACAACTGTCAAACCGCGCTATCGAGCCTCAGGTTTCCACTTGTTCAGAAACTCAAGCAACACTTCCGGAGTAAGCGAACGCGCATCCTCGAATTCGCCGTTCTTCTGGCTGACCACTACCTTGCCGTCGGCCTCAACCACAGCCAGGGCCGGAATGCCCTTATCCAGCGGCGTATCGAACTGTTTCGCCACATCCCCATTCTTTTTCCCGTCCAGCCCAATATCCACATGCACGACTTCATAGCCCGCCATGACCGATGCAAAATCGGGCCGATGAAATGCCAAATCGAGGACGTGGCAGTCGTAGCACCAGTTCGCTCCAAAAACCAGCAGGATGCGCCGATGTTCTCTCGCGGCTTCTTCCTGCGCCTTTTTAATCTCAGCGCGCGCGTCAGCATCCGCTGGATAAAGATCCTTCTTCATGTCGGACGGCTGCTTGAGGTGAGGAGCATCCGTTCTTTCAGCGCCGACCAGCCGCCACTGCTCACCCTGCTTGCGCCAACCCTGAGCATCGGTCACGTTCATGGTCTCGCCATTCGGCCCCATCTGCACCTCAGCCTTAAAGATGATGCTCTCAGCGTCGGGCCGCTCCTTCATTCGAACGATTTCTAGCTTCATGCCCCGCGCCTTCAGGCCCAGCCAAAAATTGATGTCCCCGTCGGCGCTGGCTGCGCCTCCGTTTGCCTGCACCTGTGCCACTGGATCCGTGCTGTAAAGCGCTTTCAGAGCGGCGGCGTCTCCCGCCACAATCGCGGCCTTCCACTGGTCCAGCGGAGGAAAGCCGGTCGACGAGTCGGCCGGAGCCTGGGCAAACGCATACTGCCCGCCAAGCATTGCGGCCGAAGTTACGACCAGAACAACCATATAGCGAAAATATCCAATCACAATTGATCCTTTCAATTCCACGTCACTCTTCCCGAAGATGCCGCCCGGTCAGCCGCACAAACACATCTTCGAGACTGGCCTGCCGCGTGGTCAGATGCTGCAACACGCTTCCCTGCTTCCCGACCGCATCCAGCAGCGCTGGAATGGTTAGATGCGGCTCCTTCACGCTCAGCGCCACCATGCCGTCATCCTCGCGCACCGACTCCACGCTGGGCAACGCGCGCCAGGCCGCAAGCGCCGCGCCGTCCGAGTTGCCGGCAGTTCTTGCGCCCACCGCAAACTCCACTACGTGATGCCCGCCTAAACGCTCAATCAAATCTGGAGGCGAACCTTCCGCGATGATCTGCCCCTGATCCACGATCGCCAGCCGGTCGCACAATCGCTCCGCTTCATCCATGTAATGCGTGGTCAGCAACACGGTGCCGCCCTCGCGCTGAAACTCGCGAATGATGTCCCACAACTGCCGCCGGCTCTGCGGATCGAGTCCCGTGGTCGGCTCATCCAGAAAAAGAATTTTCGGATTGCACACCAGCGCTGTCGCCACCGCCAGCCGCTGCCTCTGTCCACCAGAAAGCTTTCCTACCCACGAATCGGCTTTCTCGGTAAGCTGCAAGTCTTCGAGAACGTCATGGGATGATCGCGGCTCCCGGTAGAAGCTGGCAAACAGCTCTACGGTTTCGCACACCGTGAGTTTTTCCGAAAGCCGCGTCTCCTGCAGCGAAATCCCCAGCCATTCCCGCATCTCGCGCGCATTCTCGCGCCAGGAGTGGCCGAGGATCGACACCTCGCCCGAAGTCGGCTCCAGCAAACCCTCAAGAATTTCGATAGTCGTGGTCTTCCCTGCCCCGTTCGGCCCCAACAGTCCGAAACATTCGCCGGTCTGAATCTCAAGGCTTAGCCCGCGCACGGCCTCGACTTTGCCGTCGTAGGTCTTTCGCAACTCGCGACATTGGATAGCCACTGCCACGCAAAGATTCTACAGTAGCCGATCTTCTCCGCGTGGTCCGCGGCCGTTCTCCCCGGTCTCCGTGTTTAAGATTTTGCAGTAACCCTGGCGAAACTTTGAACCCTTAAGTCGCGGAGACGCGGAGAAACCCCGCAACGTACACCGGGGAAAACAAAAATAAACGAGGAGCCGGAATTCTCTTTGGATGGTTGCCTTGCGCAGAATCGCGAATCCCGCGCTTATCGCGTCCCTGCAATCTCCCCCGGCCCGCCCGGAGGCTGCGGCAGGTCTGGCGGTGGTGGCGGGAGCGGGCGCGGCGCACTTCCGTCCGCGGGCTTGGTCTCTTCGATTGGATCTTCCCCGGGACGCCGCATGGTGGGATGGTTCCCCGGATGCGCTTCCTGTTCTTTCTTCGCCTCTTTATCTTTATCCAACGTCGGCAATACGACTTCTTTTTCCGTGCGCACAATCTTCTCACCGCTTACCTTGATCGTCTCCACGCGCACCACTTCATCGCCCACAATGCGCACGAAAACGACGTCCGCCGGAGCTTCGCCGTAAATCCATTCCTCATATTGCGTCTCACCGTCCCGCTCCCGCACCTTTCTTGGCGGCTTGCCTTTTGAGTGAAGCACCATCTCCTGATTCATCCCCACCAGCACACGATGCTCCAGGATCGCCTCCTTTGCCTTGGGAGGCACGGTGTCCAGATAAGCTTGCTCCTTATTCCGGGCATTGAAGTCCAGCACCGGAAAAAGCAATGCCCGCAACTGCTGCGCCGTCATTTCAGGAACATACTTCGGAAAATAAACGTCCACGAACGAGCCGTGGGGATTGTTTTGCGGCTCGTCTTTTCCCGGCGTAACCGTTGAACCGCGGGCCCCTGAAATCTGAACGTGCTTATACCATTTCTGCCGGCGTACCGGTCCCCCATTGATCTCGAAATGGATGTGATCATCCTTGACTTGCACCAGCGAGATGTGCGCCGGGTCGCCCGGCTTTATTGCCGGTCCCCAGATGGCGAGCGCCTGCCGCAATTCCTCGCCGTTGGGCGAGATCTCGTCCCCCCTTAACCGCAGCCCCTTCGTGTTCATCGGAAACATCGCCCGTGAATACACGAGTTGGGTTTCAAAGTCGCGGATAATCTCAAACCGAGTCTGCCGGGACATGCGCTCCGCATTGGCACGGATCGGTTCCGCCACAGGAGCAGGCGGCTGACCGCCTTGCGCGGGCTTCGGTGGCTGGGATGATGACTGGGCTGATGCAGAAGACGGCGAATTCGGCGCCGGCCCCTGATCCGCGGCCTGACCGTAAGCGAGCAATGGAGCAATCGAGAACAGAGTGAACCACAGAGGTAAAACCAGAAGGGTCGTACTCCGAGAACGCAGCATACAACTCCCCAGGGCGCGAGATCTATTATATGCGATGAAGGGGAGGGTTTGCCTGGTTGTTGCCGGTTAAAATTCCGCGGGCCGTTTTAGACCCTCTCCGGGCCCCGCCGCTTGTGCTGCTGGCACTTGGTCATGATGGCCGAACGGAGTCGCGACCGCAGGTCCTCGGGCAATTCGTAGAGCTGGGAGTCGCGATAAATCTCGATCGTCTTCTTGGTGGTGTCGCACACCACGTAGCAGTTGTGGCACCAGGAAAGATGATTCTCCAACTCGACTTTTGTAGATTCGTCGAGCACCCCGTCCAAATAGTTCGTCAGCTCGTGTAGAAACTCAGAGCATTTCACTTTTCGCCATCTCCACTTTTGCCATCTCCATTTCCATTCCCGCGTTTCTGGAAGAACCGTCCCAGCCGTTCGCGGAGCTGCAGGCGGGCCCGCAACAGCCGCGATTTCACCGCGGGCACGCTCAACTCCAGCGCGGCCGCGGTTTCCTCGGTAGAAAGCCCTTCCACGTCTCGCAGCACGAACACGGTCCGGAAGCCCGGGGGGAGGCCCTGGATCGTCTTGCTCAAGATTTCGCGCAACTCTGCCTGCGTGTACTGCTGTTCGGGATTGGGGCTCCAATCCGCGATCTCACGCGGAAGAGAATCATCTTCAGTCTTTATGTCCTCATCGAGCGAAACGGTACGCTCGGGCTTTTTGCGGCGCAACTTCATCAACGCTTCGTTGACGGCGATGCGCACCAGCCAGGTGTAAAACTTGGACTGCTCCTGAAACTTCGCCAGGTTGCTGTACGCCTTCAGGAACGCTTCCTGCACCACATCTTCCGCATCCTCGCGGTTTTGCGTGATGTGCTGCGCGATCCGAAAGACGTTGCGGTCATAGCGGCGTACCAACTCTTCAAAGGCCGAGTCGTCGCCTTTCTTGGCCGCCTGCACCAGGGTCAGTTCATCAGTGACAGGCCCCTCTAGTTTGTTTTGGATGGCTCCCATTCTCTCGGCGATGCAGTATTTTGCGGATAAAAAACCGCGGCTACGAAAGTGAATTTCTATTCTACTTGGGAAGCGGAGAGTTTGACCAATCGGGCAGAGTCTAGTTCGCAGGAGGCTCACGTGGAGTACGCAGAGAGGCTCATGTGGAGACAGCCGCCTCGGCTGTCCGCCGAGCGAAGCAAGGCACGAATCTCAGCAGGCCTACGGCGTGATCTTGAACACCGTCCCGTATCCAGACGCCCCACCGAAGGCGCCGCCCTGATTTGTTGTGCCGTAGACATTGCCGGCAGCGTCTACAGTCACGCTCGACTCGGGATTACGGCCGTCGACGCCGTTCAGCTTGCCGCTGAAGTTGTGGAGAGTCTTCTCGGACCAACCGCCGCCCACGGTCGGAATCAACTCAAACACCGTCCCGTAGGTATAAAGGCCACCGGAGAGCGTGGTGCCATAGAGATTGCCCGTTGGCGTAAAAGCCGTAAATGCCGCCTCCCGAGGTTGTACTGTAAAGATTGCCAGAGCCATCGACGCTCAGGCTTCCCGACGGATATGTTCCGTCCCTGCCATTGTTCATGAAGTTATGCAGGATCTTCTCGGTCCAACTCCCGTCCGCCGCAGGAGTTAACTCGAACACGGTCCCAGCATTAAAAGCTCCGCCCCCAAAGGTCGCGCCATAGAGATTGCCGGAGGCGTCGAGATTGCCGGAGGCGTCGCGGATCAGGCTAGCAGCGGGATACGTTCCGTCCCTGCCATTGAAATTAAAGTGATGCAGCACCCTTTCCGTCCACCCTCCATCGGCTGTGGGCGACAACTCGAACACCGTTCCATAGAAATAAGCGCCGCCTTCGTAGGTCGTGCCGTAGAGATTGCCGGAACCATCGAAGAGAAGGCCCGCGCTGGGATTCACCCCGTCCGTGCCTTTGCCGAAATTGTGCAGAACCTTCTCGCTCCAGCCACCGCCTGCCGCAGGCGACAACTCAAATACGGTGCCGCAGTCAAAAATTCCGTCAAAGCAGACGTTCGTGCCACCGCCGAAAGTTGTCCCGTAGAGATTTCCGGCGGCTGTCGAAGATCAGGTTCGATTGAGGATTGAACCCATCCCGGCTGGCGGGATCGAAGCTATATAGCAGCGATTCCTGCTGGGCGATGGCTCGCGGTCGTCACCGCGAACAAACTTGCGGCAAGAAGCACTAACACAGAAGGCAATCCAGGCAGAGATTTCGCGCACCGCATGAGCATGGGAGAAACGCCTCCTTCGGGTAAAGCGCGTGGGGGCAAAACCGCTGTGTCCAGCCAAGACCGGGTTGGAACCCGAGAGAAGCGAACATCCCACGTGCGGAAGAGGGTGTCAAGATGAACAATTTTGCAACATGATCCGGCTTTCTCCGGCGCCAGATTTGCGCTACAGTCGAGGAACGGTGATACGCGGTCGAACACGTCCTTGCGTACTCTGGGACGCTCCCACAAGTGCCGTATAATCAGCAGTTAGGGCCCGCTTTACAGAAACGCGGACCGGACATCGTCGACTCATCGGGATTATGGTTCTCTAAGCATGGCGGATCAGAACGACAGCGAGAACGAAATGCAGAACGAGACGCGGCGGCGCGTCGAAGACGCCGTGGGGCAAGCGCTTATGGCGCAACTACCGCAACAGCAGGCGCAGATTGTGCAGCAAGTGCTGGTGGCTCTGCCCGCGCAGGCGAGCGCCGAGCGGGCAGCGCGCGAAGACACCGGCACTCTGGTCAACGCCGTCTCCAATATTCATGCCGGCTCAACTCAAAAAGAAATTCTGCGGGCTCTGCTCGATGCCGGCAGCGCCTACTGCTCGCGCATCGCGCTTTTCGTGGTGAAGGCCGGAGCCGCGTCGGGCTGGCAATCCCGCGGCTTCGGCGATGAAGAAACCGCCAAGGATTTCCCCCTCGATCTGAATGCCGGGCCGGTGGCCAACGCGTACCAGAATCGAGAGGCAACTGCGGGCACCATCGCGGGCATGGAGCCGCGATTCGCGGAGCACTTCGGCCCCCCGGCGCACGAAAAGGTGCTCGTGCTGCCACTGACGCTCAAGGACAAAGTGGCAGCCCTGGTCTACGCCGACGGAGGCGACAGCGGCAAGCTGGATTCCGACGCCCTGCAATTGCTGGTAATCACAACCAGCGCGTGGCTGGAAGTAACATCGCTTCGCAAACAGGCCGCAGCCAAGGAAGACGCGGTGCCGAGCCAGGTTGAGAGCGCTGCGCCCGTGCACACGGTTTCTGCATATTCGGATCCTTTCGCTGCGCACGCGCCCAAACATGTTCCCGCCAGCTTCACGCCCGATCCCGCGCCTTCGCCCGAGATCGTAGAAGTGGTTTCGGCACACGCGTCGGCAGCCGCTGCGCCCGCTGCCGCCACCGATCCCCTGGCTGGACTTTCGCCGGAAGACGCCGACGTTCATCGCAAAGCGCAACGCTTCGCGCGCCTGCTGGTGGATGAAATCAAGCTCTACAACCAGGCGAAAGTTGCGGAGGGCCGACGCCATAAGGATCTGTACGACCGTTTGAGGGAAGACATCGACAAAAGCCGTGGTACATTTCAGAAGCGTTACGGCAATACGGCCGCCGCCGGGGGCGACTATTTTCACCATGAGTTGCTGCGCAGCCTGGCTGAAGACGACATCTCTATTATGGGTTCGAATTTCCGCCGCTAGGTTTTTCGGCATGATTTTGCAGGAGAAGATTTAGCAGTAGAAGCTCTGGTGCAGTCGAGTGGTCTCCGCGAAACTAACGTCGTGCGATCGGGTTCGGTGCAATTAGATTCAATGAAGTGGTGGGTACTCATGGCCGCAATTCTCTGCGGCTTCTTTGGCGCTCTGCCTGCGCCGGCGGAGGCTTTACCGCAATCTGCGTCCACGTCCCCGCAAAGCCAGGCCGATACCTCTCCGCAAAAGCCGGCCGCTCATACCACAACCACCAAGAAGCCCGCCACTAAGCCCACTCCCTCAGGCAACACTCAAACTCACAAGCCAACTACCTCCAGGAAGCCCACGACCAGCGCTGCCACGCATCACCCCGTCAGCACGCGGAAGCGCCGGCCCGTCTCTCCGCGCGTCGCGCGCATGCGGCAGGCATTTGTGGCATCGGCCACTTTGCGTCCCATGGCGCAACAGCTTCTGCGCGATCGCACTCCGGCAGCCTACAACGGGGTCGAAGCGTATGCCCGCGCCCATACCAAGGAAGACGCGGGAGCGCTCGCCTGGCTGGTGCTGGGCTATGCGCACATACTTGATCGAGACTATGCCAAAGCCATCGATCCGCTGAACCGCGCCAAGGTCCATGCTGGAGACCTGGGCGATTACGCCGCCTACTATCTCGGAACCTCGTACCTGCAGACCGGGCGCACCGGAGAAGCGGTAGCAAGCCTGGCCGACTTTGCCAACGCTCATCCGGATTCGCTGCTGGTACGTGATGCCGCCGTACGCTATGCGGACGCGCTCCTGCTCGAAGGCCAGGCGGCAGAAGCGGTCGCTTTATTGGAACCGCTACGCCAACCCGTTCGCTCGGACTTGGAATTTGCGCTGGGACGCGCCTACGCCTCTTCGGGCCAGCCGGCGAAGGCCGCCGAAACGCTGGCGAACATTTACTACACCATGCCGGCCAGCGCCGAATCCGATGCGGCCTACGCCGAGTTGAGGAAGTTGCCCGTCCGCGCCCCCTCCAACTGTCACGCAACGCAAAACACGGGCTCTGGTATTGCTCGCCCGCAAGCGCTACGCCGAAGCGGCGGACGAATATCGCAGCCTGGCCAATGAAGCCGGCCCAAATGAGAAACCTTCCCTGCAACTTTCTCTGGCGGATGCGCTTCATCGCGGCGGCCGAAATCATGACTCGAAGTTAGTGCTGGCCTTGCTTGGCAGCGAAGGCGGCGAGATCAACGCGCAGCGTCTCTATCTGCTGGGACAAATTGCCTGGGCCGCCAGCGACAACGACGCCTTCTACCGCACCGTCGATGAGTTGCGCCAGGCGGCTCCAACCAGTCCCTGGCTGGAGCAGGCGCTGCTCTCCGCGGCCAATCTGCATCTTGTCCATCACGAGTACGATCAGGCGCTCGACGCATTTCGCGAAATCCAGCAGCGCTTTCCCAATGGCGCGAAGGCTTCGTACGCACATTGGAAGGCGGCCTGGCTCACGCTTCGGCAAGGACGCAACCAGGACGCCGAGAAGGCATTCGAGGAACAGATTTCCCTTTATCCTAATGGCGCGGAAACCTCTTCGGCTCTATACTGGCGCGCCCGTCTGGCTGAGGAAGACAACCAGCCTCTCATGGCCCGCGCGTTTTATCAGAAGCTCTCGGACCGCTATCGCAACTTCTATTACGCCGAGCTGGGCCGGCAGAGGATGAAGCATCTCGCTGCCGGGGCAGACGATGCAACCACAACCTACGCCTTGCTTGATCGCGTGCCGCCTCTCGACGGCAACGCCAAGGTGGAACCCGCCGAACCGCCGCGGGATGAATTACACGTACAGAAAGCGGAACTGCTGGGAAATGGCGGCCTCGTCGATTTTGCCGTACGCGAATTGCAGGCGGCCGCTGCGGCTACGCCCGACGGCGGCAGTTGGGGTCCGGCGGAAACTGCGCAACTCTACGACGAGACCGGGCATTACGACCAGGCCATCGAACTGATGAAGCATTCCGCGCCCAATTACTTTCGCCCTCGACATTCCCGATTTGCCGCGGAAATACTGGGAAGCTCTTTTCCCCAAAGCTTACTGGATTGACCTGAAACGCTCCGCTTCGGCGAATGCGCTGGATCCCTACCTGGTGGCGTCGCTCATCCGGCAGGAGTCTGAATTCAATCCCAACGCGGTTTCGCGGGCTAATGCGGTCGGCCTGATGCAGTTACTGCCCAAGACCGGCAAACAAGTGGCCAAGGAAGTGAAGCTGCAGCGTTATAACCCCAGCCAGCTCTACACGCCCGCGGTGAACCTGCAACTGGGCACGCGTTATTTCCGGGGCATGGTCGACAAGTTCGGCGGATCGTTCGAATACGCGCTCGCCGCCTATAACGCGGGATCGGACCGCGTGGAGGAGTGGCTGGGTCAGGGCACGTATCGCGACCCGCAGGAATTCGTCGAATCGATTCCCTTCACCGAGACCCGCGAGTACGTGCAGGCCATCATGCGCAACGCCAGCGTCTACAAGCAGCTTTACGGGACGCCGTAGACCAGCCCTCACATCACAGCTTGTCGGCAGCTTCTCCGCCAGCAGCCCGTTCAAAATAGCTTCGGCGGCGCGCGGAATAGCGGCCAGAATCTCAATTTCCAGCGCCTGGTTCCGCGAATAAGTTCTGACTAACGTAACTTGGAGGCCGCTTGAGCGCAACGTAGCATGGGTTACGTGCGGAGGTCGGAAACCCCAAGCCGGATTTCTGTTACGACTGGCAACAGCGGAGACCGAGGGTCGAGCTGCGGTTAGTGCACCAAAGAATGGGCCCGCGAGCCTCTTCCATCTCAAAACTAAGGAACTACCTATGAAGCGTTTTGCCGCGTTACTCGCCCTTACTGCGATGCTCTCTTTCGGAGCCTTCGCTCAAAAGAAGTCGGATGAACAGGCCAAGAAAGACTCCAACAGCGCTGGCACCGGCAGCGCCGGTTTTGACACCAAGCATGAAGACAAAGGCTCGGTGAAAGGTTCGACCGGAACAACTCACGTCGATATCCAGAAGCTCAACAACGAGCAGCATGCGCGCGACAAAGAAACCGCCAAAAAGACCAAGCTCGACGATCACTCAAAGATCGACGCGGCTGACAAGAAGCGGTAACCCAGCCTGAAACCCACGGGGCTTGGAGGCAGGGAGGTATGCCTTGTGTCCAAGCCTGTGGGGGATGGGCGAAAGCCAATTCGGGTCGCCGCTCCCTTCCCGCAATTGCTGCAAATCCTCGTCTTTCCGCTTGACACAAGGCTTTCCAGGGGTCATCATCCCACGGTATTACCGGGGATAGTTTCAAGATCGAAACTGACTCTACCCCGCTGCGAAAGCGTCATCCCGACTCTCGGAGGAAAACTGCGTCCCAGGAAGCTTTTTCCAGCCGTGCTTGTTTCAGCCGTTCCTTCTCCACCTGAACGACGACAATCCGTTTCGTCTTTTCCCTGTTGTTTATTATGACGCTGGCTCTCACTTCGCAGGGCCAGGTTCCGGTTACCCAAATCAGCAGCGATCCTTTCACTAACACCGCCTCCCAGCACGCCACAGAAGTCGAGGCGGCCACATTCTCCTGGAAGAACACCATCGTGACTGCCTTCCAGCAAGGCCGCTTCTACAACGGCGGCGGATCCAGCGACAACGGCTGGGCCACCTCGACCGACGGCGGCGCCACCTGGACGCATGGGTCTTTTCCTGGCCTGACAAAAATCGGCGGCGAGGGTCATTACGATCGCGCCACCGATACCGCGGTCATCTATGACGCCAAGCATGGTTTGTGGCTCAGCCTTCCACCAAGCCGGCCATGTTCGCGCTCCAACCGCTGTCCCTGAGCACAGGAAGAGTCATTGCTCCCGGCAGTGACGCCTTTAACGGCAACATTCAATCCACCACATCCACGGACGGCGGCAAAACCTTTGGCGCCCCAGTCACCGTTTCTTCCATCAGCAAACACACTGCGGCCGGTAACTTGCGCGACCTGGTGCTGCCCAGCTCCGCTGTTGACGCAGCCGACAAGGTGTACACGGTGTGGCAGGATTGCCGCTTCCGCACCAGTTGCGCCGAGAACGACCTGGTGATGAGTACCACCACCGACGGCACAACCTGGTCCGCGGTCACTCGCATTCCGATTGACCCAACCACCAGCATCGACCACTTTCTGCCGGGGCTGACCATCGAGCCGAACACTTCGGGAAGCACTGCGCACCTCGGCTTGACTTACTATTACTACCCCAACACCAGCTGCACCAAGACCATCTGCCAGTTGGAGGCGGGCTATATTTCCTCGACTGACGGCGGCACTACCTGGTCGGCGCCCACGCAGTTGTCGAGCGCGATGACCGTGACCTGGTTCCCCAACACCAATCAGGGATTCATGCCCGGAGACTACACGTCGCTTACCTTCGTCAACGGCTGGCCTACCCGATAATCGGTATAGCCACGGCCAATTCAGGGAAGATCTTCAACGCAACCATGAATGCGCCGGTAACCGGTCTCACCGACGGCCCGGGCCTGAACAGTTCGGCTGGCGAGAAGCCCGTGCCGAACTTCCACTCCGACGACGCCGCCGCGCGCTACACCAGTGTGTGACCGCTGCGAGGACAACGACTAAACCGGAGTTCGCGCTGCCCCCGATGCCCCCTTCTGCCTCCCCTCGGGAGAAGCGGAGCGGGGGCTTCTGTTTTGTGTGGGTTAAACTTTTTGTGAGGGTGTATGGCCCGCGGCAATCAGTTCGTCTGAGACTCCCCGTGCCCGCTGGATTTGTGAAACAAAATCTCCAACACCAATAAGCCAGCGCCCACGACGATGGCGCTGTCTGCCAGATTGAACACCGGCCACTGATACCGCTTCACGTAGAACAACAGAAAATCGACCACGCGACCGCGCACGACCCGGTCCCAGAGATTCCCCAAAGCTCCGCCCATAATCAGCGACAAGCCAACGCCTGTAGCCACGTGAGCAGGGTGATTTTTCCAGAGCAAAATCGAAACCACCACCAGCGCGGCCAGTGAGAACGCAATCAGCAAGCCGGTTTTCCAGGGCCCGGTCGAGTCGGCGAACAGACTGAAAGCCGCGCCGGTATTCTCTGTGTGCGTAAGGCTAAAAAAGCCGGGGATGATCTGGATGTGACGATAAAGCGGGATGCGCTCGCGCCGCCATGTGCTTAGTCCAGCGGTCAAGCACGACGACGACGAAGGCAATCAGGAGATAAAAAGCGCGCGCGGAGTTTTTGGTCATTCTTAGTTGTAGTCTGCGTACAGGTGGCCTGAAACCATCTTAAACTGCCAGGGCAGCAGAACGCTCTTCTCAGCGTACTCCGCGGCCGTTCTCGGCGACCTCCGCGATTAAGGGCTCTTGCGTTCCCCACTCAAAAGCCTGAAACGCAGAGGTCGCGGAGAAAAGCCGCGGAGTACGCTTCACAGCCGTCCCAACCCTACGATTCATCGTCCACGAAAACCCTCTCATGCCGGCTCCCGCGAATCGCCTCAAGCGGCGGCTGCGCCTTTGACCCTTTATTTACCCTTTCAGTACTTTTTCTTTGTCCACAATCCGCAAGTGCGTTTATTCTAGTGCGGCTTCTCGTTCCACCTTTTGCGAAGAAAGCAACGGGTGGGGCAACCATCTTCCGCAATATGTTTGCGAAATGCTCGCATGAGACTTCTGAAACGCTGGAGAGGCCGGAGCCTGCTGTTCCTGGCCGTAGTAGGACCGGGGATCATTACCGCCAACGTCGACAACGACGCCGGCGGCATCCTGACCTATTCCCAGGCCGGCGCGCAATACGGATTTCTTCTGTTGTGGACCATGATTCCGATCACCCTGGCCCTCATCGTGGTACAGGAGATGAGCGCCCGCATGGGAGCCGTGACCGGCAAAGGACTCAGCGACCTGATCCGCGAAGAGTTCGGGTTCCGCATCACGTTTCTGATGATGCTTGGAATTCTGATCACCAACTTCGGCAACGTGGTGACGGAATTTATCGGCATCGCCACCAGCCTGGAACTGTTCGGCCTGTCGCGTTACATAACCGTGCCGGTTTGCGCCGTCATCGTTTGGCTCATCGTGGTGAAGGGTCAATACAAAAGCGTAGAGAAGGTATTCCTAGCAGCGTCGTTCGTCTATATCACTTACATCTTCGCCGGCATAAGGGCCCACCCCGCATGGAAAGTCGCAACCATCGCCACCTTCAGGCCGCCGGAGTGGGCCAACTTTCGGCAGCAGGCATACTTGTATATGGTGATCGGCGTGGTGGGGACGACGATCGCGCCCTGGATGCAGTTCTACCTTCAGTCCTCGATTGTGGAAAAGGGCGTGACCCGGCGCGGGCTGCAGGCTTCGCGCTGGGATGTGATCGTGGGTTGTATTTTTACCGACGTGGTGGCCTGGTTCATCATCGTAGCCTGCGCGGCAACGCTGTATGTACACGGGTTCCGTGACATCAAGTACGCGGCGGATGCGGCCCAGGCTCTGAAACCACTGGCTGGACAGTACGCCTACATCCTGTTCGCCGTGGGACTGTTCAACGCCTCCCTTTTTGCCGCGTCGATTCTGCCGCTTTCGACGGCGTACACCGTGTGCGAAGGCCTGGGCTTCGAATCCGGAGTAGACAAGAGGTTCAGCGAGGCTCCGTTCTTCTACTGGCTGTACACCTTTCTCATTGTCGCCGGCGCCACCGTCCTTCTAATACCTGGCCTGCCGCTAGTGAAGATCGCAGTCTTGTCGCAGGTGGTAAACGGCGTGGTGCTCCCCTTCGTGCTGGTCTTCATGCTGCTGCTGATCAACAAGAAAGAACTCATGGGCGAGTACGTGAACACGCGACTGTTCAACGCCGTGGCCTGGCTAACGACAGCAATAATGATAGGCCTGACGATCGCCTGGTTCTGGACGCTAAGAGGCCGCGCCTAGCGAGTACCGAGTTTTTCTTAGCGTTCTTTGCGGCCGTTCTTCACGAACTTCGCGGTTAAAAGCTTTTCTCTTTTGAGCAAGCAAGTGGAAATCCCGCCAGAAGTTTTCCACAACTAGATTTTTCCCATTGTGACATCCAACCTTTCCTTCCACAGGAGGATCGCGCTAAGGTTGGAATCGCAAGGCTTGGATGTTCAGCCGTGCCTAGTCCTAGGAAACTCACGGCCCCCGCAACCCTTCCCATGCGAGCAAGGGACAGAGGGACATCTAATCAGGGCGACCAGGTAAGCTACCCTGAATAGCTCAGGGCTGCCGCCCAGTGTTGGTGGTGATCACTACCATTAATAATTGTGAAGCTGAGGACTACGCGATAAGAAATTAAAACCAGAAAACGCTGGAAACAAAGGCTTTCTCCAAGAAATCTAAAGCATACGGAGACAAGAAGCGCCGGATGGGAGTCGCGCCTCGTGCGTCACCCGCCGCTCTTCGCGTGCTCGGCGAATGTTCTCCCACGAACTCCGCGTTTAAACGCTTTTTGTCTCCTTGGTCGGCATGAACGTCCGCGGCGACGTCACATCAATCTTCCTGCCGCCAAATCCCTGACCAGGGAAGCGTCCGCCTCAAGAAAATCATAGGACGGCAAATCCTTGGCCGCCGACCACTGCACGTCGCGAAAGATGCGGTTCTCGATCTCGCCGCGGTATTCGCGCACGATGAAGAACCGCAGTTCCACCATCGCCCCATTCGGGTAAGTATGCTGCAGGCGCGCGATCTCATCGCCGATCCTGGCGTCGATTCCTAATTCTTCTTCCAGTTCGCGGCGCAGGGCGTCGCGGGGCTGCTCACCTTCTTCAATTTTTCCTCCGGGAAACTCCCACTTGAGCGGCATGGTCTGATGCCGCGTGCGCTGGCAGACCAGCAGCTTGCCATCCTTTTCGATTACGGCTGCGACGACCCGTTTCATAATGTGAGCGTAATCGTAGCTCGCCGCCCGCTGGCGAAAAGAATTCAGCCCACTGCATTCGGACGAGGGGACCTCGCCCTTCTCCACCTTCAACGCGACTTCTCCAGCTTTTTTCCGACGACTTCGGCGCAGTACTGGACGAGGTTTTGGTCCTCGGCGCCAAATGCGGCTGAGAAATGACTGTCGATGTCGAGTTCGCCGGCAACTTTTCCCGCCACGAAAACAGGCACCACAATTTCGGACTTGGTCTCCAGCGAACAGGCAAGGTAGCGTGGATCCTTGCTGACATCGTCGACCACGATCGTCTTCCCGCTGGAAGCGGCCGCCCCGCAAATGCCCTGGTTCAGCGGAATTCGCGTGTGCGGAGTCATGGCGCCCACGAAGGCCTCCAACACCAGCATCGGCGGCTGTGCGCCGGGTTCGAGCATGTAGAAGCCAACCCAGTTGTACTTCAGCATGCGTTCGTGCAGCAGCTTGCACACGCCTTGCATCAGGTCTTTGGCTGTGGGCGCCGCTTGCACGAGTGTGGTCACTTCGTTGCGAACCTCTTCGATTCGGGTGGTGACGGACATGAACAGAATCTTAACTCACAGTGGGAGATCGACGGCCGTAGAAGAGCGAACCGGGGTAATCTGGCGGATTCCTTCGGTCACCGCAAACAGCTCGGGATGAATCGCAAACGCCAGCGCATCCAGACCGCGAAGAAGTGTTGGAGCAGGCGTGTTAAGATACTCGTCGCGAATACAGTAGACCCGGCCAGCGCGGGCGGCGCGGGTTCCCTGCCAATTGCGCTCGAGGACAATTTTCTCCAGCGGCACACGGTCGCCCGCCCCGCACCAGGCGGCGATCACGATATCGGGATCCATTCCGGCCACGTCTTGTGCCGAAATCTGCCGTCCCGGTGCGCCCACGAACTCACCGCCAGCGGCTTCCACCAGTTCCGCAACCCAGGCCTGCGATGCGATCAGCGGCTTGCCCCATTCTTCGCAGAACACTCTGGGACGCGGCGATCCCGCAGTGCGAGTGCGGACGTGTTCGATCTGCTGCTGCATGGAGGCGATCACCGCGTCGCCGCGATCGCCGGCTCCGACAGCGCCGGTAATGATAGCGATGTCAGTGTAGATATCGGCCAGAGTCTTGGGCGCAAGCCCCAGAAAGCGCGCTCCCGCCTTGAGTATTTCGACGACCGCCTTCTCCTGGTAAGGCACGGCAGCGATGACGAGGTCAGGCTGAGTGGCAATAATCTGTTCGGCGTTGGCAGTCCAGGAGTCGGCGAGGATGATACGCGGCCGCGATGCGATTTCAGGAACCACATCTGCGCAATACTTCGTGCACGCGACCACGCGGTCGATTTCTCCAACCGCCGCAAGGATGACCGTCGCGCTGGGCTGCAGGCTGACGATGCGGCGAGGCGTGTGGAACGATGGCATGAATTTGAAATTACGCCTTGAGACGGCTCAGCGCTGCCGAGAGCGCATCCAAGGCGAGTTGCGCTGCGTGGGTTGAGGCCTGGGGCAGGCCGCCGAGGGCAGCGATGACATCCTCGCGCCGCAAATCTTCAGCTTCGTCCGGCGTCTTCCCTACTACCAATTCCGTCAATGCCGAGCCACAGGCAATCGCCGCCACGCATCCCCTGGCCTTGAACCGCGCCTCCGTAATTCGGCCCTCGGTCGATTTCAGGCTCAACCGCAACACGTCTCCGCAGGCGGGATTTTCAATTTCGGCTGTGGCGTCCGCATCGGGAAGCTCCCCGGCATTGCGCGGATTCTGAAAATGGTCCAGTAACTGCGCGGAATACATCGTCACCACAATTGTAAGCCTCGCGGTTGGGACCTTCGCGATACTTCGTGTCCTTCGTGGTTCACTTCTTTTTCTCCGGCCCACTATTCCCCGGACCCGTGCCCTCGGGAAAATAAATGCGCCAGCCCTGTTCCCGGGCGGTGGACTCGAGGTCCGGATTCGGATTGACCGCGAAAGCATGTTTCGCCATGGCCAGCATCTCCGCATCCCAGCGCGAGTTGCCGAAGGCGGCGTCAATCTCCTTCTTGACGGCTTCGCGGAGCGCCTCCGGTTTGCCCGGGCCCGAGGGCACGCGAAGGAGACGATCGGTCGCGATGCCGCCCTCGAGTTTCACACTGGCCGCGAGGACGCGGCTCTCCGGCACGCCAAAATGCCTCATCGCCGCCCGAATCACCCATTCGTTGGTCGACGAAACAGCCCAGACCTCACAGCCGTTTTCCTGCATTCGGCGGACAAGCTCCCGCATCTCAGGAAAGATCTGCTTCACGAAGAACTGATCGAAGAAGTGGACAGCGGCCTGCATCAGCTTCAGCTCTGAAACGCCTTTGTGCATCGTCACCATCTCGCCGCACATCGTGGTTTCATCGACCTCGCCACGCTTGTAGGCAGCGTACCGCTCTCGCCAGGATCGGCTCAGGACGCCGCGGCTCACGCTGTCAGGAAAGACGTCGCTCTCTCTCAGTTCCCAATCGAAGAAGCGCTCCCCGGCATCGCCCCCCCACAGCGTGCCATCGCAATCAAAGGCCGCGACGCGCAGCCCAAGGCGCAGAACTGAGTCGAGGAATGCTTTGGTCGTCGGAAGAAATGTTTCGGTGCGTGCGGCTCTCATCTATCGACGATAACGTGAGCCGGGCGAAACAGGCAATGGCGCATAGAGAACATTGTTGATTGATGATTGCTGATTGTTGATTGAAAACCAAACCGGGTTGGCTTTGCTTCTCAATCAACAATCAGCATATCAATCATCAATTCTGTAAGAGTCCGCAGCCCCGCGTAGTCCTCCGGCGTATTGATATTCAAAGCGCAACCAGAGGATCCTCTACTTTGAAATATTCGATATGCGCCTGGTGCGCGTGTTCGATGTCGCGGGCGATCGATGTGGCCGGAACGCGGAGAAACGCTTCCATCATTTCGCGGCCCACCAGGTAGGGATGCCCGTGTTTGCCGGAGAATTCCGGCACGATGGCCCAGATATTTTGATCGGCAGCCTCGAAGGCATCACGCAAGGTCTGAATCGTCGTAGAACTGACCGGCGGCCGGTCGACCAGCGTGATCATAGCCGCGTCGCGCCCGTGGTTGAGCACTTCGTGCAGGCCGACTTGCAGCGAACTGAACTGGCCCCGACCGGGGTCCGGGTTAACCACTAGAGACGCGCCGCGAGCATAGATAATCGGCGCCAGCACCGCTTCATTCTTCCCCACCACCACCACGACGAACTCAGTGGCCGCCGCAAGCGAACGAATTGCCGCCGAAAGAAAAGTTTCACTCGAAGCCGTTTGCCCGGCGGCTGGCGGAGGCCACGGCAGCAGGGCTTTGTCCCGACCCATGCGCGAGGAGTCTCCCGCTGCGAGGATCACCCCGGCGAAACTGGCGGCGCGGGTCATGCTGCGAAGATAGCAGGGAAACGGCAAAAAATTGTTGATTTTTGATTGCTGATTGTTGATTGAAATCGAACCCAGCCACACTCAGTTTTCAATCAATCAGTAATCATCAATCAACAATTCACTGCTGCTTATCGAGTGCCGCGGGCGCGTCCGGAACATCGCCTGCGTCAGTGCGCGACTCGTGAGACTGGAACCAGCTCATATGCGGCAGGCGGGCACCGGCGTGGCGACGAATCGCGATCAACTCTGCCGTGATCGCAACCGCAATCTCCTCGGGTGTGATGGCGCCGATGTCGAGTCCGATGGGCGCGTGAACCCGGTCGAACAGATGCGCGGGCACGCCTTCCTTCTGCAGTGTTTCAAAAATCTTGATCACCTTGCGCTTCGATCCGATCATCCCGACGTAACGCGCGCGCGTTTGCACTGCCCAGCGCAGGATGCGCATGTCGTCACGATGACCGCGGGTGACGATCACAATGTAGGAAGTCTCGTTGGGATCCAGCATCTTGGTAGCTTCGTCAAAATCGAGCGCATGGATTTCGCGAGCCGCGGGAAAGCGTTCTTTGGTAGCGTAAGAGGTCCGGTCGTCGGTGACGATGGGGTCAAAACCCGCATTAGCGGCTACCTGACAAAGGTTGGCAGCAACGTGACCTGCGCCGAATACATAAAGTAACGCTGGAGGTAACACCGGCTCGACAAAAACTTCCAGCGTACCGCCGCAGACCAACCCCGTATCAAATTTCGGGTCTTGATTGAGATCGAAGGTAAGCGTCCGGGGCTTTTCCGATTCCATTACTTCACGCGCCGCCTGCCACACATCAGCCTCAACGCAACCGCCACCGATCGTGCCCACGATTGAGCCGTCATCACGCACCAGCATCTTCGCAGTCTTAAACGAAGGGATGGAGCCGCGCACGTTCACGATAGTTGCAACGGCGCCGCGGCGCCCTTCCCGTCGAAGATGAACGATTTGTTCGTAGATATCCACTAGGCGCGAGCAGCTTCCTGGTTTGATTATCAGTCGGTTAACAGGAGTAGTCAAACGCGAACAGCAAAAGCCCCGGGTCATCACTCCGGGGCTTTTGGCTCTGAACCAGTTAAGGACGACACGGCCCGCCAAACCATTCCTATGGTCACAAGTTCGAGCTTTACGGTCAACGGTAATACAATCGACACTCGAAGAATAAACTTGAAACATCTCATGCAGGGTTAAACGGGAGAACGTCCTTATGAAAGCAGTCCGCATTCATCAATTCGGCGGGCCCGAAGTTCTGACCTACGAAGACATCCCCGATCCGCAGCCGCGCAAGGATGAGGTGTTGGTGCGCGTGCGCGCTTGTTCGCTGAATCATCTGGATGTCTGGGTGCGCAAGGGACTGCCGGGCGTGAAACTGCCGCACATTCTCGGCAGCGACGTTGCGGGCGAGGTGGTCGACGTGGGCGAGTACGTCGGCGGCTTCAAAGCCGGGCAGCGGGTGCTGCTCTCGCCGATGCACTACTGCGGCCATTGCGAGAAGTGCGTTGCCGGACTGCAGAACCATTGCCGCCAATTTACCGTCCTCGGCAACGGCGTTGACGGAGGCAACTGCGAACTGATCGCGGTACCGGCGGCGAACGTGATTCCGATTCCCGACTCGCTCGATTTCAATCAGGCCGCAAGCGTGCCTCTCGTATTTTTGACGGCGTGGCACATGCTCGTCGGACGAGCCGAAATTCGTCCGGGACAGACTGTGCTGGTGTTAGGAGCAAGCTCCGGGGTCGGCATTGCTGCGATTCAGATTGCCAAACTCTTTCACTGCCGTGTGATCACGACCGCGGGTGACGAGGCAAAGCTGGCCAGGGGCCGCGAACTGGGCGCCGACTACGGCATCAACCACTATCAGCAAAAGATTTCCGAGGAAGTGCGAAAGATTACGAATAAAGAAGGTGTCGACATCGTGTTCGAGCATGTGGGCGCAGCCACCTGGGACGAGAGCGTGAAGTCGCTCAAAAGCGGCGGCACGCTGGTGACCTGCGGCGCAACTACGGGGCCGCAGGTCGCGATCGATCTGCGGCATCTATTCGCGCGCCAGTTGACACTGCTGGGCTCCTACATGGGAACCATGGGCGAACTGCATGAAGTGCTGCGGCTCATCTTTGCCGGCCGGCTGAAGCCGGTGGTTGACCGCACGTTCCCGTTGAGCGAACTGCGTGCGGCCCATGAGTATTTGGAGAAGAGTCAGATGTTTGGGAAGATTGTGGTGAACCCTTAGGGAACCTAAACCCATGATAGTAAATAAATTAAGGGCAGCCGCAAGATTGGCTGCCCTTTTGATTTGCACCATTGCTGGTGCTACTGTCCGCCTATTGTACGCCTTTAGGTTGGGAAGTTGCACCGGGCGTCCTTGCCATGGTACAGCCGCACGGCTGCATCATAGGCGCGGGCTGCATCTTCCTCGTTATCGAAAAGCCCTAGGTAATGGTTCTTACCGTGAGCTGCAATTTGCGCAACCCAGCGACCCTGACTGTGCCGACAGACACCACGAAACTTTGACGTGCTGCCTTTGCGCTTGCGGGTGTTTGCTATCTGCTGCGCACGTGTGGCCCACCGCAAGTTGCACGGCTCATAGCTGGAATCATTGTCGATTCTGTCTACTTGGTGGGCTGGTGATGGCTTAGGACCAAGCAGGGCTAATTCTACTAACCAGCCCTCAATGCTCAAAAGCATCTGAATCCCACGTCCACCGTAATCGGGATATCTTGGATTTTTAGGATTCGTACAGCGCTGGTTTGCGCTGTTCCATGCGTGCCACTCTGGAGTTTGCGCCATTCCGTGTTCTATGTACGTTCGGCTCATTGCACCCTCTGAGGAACTACCTGCGCAGGTTGCACGGTCTGCTCTTGCTTGGCAGCGTACTCTTGACGGTCAATCAGTGCCTTCCGCTGGTCTTGGTCACTGGTTATTGAATATCTAATGAACATCGCGTTGGTTTTGTGACCACTGATGCTCATGGCGACAGATTGAGGCGTGCCCGCGCGCACCATGTCCCTGACTGCCGTTCTCCTCAGGTCGTGCACCAACCGCCCCGGGCAGCCCGCCAGCTTGCAGGCCGTGCCCCATGCTCTCCGGAAATCTCCAATGCGCTGCCCGTCATGATGGAAAATCAGGCTAGTCTTGGGTGACATTTGCGCCCGCCGTCGTTCAAGCAGTTCAGCCAATTCGCCTACCAGTGGAACCGTGCGCGCGGTGCGGTTCTTGCTGTTCTCAGCGCGCAGCTTCAGCGTGTCGCCGTCCAAGTCAGCCCAGCTCAGGCTGCGAACCTCACCCGCGCGCCAACCCGTCAGGTAAGCGTATAAGCAAAAATCCCCAAGGTGTTCCGGCAGGTTGGAAAGCACGCTGCGAAACTCCATCGCGCCGAAAAAGCCCGTCCGCGCGTTGCCTACTTCGGACAGCTTTTGAATCCGGGGCGCTGTGTTCAGCAGGCCGTTTTCAATCGCCAGCTTGTAGGCTTGCCCCAGCAGTTGCAGGGAGCGGTTGATGCTGGCGGGCTTCGCAGGCCACGTGGAAGCTGGCCTCCCCCCGTGAATGCCCACAGGCTTGGTGGGATTCTTGCGCCTGCCATGCTGCTGCGCGTGCGCAATAAACTTGTCGATTTCCGTGCTGCTGAGTTCCGTGGCGCGGAAGTCGCCAAACCACTCTGCGATGGGGCGCAGGTTGGAGAGAAAGCGAGTATTGCTCTTGCCGCTCACTGTGAAGCGTACTTTCAAAGCCTCCAGCAGTTGGTTCACGGTGATGCGCTGCTGCGCGGGACCGACAAACTTCTTGATTCCGAGCTGGTCCGCGCCTGTTTCCCGCAGCCGGTGCTTGAGGTACTTTTCCGCCTTGCCGGGTTCGGTTTCCCCGGTGCTCTCCCGGTACTCTTTGCCTCGCAGATAATAAGCGCACCACAAGAACGCACTGCCCTTGCGCGCGAAGATGCGACCGCGACCGCGTTCCCGCTTTGTTTCCTGCTGCTGTGAGTTCATTGTTTTCCATCCTTTCCGATGTACTTCACCAGCGCCTTGATGACTAAATCTTGCAGGGATAGACCTTCATCAATGGCCCGGTGTCGGGCCAAGTCCCATAGTTTCTGTGGTACTCGAATCGTGGTTCGGATAATTTGCTCGGCTTTGCTCATACGCCCTCCGGGTTCAGCGCACGCTCAGCTAGCCACAGCTTGTACTTTCTCGAATTTACTGAGGTGGTCTTGAGATACTTCCTCGCCGCTGCACTTGTGGGGAAATCAAATACCCTTCGGATTGAATCACCCGGCATGCGTGGAGGTTCGTACAGCCAATCCCACAAGCCATAGTCACCAATGGTCGTTCTGTCACATATAGCAAAAGTAACCGCCGTGCAGCCCCGCACCGTGAACCGCTTACGCTTGCACCCCTTGGCATCTGAGAACATCACATCGAACAGCGTCATGGGTTTGGGTTTCTTGGTGGTCATTGCTGCGCCTTCCTTTCAAACTAGCCCAACGTTACGCTTGTGCTGTCTTGCTGTCAATACAGCATTTATCGCTGCTTGGCGAGATATTCTTTGATTCCGTCGGCGCTGAACAGCAGCTTTTTCCCTAGATGGCGGGCAAAGGGCAGGGTGTGCGCGTTCTTGTATAAGAAAACCTTCGAGCAATGCAAGCGCTCGGCGGCCTGTGCGGTGGTCAGCAGTTCATCCGGCGCGACTGGCGCGGGAGCGCTGGGCGCGCTAATGCGCAGCAGCGCCGTGGCGCGCACTTCCTCCAAGTCGGCCATCAATTGCGGAAGCCGTTCCCGGTCAAGGGTCTGCGCGCGATTCAATGCCGGTTGCAGGTCGTCAGCAAAAATCAATTGCATGGTGGTCATGGCTTTTTCGCTGCCTTTCGTGATTTTTTCAACTGCTGGCAAGGCTTGATGTTTGGCAGAAAGTCATCAAGTTCGTCCCAGTCGTCGCGTATATTTCCCGCCCGCCCGCCACAGAGCAATAACTGACGAAGTTTGTTCGCTTCTTCTGCGGTCAGTTGCAGAGTTACGCAGCGTCGAAAATCAGAGCCACGGCTCCTGCGTATTTTCAAAAAAATGCGCTCTAAGGCGTTCGGGGGCTGGGGCTTCCCGTCTAACTTAGCCTCAACCGCTGCAATTCTCTGGGTATTCGTCATAATTCCCACCTTGTGTGACATCCGAGATTGAAAGTTGCAATCAGCAATTGCAGCGCGCCGTCGCTGTCGTCGTGGTTGATTTGTAACCACTCCTTCACCGTCGCCAGCGTGAGGCGTCGGTCCAGCGCGATTTCCACCAGCGCGAGTTTCTGAGTGTCGGTCACTGCTTCACCATGTAGAACTTCTGCGCGTATTCTTCCCGGTTCTTCTGGTGCTTCCGGTCTGCAATCCATTCGTCGAGTTCCTCTGGATTGCTAACCGGCAAACCGTCTAGCGCTCCGGTGTTGCTCCCGGTGTTGCTTCGCCATGCACACCATGCACACCGTACTTCCGGCTCAAGACGTGCGAGAAACTTTGCCTCCTCTTCCGCGATAATCTTGTCGGCCCTGCTTTCGCCCAGAACGCTAACCAGTAGTAACTCCGCGTCGCGGAATTCCCTGTGGTCAGTGCCACAGCCGAAGAAAATCCCGTAAAAATCGTCGCCAAAACCATCCTGAAAAATTTCACGTGCCCTCGCAATCAGTTCTGCGTGGCCGTCCAGCGCTTGCTCTACCTGTTCGATTTTCTCTGCGTCGGTCATAGCTCATCACCCAGTAAGAAACGCTTCGCCACATCTGCCGGAATTCCAGCATCTATCAGATGATCCAGCGCGTAAAAAATGCCATCACCTCCAGCGCGGACCTCCTCGCGCATCTCGTTAAGGTCAAGAGTTCCGTCCAGCTCCAGCTCCACCAGCATGATTTTGTCGGCGTCGGTCACGGCTGCACCTCTGCTTTCTTCCGGCGCACCGGCTTCACCAGGGTGATTCCGGCTGCCTTCAGGTGCCGTCGCACCCAGCTTTGGCTGCGTTCGGACCAATCGGCCAGCTCCGCAACCGTGCACGTGGGGTCTTCGGTCGCAATCTCCAGCAGAACACGTCGGTCACTCTCGATTTTTTCGGCCCGTGTTTTTTGCGCCGCCCTGATATCCCACTGCGCATCTGTGCGGGCTTGGTAGACAAAACCAGCGCAGCGCTCACGCGCGTTGGCGGCTTGCGCCCGCGTGTAGCGGTCGCGCATGATTTCCAACTCCTCAATCGAGAACAGCATTTTAGATTGCCCCCTTCTTCATCCAGAACCGCACGCGGTTGTCGCCGTAGCCGGTGGAATTCTTCACGCGGCATTGCGGCAGCCGCTGCCAGCCATCGTGGGTCAGGCAGCGGGTCACTTGCGCTTGATCGCTATAGGAAAACTTGTCAAAAGGTTTGCCGACGCAATGCACCAGAATGTCGGAAATCGTGACCTTGCCCGAGCTTGAAACAAACGGAAGCGCCCACTCAACATGATCGTCTGCCCGTTTCTCACGCGGTTCGGGGCAGTCGCACCAGTTCAAGATTTCTTCGTCCCAGAGTCCGGGGCTGTAACGCAGATCGGCTTCTTTCGCCGCAATCTCGTTCAGGACTGGCGATTCCAACCACCACTTCTCCCCAGCTTCGTAAAGCATGACGGCTTCGGCCCAAAGCTGATCGCGGTCGCGCGCCAGCGCTGCAATGTCGATATGACCCACCCGAACAGGCCACCAGCGACGATTTCCGCTTTCGTCCACCAGCGAGCTGCTGTCGTTGGTGGTGGCGCAGAAGATGCAACTGCGCGGGAAGCGCTGCGTCCTGCGCCCGTAGGGCGGTCGGAATACGTCCGTTTGCGCGGTGAAGAATGCTTTCACGCGGGAAAGTTCCCCACGCCGGACCCGGTCAAGTTCAGCCAGCTCGAAAATCCAAGAACCGGCCAATTCCAAACGGGAATCTTTGCTGCCAATGTCGCTGATGTGATCGCAGAAAAATTCAGGCCCGGAAAGTATCCGCAGTGCGGTTGACTTCAACGTGCCTTGCTCACCCTCTAACAGCAAAATCTGATCCACCTTACAGCCGGGTTGCGTGATCCGCGCCACACCCGAGATTAGCCAGCAGCCGCCCACGGCGGTGGTGTAGGCGTTGTTGGCCGCTCCTAGGTATGCGGACAGCCAAGTATTGACGCGCTGCTTCCCATCCCAAACCAAAGACTTCAAGTAATCCCGTACCGGGTGGAACGGATTCATTTGCGCCGTGGTTTGAGCGGCTTCAGCCGCGATCCGGCTGTTGACTACAACACCGTTACGTTGCAGCCATGCGGCAAGCTGGGAATCGTCAAAGTCAGTCCAGACTGCACCGGCGCGGCTCTGTGGCCACGGCGCGGGGATTCCGGTCACAGTGGCGAGTGAGAATGCGTTGTAGGTAAGAACTCCTGCCCATACGCTCTCGTAGCGCAGCACCAGCAGGGCGTTCTCCAGCACCGGCTTGATTACGCCTTTCTCCGTAACCAGCAGTTGCTTCTGCCAGTCCGCACCGGCTACAGCGCAAGACGCGATTAGGGGCAACGGCTGCGCCTTGATCCCAAGCCAGCCGAACGCAGTTTCGACTACCTTGCGGTCAATGTGCTCAGTCAGCGCGTGGAAGCCGGTTGCCGGATCGCCCGCAGCGATCTTAGCGAAGGAATCATTTACCTCGCCGTCAATCCGGGAGACGGCTGCGGGATCGTGAGTGGGGACAGCTTGGTATACAGCGCGGCAGAAAACCAGCGCATCATTAACGGACCATCCGCCACGGGCGAGGGCACCGGCCATGGCGAGCATCGCGTCATGCCTACCACTCGCGGGCCAGTACCGGCAAAGCAACCCTGCAGCCGCAACCTTGTGAACAGCGCGGATAAGATCGTCAGTTCCCACACTCGCTGGTGTGGAATCGTGACCGGCCTCGAAGGTGATCGGTTCCCCACTGACATGCACGGAGCCGGGGAGCACGGTCTGCAGTCCGACCGCACCGTTACTTTTCTTGAGTCCGCGCAGCTCCACCAGCATGGTCTTGGTCAGCGGGTCTTTGAATTGCTGCAGGCGCAAAGGCGGATCGGTGAAGTAGAACCAATGGCTGGCAGGTTTTGACGTGCGACCAAAGATGAATCCCGTATCTCGTAACAGCACCGACGCCACGGCCAGCGATTCGGGCGCGTCCAAGTCAACATCAGCAAGGCCAGCAGTCCCATGGGCAGAGATTCCGAGTAGCGCACCTATGTTCTGGGTCGTCCCGTTGAAATACGCGGGCACGCTAGCGGCGTCAATGCGTAGCTGTTCCCAGGCATCTACTATGGGGTTCTTGCCCCGGTACGCGATTGCCACAACCAAGATGCCCGCGCTGATGTACCAGAGCGCGGCTTCCGTGGCGCTGGTGAAAGTTCGCGCGTTGGCGGTGGTGGCCATGTATCCCCATTTAGAACACATGGCCACCAAGGCACGCGAAGCATTTAAAGTCGCTGATTTTTATGCAGGAAAAGCCCGATTAGTTCGTGTACTTCTTGTACCTCTTACTTCGTAGTAGCGTAGGCGCGGGCGCGCATGGACTTGATCCGCTGCCGCAGTAGGGGGTTCTTCCATGCTTGGTGCCACGAATCCGGCTGACCGGGCCAATCGGGAACAGCCAAACGAAGTTTGTCCAGCGCCTTACAGAAGTCCTGCAACGATACCTTCTTAGCAATCTTGCGCATCACTTTACGGCGCTGTTCCACGCTCCTATCCGGTGGCCTACCTTGACGCGCGCTCCGAGACTGCGCTTTCGGCAACGCCGGGGCTTCAGAAATAGAACCTGTGATCTGCAGCGAAACCCCGCCTAGATTTTGTACCCGGCGCAGTTGTTCTTTCAGGTGACGCTTAGGGGGAAGACGTTCCGAGTTGTAGGTGATGACGCGGGACTCGGATTCTCCCATTGGCGGCTGTCCTCCCGGAAACAGCGGGGCGGATCCGGGAGAACCCGCCCCATGAAACTAGGCAGCCGGATCAGGCTGCCAGAAAAAGCGTAATGGGAATCGGCATTCGATGCAAGTTGCGGGTGGCGCGGAAGCGCTTGCCGGTCGGGTCAACGAGTGTAATCGCGATATTTCAACAGTTAACCGGGACCGAACATAGTCTCTTGCGCGTTTTGGGCGCGACAGCGCGAAGCCGGGCGTACGACAATGCACGTTATCCCGTTTCCTTGCGGTCAGTCGGCTCGTCGGCTCTTCGGCCCCAAGATCAGAAACCAAGATCAGGAAACTAAGATCGGAAACCGAGATCAGGAAACTAAAAGGAGGAGTTTATGATCCGTGTTAGCGCTTGATTATGTGTAATGTTGCTTCTTGTCTGCGTTGTTCCTGCTTTGGCTCAGCAAGCGACAGACCAGTCAAATGAGATCGTATGTTCGGGCGGCGGATCGACTTGTAAAACAGGTTTCGTTCCCAAATTTAGTTCCAATGGTGGCAGCGCCAAAATAAGTGACTCAGCGATTTTTGAGACCTCGGGCGGCAACGTTGGGATTGGCACCACATCACCCAACGGACATGCCAAAGTCGAAAGCTTTTCGCATAGCAACAGCGGTATCGCTCTCTACGGAACCTTGGGCAGCCAGCTTTTAGGACTACCCACTAATACTGGTGTCGTTGGGGAGGGTGGGATCGGTGTCGCTGGAATCTCACTCGCTGGCCAAGCACTCACAGGATTAAGCAACGATTACGATTTTCAGGGTGTACCGACTTTGTATTTGAACAATACGACTTCTCAGGGAGGTGTGGTCCTTTATGCCACAGGGAGTGGGTTTGGTGGTCTTTGTACAATAGACACCTTAGGCGATCTTCTATGTAATGGGAGTAAGTCTGCTGTGGTTCCGGTGGACAATGGCACCCGCAAGGTTGCGCTTTATGCAGTCGAAGCCCCACAAAACTGGTTTGAGGATGTGGGCACCGGCATGCTGTATGGGGGTTCGGCCGTCATAACGTTGGAGCCGACCTTCGCCCAAACCGTGAACACCGGCGCGGACTATCATGTCTTCCTCACGCCGAACGGTGAGTGCAAGGGGCTCTATGTGACCCAAAAGACGGAGGAATCCTTTGTAGTGCGCGAACTGGGTGGCGGCACGTCCAACATTGCCTTTGACTACCGCATTATGGCTGTGCGCAAAGGCTACGAGAACATTCGACTGGCGGACAAAACGAAACAATTCCAAAAACCGCCTTCACAATTCGGCTGGACTCACCAGTAGCAATTCGCCACATCCGCGAGCGGCCTCAGAAGCCAGAAGCCCTTGGGGCCGCTCGTTCCAGCTCATGTGGCCAACACTCCACCCGGGATTTCCTCACGCTCTGGAAAGACGCCGACCCCGACATTCCCGTCTTAAAGCAAGCCAAGGCGGAGTATGCGAAGCTGCAGTGGTGGCGAGGCTATCCCCGACGGTCATCGTCCCGTTCGCGTACAGAGCAGAGATTCTCAACTGTCGAAATCAGGCCATTACACGTTTTGACCCCAGCCCCGGTAGCCCGGGAAGCGCTTGCGCTCCGCGAACCGGCGCAGCCGGAGGGCGCTCACGCGTAAAAGGGCGCAGGAGAGAAGTGAAGTCAAGAATGCTTCAGAGTAATTGCTATTTCAGTTTGCAGAGCATCCAGTTGGCAGAGATCCTCATGTGGAGACAGCCGCCTCGGCTGTCTCGCCGAGCGAAACGGCTTCGTCGCGAGACCAGCCAACTGAGTCACGGTGACACTAGTGGTGGATCAATAACGACTGACCCGCCACCTCTTCTCCAACTCTATTGCAATTTGCAGAGGCTGATCAGGTCGTTCGCAATTTGCTCGGCGCCGGCCAACGTATTCGCCATTGAATGCAAGCCACCCGGCACACAGGTGCGCTTTCGTGCTGGTGATGTTGTTGAACCAATCCTGACCAATTGCGACGGCAGAGTTGTTGTCTGCGCCGCCAAATACCAGGTTCACGTGCAAGTCTGGCCGGAAGGCTGAGTCTTGACCCGCACGTAGCAAGCAACGTCTCTTACGACACGATCAGTTGCCCGTAGCGCACTTGCACCAATCAAGAAATTCCCGGAACGCTGCTCCGCGGTGGCTGTATTTAGACTTTTCTTCCGAGGTCAGCTCCGCAAATGTTTTCTGGATCTCTGGAAAGTAAAACAGCGGATCATAGCCGAAGCCATTCCTGCCGCGCGGAGCATCGAGGATGATTCCCTCGGCCATCCCGCGAAATGTAGCCAGTGTCTTGCCGTCGCGCGCGACCGCGAGCACGCAGACGAATCTGCCAGTGCGTTCTGCAGGCGAAACACGTTTCATTTCGCGCAGAACGCGTGCATTATTGGCCTCGTCATCGGTGTTCGCATCCGCCTCGTGTGGTTCCTGGCCTTGTAGATCAGGCGCGGCGTAGCGCGCAGAGTGCACGCCGGGTGCGCCTTCCAGGGCATCAATCTCCAAACCGGAGTCGTCGGCGACAACAATTTCTCCGGGGATGTATTGACTGTATTCTTCGGCTTTCTTGCGTGCGTTGGCCTCGAAGGTGAGTTCGTCCTCGACTACCGGTGGCAGGGAAGAAAAGTCAGGGATGCCGGCGATTTCAACCCCATGTTGCCGAGCAATGCCGGCGAAGTCGCGCAGTTTGCCGGCGTTGGAGGTGGCGATTAAGATTCTCCGCATCTCCGACTTCGTCTGGCAGCGCACTTTTCAGTTTAATCGAGATTTAACATTCCTGAAACCATCCCGCAATAAGCATGAGCTACCGTACTCGCATTGGGGTGGAACAACCCACGGAGAGTTGGGGAATCTGTGTCAGAGACGGGGCACGGTTCTTCACCCTCCGGAAACCGTCCGCCGCAAGCCTCTCGCATACTCTGCCAATCTCGCTGCCTGTCGTTTCCCGCCCTGGCGCGCCAATCCAATAAGTCCGCAAGCCAACTGCCGCGAGAGGCTTTTTTCCAGTAACTATTGAAGAAAGGAACGGGTAGAGAGAAACGCGGTAGGGAAGTCGGCGGTCAGGAACTGCAAGCTACGTCGCGACGCTCTCACCCGAGCGCGTAAAAGGGCGGTGATGGGAAGTTGTAAGTTTGAGCGAGCCAAAACTTACAATTTCAAGTTCCGTAACAGGTTCCGTAAGCGGTTCCGTAAAGTTCCGTTTCGGGAGTCTTACGGAACCGCGCGGAGTTCCGTAAAAGTTCCACCGAGAGACAGCTTTTTAGCCCTGTCACCGAAACGCGTGAGACAGGAGAGAAAACGTTTATTGAAAACAAAGTTACTTACCGCTGTCTCAGCGTCTCGCAAAAAAGTGACAACACTTTTTATGGGGTAAGGGGTAAAGGGGGGTAACTGTATACATATGTCCCATGTATGTGAGTAATTTACTGAGACAGCAGAGACAGCACTAAGAAATCAACAGCTTAGAAACTGAGACATACCCAGAGACACAGTAAGACAGCCTGAGTCACCCCCCACGCCTGCCCGGTTCGCCCGTTCCCGTGTCCCCGTTGCGCCCCGCGCGTAGGGGTACGGCCACGGGTACGGTTTTCAATAAACGTTTTCTCTCCTGTCTCACCCCCCCACGCCTGCCCGGTTCGCCCGTTCCCGTGTCCCCGTTGCGCCCCGCGCGTAGGGGTACGGCCACGGGTACGGGTTCAGTTGCCAACTCGCCCGGTGCCCCATGCTTTTTTCTGGTAGCTGGTAGATTCCCATTGCATCGCGGGCTGGGGTGTGCTACATATATTTCAGACATTTCAGTCACTACAGAAATATGCCCAGCGTCCTAAAAGCAAATAACCAGACCTTCCGCACCCAGCAGCGCGGGCGCGTTGGCCAACTCATCCAACGTCAGGAAGAAATCCGCGCGCAGCTTGTTCAAGACCCGTTGCTTGATTTGGGAACGGTTCGCAGCGTGCTCCAGTGCTCTTACGGCAAACTGAATCGCCTGCTCCACGAAGGCGTGATTCCCTACTGGCAGCCGGTGAAGTTTTCCGAGCGTAAAGTCCGACAGTCCGCCCTGAATGCTTATCTGGCGTCAGGTGACCAGCATGAATAAATGCAAAATTTGCGCCTCAGAGTACTGCGCGGAAATTGATTCGCTGCTCGATTCCGGCGAGTTCAAGAAAAACATTGCCGCGCAGTTCAACGTCAGCTATCCCGCGCTTGTGCGGCACGCTGCGCGCCACGGCAAGAACGCACCGGCACCAGCAACCGAAATCAGCGACCTAGCCAAAGAAGCCGAAACGTGGCGTATTCGCGCTAACCAAGTTTGGGAACAATCCGTCGGGGACGGTGACACGCGCGGCCAAACGCAAAGCCTAGCCGTCGCGCTTCGCGGGCTGGAACTTGCATATAAGCAAGCCGAGCGCGATGCGGAAGCCGTGCCAGCAGCGGGAACCAGCGGCATCTCGATTGACGATATTGACGCGATTGTGCACGGCGAAAATGCAAAGTCACCTCGCGGTCGGGCGTTTGAAAAACTGTACACCGCGCCGGATGCAGTCGTGGAAATGGCTGCGCGCCTCGCGGACCATCCGCATTGCTGGCCCACTGTGCAACAACTTCTTTCGGAAAGTACACGGGTGAACTAGATGAAAACGATTCAGGATTACGACCGCGAACTAGAAGCGCTGGGCAAGCAGCACGCCGAAATCTGGGGGCGCATTCAGCAGCTTCGCGCAGAGCGCAACCTGGCGCTGGTGCAATATGCCCGGGCGAGTGTGCAGAGCGCAACCGCGCCCGCCGTTCAGTATTCCACATGGAACGACCACGGCCACCGCAACAGCAACTTCAGCAGCGAGGAGAAGCTAGCATGAAACACGAATCAATTGCCTTTCAGGAAATCTTCGGCGCGTCCACGGTGCGCGAATCGCTGGGCGCGCTTACGGCATACGCGAAGCCGGAGCCACACTTACCGGTCATCGACGATCCGTTCACGGAGTTTTCATCTGAAACCGGCGGACACCACGCGGAGCGCGTTGCGGATGAAAGTTTTGTCAAAGAAATTTCCGGCTGCGATTGCATTCTTGGTGCGGCACCACGCAACCCGCGACCAGCGCCGGACTCAGCACCGCCGGTGAACCCGACGAGCTGTTCGAGCTGATGAAGGGCAGCAGCACCGCGCAATCGCTGAAGAAAATTAAGAAAATTATCAACGACCGTTTGGACGCACGATTGTATCGGCACGAGTTGCGCGGGAAATGGAACGCCATGTTGGCGCAGTTCGCAGCAGAAGGGGCAGACACGTTGCCTGACGCCATTCTTTTCAGCAAGGCAAGTGCATTCTTGGGATTGCGATAAAGTTCCCCATGGGGCGTGGGTTCTCTAGAGTTTTCTTGACGCGTCCCGGCGCTGGGGGTGGGCGGGTTAAATCCCCGCCCACAAAGTTTGGTAGACGCTGGTTGTGAGCGGAAAACAAGCCGCTCAGTTGCGGCGTGTGAGGAAAGACAGTCCTGACAAGGGCGTCTTGTATGGCAACATTCGCTCACCACGCACGGTTCTATCAATTAGGGCTGGGGAACCGTATGCCTCCAGCCTTACAATGGTTACGGCCCTAGACTCCTACCGTGGGAGCTGCGGGCGTGGTGGTGGGCCGGTTACTCATAGACTGCTGCGCGAAAGCTCTGATGTTGCTTTTGTGATTCTAGTTCTGTCTGGCGGGGATGATGCTCTTACCTTTCCGCATCACCCCGCCGTTTTAGCTTAGATGATGGAGCAGCTTCCCATCCGCGCCGTCAAAGTTGCCACAGCTCCCCGGGTATCTGCTCCCAGACACGCCCAGCCGCAAATCCGGTGCACGCAGTGCGGTCGGATCGTGCGCGACGGCCAGAGCTTCCAGACCAGCGCAGCGGTTTACCATGCGCCGGTAATGATTTCCGGTAAGCATTTTCCCGACTGTAGAGATAAGCGGCCATCGGGCGGACAGCACCGACCAAAGCTTTTATTTGAGCGGGTTTGCAGCCGCCTTTCTGGTTCCCAACCACAAGCGCTTCCCGCGTCCGGACTGAGTAAAGCACTCTGGGTTGCGGTGTACTTTGCGCGTAGAAGCCCTAGGGCGGTTTGGGGGCAGCCCAGAGCCATCGCGGGCGCAACTATCGCTCTGCGGGGCAGGAAACCGCCTTAGCGTGGGGTAACGGAGGCATGGGCGATCCACTGCGCAGCCCTCAGGGTGCGCGATCTAACACCGCATCGCGGTTCCCTTACTTCCGCGCTTGCCCGCCAGAGCTTCGCTCAACTCCGCCCTTGCTTGGGTCGTTCTTTGTTCAGGCCCAGCGGCAGACCGTGAGCAGTATTCCAACGGTGCGCCCGGTTGTTCGTCCTCCGCTATAAGTTATACATTGTTTGACTACCGTTTGGAACCACTCAGACACCTGTGGAAACAAATAAAGTTGGCATTCAAGTTGCAGGACGAAAAGTGCATGTAACGCACTGATTATAAAGGATAAATCAATGGGTCAGCGGTCGGACCTAGGGTGTGTTTTTGCCGCATTGCCGGTCTGGAAAATTTGTGGATTTCTCGAAAAGTCCGGTGCTAAAACGTATCACACGGTGCACGCATAGCGTTTATGTTTAGCTAAAAGAGAATGGCCGCACCGCGAAGCGGCACGGCCCCATGGTGGTGGTGGTGGAGGTGAATTAAGCGGGTGATTCATGCACCCAATACCGAGGGCTCATACAGGACATCCCTGCACAACACGCCCCGGCTCAAACCTTCAGGATGTTTTATCGACCCGAATTTCGTTAAACGTTAACTCCACTTCGCACCAGCCAGTCCCCATCCGAGATACTCAACGCTTGCCCATGCGGTGCTTTCGGCTTCATCCTCCGGCACACCGTCTGCGATGAGATACCAGCGATCAAACCCGCGCGTAGCGAAAGTCGCTTCGCGTATCCAATGCGCGCCGGTCATGCCGCACCCCGGTCCAGCGCCTGATTCAGCATCTCCAGTTTGTATTCTTCATTCTCAACCGTGGTGGTCCGCAGATAGCGCCAAGCGGCTGCGCGTGTGCGGAACGTTTTCCCATAGCGCCAGCAAAGGCGCACATGTGTGCGCCATGACGGCGGTGCGTGTTCGGGTTCTTTGCCATGCAGCCAATCCGCTGTCTTCTTGTCGAACAATGGAACTGTGCCACTAAATTTGCTCAGTTCGCCGACATTCCCAGCGCACTTTTCGCACCGAGCCGTTTGTTTTTTCCGCGAAGGGGTCGATAATGGGGTGCGGGCCGGAGCCGGATACGTGTTTCGTGAACCGCATCAATGGCCCATCCAACGGCACGCGGTCCAGCGGTTTAGGGTTGGGAAAACGGAAGCTCTACCAGGTTGTTCCGGACGAAACTGCCCACAAGCTATTCCACCAGATTCGTCGTGATCGACGAATCGGGTTTGATGACTTATATCTTTTTATCCTTCAAGAATACTTCGTCCCCGTACAACTGCCCCAGTCAGCGGAGAAGGCGCGTCAGGCCCGCGCCAGCCCTCACGGAGTTAAGGCTTCTCAACCCCGTGGTTTAGAATATCTCCATGGCTCCCGAACTGAATTTCGGCCCCTACATCGACACCGAGAACGGCAAGAAGGTGGTCAAAGACCTGACCTTCGGCAATCCCACGCCGGAGGGCGTGGTGCTCTCTACGCTGGATTCGGCGGTGAACTGGATGCGCAAGGGCTCCATCTGGCCGATGACGTTTGGGCTAGCCTGTTGCGCGATCGAGATGATGTTGATGGGCGCCTCGCGCTTCGATATTGCGCGCTTTGGAGCGGGAGTATTTCGCCCGTCGCCGCGGCAGAGCGATCTCATGATCATTGCTGGGCGCGTGTCGAACAAGATGGCGCCTGTGATCCGGCAATTGTGGGAGCAGATGCCCGAGCCGAAGTGGGTGATTTCGATGGGAGCCGGCGACCTCCGGCGGCGTCTTCCAGAACTACGCGCTGGTGCAGAGCGTGAACCAGGTGATCCCCGTCGACATTTATGTCCCGGGATGCCCGCCGCGTCCCGAGCAGCTTATCTACGCCATCACTCTTCTTCAGGAAAAGATCCAGAACGAGCGTGGGACCATTAAGAAGGTTCTGAATTTGTCGTAGCAGTGGTCAATGGTCAGTGGCCAGTGAGATCGCGCTTGGGATATAGGATGTTCTTCTTGCTGGCCACTTCCACCGACGTTGCTAGTTTTTCCCCAGACGACGGCTGTGAATTCTCTCCACTTTTCTAGTGATGGTTGTCACAGTCCTTTTACCTCAATCATCGGAAGTATCTTTTACCGGCAAACAAAAGTCTGCCTCGTTGCCTGTTAAACACCCTCCCGAGAATAACTTGGAACGGCGGGGCCTTGCGACCCTTATGTTGCGCCAGGAATTGCGAAACCATTTTCTGCCGGGTGAATCCAAGTAAGTGAGTGGCTGCGTATTGAAGATAATGAGTAGCCAAGGGGCAGCACACTCGGCACTGCCAAGGGAGAATGACCCTAGGTGCGGGAGGTGCTCCGTGGTGGCAGAACTGATTGACGTGGTTTTCGGTTGCTGGCATTCCCGGTAGCAGCTTTCCGGTGACTATTCGAGGAAGGGACGCCGTCCGCAGGCCGCAGCCTTGACGGGAACCTACGTAGCCTGCCTGGATTGTGGACGGTAATTTCCCTACGACTGGCAAGAGATGAAGGCGATCACCTCATCGGCGGAGAAGCGCGAGTACGTGGCTTCGCTGGCTACGAAGCAGGTCGCGTAAGGCAAGTCCACGCAAGAAACGAGCCGCTTAGAGTGTGGCTCACTTCACGCCTGATCTAAAATCTAGCGCGCCGAAACGCTCGCCGCGGCCCGCTTTTCCATCGGCATGAACTCCCGCTCTCCGTACCCGGTAGATCCGGCGCGGCCGCGCGATCTTCTGCTCAGGATCGATCACCAGTTCCTGCCATTGCGCCAACCAGCCCGCCGTACGAGCGATGGCAAACAGCACGGTGAACATCTCTGGTGGGAAGCCCATCGCCTGGTACATGATCCCGGAATAAAAGTCGACGTTGGGATAGAGCTTGCGCTTCACGAAATAATCGTCTTCCAGCGCGATGCGCTCCAACTCCAGGGCGATGTCGAGTTTCGGGTTGCGCCCCGTGACCTGGAAAACCTGCTCCGACGACCATTTGATGATCTTTGCCCGCGGATCGTAGTTCTTGTAAATGCGATGTCCGAATCCCATCAGGTTGCCGTGTCCATCCTTCACTTTCTTGATGAAGGCGGCCACGTTGTCCTTCCAGCCACTTCGTCGAGCATCTTCAAGACTTCTTCGTTGGCCCCGCCGTGAACGGTCCCGCCAGCGCCGAGGCCGCCGAAGCAAACGACAGGTAAGGATCGGTTTGGGCGCTCCCCACTGAGCGCATGGCGTTGGTGCCGCAGTTCTGCTCATGATCGGCATGCAGGATGAATAGGATGTCGAGGGCGCGAGACAGGACCGGATTGGCCACATATTTCGGCTCGACCATCCTCCACAGCATGTTCATGAAATTCTCGGTGTAGCTCAAATCATTGTCGGGATACACGTATGGGAAGCCCACATTGTGCCGGTAGGACAGGGCAGCAATCGAAGGAACCTTCCCGATCAGACGAACGATCTGGTGCATACGGTTCTTCGGATCGTGGATTTCACGGGCTTCAGGATAGACGCTCGAGAGCGCAGCCACCGTGCTCACGAACATGCCCATGGGATGAGAGTCGTAGCGGAATCCCTCCATGAACTTCTTGATGCTCTCGTGCAGCATGGTGTGGTGGGTGATGTCGTGGATCCAGGTTTTCAGTTCGCTCTGGGTCGGCAATTCGCCAAACAGCAGAAGGTAGGCGACTTCCAGGAATGCGCACCGTTCGGCCAGCACTTCGATGGGATAGCCACGATAGCGAAGAATTCCCCGGTCACCATCGATGTAGGTGATACTGCTGCGGCATGAAGCCGGTTCATGAAGGCCGGATCGTAGGTCATCAGCCCAAAATCTTCCGGACCTGCCTTGATTTGCCGCAGGCTCATCGCCCGAATGGTGCCGTTCTCTATGGGAACGGTATAGGTTTGACCGGTGCGATTGTCGGTGATGGTGAGTGTGTTCTCGGGCATGGGAAGGATCGCTCCTTAAAGTACTAGCCTAGCCTAGCTTAGCCCATTTGGCTTCGGCAACAACTTGCTGTGACCAGGGTCACAAATTTGCGGTGAGGATCTTTTCTGAGGCCGAAATTCCCCTCCATCCGCCAAACCGGCAGCCCGGCCGCCGGTTCGCCTTCCTTGCTCGCTGCACGCTACTTCGACGAATCATCCCGCCGCTTTAACGTTGGACGATCGTCATCGCTCTTCCTGTCCTTGCCTTCGGTTCCGCGCCGCCGGGGAAGTCCGCCGCAAGCTGGGCTTGTTGGCGTCTTTCTGATCCAGCACCTTGTGCCGATTCTCGATCGACGCCAGCCGGCCTTTGACGTCGTCGAATTCCGAAGTGGTCACAATATACTGCGGCTTCGAGGGCAATATCTTTCGAATTTCGTCTTGCGACTTCTCAATGCGATCCGGGGTTTGGGGGTGCGTGTCAAACGCCTTGGACATCGTCCCCGGCTTCTTCTTCTCCATCGCCTGCAATTTTTCGAAGAAGGAAACAAACGCCGAGGGATCATATCCGGCGCGATACATGTATTCCACGCCGAGATAGTCCGCTTGGGCCTCGAAGTCGCGAGAAAACTTCAGGAAGGTCATCGGAATCGCCAGCCCTGACGCTTCGTAGGCTCCGTAGCCGATCGCGCCGCCAATGAAGATCAATGGAATGGACGCCATCTGGATTATTTGCGCGCGCGTTATTTCGCGCCCGTAGTGGCAGGCGGACACGTGAGCAATCTCGTGAGCCATCACGCCGGCCATTTCGGCTTCTTCGTCGGCCGCCAGGATCAACCCTGAGTTCACGTAAAAGAATCCGCCGGGAAGAGCCATGGCATTCACCACGTCGGAGTCGATCACCTTGATCGTGAACGGCACTTGCGCATCCGAGTTCCGCACCAGATTCTGCCCGATCCGGTTGACGTACTCCGTGACCACCGGATCGTTGACCAGCTTGATCTGCGATTCGATTTGCTGGGCATACACCCGGCCGCGGGCCACCCGGCCTTCCACCGTGTACCAGTTACCTACGCCACGTCCGCAACCGACATTGCGGTTTCCCACCGCGTCCACATCGGTCTTGGTGCCATCGTGCTTGATCTGGCTGTCATCCTGGGTTGGCAGGGCTGCCGGCGCCTGTTTGGGTGCGTTTTGGACGTCAGCCGCTTTCGGCTGGCCTTTATCCTGGATCTTGCGTTGGAGCTTGCGTTTGCGTCTGGGTCTGAGTTTGGGTCTGACCCGGATCCTGAGTCTGCGCCAACGTCCAAGGCCCCGCGCTGAACGCCGCCAATGCCGCCGAGATTGCCAACCAACGCAATTTCATGGGAAACTCCTTTACTGCCACTCTTGAGAAACATTATACGCCCGGCGCGTAGACGCCAACCCCGAACTTCTCCCTCCGGTTAGACGCACCCGCCCCGCCCCGGGTTATCCGGAAATGCTTCCCTTGATCGGACTTGGTCAGGGCGGGGCAGAACCGCCGAATTGAGGGAAGATTAACCATCTTAGTATCTGTATCGTCGGGCGCCCTGAAACGTGCCGATCCGCAGCCGCTCGGTTTTGAAGCGGTGCTCAACGTCCCCCCAGCTCTCTTCCTCGGCATTAGAGCGCCAGATCACGCAGCCGCTTCGATCCCGCACGACTGGCGACGATTCGCGCGCCACTCTTCATCACGACCTGGAGACGTGCAGGGTCGTGCGGTCTCGATGGAGGTCACAAATTCAAGGTTGATGAGGTGGGAGCGATGAATTCTGGGAGAAAATTCCTCCCGACCAATCGTTCCCCTCCAGATCGGACAGCCTCACACTAATCAAGAATTGCTTTTCGAAGCTGAGTGGGTAATTGTGACATCATCATCGGTGGCTTTTGATCGCTTTCCACGCTCGACAGATTGAATGGGGCGTCTCCGATTACCATCCCGAACAAAAACTTTCGAAAGGGCGTGCCTGCGTGTTGGAACGACTCCCGAGCGCGGGAGAGCAACGAAACTTCGGGAGAGCCATCAGACAACCTTTTGAACTCGGCGCAACACACGTCGCTAATCTTTCGCGGCCAAAGGGTTTCAGCAGATAGTCAAGTGCCCCGAGTTCAAATGCGGTCGAATCGACGTACTGATCAAAAGCGGTGGTAAAGACGATTTGAGGCTGGTAGTCCAGGCCTTCAAGGGCAGCTCCAATCCCGACGCGCCGGGCATCACGATGTCTAGAAAGATTAGGGCTGGCCTGGACCTGGTTTGCAAAAGCAATTGCCGCGCGGCCGTCGCCGGCCTCATGAATTTCGCGCCGGTCCAACCGAGGTCCCATCAAGTGCACGTCGTAGAGTGCTCCTGGCCAGTCGCATCATCATCGGCGATTAGTATACGGACTCTTGCATACCCTATGCCCCGGTTAGACCCCACTTTCCGTTGGGGCATACGGAACCTTCCGATGAACCACAAGCCGTGCTTCACAACCTTCCGCCACTGCGTTCGACGCGAAGATCCGCAGTTGATCCATAAGCCGCCAGTAGGCGTTCGCGCAGTGAGCGCAGGCCTAAACGGTGTGAATTGCCAGCCTCGGGCTGGCAGTACCTGGCCCGTCATCGCGGACGGTGATACTCAGTCTTCCATTCCGACATAAACTGGTGATCCAGATTGATCCGCCCTCGGGACGGACTGAAATTGCGTGATGCACGGCGTTTTCCGCCAGCGTCTGGAGCGAAAAAAGGAAGAAGCTCGTAGTTAAAGGACTCCGGGTCAATGTTGATTTCCACCTTCAGCCGGTCTTCGTATCGGAGTTGCTCGAAAGCAATATATTGTTTCGTAAATTCGTATTCCTCAGAAAATTCGACGAGCCCATGGCCGTCTTCTTTCAGCGTGTAACGCAACATGTCTCCGAGACGCTCAATAGCACTCTCCGCCAATTGGCGGAAGCTTCACCAGCGCGGCCAGTGTATGAAGGGCGTTGAACAGGAAATGTGGATTCAATCGAGCGCGAAGGGCGTCCAGGCGAGCGGCCGCGGCCAGTGCCTCTGCACGCATCGCAAGCGTCTCCTTTTCATGTAGCGGTCCCGCGTCTGCACCGCGTAGGAGACACCAGCGAATAGACCGTAAATCCATACGCCCATCAATAACTGCCAGGCGAGCACGGGGGAAATTACGAATTCCTGGAAGGCGCTAAAGACAGGGCGGTGGTATCGGACCCCCGAGCCCATAGACTGACATAACCACAGCAGCGTGTACGCGACGCGAACAAGACGTGGAGCAGGTAAAAGCTGACGGTGACTTTGAGCGGCCATGGCCATCGCTGACAGAGATGCCAGACCGCCATTCCCAGCAGGCTCGCGCTGCCCATTGAAATCGTGCTCGTCAGCAGCGCCGAGGAGACGGTGGTGTTTCGTAGGACAGTGCAATCAATACCCAGATTGCGAAGAACGGCAGCCACGCGACGACGATCAGCGCGTAACGGTGAAGAGGTTTGTGCATACTTCGTGATTCACATTCTCTCAATTTCTGGAGGAATCTTCATGCAATTCACCGACCGTATTTGCCGGTTCGCCGAATGTTTACAGCTAGACGGTGGGTTTTCATTTACGGTATGTACTCGAACACGTGGTGGCTCTGTTCGACTCACAGCAACACGATCCCGGAGGGCACATGAAACGTTTCGTTCTGCGCTGGGCAATTCTGTTCATCGCCGCCAATATTTTCGGATTTGTAGTACACGGCCTCCTTCTTCAGGGAGACTATGCCGCGACCCACAACTTTTGCGGACACAAGATGACGCGAATCGCCATTTTGTCTACATGCTGATAGGATTCGCGTCTTCGGCTGCGGCGCTGGTCTGGATCTATCGTAGCGGTATTCAATCTCGACCCTGGCTGGGTCAAGGAATCCGCTTTGGCATTGCCGTGTGGATGCTCACCTCGTTGCCTTGGTTCCTCACGTACTACGCGGCCCAGCCATGGCCAGGGGTGGTGGTGGCCAAGCAAATTTCATTTGAATTTGTAACCGTGGTACTGATGGGGATAATCAATGCCGGGCTGCATCGGCGCGAATCGGGCGCGGCGCAAACGCCTTCTCGGACAGCAGCTTAAGGCGTTTTGCCTGTCGGGACGAAAGAGTCGGTTGCACGCAATGTCGCACAAGCATGACCGCGGAATAGTGACCATTGGGTTTGAATCATGCGAAGGCCGGGCCAGGTCTCGCAAGGCGCACCGGCCTAAGCACTGAATTCGTTGGCGCTGTAGGCACCAAGCGCGACATAGGAGGTACTGGGAATGAGGCGAGTCGTTATCGGAGTTGCACTGGTTTTTGCAAGCAGCACGCCAGGGTTCGGCAGTGACCCTGACGCCAGCCCGCTAACCCAATCGCAAGTTTCAATGGCCGCCGACGTACTCGTTGCGGATCGGTTAACCGCAGATCCTTATCAATGGTATTCAGCTGCGGGCTTGAGAGTCGCTCTCAAGGGCGAATCAACTGATCCAGCGCGTGAACGCGTGGTCAAGATTGTCGTCCAAATACAACGAGCTGACTACGAAGGCGACCGGACAGCGCTGAATCAACTTTACGAGCAGCTTGTGCCGTTTGTTGACGAACCTGAACTTGCATCTCGCGTTCGATACTGGCGTGGATTTGCGAAATGGCGCAGAGCTATTAACGGGTTTGGCGAAACACCTACCCCGAAGGATTTGTCAGAAGATCTGACGGAAGCGGAAAGCGAATTCGACGCAGCGCTCCAAAGGATCCAGGGTTTGTGGATGCAAAAGTTGGGGCGGCATCTTGTTTGTTTAACCGCTTCTTCCTGGAGGGAGTTTTCAAAAATGAGAAAGACCCTCGGCGCGTTGAGGGAAATCCTAGCACCCGCCTCACTGCTGCTTAAGGATGCCAAGACTTCAGCACCCGATAACCCCCGGCTCCTCTGGGTGGTGGGTCCGAATCAGTGGAACACTCCTCCGGAGAGGGGGGGCGGACAAGATAAAGCGATTGCAACCTATGAGAAAGGTCTGGATGCCATCCGGCAACACAAAGAGAGCACCGATGATCCGCTGGAGCCGACATGGGGAGAACCCGAACTGCTTATGAGTCTTGCCTGGTCAAACTTGAACCGAACCACGCCCGACTTGAACGCGGCCGAACAATACGCACAAGCTGCGCTCAAACTCGTTCCTTACTGGCACTACCTTCGCGACATCCTGTTGCCGCAAATTCGCGTGGCTCAAACCAAAGCGCATTGATGCACTCTTGGCGAGCAATGGGGCAGAGACCGTCGGTAATGGTACAGTTTGAACCTACGCGGCAGGATCGCAGTGCCCGCTGGCGTGGTCTCTGGAGGCAAGAATGAAAGCATCTACGTTTTATCGAGTCGCTGCCGTTCTTCTGCTGCTTTTTGACGTCGGACACACATCTGGTTTTCCCTGGTCCGATCCCAAGTGGGGAGTGGATCTTGGCTCCATGCGGTCAACTCACTTTTACATTATGGGGTTTAGCCGGACTTACTGGGATTTTTATGTTGGGTTCGGACTCTTTGTCAGCGTGTTTCTTCTACTCGCCATGGTATTGGCGTGGCAGCTAGGCCGCCTGCCGCCAGAATCCTTGGCGCACATGCGCGGCACGGCGTGGGCGTTCGCCCTTTGCTTTGCCGCCATCACGGTTTTGAGCTGGAAATACTTCTTTGTTATTCCCATCGTTTTCTCAATCGTAACTACATTATGTTTGACTGCGGCGGCATGGCTTGCAACGAAAACAGGTTTCCAAGCCTACACTGCGATAGTAGGGTAAGGGCATTCAAACTGCACCATTACCGAAACCGTGGTAGTGCCTCAGTTTGAAATTAGGTAGGCCCGCCGATTTCAGGATGCAGATGGTTTTCGGTTGCCGTTGCAATGATGCGCCTCGAAATTAGCTCGCATACGCAAGAGTACATCATCGGTTCGGTCTTTAGGCTTTGGTATTTCCTCAAACCGCGTGTTACACATGCTGCAAAATGCGATGACGAGATGGTCCAAGTTGGAGAAATGAAGATACCGCTCTGGGAAGTGGGGGTTCAACACTCATAGAATGTAGCGCAGCAGCGCGTTCGCCTTGTATACAGAAGATACCCTAGGCTGTTCGTTTCCAGTAACGCGCCACGCTTGCCGGGCTTCGGCATGTAACTGTCGGCCATCATCACGATTTCCTAAAGACTCCAAATGTGGTCACTCAAACCAGCGGCCATGCTCGGAGTGATTCGCAGCGTCTTGTGGATTCTGACGAAATTGCAGTGTACCGCGTTGATCGCAACCATTGCCGCATAGGCACTACCGAAACCGCCGTCCCCTTGAGGATTCCTCGGCCCCGTCGTACCATAGCGCCTTCCGTCGTCTGTCCGCCGGGAGGCACCCTTGCTGGATCGCCGTCACTTTCTCGCCACTGCCACAACTGGACTAGCCGCCTCCCTCGCCTTCCGCGGAAATCTCTTCGCGCAGCTCGAAAAGATTCCGCCGCTCCCCGACCACTCCCTGCTCGACAAAAACGAAGACGCCTACTGGGCCGCGATGCGCAAGCAATTCCTTATCCCTGAGGACGAGATCTACCTGAACAACGGCACCGTCGGCTCCAGCCCCGCGCCTGTGCTGCGCGCCATTTTCGACGGCTACTCGAACACCGAGAGAATGGATCAGCAGGATCCCGAAGACTACCCCATCTGGGGATATGCCTCATGGAACGAGTTTCGCGATCCGCTGGCAGCTTTCGTGGGCTGCCATCGTGACGAGATTGCCCTGCTGCGCAATGCCACGGAGGCGAACAGCTACATTGCGAACGGCATCGACATGAAGCCGGGCGACGAAGTGCTCATGACCGATCAGGAGCATCCCGGAGGCGAGCATCCCTGGAACCTCAAGGCCAAGCGCTACGGCATCGTGGTGAAGAAAGTCGCGCTGCCTCGCCCTGTGAAAGACGCCGCTCAGGTTCTCAATCTCTTCAACGACGCCATCACGCCGCGCACCCGCGTGATCTTCTTCAGCCATATCACGACGTTCTCCGGCGTGGTGCTGCCCGCGAAGGAACTCAGCGGGCTGGCGCGGTCGAAGGGAATCCTCTCGGCCGTCGACGGCGCTCACGTGCCCGGGATGATGCGCCTCAACATTCACGAACTGGGTTGTGACATGTATTCTGCGAGCCCGCACAAGTGGCTGCAGTCGCCCAAAGGCTCAGGCTTTCTGTATGTACGCGACGAGGTCATCGACCGCTTGTGGAACACCATCGTCACTGAAGGCTGGGATGACACCAAGCTTCGCGCCGAGCGCTTCCAGCGCATTGGCAGCTCGAATGTGCCGGCGTTATGGGGACTGCAAGCGTCAATCAAGCTCGCCAACGACATCGGCCTGGACCGCATCGAACGCCGCCAGCGCGCCCTCGCCGATTACATGCTCGATGAAATGAAGAAACGTGGCGCAGAGTCGTGGACCTCGCCCGATCCTGCCCTGCGCTGCGCGATTGTGACGGTGAACGTTCCACGGGTCCCGCGGATGGATCTGGAAAACTGGCTGTGGAAGACGCATAAGATCAGAATCCGCGGCGGCGACCCGAACAAGCTGCGGCTGTCTATGCCTTACTATCTGCAGAAAAAGGATATCGATCGGTTTTTGGAGAAGTTTGACGAGTACAAGCGGGAGAAGAAGCTGACATGATCTGGCGCTTGGCCTCCCGATTGCATTTTCCCTACAGACCGGTTACTGTATATACAGATTTGTATCAACGAAGGCATTGTGGAATTCGCCTGGGATGATCGTAAGAACAGGCTCAATCGGCGCAAGCACGGCATAAGTTTCGAGTTGGCGATCCTGGTCTTCGACGATCCATTTCTTGTATCGACGCAAGACCGCGAAGTTGAAGGTGAGGCGCGCAGGCAGACTATCGGGATGATCCACGGAGTCCAAATTCTCGTGGTGGCTCACACGGTGGAGGAAGAAGACGATCTGGTCCGCATCTTCTCAGCACGAAAAGCAACACCCAGGAGAGACGCATTTATGCGCAGGGCTACTAAGAGGATGAAAATCACGCGGACTCGGCGGCAGGCCCTGACGCCGCAGCAGAAGAGGGAGCTGGCTGCTCTGGCTACTCTTCCCGACGATCGGATCGACAGGTCCGACATCCCAGAACTTCCGCTGAGCGCCTGGAAACATGCGGTTCGCGGCAGGTTCTATCGTCCTGTGAAACAGGCAGTCTCAATGCGTCTCGACGCTGACGTGATCGCATGGCTAAGGAAGTCGGGTAAGGGATACCAAACCCGCGCTAATCGAATACTAAGGGAGCGCATGCTGGCCGAGGTTATGCGAACGGAATCCTGACGGTGTGGTAAGTGCCTTCGACATCAGAACGAACGAAGTACACTATACCGCGAGGGCTTGTGATGGGCGATTTAATTGTGAGTATGTTGGTCAACATCGCCAAAGGAATTCGCCGTGTGGCGAACGTTTGGCGGAAGGCCCCAGACGAGTCTCACACAGCGGTAGAATATGCGGACGCTCTCCTCTTTTCAGAGGAACATTCCTGCATCGTCAGACTCTTCCCATCCACTGTCGATCCGCACCGACGAACTCACGACGAACCCACTAAGAGTTGAGCCACCTCAGTCGTAATACTCCAACCCCAAATGCGTAATCAATTCCTCGCCTTTCAAGTGCCGCAGCGTGTTCTTCAGCTTCATCAACTGAATGAACAGATCGTGTTCGGGATAGAGCCCCGGTACGGTCATGGGAGACTTAAAGTAAAAGCTTAACCACTCCTGAATCCCGAGTCCGCGTAGTTCCGAGCAGCGCTTCGCAAGATCGACGAGCAGCACCAGGTCGAGCACGATGGGCGCGGCCAGAATCGAGTCGCGGCACAGGAAGTCCACCTTGATCTGCATGGGATAGCCGAGCCAGCCGAAGATATCGATATTGTCCCAGCCCTCTTTATTATCGCCACGCGGCGGATAATAGTTGATGCGGACTTTGTGGTACATTTCGCCATAGAGTTCGGGATAGAGTTCGGGCTGCAGAATGTGTTCCAGCACGGAAAGCTTCGACTCTTCCTTGGTCTTGAACGATCCGGGATCGTCGAGCACCTCGCCGTCGCGGTTGCCGAGAATGTTTGTCGAGAACCATCCGTTGAGACCCAGCATGCGCGCCTTAAAGCCGGGGGCGAGGATCGTCTTCATGAGCGTCTGCCCGGTTTTGAAATCCTTGCCGCAGATGGGCGCTTCCTTCTGCCGCGAGAGTTCGAGCATCGCCGGCAGGTCCACAGTCAGGTTCGGCGCGCCGTTGGCGAACGGGACGCCCTCCATCAATGACGCATAGGCATAGATCATCGAGGGCGCGATCATCTCGTCGTTCTCGCGCAGCGCCTTCTCAAACGACTTCACCGACTGGTGGGCCTCGGTCGCCGCGATGTAAGACTCCGTGGAACCACACCACATGGTGATCAACCGGCTCGCCCCGCTGGTCTTCTTGAAGTCGCGAATGTCGGCGCGCAACTGCTCGGCCAGATCCATCTTGGTCTTGCCCTTCTTCACGTTCGGCCCATCGATCTTCTTTACGTAGTTGTGATCGAAGACCGCCGCGCGCGGCGTTATCGACGAAAGAAATGGCTTCAACTGGTCGAGCAGACGCTGATCGAGCACTCCCGCATTCGAGGCCGCTTCGTACATGTTGTCTTCGAAGATGTCCCAGCCGGTGAAGACCAGATCATCGAGGCCTGCCAGCGGCACAAACTCTTTGATCTTCGGCGAGCGGCCGTCGGTGCGTTTGCCCAGCCGCACTGTGCCCATCTGCGTGAGCGATCCGATGGGTTTCGCCAGCCCTTTGCGAATCGCCTCCACGCCTGCCACGAACGTAGTCGCCACCGCGCCCATGCCCGGGATCATCACTCCCAGCTTCCCTTTTGCGGGTTGGATCGTGCCGTTGGGCTGCGAGTTATCGCGGGCCTTCACGTAGTTCTTCACTTCTATGCGGAGTGCTTTCGCCGCTTTTTCAATCTTTGCAGACTTGTTCTGTGTCGCCATATTTTGGCCGCTTCCTCAGTAAGAATCTGTATGGATGTGCAAACCTTGTATGTTCTCGCATGGGGCGGGACTTTGGCAAACGAGCGCGACCGAACGCGCGGAAAATAAAGTTAATTGGGCACATACACCATCGAGTGGCCGCTCGGCTTCGCCCCTGCAGCAAGCTCAGAGCAGCCTTTCGCGGGACAGCCGAGAGCCTGCCCTGAGCAAAGCCAAAGGGCGGCTGACTTTACATGAGTCCTTTTTGTGTTACAACGTTGGCGGAGTCACTTCCATGGCCGAGAAGATCGCTCTCATCACCGGTTCCTCCAGCGGCTTCGGATTGCTTACCTCCATCGAACTGGCCAGGGCCGGATTCCGCGTCGTCGCCACCATGCGCGACCTCGGGCGCCGCGAGCGCCTCGACCAGGCCGCGGCTGCCGCTGGCGTCGCCGCGCAACTCGATATCCGCGCGCTCGACGTTACCGACTTTGACGCGCTGCCCGGTTTCGTCGATGCCGTCGTCCGCAATCACGGACGCCTCGACGTGCTGGTCAACAACGCTGGATTCGCTGTCGCCGGGTTCGCCGAAGATATCAAGTCGGAAGAACTCCGCCGCCAGTTCGAGACAAATTTCTTCGGCGCTGTCGCCATGACCAAAGCTGTGCTGCCTGTGATGCGCCGCCAGGGCTCCGGGCACATCATCATGATTTCTTCGATCGGCGGCCTGCACGGATCGGTCACGGTCAGCAGCTATTCCTCGTCCAAACACGCTCTCGAAGGCTGGAGCGAATCGCTTCGCCTCGAGGTCAACTCGCTTGGCATCAAAGTGGTCCTGGTCGAGCCCGGAGCTTTTCAAACCGATATCTGGACGCGCGGAGCGGTCATGGGCGCAAACGCCACGAAGGAGACTTCTCCAAACCTCCAGCGCAGCCTGCGCATGCGCGACCGCATAGAAGCCCTGCCGAAACGAGACCCCATCGAAGTTGCGCGCCTGATCGCGTCCGTGGCGCAGGATCCCGACCCCAAGCTGCGTTACCTGGTGGGGCGCGACGCTAAGATGCAGCTCGCTCTCAAGCGGATACTTCCGTGGAAGTGGCACGAGAAGCTGATCGCGAATTTCTTGAAGATCGACGGGTAGTACCGAGTACCCAGTACCTAGTACCCAGCACCTGGTAAAGTCAAACCCGAAGCACACTAATTCTGACTTAACTAGGTACTAGGTACTACTTCTCCAACTCGGCCGTCTTCACCGGCAAATCCCAATGCCCGTCGAGAATTTCGAAACGCCGCTGCTCTTCCCGCTGGAAGGTCTCCTGATCGGGATACATCTGTTTTTGTAGCGCCGCTTCGTCGAAGGGCTCATTGGCTACGGTCGCATTCTTGAAGACGATGGTCACGCGGAAATCCCAACGCCCGTCTTCCGTGGTGTGATAGCGCGGCTGATCCATCCAGACTTTCGCAATCCGCCCCATCTCCATTTCCTTCTTGAGCACGGGATAGTGATTTTTCTTGAACAACTTCAGAAATTCGTCCGCATGTCCCCATTTGGCTTTGTAGTAATACTCAATCACAAAGGGCTTGTCGGATGGCGTTGGCGTGGACTGAGCGCGCGAACCAAGCGGCAAGGTTATTGCGAAGAACAGCAGCGGCGCTAGTGTGCGGGATATCGGAATCACAAAGCCTCCTTCACTGACGCCCGACGGCCGACGCCTGACCGCTAATTCTATTGTGCCAGTGGCTCCAAATAAACCAGGCCGCGCCGGCAACCAGCACTACTCCAATCACCGCGTCGAACTTATGAAAATATTTCCCCAACTCGCGCCAGTTCTCACCCAGCTTCATCCCGAGATAGGCCAGACCCAGGCACCAGGGCCACGATCCCAGGAACGTGTACAGATGAAAGCGTCCACGGGGCATGCGTGCCACTCCCGCCGGCAACGCGATGAAAGTTCGAATCACGGGCAGTAAGCGTCCGAAGAATACGGCAAGATATCCCCACCGTGCGAAGAACTTCTCTGCCCAGTCGAGTTCGCCCTTGCCCATTAGAATCCAACGCCCGTAGCGCTCGACCAAAGGGCGTCCGCCATAGCATCCGATCTCATAGGCCACCAGCGATCCCAGGTTGCAGCCAAGCGCTCCCGCCGTCGCTACCCACAACAGCTTGAACGTCCCAGTAAAAACCAGGTAGCCGGCGAAGGGCATGATCAATTCCGAAGGCAACGGGATGCACGCCGATTCAATCGCCATCAGCAGCACGACGCCGGCGTAGCCGGTCGTTGTGATGACGGAATTGATGAAAACGAAGATGATTGCCAGAAGTTTTTCAGTCATGTGGAGCAGTGGTCAGTGGCTAGTGGTTAGTGGCCAGAAACACATTAAAGCGTTGAGATTTTGCCGGCCACTCGCCACTAAGCATTGAACACTACCTTTGACAGTGTATCGAAAATTGGCGAACGAGACGCCGCCTAGAACGAGCCGTCCTGAGTAAACGTATAGCCGGGTAGAGACGCGCCTTGCGGGGTCTTCGCCACCTTGATGCGCACCGTGGGCGCGTCTGGAGCAGTAATCCCTGCCGGCCGCAACATGGCATACTGCGTAAACACTTCGCTATAGACCTTGGTCACCAGATAATCCTGGCCATCGGCGTCGCTGCGCCAGACCTGCCCGAGTTGGATGGAACTTACGGCCATAACATTCTGATGGGTTAACTCCAGACTACCGAGGGATATCGGTCGAGTCAATCATTCCTGAGGTTACCGAGGCCTCTGCTAAGATGTTGCCCTCATGCCCCGCGGAAGCACACCTCGCCAGCCCGCCCGCACCGGCCGACAGGAAGGCGTTCGTCCGGTGCGGGCCGCTGCTCAGCAGGCTCGGGGAAAGACTTCCAGCGCAGTAGCCAAAACCGCGGGGGCTTCGCCTCGGGGACGGGCGGGAGCGGCCATCCCTACACGTGCACCTTCGCTGCCGCGCGGCGGCGGAAAAAAAACCGACCGCAGTCCTGCCTACAATCCTCTCGCTGCGGAGCGCGTCGCAGAAATCCTGAAGCGGCTCGACCAGATGTATCCCGACGTGACTTGCGCGCTCACGCACTCCAGCGCCTGGGAGCTTTTGGTCGCGACCATCCTCTCCGCGCAGTCGACCGACGCCAACGTCAACCGCGTTACGCCCGAACTCTTCCACAAATATCCTACGGTCGAAGCTTTCGCCGCGCTCACGCCCGAGCAACTCGAACCCGACGTTCGCTCGACTGGTTTCTTCCGTAACAAATCCAAATCTGTTGTGGGCGCAGCGAAGAAAATCGTCACTGACTTCGGCGGACAGGTCCCCGACGACATGGAAAAGTTGCTTACCCTCCCCGGCGTTGCCCGCAAGACGGCAAATGTGGTGCTCGGCACATGGTTTAAGAAAGCCGAGGGCGTAGTCGTCGACACGCATGTGCACCGCATTTCGCGTCGCCTCGAACTTACAACCAACGATGACCCGCAGAAAATTGAGCAGGATCTGATGCGCATCATCCCGCGCGAGAAATGGATTCTCTTCTCCCACCAGATCATCTGGCACGGACGCCGCCTTTGCATCGCGCGCAAACCCAAGTGCGTCGACTGTGCCCTGGAAAATCTTTGCCACGCGGCCGACAAGACCTGGAGCACGGTGGAGACTGCACCAGAACGCGAGAGCGTGATGATCCGCCGCTCAAGGCTTTAGGGATACGCTTGGTCAGGTCTTCCCATTCCGGCGCGGGGCCGCCCGGCCGCTCATTCTTCGCTTGCTTTCCCGCATCATCGCGGCAACAATAGTTCCATGTCTGATGTGGTCCAATCCGTCCGCCAGCTCTTTCAGGACTTCATCGCCCCCGAGCTGCGTGAATTGAAAAGCGATGTCAAGCAGGTCGACGATAAGATCGATTCCGAATCCAGCAGCTCAAAGCCAAGATCGATTCCGAAACCAAGCGCTTGGAAGACAAGATATGTTTCCGAGGTTGGACGCCTCGAAGACAAAGTAGATTCCGGTTTCGCGCAATGCGAACTCTACTTGAAAACGCCTACTTGCGATCCGAACTGGAAGCCACGCGCGATATTTCCAACCCTCGCGAGCGCGTTACCCGGCTCGAGGTCGAGCGCAGCTCGCGGCAATAGCCGGGTTCCTCCAGCGGCTCCCGTCTGCTAAACTTTCCTTTCGGCCTCCGCCAAAGCACTCGACACTCATGCGCACCTTCGTCCCGTTTGCTATCGTCATCCTTATGAGCACAGTTGTCGCCGAAAATCTCACCGCACAAACACTCGCCGTGCCGCAGGCCGTTATCGATCCTAAACAGATCGCCTCCAAACCCAACGCGCAGGTCGAGCCGCGCAGTTTGACCATCGAGAAGCTCTACATGACGCGGCAGGTTGGCCGGCCCACGTGGTCCCCGGACGGCAAGAGCATCGCCTTCATCTCGAATATGAGCGGACGCAACAATCTGTGGCTGGTCCCGGCCGAGGGCGGATGGCCGGTGCAGCTTACGGTCAGCGACCAGCGCCAGGCTTCACCGGCGTGGTCGCCCGACGGCAAATGGATCGCGTATCAATCCGACTACGACGGCGACGAGCAGTGGGATATTTTTCTGGTTTCGCCCAAGACTGGTAAGGTCGTCAACCTCACCAGCACGCGCCAGATCGCCGAGACGGATCCAGCATGGTCGCCCGACGGCCGCTACCTGGCGTACTTGGTCAAACCAAAGACGTCAGCGGCTCACGAGATCGACGTCTATGACATGGTGATGCGCGAGGTGAAGCACCTCACGACGGGCACGCCGCAGGACAAGGGCAACTCGAATCCCATCTGGTCGAAAGACGGTAAATACATCGTCTACTCGCAAGAGCAGGCCAAGGGGACGGATTCAAACATCTTCGTCGCTGACGTGGCAACGGGAAAGAGCACGCTGCTGACACCGCACGACAGCGAGCAGCGCTTCGAGAACAATGACATCTCGCCCGACGGCAAACACGTTCTCTTCACCTCGAACGCCGCCAATGGCTATGAGAATGTTGGCCTGCTGGAAATCTCGACTAAGAGGATCACATGGGTGACGAAGGACAAATGGGAAATCCGCGGCGGCGAATTCTCGCCTGATGGCAAGCACATCACTTTCACCGCCAACGTCGACGGCAACGAAGATATCTACCTGCATGATCTCGCGACCGGCAAGTCAACGATGTTGCCTATCCCCAAGGGGCTGAACGAACCTGCGGGCGGGTATTCCGCCTTCACCAAAGACGGTTCGCGGCTTCTCTACTACCACAATGGCCCCACTGCTCCTGGCGATCTCTGGGTGTATACGCTGGCGACCGGCAAGTCGCATCAAGTGACGCATTCGCTGGTCGCGGGAGTGCGCTCCGAAGATATGGTCGAGCCTTACCTGGTGCACTATCCCAGCCGCGACGGCAAGTGGACCATCTCCGCGTTTCTCTACGTGCCCTTCAACATGGCGCGTAACGGGCAGAACGCCGCCATCGTTTACATCCACGGCGGGCCGACCTCGCAGACTATGAATTCGTTTAACCGCTTCATTCAGTACGCCGCCAACCAGGGATATATGGTGCTCGCGCCCAATTACCGCGGCTCCACGGGATACGGAAAGGAATTTCAGCAGGCGAATCTATTCGACATGGGCGGCGGCGATTTGCAGGACGTGCTGGCTGGAGTCGACTGGATCAAGCAGACCGGACACCTCGATCCGAAAAAGATTGCGGTCATGGGCGGCAGCTACGGCGGCTATCTCAGCATGATGTCGGTGACGAAGGCGCCCGACGTGTGGGCCGCGGGCGTTCCCATTGTGCCCTTCGTGAACTGGTTCACTGAAATCGAAAATGAGGATCCCGTGCTGCAGCAATCTGATCTGGCGACCATGGGCGATGTGGTGAAGAACAAAGCTCTGTATGAAGATCGCTCCCCGATCAACTTCATCGATCAGATCAAAGCGCCGTTGCTGTTGCTGGCGGGAGGGCATGATCCGCGCTGCCCGAAATCAGAAACGCAGCAGGTGGTCGATGCCATCAAGAAGCGCGGCGGGACGGTTGACTACAAGATTTACGAAAACGAAGGCCACGGCTTTGCGCGGGTGGAAAATCAGATAGATGCCTACCGGCGCGTCGCGGATTTCCTCATGGCGCACGTTCCCCCCGCGGATTGCAGTTGCTCGCTGACGGAGTAGGGGCTCCTCGACTAGCCACGCTTCGCGATCTTTGTGCGGGCTTGGGTTCTTTGCGGTTAAAAGCTTTGAAGCCTTTAACCGCAAAGAGCGCGAAGAACCGCCGCGAAGGTCGCGAAGAAAACTCGCTGCTCCTGCCGACAAACTCTTCTAGGTTTTCGATTGAACGCGGCTTTCGATGGCTGCGATCAAGCCCGGGATGGTGAACTCTTTGGCCTGAATGTCCACTCGCAAGCCGAGTTCGCGCAGTGTCGAAGAAGTGACTGGACCAATGGAGGCAAGGCGCATTTCATCAAGGCGCGAGATCTGGCGTGATCCGAGCAGGTCCACGAAGTTGCGCACGGTCGAAGAACTGGTAAATGTAACCACATGCGGACGCCGCCGCGGATCCTTCAGTGTGCTCTGCAAGCGCGTGCGCGAAGATTGCGGCGCCACCGTTTCATAAGCTTCCACCACGTGCACCTGCGCCCCGGCCCGGCGCAACTCGCGCGGAATCACGTCGCGGGCGACCTTGGCCCGCACCACCAGCACCCGCTTCCCTTTTACCCGCCGCCGCAGACTGCGCACCACCGACTCCGCGACGTACTCTTTGGGAACAACATCCACTTTGACCCCCCGCTGCTGGATCGCTTTTTTCGTTGCCGGACCGATGGCTGCGATTTTTAGGTGCTTGAGACTTTTTGTCAAGCGCAGCTTGGTCAGGCGCTCCCACATGGCTTCGACTCCGTTGGCGCTGGTCAGAATCAGCCAGTCGTAGGCATTAAGATTTTGCATAGCCGAATCCAAAGGCTTGAAGCTGCGCGGCTTGCGGATTTCGATGAACGGAATTTCAAGCACCGTCGCCCCACGCTTGCGCAGTTCCCTGGAGAGCGCCCCGGCCTGGTGGCGGGCGCGTCCGACCAGGATGCGGATCCCTTTCAGCGGCAGGGTTCGGGTGATCGAGGCGATCTGTTTCATGGTTAGATTGGGCGGGCAAGAGTGCCCGCCCCACACAAACTTACAAGCTTTGCTGCTTTTTTCGCACGTGCAGGACTTTTTCCACTTCTGCGATTACGATGCCGGCTTCGTCTTTCACTTCCACCACGAAGACGGGCTCGTACTTGGGAAGCGTTTTCAGTCTCTCGCGAACGTCCTCAATCTGGCTATCGGACAAACGAAATTCCGCGCGCACCGTTCCCTTCCCCGGCTTACGGTAGCGGATGGTCGCAGCTTTGTCCCAGACGATGTAGTCGCGGCCCAGGTTCGCCATCAGCATGAGCATATAGAACGGGTCGGTCATGGCAAAGAGCGATCCGCCGAAGTGAGTGCCAACGTAGTTGGCGTTCCAGAAGCGCAGCTTCATCTCGACGTCGACGGCCTTCATGTCAGGCGCGATGTGCGTCGATGCGAATGCCCGTTCCGAGAAACGGCGGCCAGAAGTTGATCCAACGGCGAAGCGCATGAGAGTTTCTCGTGCCGCCGAGAAGTTGCAGGAGAACGCTGCCGCTCTTCATGCTAGATCATGATACGGGATTACGGTTGCGGCGGGACGGCCAACCCGCGGCCGTAAACAGCTTCGAGGATTTCATCGCCGCCACGACTGAGTAATGTGTCGCCAACGGCGTTGCCCAGTCGCTCCGGATCGCTGAGATCTCCGTCGCGCCATTCACGCAGGAGCTTCGAGCCATCGGGATCGGCGACGATGGCATCGAGATGCAGGCGGCCGTTGCGGTCGTTCTTGCGAACTTCAGCGAATGCGCCGATAGGGACCTGGCAGCCTCCGCCGAGGCGGTTGAGCAGGGCGCGCTCGCAAGTGGTGGCGGCGCGGGCGGTTGCGTCGTTCAAAAACGCCAGATGCTGACGGGTGGCCGAGTCGCCTAAGCGAATTTCGATGCCGAGCGCTCCCTGTCCGGCAGCGGGACACATGATTTCCACGGGGATGATCTGCTTGATCAATTCTGTTTTGCCGAGGCGCTTCAGTCCAGCCGAAGCCAGAATGATGGCGTGGTATTCGCCTTGTTCGAGTTTGCGCAGGCGCGTATCGACATTGCCGCGCAAGGGATGGATGTCGAGATCGGGACGAATCGCCTTCAGTTGCGCCTGGCGGCGGAGGCTGGACGTGCCCACGCGCGCGCCTTGCGGCAGATCCTCAACCTTCGCATAAAGCCGCGAGCAGAAGGCGTCGCGCGGGTCTTCCCTTTCCGTAATGGCGGCGATTTCGAATCCGGGGGGAAGCCTCGTAGGCAGATCTTTCAGCGAATGCACGGCGAGATCGACGCGTCCGGCGGCCAGAGCTTCTTCAATCTCTTTCGTGAAAATTCCTTTGCCAAGTCCGCCCTTGGCGCCGACCTGCGCCAGAGGAACATCGGTGATCTTGTCGCCGGTAGTGTGGATGATTTCAATCTCGACTTCGTGTCCGCGCGCGCGCAACAGCCCGGAGATGTGGTTGGCCTGCCAGAGGGCGAGCTGCGAGCCGCGGGAACCGATACGGAGTTTAGGCATTAGTGCCGCGTCCCCGGGTCTTTGTTCGACGCCTCTTCAATTCCAGCCTGAGAGGCTGAGCCCTTTTCTCTGTCACGCAGATTGAACAACCTCCGCACCACGTCAATGACTGTCGTGGCCTCCGCCTCGCGCGCGGCGGTCTTCAGCGTCGTAATGGGTGTATGCATGACCTTGTTGATAATCCCGCGGGTCAGTGCCTCGACCGCCATTTCCTGATCAGGAGTCAACGGGCCCATGCGGCCGCGCACGCGGTCGATCTCCGCCTGGCGAATCGTCTCCAAATGATCCTGCAACGACACGATCGTTGGTACCACGTCGAGCGTATTCAGCCGGGCTTCGAAGCGTTCGACTTCGCTGGCGATGATGGCTTCGGCGCGTTCGGCTTCCTTGCGGCGGTCAGCGACGTGGCTCGAGACAGCCTGTTGCAGGTCGTCGATGTCGTAGGCGAAGATGCCGTCGAGCTTGGCCATTTCCGGCGAAACGTCGCGGGGCACGGCAATGTCGATGAAGAACATAGGCCGGTTCTTGCGGCGGGCGAGAAATTGTTCGCCGTGCTCGCGGCGGAAGATGGCGTGGGGCGCGCCGGTTGAAGTAATGACGATGTCGGCCTTGTCGCAGGAATCGTAGAGATCGTCGAACTTGATGGCCTGGCCGTTGAACTTGTGAGCCAGTCCGATAGCGCGGTCGTAAGTGCGGTTCGAGACGAAAATTGAGGCGCAGCCGTGAGCCATCAGGTGGCGGGCGGCGAGTTCGCTCATCTTTCCTGCGCCGACAATAAAAACGTTCTTACCCTGCAACGTGCCGAAAATCTTTTTGGCCAGCTCCACCGCAACCGAAGCGATGGAAACCGAAGACGATCCCACGGCGGTTTCCGTGCGCACGCGCTTGGCGACCGCAAAAGCACGGGTGAAGAGCTGATCGAGCTGTCCGCGCACCGAGCCCACGGCGCGGGCGGTAGCGTAAGCCTCCTTCACCTGGCCGAGAATTTGAGCCTCGCCGACGACCATCGAATCCAGACTCGAAGCCACGCGGAAGATGTGGCGCACGGCCTCCTTCTCGCGAAACTCGTACAAGTGCGCGTCGAGTTCTTCCGCCGTCACCTGAAAATGATCGTGCAGAAATCCGCGCAGGTCGGCGGAGCCGTTGGTGGTGTGGGTAACCACTTCCACGCGGTTGCACGTCGAAATGATCATCCCCTCCTCGATTCCGGCATGGGCGGCGAGATCGCGGCAGGCATCGGGCAGGCGCGAATCCGGGATCGCCAGACGCTCGCGCACTTCCAGCGGCGCGCTGTTGTGATTCAGGCCAATAAGCTGGTATCTCATGACGCGGCAAACCTGTGGATCGCGGAAAAATAGTTGGCGGCCCAGGCCACCACGGCCGCCACGAAGGCGCAGGTCGCCAGCATCGCGGCGCGCCGGCCGCGCCATCCCGAGTTCCACCGGGTGAAGACCATCACCATGTAGACGGCCCACATCAGGATCGACAGCAGAATCTTAGGGTCGAGAAAATCCATGCGCCCGTAAGTGGAGACCGCCACAAACGAGCCGATCAACAGCCCCAGCGTCATGAAGGGAAAGCCCAGCAGCAGCGAACGGTAGCCGATCTGGTCGATCACCTCCAGCGCGGGAAGAAAGCCGGTCAGGCTGCTGGGGTTCTTGGATTTCAAACGCCGCTCCTGAAGCAAGTAAAGCAGGCTGGCGCCGAAGCTGAAAAGCAAGGCGGCGTATCCGGTAAAGATGAGGGCGATATGTGCCGGAATCAGCCATCCTCTCTGGACCGAAGAGGTAAAGACAAATGGCTGCTGCCCGATGGCGGCCACAAACGTCAGAAAGAAAACAATCGGGAAGACCACCACGCCCGGGGAAGTCGTCTTATAGATGGCATACACGATCATGAAGAACGTCATCGAAATAAAAGCCAGCAGCGATTCCGAGTTATGCACCGAGGCCCAGACCACATGGCCGGAATGGAACAACTCGACCAGCGAAACGAAGTGGAACACCATGCCCAGGCTGGCGGCGTGCAGCGCGATCCGGCTGAAAAGATCGCTGGTGCGGCTGAGCGCAAAGAAGGCGTAGGTCAGCCCAATGAAGTAACATCCCAGCGCGAAGCGCAGCCAAAGCAGTGACATAGGCTAGGTAAGTATCAGAGTCCGCTGAGTTTAATGCAAGTAACGGCAGGCAATCCCAGAGAACCCTTCCCTTTCCAAGCATTATATTCTGCACTGGGAACGAGCAACGGGGAAAACGGCGAGCGTGTGACCTGAATCACAAACGAGGCTTGGCTAGTTGGTTCCCCCCTCAGAAAGGTTCACGGACGTCCCTAAGTCATGGTATCGTGGCGCCAAGTTTCAGGCACGGAGGCCTGGTATGCGGTACGCCCGTGTTGCGTTGATTTTGGCCTGCATGGTGATGCCTTTGCTCGGGCAAGAGAAGACGGCCGAAGGCCCAACCAGTGAGAAGGCGCAGAAAACCTACAACGAAGCTCTGGACCATGTCCGTCATCGAATGAAGGGTCTGGCGCTTGATGCCTTCAAAAAGGCGGACAAGCAGGACGGCGGGCATTGCCTGGCCTGCCAGAAAAAGATGATCGCGTATGGCCTCGAACTCCAGGAGTGGAAGACGGCGGAAATGGCGGCGGAGGAGATGGTCGAGCAGGCTCAGGGCAACCAGCATGTGGCCGCCGCCCACTTTCGGCTCGGCATAGTGCTGATCGATGAAGGATTGGCGAAACATAAGGATGAGCTATTCGCTCGCGCCCACGGCGAGATGACCAAGGCGCTGGCGGCTGCGCATAATTTCCCGGGTGCCGTTTTTGGCGATGGCCGGGCGCTGGCGTACCTGAAGCAGGACGAGGCGGCCAAGGCTCGATTTGAGGAATTCGTGAAAATGCAGCCGGAGAATGATCCGGACCGACAGCGGGCGCTACGATATATCAGCCAGCCGGATCTGGCGAGGGCCCGCATGGCGCCGCCCTTTACCGTCACGACCACCGATGGTCAGCGGCTCTCCATGGACGATCTGGCGGGAAAAGTCGTCCTGCTCGACTTTTGGGCGACTTGGTGCGGGCCCTGCCGCGAGGCGCTGCCCCACATGCGGGAGATCGCGAAGAAATTCCAGGGCCAGCCCCTCGTCGTGCTCAGCGTCAGCCTGGATAGCGATGAGCAAAAATGGAAAGACTTCATCGTGAAGAACGAGATGACCTGGCCCCAGTACCGCGACGGTGGCTTTACCGGGCCGATTGCGAAGGAGTTCGGTATAGCGGCCATTCCGCACACCTTCACCATCGATGCCGAAGGTGTGCTGCAAGATGAACATATCGGCGATGCAGCGATCGAAGGCAAGCTGAAAAAACTGGTGGCGCGGGCGCGAGAGCTGCAGCCGCCCGCAAAACAGGCGCAGTAAAGCCCGATTTCTACTCCACTCCCAGACTGGCGAGCGCTTCCTCAAGCAGGGCCGCATCGATCGCCAAACGCCGGCCGTGCGTCTTTACGTCCTCCAGTTCGTCGAAAGCACGGAAGAGGCGGAGTTTCGCGGCGGCGTATTGTTCCGCTTCGGTCAGCGGACGTCGGTGAGTTTCTGTCCACGCCGCCACTGATTTTTCCGGCAGGAAGACGCTGACGGCATAGGTCAGCTTGCGATCGGAAGTGGCGTCGAAAATAAACTCCGTCGCCGGGGCTTCGGGATCGTCGGCGAGTGCCGCGCGCTGGCCCACGAAGTAGTACTGGTAGACATATCCCTGAGTGCCGGCATAGGTCTTGAGGCGTCGGACAGTCTTATCCTTGGCCGTAGGCATGCGGATATTATGAACCGTCGTTGGTGGTTTGTCGTTGGTCTGCCGTTGCTCGTTGACGCCTGGCTGCATACTGCCTCGCGTCGATCTTCCACTTTCAATACGCCAAGCCGCCGGTTTGCGTTCGGTCACACTGGCCTGTGACCTTCATCAAAGCGCCCGCGGTCCAATGTCCCCAAACTGCGGCGATGGCCGACAGGACGCTGACGGACCTGACCTAGAGTCTTCAGCGGCCCAGATCCGGGCGACGCACGATTAGCAGAATACTGCAGGAAACTCCAGGCGGTTTCCTTTCACCCGGAACCGCCGGATCACGGCGGGTTCAGATATTTGAAAGGTTCTCTATGTCGATTTTATTTTGGTTTGCTCTCGGTCAGCCGCCGCATCCCTGTGGAGTTCGCTGTAATGCCGATAAGCTGACCGAAACATGATGAACGACAGGCCGCCGAATAGAATGAACACCAGGAAGGCAAGACCGTGTCCTTTTGCCGCCCCGTCTAAGCTCACCAGGGCGCTCAGCCCGTAGAACATCCCCATCGCGCTCTTGCTCATCGAAGTCTTCAGAGGAATCATCGGCGGCCACTCCCTGTTCGGCTGGGGATTATATGCCCCGCAACCTCTGCCCGGCAAATGCACAGCCAATTTTTTCCCCAGGTCAACCAGGTCGGCAGTGGAGCCCGCGTGCGGAGACTCAACTCAAGTGGCGACAGCCGCCCTTGGACTTCGCTCAGGGCAGGCCCCCGGCTGTCCGCTCTACCATAAGCAACGGAGCTGATCTCAGGCTGCCCGATCAGGCGGAAGCGCTGGCCGAAGCGGCCAGTTCGCGCAGCTTTCGCAACTCGGCCAGGAACGAATCCGCTTGCAGCGCGTCTTGCTTGCGGAAGAGTGCCAGCAGTGCGTCTTCAGCATTGCCGGGTGCCGTGGCCGTTCGCGAATCCTGCGAAGTCTCTTTTTCCAGACCTTCGGGCTCCACCTGCAACTCGGGCAGCACGTTGCGATTTTCGATGAGCACGCTCAGGAACTTTTCCAGCAGCGCCCGGTGCTCGGCAGTGGTCTGGGTGAACTCCACTCCCATCCCTTTGTCGGGATGCATAATCCGAACCACTCCCTCTGCCCTAAGTTCGACTTCGGCGGCGCGCATCGAGAGCGTTACGCGCGTGGAAACCGGGAATGGCGAGCTGATCTCGAGGTAGCAGCCGCCCAAACTCAATTCCACCAGCTCGCACCGCACCGGCGGGTCGTCCTTTTCAAGTTCCGGAGAATTCCGCCCCAGCCATTCCCGCAACTCCCGCACCACTGCCGGGGAGGGATCTGGAAAACGCAGCCCCACCTGGGTACCGCTGCCTTCCCAGGCAAACTCCGCATCCACCTCCAGAGCAGCAGTCGAACCCGGCAGCATGAACGTCAACTCCCACAACCCCTGAGGCTTGCTGCGCTTGGGCAAGCTGACCGCCAAGCCGCCTTCGCCTAGATCCAGGGTGTTGACCTTGAACTTGACCCCCGATTCGCGGCTCGACATTTGCACTGGAATTTGCACTGGCACCCGCGTGTTGCGCCGCCGTTCCTTCTTCATCAGCGCTCGCGCCGCCCGGAAACTTGACTTGGCCCGCTCCGCCGTAACCGGCTTGTACAGGATGAAATTTGCCCCCAGCTCGAAGGCTGAACGCAGCCCTATGGCGGGGTCCAAAATTGCCACCGCCACCGCCCGCTGGTTACATGGAGATGTCCGTACCACGCTGAGCACCTCAGCCGCGCCGGGGCCGGCGCAATCCACAATGATCGCCTCAAACCGCCATCGCGTCAGATGCCGCAGCGCGATCTCCGAACTCGCACAGTGTTCGACACTGATGTCAAGTTCGCCGAGCGTTCGGCGCAGTATCCGCACAATCTTTTCGTCGGAACACAGCAGCAGTGACTTCAGATTCATGGTGTGCCCAAAAATCGTGCGTCTCAAGATCCTTCCCCAACCGTGGGACCGAAACATAGTCCCATCCCAATGTAAGCTCGCCTCAAATGCCCATCAATAAAACACTTGCGCCAAAGGTTACGGGTGTAACACCCGGCTGAGCGGCCACAGCGATTCGTAGCAGGGTATGCCCTTCAGGCATACCTTTAAGTAGAGCATTATCAATCGCGCCTTTAGGCACTTCTATCCTTGGGCCGTGGGGTGAAGACCAAAACAGGAACCTTCCTATATCGGGAGCCCCACCGCAGCAGTAAGAACAATGAATACAATTAGTTAGAATTGATTAACTCAAGTGTCGCAGCGCGGATTATGGTTGACTTCCAGCAGATATTGCCCTAACATACTGAGTCTCCGATATAGGTTTTTGGATCTGTGGAATCTGGAGCAATTTGGTTGTCCGATGCTCGGTCGTATTTTCCATGAATCCCGAAAGTATCCGGAGAATCATATAGATAGAGCAGCCTAATTTGAGTTTATTCCCCTTTGTAGGAAAGGCATGTTTCATGGCCAAGCGACGCGGAAATCCGAACTGGGGCAAGCCCGAGCCAATCGGGCCCATCGTCCCTACTATCACCGAGTTTGAGCAGGTAGTGCGCGAATACAAGCTCTCGCCCGACCAGTATCTGCGGTCCACACGTCTGCGCGAGTGGGCGCGGCGTAACAAGAATTCGAAGTATATCCCCGAGCCTCTACTCGAAGCCTGGGGATTCGAAATCGAATCCACGCTGTAACCGCAGTGTTACCAGAACTTTTCAAGGGTCGCTATCCAGCGACCCTTTTTGTTTCTACAGAATTGTCCTCCCTCACGAAGTGAGGGATCTTGGTTTCGCCGGCACCAGCCGACTCTGATCTTGGTGGCGTAGGGTAGAGCAGGCCTTCCAGCCTGCGTTAAGATGCTTCTTGGAATCTCCGGGCCGCCCCTGAAGGACGCCGGCTATCCGACGCGCATGCTCAACCTTCTCCAAATCCCGCTCCCCGAACTCTTCGCCCTACTGGCAGCCATAGCCTTCGCCGCCGGCCTGAATGTCTACGCCACGGTAGCAGCCCTGGGTCTCCTGGCCCGCTTCGGACACGTCCCGCTTCCGCCAGCTCTGCAACTGCTGGAAACCTGGCCCATCATCGCCGCCAGCACAACGCTCTTCGCCATTGAATTCTTCGCCGACAAAATCCCCGCCTTCGACCTGATCTGGAGTGCCCTCCACACCTTCGTCCGCGTCCCGGTAGCCGCCCTGCTAGCCTACGGAGCCACCCGCCAACTAACCCCAGCCCAGCAATTGCTCGCCGCCGCTCTCGGAGCAGCCATCGCCTTCGCCGCCCACGGAGGCAAAACCGCCCTCCGCGCCGCCGTAACCCCATCCCCCGAGCCGTTCTCCAACATCACGCTAAGCCTGGCCGAGGACGCCCTGGCCATCTCCCTAACCTGGCTAGCCACCCGCCACCCCTACGCAGCAGCAACGATCACGCTCGGCTTGGTAGCAATCATAGTTCTCCTGGCGCGCCTGGTAATCCGAGCCTTGCGAGCGCTCTTCCAAGGTGCCGAGAGAGAGTTGGCAGGACCTCCGGCATAAGAATTCTTTTTACAAAACATTTATAAAACATCCTTGAATCTCCGAATGCAACGCGTCTAGAATCCTCCCCTCCCAGGAGGCGAACGTGAACGCCCTTCTAGACCGCGCAATCTCTGTGTCGCAGTCCATCGGCCGCAAACTTTTTGCTCTGTCGGCAATTGCATCCTTTCTCACCTGTTCTGCTCTCGGCCAGCAAACGCTGGGCGCACTGAACGGCACGGTCACCGACACCACGGGCGCCATCGTCCAGGGCGCGAGTATCAAAGCCCACAACGTGGGCACGAATCTCGAAGTCACTGCCACCAGCGCGTCCGACGGCTCCTTCAGCATCGCCGACTTGCCGATCGGCACCTATGCGCTCACGTTTGCGAAAAACGGCTTCCAGGCTGCCGTCTATCCCCAGATCATCGTCCAGGGCAGTCGCACCGCGACGGTCAATGCCAAGCTCAAGCCGGGAGCCGTGTCGTCGATGGTGACGGTTGAAGCAACGCCACTGCTCAACGAGACCGACACCGCCAACGGCTACACCATGGGCGCGCACAGATCGAGTCCGTCCCGCTCGGTACCGGAAGCTTTACACAGCTCGCCATCCAGGCGCCTGGCGTCAGCGCGGACTTCCTCTCACGGCTCGGGCTCAACGCAGGTCTGGGCAATCAGGCATTTGTGGCCAATGGACAGCGCGATACCAGCAACTGTTCACCTTCAATGGCGTCTCCGGCAACAACATCTTCAACGGCAAGACCACAAGCCAGGTAACGTCGGGCAGGGTGGCGGTGAACATTGGCGAGAACGGGAATGGCAACAATCCAAGCGGCGAGATCGTAACCAGCACCTCGGTTTATGGGGCCATTGGCCAGGCCCTTCCAAGTCCGCCGCCGGAGACTGTGCAGGAAATGCACGTCAACTCGGCTATGTATGACGCATCCCAAGGCTCTTACAGCGGGGCCCATCTTGAGCTGACTACGAAGTCGGGCGCCAACACCATCCACGGGGGAGTGTACGACTACTACGAAACCTCAAAGTGGAATGCTAACCAATGGTTCTATGAACACAACGGGTTGGCGCGGCCGCCCATGCACCGCCAAGTCTTTGGAGGCCTGATTGGCGGCCCTATCAAGAAGGATAAGCTTTTCTATTTCGCCTCCTACCAAGGACAGCGTGCTAACGATCAACTGCTGGCCACATCGCTGGTAGCGGTCCCGCCAGATCTGACCAGTGACCGGAGCGCCGGAGGAAATACATTTGCTCAGGGAGGTCTTGCGGCCGTTGTCGACCAGGACTTTATCGGCGACGTGCAGTGCGGAACAGCCGGGCATCCCGCCTGCTTCGACGGCTCAACCATTACTCCCCAAGCTCTGTCCATCATGCAGGCAAAAGCGCCCGATGGCAGCCTCTGGGTTCCGAATGCCGCTACGGGCAGTCAGTTGACCAATCTCCAAGGTCAGGGGGCAGATGCCGCAGTTCAGGGTGGCAGTTCGGTTTTCAAGGCGGATCAGGCAAACGGCAACATCGACTATTATTTCAACTCCAAGGACCGATTCGCCGCAAAATACTATTATCAGCGTGACCCCAATACGACTCCCTTCGCCAACAGCCAGCTACTAGGTTTCCCGCAGACCCTGCATGCCGGCAGTCAGGCTATTTCCCTCGACAACACAACGGCCATGACCTCCAATCTGACCTGGGAGCAGAGATTTGGCTTCATTCGCGAGCTCGCCAATTCCTCTCAGAGCGGCTTCCTGACCCCCTCCAGCGTTGGCATCAACGTGTTGGGGAGAAGCCTGTTTCCTTCGATCAACATCCATAACGCGGACAACTTGTTCGACAGCACGTTCGTTGGACCTTCCAGCAGCTTTGCAGATACAGGAATGTTTCAAAACAATTTTGAGGTAGCCAGCAGCCTCCAGTGGGTCCGCGGCCGCCACTCCCTGTCGACCGGCTTCAATTTCGATTACACTCAGCTCAACATCATCAACCGGAACGAACAGCTGGCCAGCCTGAACTTCGCCGACTTCCCAGGCTTTCTGCAGGGGCAGCTTTGCACGCCAACTTTTTCCTGTAGCGGCCAGCCTCCCTCGGAACTGCTCAGCGGGGGAACCAGCCGCCATTATCGGACCAGGCAGGCGGGCGCATACGTACAGGACAAGTTTCGCCTCAAGCCAAACTTAACCGTCGACATCGGCCTGCGCTGGGACTGGGACGGCCCGCTCTATGAAACCAATGGATTGCTGTCCAATTTCTATCCTCAGAATTACTCGTACGACGTGGCCAGCGACACCATCACCAATATCGGGCTCGTCATTGCCGGAAACAATAAGACGTTCGGGACGAAAGGGGTAAGCAATTCGACCCTGACCGGACGTCAGTGGGGTTTTGCTCCCCGCATCGGCGTCGCCTACAGCCCGTCATTTGTGAAGAATCTTGTAGTGCGCGCCGGATTCGGCATGTATTACGACCGCGGCGAATACTTTACCGAACTCTCCCCTCCCGCCGGTGGCGGAATCAGCGGCCCGTTCGGCGTTACGGTGGAAGAGCCCTTCGTAGTACCCTTCTTCTCTCCGGCGGGCGCGACTTTCGGGGTTCCCTTCGGGACCACCGCACCGCCGCCTCCGCCCGGCGACTTGTCTGCAATCAAACAGCTGCTGCCCAATGCTTCCAATCTCATCAACCAGACCACGCCATATTGCATAAACAACAATCTGACCTCGGGATGCAGCCCGCTTTACTTCGGCGGCTACGATCCCAGGAATTCCTTGCCCTACTCAGAAAACTGGACTCTTGATTTTCAGTGGCAGCCCCGCAACACGCTGGTTGTGACCGTGGGCTATGTGGGTAACCATGGCGTACACGAAACCATTCCGCTGCCTTTCAACCAGGCGCGAATCGCCACGACGGCGAATCCGGCGCTGGCAGGCGGCCCCTTCCAGCAAAACTATTCCTATGGTTTCAACATTAATTGTGCCGCTGCCCCGCTCGGCGTAGGCGCGTGTGACCCGGCCACCTTGGCTACCGGACCGCTGACGCTCGCTGCCGAAAACGTAAACGCTCTTGTGGTCGGCGTCGGTACAGGGAACGCCGCCCTCCGGGCTCCTTACCTCGGATACGATCCCAATTCTGACTTCAACCGCGCGGTGGGCATTTCCAACTACAGCGCCCTGCAAGTCAGCGTGAACAAACGCCTCAGCCACGGCCTGCAGGTCACCGGCTCGTACACCTATTCCCATACTCTCGATGAACAAAGCGGTCTTGGGCTCTTCTACAACGGAAATGATCCCAACAATCCGCGTTCATCCTACGGAAATTCGGACTTCGACCGCACCCACATCTTTACCCTGAGTTACCACTACGACCTTCCCACCATGGCCCACGCCAACCCATGGGCGAAGCAGATTGTCAATGGATGGGGATTCAACGGCGTTACCGTCCTGCAGAGCGGACAGCCCTACAGCGTGATCGATTACAGCGGCGGTGTCGGCGGCATTTATTGGGGAGGCGGTCAGGATCTGACAACCAATCCCATTGTTCCAGTTGGCGGCGTCGGCGCCACTTCCAATAAACCTTTGCTTCAAGGTACGACGGGAATAAACGGACTCAATCCTGTATTGAATGCCGCGGCCTTCGGCCCTGTGCCAGCTTTCGCGCCGGGGACGAACGGCGTTCCGCCCTGCGATTCAAGCTCGGGCACCCAGGTTTGCGACACATTTGAGAACGGTTACACCGCTGGAGGCCGCAACATATTCCGCGGCCCATTCCAGAACCGCTTCGATTTTGGAGCGGTCAAGAATTTCACCATCAACGAGAGATTTCGACTGAGATATGACGTGACCGCATTCAACATCTTCAATCACCCAAGCTTCGACATCCCCAATAACAGCGTGGATTTCAACGCCTTCTGCAACCCTCCGGGCCCCGATTTCTCATGTTCGTCCGTGGGGTACGCAATTCCGCCGATCGGCCATTTGGGAGTACTAGCCCACACCGTCGGCAGCCCGCGGTTCATCCAGATGGCGCTGCACCTGACGTTTTGAAAAATAGCGCCGGCGGCAATCGGAGAGTAAATGTGGAGACAGCCGCCCCGGCTACCCGTTGAGCGAAGCTCGACCGTCGTGGGAGCGTCGCCGCTTGAGTAGAGCGGACACTCCTATCCGCTGCCTTTGACTTTCCTGTTGTTCTTGAATTGAGGTAAGGTCAACGGAAGCCCGCAGCACCGTGGAAGAGGGGCGCTTCAGCGCCGCGTAAGTCGAAAAGAATGGAACCGGGCTTCAGCCCGGGGCAGGCGAATGATGATCCAAGTGCATCTCGTTTGGCGGCACGAGCAGGCGGAAACTCCGCCTGCTTGTGCCCCAAAAAATCCAGCGTGTCCTTAGACAGCTGCGAGATCGTGATGGTGCAGGGTCGAGGTGATCACGTCAAAGGTATGAACCTGGGGCGTTCCCTCGATAAATCTTGCCAGCGTCTTCAACACCTGCGGATAGGTATTGGTGTTGTAGTTGTCGGCATCTTTCTTGTTTTCCCAGATACTGACCGCGGTCACATTGATTCCGCCCTGGCCGCAGAAAGTGATCTCGTCCTTGAAGCCATTCTGCTTGCGCAGCAAAGGCAGGACATCTTTGTCAAAAGTACGCGTGTAATCGGACAGCATATTCGGTTTCAGCTGGAAAGAGACATTACGTGCAAACATAGGCAACCTCCTAGGTTGGGGGTAACTAAGGAAAGAGTGCTTCAGGATGGGCTGACTTAGATCAGAGAACCTGAAATGAGGAGAAGGTGTTGACCACCTCATCTACGACCCTAGTCTTATAAACCGGCGATGTCAACCGGCCCTTAGGACCGACGGGTTTCGTGTGGGGGACGGCTTTCGCGTGGGGACGGGTCTCGTGTGGGGACGGGTCTCTGACCCGTCCGCCGAGCGAAGCTCGGCCAGCGAGTGCAGGAGCGGACTCTCCTGTCCGCTGCCTTCGACTTCGCTCTTGATCCTGACTTGAAGGACTCTCAACCGCCGCCAGCAGCACCATGCAAGAGCGGCGCTTCAGCGGCCTGCCCTAAGCGAAGCCGAACGGGCCGCGTAAAGCCCTTGGGTGGCGTAGCGCTTTCAGCGCTGCGAAAACAATCCCGGACGGATTAGGGCTTCAGCCCCCGAGGTAGTGAACGACGCAGACCACGCACCCCTTCACAAATCCTTGTCATTCCGAACCGGGCGCAAGCCCGGTGAGGAACCTGCGTCCCCACCGGGCGCTCACGCCGAGGTAGCCAACAAATCTCATCAGCTAGCCTGGCGCAGCTTGCGATCCCGCTCTGCCGCAGTTTCGCCAACGCCCTCCGGGCCAAGCGTCGCATTCCATTCTTCCACTTGGCGCAACGCTTCTTCTTTCTTCAATCCGTAGCGTTCTTGAATTTTGCCGACCAATACGTCTTTCTGTCCCGCGATGAAATCCAGATCATCGTCGGTCAGCTTGCCCCACTTCATCTTGAGTTTGCCTTTCAGCTGTTTCCACTGGCCCTTAACTTGTTCCCAATTCATACTGTCCTCCTTGGCATTTTCGATGCCCGATTGTTTAGTGATCAATTGCCTCGATCACCCTAGCGTAGGACACGATCGAAAGGACCGGGAATACAGCAATCACTCGATGGCAACAAGGTCAATAAAAATTAGGGACATGCGCTCGCGTGGAGCGGACAGACGGAGCAGGAGGCCGCTTGGTTTGTGGCGCAGCGCTTCAGCTAGTCCGCGAACTGGGGAAATTTCGGCAGCTTGGCCATGTCCTCCGGCTCGTGCTGGATGATCGTCACCGCTTTCAGGTTAGCGCCAATCTTCTTGAAGCGGTCGAGCGAAGCCACAGATTTTGCGCGGTCCTCATTGAATGACGGAATGCCCTCCCGTTCATAATTCTCGCGGAAGTGGGTCACGTCGCCCGAGAGCAATACGTAGCCGGTCTTCGCCAGTTTCACGAGCAGACCGTGATGTCCCGGCGTATGGCCAGGCAGGTCGAGCATGATCACGCTGCCGTCGCCAAAAACATCCTTGTCGCCGCTGATCTCCTCCAGCGCACCGCCGCCACTCAGCCAATGTTCCAGCGGCTTGGCGCGTTCGCTGGCCGGTTTACGCATCCCCTCGACGTCCCCTTGGCCCATCAGCAGTTTCGCTTGCGGAAAGCTCGCAGCCTGCCCCGTGTGGTCCCAGTGGGAGTGGCTTATGCCGATGATCGAGATTGAACTGGGAGAAACCTTGATCTCCGTCAACTGATCCTTGATGGTGCGCGATAGACTTGCGCATCATTGTGTCGGACCCTTGCAGCGACGCTCCCAGGCTGCTCTCGGGGAGCCCCGTATCCCACAGCATGTAAGTGTCGTCATGCTTGATGAGGTAACAGCTGTCGGTGAGGCTCTTCGATCGTCCCACATAGAGGTAGGTGTCGGAAAAGGCGTCGAGGTCGTTGATTTGAATCGCGCCGCAATCAAGCCGCCACATCCGCACAGTTGGCGCAGGAGCGCTCCCAGCGGTCGTCGCGAAAGACGCGATGAAAAGAACAACAACAACATTGATGAGTAGCTGGCGCATAAGGATCGACTACAGTCTACCGCAAAGCTCCCACAGACCGGAGGTCCCGGGCGGTCTATTTCTCGTCCATGTTGCAGAAGGTGGAATTCCACAACCCTGCTCAACTCTTTGTCATTCCTCACCGGGCGCCAAGCCCTGTGAGAGCCTACCCTGTTTTGCCGAAGCCCCGAGCGAAGCCGAGGGGGAAGCCGAAGGGAACCCGCTGTTGACGTTGCTCGGGTGGAGCGGACACTCCTGTCCGCTGCCTTTGACTTTGCTCTTGATCCTGAATTGAGGGACTCTCAACCGCCGCCAGTAGCACCGTGGAAGAGCGGCGCTTCAGCGCCGCGCAAAGCCTTTGGGTGGCGCAGCGCTTCCAGCACTGCGAAAAGAGTCCTCCTAGATGGACCCGGGCTTCAGCCCCAGAATGTCTGCGGCGGATCGCGCCGCTTCGGAAACGCGTCAGCCGCAAAGGAAACTGTTGGAGCGATTTCCCCAAAGCCAACTTCCGAATCACCGACAAACCGGGACTTGGTTCGGCGCAGGGCGGCTTGAGCGCCGTACGCGCGGCATAGTTTATGCCAGTCTCTTCACGTCAGATTTCAGATTCAGATTCCGAATTAGCCGGTGCAGGTACTTGGGGTGAATCCCCAGGAGGCGGGCGGCCTCGACAGGGCTGCCGTTGGTTTCGTCCAGCGCCGCGAGAACAAGTTGTTTCTTCGTCTGGTTCAGAGTGTTGTGATACCGCGCAGCGCCCAGTCCAGACGATTGTTCTTCCAGCAGCGCGTTGGGAAGGTCTTCGGGAAGAATTTCATCGGCCAGTCCCAGCACGATCGCGTGTTCGATGGCGTTCTCTAATTCGCGAACGTTGCCCGGCCAACTGTATTGGATCAGCAGGGAACGCGCTTCGGCGGCGATGCCTTTGAAGGCGCGCTTGCACTTCGCCGCGTACTTGTTGGCGAAGTAAAGGGCGAGCAGAGGGATGTCCTCGCGATGCTCCCGCAGCGGAGGCAACGCTACGGAAACGACATTCAGCCGGTAATACAGGTCCTGGCGGAACTCGGCGCTTTTGATGGCCTGCTCGAGGTTTTTGTTGGTCGCGGCTAGAACGCGGGCGTTGAATGGGAGCAGGCGGATTCCTCCGACGCGTTCGAATTCGCGCTGTTGCAGCACTCGCAGGAGCTTGGCTTGCAGTAGAGGAGCCATCTCGCCGATCTCGTCGAGAAAGAGCGTGCCGTCTTCGGCGGCCTCGAGCTTGCCTTTTCTGGCGCCGACTGCGCCCGTGAATGCTCCTTTTTCATGGCCGAAGAGTTCGCTCTCTAGCAAGGCTTCCGGGATGGCGGCGCAGTTGATGGCTACGAAGGGCTGGCCGGAGCGCAGGCTCCTGGCGTGAATGGCGCGGGCGACTAGTTCTTTGCCGGTTCCACTCTCGCCTCGAATCAGCACCGTGGAATCGCCTTTCGCCACGCGCGCGATGAACTCGCTCACTCTGCGCATCGGCCGGCTTTCGCCGATGAGTGTGTCTTCAGCTTCGACCTCGGCACGCAGCCGCTGGTTCTCGGCGCGCAGAGAATCCAGCTTCAACAGGTTCTCCAGCGTGACTGCAGCGATGCGGGAAATCGAACTGACGAAGTAGGCGTGATCTTCTCCGAACGCGGGTGAGGAGGCGGGCGCGCTCAGATAAATCACCCCCAGGGTTCTCTCGACCGCAACCAGGGGTACGCACAACGCATGTTCGGCCGACGTGGTCGCGGCGGGTGCGGCTGCTACTACGGCGCAGCGTTCCCAGGTCGCTTGCCGCACTAACTCTTCTCGAATGACGATCTGCTGCGCTGCCAGGCCTTTTCTGTTCCACGTGCAGGACGGGCTGGGTTCGTCATTCAGGTTCGGCTGCAGGACGATTGCAGCCTGCGCGGCGGGAATCACTTCGCAAATCAACTCGAGCAACTCGCGCTCCAGGGCTTGCACGTCGCGGGTGGAATTGATGACATTCGCGATCTTGAAAAATGCAGCGAGATCGCGCGCCATCCGGCCTATCCAGGAATCGTCGGTGGGCAGGCCGGAGGGATCGAGAGACATCGTTTTCAATTCGGCGGTCGCTGCCTGGCTGCCGGGGCGCGATGTCAGGAGGGCGGCGTCGTCCTCGGGACTGGTGAGGAACACAAACTCGCTGCTTCCGATACGAATGCGGTCTCCATGCTGCAGGGTCTTACGGCTTACCTGAGTTTGATTGACGAAAGTCCCATGCCGGCTGTCGAGGTCGGCGATTTCAAAAACCCCGTCGGAGACCTCGCTCAGCGAGCAATGCCTTCGTGAAACCGCAGAGTCGCTCACCTCGACCTGGTTGGAGGGATCCCTTCCCAGAATCAGCGGCTGATTCTTCACCACCCTGACCGCTTCCTTGCGGAAGCCGGAAATCGCCAGCAGTCTGGGGTTGATCAAGTCACATCTCCCGCCTGTCAGTGTAGCCGAAAGCGCCGGAGATGCATCGCGGAATCGATTCCGCGTTCGGCGGAACCGAAAGGCTCCCCGCGGGTAGCTCTTTGACTACCGCTGGGCCGCCTGCTGAGTGTGCCGGCGAGAGCGGACCGGCCTTATGTTGTTGCAAAACCAGCAGAATCGGAGCGCATTGGCGCCGGCTCGCGTTTGGCACGGCGTATGCAATAGGTGAATGCGTCACAACGAGCTTCAAGCCATAATTGCAAACGAGCTTGAGTGGCAAATTCAGTTTGGGTTCCACTGCAAGGAGCCCCAAGGAGGATGTCATGAAACGCAACCTTATCGGGATCCTGTCGCTGGTGGTGATGTCGGTGATGATGAACGCCACGGCACAAGCTCAGTCAGTAACGAAAGCCAATGTGCCGTTCGCCTTCAAGGTGGGACCGGCACAACTTCCGGCCGGAACCTACGAAATCCAGGCCACGAGCGATAACACAGTCAAGATCAAGAACTGTGACAGCAAGGCGGGCGCGCTGGCGCTGGCGCGGTACGAGGATCCCAGCGACACGGGCTCCAAGCTGGTCTTCCACCGTTTGGCTGGCCAATATTTCCTTGCCGAGATCTGGGGAGCCCCCGGCACCACTAGGAAGGTAATTCCTCGCTCCAAACAGGAGATGCACCTGGAGAAGGAACTGCGGGCCTCCGGCCAACCCAGCGCCAGCGAAGAAATCTTGATCGCTCTTAACTAGCTCTTAACTAAAGCACGACGAACCCAAACGAAGAGCCGGAGCTGGCCGCTCCGGCTTTTTCATTTTCTGCTAGCGCGTGTGGAGCGGACACTCTTGTCCCTCCTTTGACTTGGCCTGTGATCCAATCCCGAGAAACCACGAACGTGGGGTGCCCCATTTCTCGCGTTCTTTGCGAGAAGTGGGATTCCACAAATCTCAATCCCATGGACAGGAGGCCCATTCAAGCCGTCCTTTGGCTTGAGTGGGGCATTACGACCGCCGGACGCACACTGCAATTGGCTATCAGCTGTGTCATCCTGAGCGAAGGAACTGCTTCGCGGAGCGAAGCAGTTCCGAAGTCGAAGGACCCCTACACCGCCAGTGCCTCCTGTGCTGCCTCAGGGAATTCTCCCCCCGCACTCAGCATCGCGGGAACGCCTCGGCGCGTATCAGGCGCTACGCCGGCTTGCGCCGACAGATCGGGAAGGGCACGAGTTCCACTCGTGCCGTAGGGCAGCCGAAACGGGACGCGGCTTTCAGCCGCTGAGGTTTGCTCTTTCTGTACGACGGCGGAGAATAGCAGAAAGTGACGAAATGACTCTGCCCGCTGTCCTGAAAACGCGTGAGTCCCCATGGCATGACGACAATCTAGCTTGTTCGCCGGACTAAGTCTGTGACCTGTGAACATCCCCACTCAAGCCAAGACCCGGAGTAGGCCAGCGTTCCCTAAACTACGGCAGCAGCCTTAGCCCACAGAGTTTCATAGATAGGCCTCATCAACGTCTCATCGTGTTCCACGATATATGTAGGCTTTTTCTTTGCAGCGTCCTTCAGAGATTGTCCGCATAACCATACACGGTCGTCAGCGAATAAGACGCGGTCGTGAATTACATTGCTGTCCCTGAGTTGGAAATTGCCCCCGGTTGCGTATCTGCGGGCAAGGGATAGGACGGCTGGGGGAAGATTGGCGCTCACAGTCAAAAGCCGAAATGACACACTACGCGGAATGGCACCTGCGTACGCGTCAAAAATATCAGTGCTCAAGTATGGGTCAATGATGAATATTTCCTTCGTCGCTAGTCCCAAAATTGTCTTCACCGCGCGATAGAATTCATACTCCTGACCCGGCGCGAAGACGCCTTGGATTTCGGGTTGCGGCAGATCGAGCTTCAATTCTGCCAGACAGCTATTTAGGACCCCCTCGTAAGCCTGGATCCGCTCTCCGTAGTTCCTTTGGTTCAAACCGTGATCTTCACCTTCATAGCCGTACGGCCTTATGAAGTATTCCCCTGCGGACATGGCACGTGAAAAGTGCGCCTTGTTCGGGCTGTCGCTCCCAAATGCTCTGATGATTAGTTTGCCTGTAAGCTGCGTCCACTCTTTTTCTTTTGGCTCCCCCTCGGTGTAGCGGAGGCCCTTCAGCTGTCGCAGAAGCTCCAGCTGAGTCGTGAGTGCAGCATACGCTCGCTCCGGAGAAAGGTCGGGCGGGGTGCGCTGTGGCTGGCTCGTCCTAGGGGTCAAATCGAGACTCCTTGTTCATCGCGCACGGGGCGACCCAAGATTGTACCGCACCCGCATGGGAACCTAGGGTGCACTCCACGGGACGTTCGCCGGTTCTCGCGAATTAGAATTGGACAAATGCCGGGACAGACGGGACTGGCCCCCAATTCTAGTCCGTTCAAACGTTCCAGATCGGGCGCAGGAAAATCGGGTCAGTCCTGCCTGTCCCGATTTGTACCTTTCTCGGTTACGGGATTGCAGCACTTCGGGGAGCGTAAAATTCCGAAATGCACATCCTCTCCCTGCTCGGCGAATGGGCATTCTTTCTGGTCGCTCTACCCCCCACGATCTTGGGCCTGTTTATGATAAGTGATGAGGCAAAGGCGTTCAAAGCTGCTCGCGTTTGCTTTTGGTTGTCGGCACTATGGATGTGGGGAAAAATCGTGTGGTGGGATGCCATGACGCCAGATAAATTCGTGCCACGTGCGGTTGCTACGTTTATTGCGTGCGGCTTAATAGCGATTGGCTTGTCTGAGGCACTCAGGCTAGCGGCCAGAAGAGAAGCCCATCACGCAGCAGCACCAATGTCTGGGACAGCGGGGAGTTCTAGCGCAACTGCCCCTGCCTCACAGTCGCCCACCTCTACTACTGCTGCTCCTGCCGATGCAATCGCTGCTAATCCGCTTGGCAGCCTGGCACAATTGGGATGGGGAATAAAAGATTCCAGCGATGCGACGGAATTCAGCATCGCCAATAAAGCACTCCCGAACATGGAAGAGTCTGCGAAGTATTTCCGGGCATTAAAGAAGCCTTGCCGACTAGTTTTCCAACAGGTTCCAAATATCGCTGGTTTGCACTTACTCGCGGGCAGTCGTTGTTATCGAATTGACATTGGAGCAAGTAATATCGACAGCCTGTCCGAGTTGAAGGGAATGACGAATTTACGGAAACTGGCGGTAGCGCAAACTCCCTTCACCAATATTACGGATCTCAATATAGATGCAGTGTCCTCGCTGACAAATCTGGAAGTACTAGTCCTCAGCATGTCGAGAGCAAGAAACGTTGGGCCGGTAAGCCATTTAACAAAGCTAAAAAGCCTGATGATTATGGGGACGTTGGTAGATGATTTAGCCCCCGTCGCAAAGGTATATTCACTGAAGTCTGTCGACGTTCGGGATTCTGCCGTTAGGGACCTGTCACCATTGCAAGGTCTCGCCCGATTGGAAGAGCTGTCGATAGATGCCAAACAAGCACCCTACCTGACTCGCGTGTCTCAGGTAAAGAAGCTTACGATCATCGCGCAGGTGCCAGTAAATATGACTGGAGTTGAAAGCCTTTCCAACTTGGAGAACCTGTTTATTTGGGGACCCCCGATCCTTGATCTTTCTCCATTACGGCAGTTGAACAAGCTTACTCAATTGAACGTAATGGGAATGATGATGCGCCAACCAACAGTGGTAAACGGCATTGACGTGATCGCTCAACTCCAGTTGAAAACGCTGGCTTTGGGAGGAGTTCAGATAAACTCCCTCGGCTTTTTGACGGGCAATTCCACAATCGAGGACTTGACCCTTAGTGCTATGCCGGTAAATGCGGGGACGGAACTTGAACGATGACATCGCTGCGAAAATTGAGTCTGGTGGATGTATCGATTGCTGATATATCGCCACTTCTTTCTCTGCCCAAACTGAGAGAGGTATCGCTACTGCGGGTCCCCGCGCGGGCGGACGCTATCTCTGCTTTGCAGCGGAACGGAGTGAAAGTGACCAAACTAAGCCGCCCTCTGGCTTCGTATTCGAGGTCGCAGAACGGGGAATTCGAGGGGCAGACCGAACGTTCCGAATAACTAGTTTGCATCGCAACCCAAAGAGAACCGCAGAGCAGCACACACCTCATTCATTCGCGCGCGGAACTAAGCTGGGCCACACGTTTCCCCAGGCGCTGTTGCCGCACGGTAACGGCATTGTGCAGGTTCAGCGCACGGGGCTTTCATCCCGTCCTCCTCATTCAGAACCACTTCCTGGTCCACCGCGAAATGGCACGCCGCGAACCGTGGAATGTATAGATAGACGGGAATGGTTACAGAAAGCCAAAGCCCCGAGCATCGCTCGGGGCTTCGAATACAAGACGACGTTCGCCAAACACTTATAATAATAAATAAGCCGTGGCGATTGTCAACGAATATTAGTGTCGAGTAACCCGAGGAGGGCAAGGGAGTTCTAACCTTAGCGGCTGCAAAGCCACTCCACATTTGGCGAACGCCGTCAAGTACCCACTGGCAATACCCTCCCAAACCAATCGTCCGCCCTATAACATTTTATGGTCACTTACTCGCGGAACGAACTGCGACTGATAAATATTTCGGGAACTGTACCAATTCGGGAGAATAAGAAAGATGGAAACCGGGGCCCACACGGGACGTTCCCAGCAATTAGTTCGAATCCCAACCCGGCGAGTACTGCAGAGCGGCACACACCTCATTCATTCGCGCGGAACTAAGCTGGGCCACACGTTTCCCCAGCCGCTGTTGCGACACCGTAACGGCATTGTGCAGGTTCACCGCGCACGGGGCTTTCACCGTCCTTCTCATTCATATCCACTTCCGATGGCACCCCGCGAATCGTCGAAGTAACCGGCGCAACCGTGACTGTTGAGAGATCGCGATGGCGCTGTTGCGGGTGAGCACGAGAGCAGGTCGGTTCCTGTCAGGCGCGGCAAACTGGTAGAGCCGAACAGCACCTCGGAGTATCTGACCTCGCGCTATTCTTCCGGCCACGTGGCCTCCAATTCCCAAACCCGCGCTTCCGCGTTGGCCTCGAACCCCGCGAGTAACCCTGGCGGTCGGCTCCTCACTGGCTCTCAATTCCAACTGGCGGAGATGTTCCCGCAGGGCGTCGCGCACCAAAGCGGACCGGTTTCGCCGGTTGCGCTTAACGGCCTGGTCGGCCGCATGAGACAGCTCCTTATCCAAAACAATTTGAACGACTTGCATATGTGGACTCCCATTCCACAGTATACTCCACATACAAGGCATTTCAAAGGGGCTGGCCCAGCCTTTCCACACAGACCTACCTGAGTGGGTGCCCCGTCCTTGTCTCTCCGTCCTTTGGAGAGACAGGGCGGGGCTTTTGATCTCCGATCCTGCACAAGCACGCAGACGGGATCTTCCCCAATCCCCGCAAGTCTATGTAATCAGCACTCGCCGCCCCCGACTGCCAGCAGCGCGACGGTCCAAACCGCGTACCTTATAAAGTACGTCGCGCCCCTGTCAAGTCTACTTTAGTAGACATCCGACGTCCTCGAAAGTAGACATTTCTTCCACAGCCTATCCCCTTGAATCCATTGACTCGCCCAAAAGCCCGCACGAAGAATCAACCACTTACGCCAAGACTTTTCTGCAAAGTGAATGTTCCAGTTGGAACATTCCGCACAATTCCATCTGGAATATTCAAGCACAAAAACCGCAAAACCGCTCCTATGTTCCGGTTGGAACATTCAGCACAATGTTCCAACTGGAACACTCAGCCGGTATCCGCTTCGTTAACCAACTCGCTAACGCCTTTGCTACAATCGCCTCATGAGCACGCAAGCCTTTGCCGACGTTCCCACTGCCATCGAGGAGATCCGCGCCGGCCGCATGATCGTCGTTGTCGACGACGAAGACCGCGAGAACGAAGGCGACATCACGCTCGCCGCCGAGAAGGTCACGCCCGAAGCCATCAACTTCATGGCCAAGTATGGACGCGGCCTAGTCTGCCTCACCATGACTGAAGAGCGCCTCGACCACCTGCGCCTCGGCCCCATGAGCGCGGAGAACACTTCGCAATACGGCACCGCGTTCTGCGAAGCGATTGACGCGCGCGTGGGCGTGACCACTGGCATCTCCGCCTACGATCGCGCGCGCACGATTCAGGTCGCGATCGATCCCGCCACGCAGGCCTCAGATCTTGCCCGCCCGGGCGACGTCTTCCCGCTTCGCGCCCGCAAAGGCGGAGTGCTCGTCCGCGCCGGACAGACCGAAGCCTCCGTCGATCTGGCGCGGCTTGCGGGACTGATTCCCGCGGGCATCATCTGCGAGATCATGAAGGACGATGGCACGATGGCGCGCGTGCCAGACCTGATCGAGTTCTGCAGGCGGCATGACATGAAGATGCTGACGGTCGCGGAGTTGATCCGCTATCGCATGGCGCATGAACGTTACGTGCATCGCGTCGGCGAAGCTCTGGTCGACACGCGCTTCGGCGAGTTCCGCCTCATCGCTTACGAAAGCGAGATCGACGGCGGGGTCGCACGTGGCCTTGCTTAAAGGAGAAATGCCTAAAGGAGAAATTTCTCGCGGCGACATCGGGAATAAAAATGAAGCCAGCGACGCGCCCGTGCTGGTGCGCATGCACGCGCACTGCCTGATGGGAGACGTGTTTGGCGCGACCGGCTGCGAGTGTCACGCCACGCTCGAAGGCTCGCTGCGCGCGATCGATCAGGAAGGACGCGGCGCGCTTATTTATTTGCACCAAACCTCGAAGGGATTCTCGATCGAGAAGGCGGGCGAACGCAGCGCGCTCAGCTTCCATCGCGGCCGCAAGCTGCCGTCACTGCTGGACAACGAGCGGCAAACGCAGCGCGAGATCGGAATCGGCGCGCAGATTCTTTCCGACCTGAACCTGCGGCGCATCCGCCTGCTTACGAACAGGCCCAAACGTGTAGCCGCGCTTGAGGGATTTGGGATCGAGATCGTCGATCAGGTTCCGGTGGCGTTGAGTGGAACTGCCGTAAAAAAGCTAAAACCTTTTAACACAGAGGACACGGGGTAACACAGGGTAGCAACCGCTAGAACGGTTTGCGGACTACTACTTCGGCTTCGCGAATGAAGAATTGGGCGGAGCATTGCTCGGAGCCGCAGATTACGGGGATGAGGCCGTTGATTTGGCGGCGCGTGATCAGGCCCAGCATGCCGCAGGATGGGCAGGCGAGCACGGCCCAGTAGGGATCTTCCTTCTCGCCGACTTCGCCGGCGTTTTCCAGAACGAAGACGGTTCCGGGTTGCATCTGTTCGGGAATCCATTCGCTGAGAATGTCCAGTTCGCCGACCATGCACTCCTCCTGGCTCTGTACTGCGACTCCGGGTACGGAAACTCATTCCGACTTGCTGCCTACGAAACGTTTCTAGCACGCCTGCGCACGGCGGGCGATGTTACGGAAGTACTGGCTTTTCTGGCAACGACCTCAGCCCGCACCTGCCGCACCGCATCGCTGAGGCAGATCCCGAGAATGGGCTGACTTGAATTCTTCAGGATGTCTACGATCTGGCGCGCGGATGTTTCCAAGTAAAGATGTTTGCCATCGCTTAGCAGGTGAACGTCGGAGTTGCGGCCGACGATTTCCGCGAGGCCTTTGCCGAATTCACGCTGGAGGAAACGGATGACCTTGCGGACGCCCTGCAGGGGGAAGCCCTTGCGCCGGAGCTGGCAGATCACGGTTATTTCGGTGAGTTTCTGCATGGAATAAAGGCGGCGGTGGCCTACACGTTCGGGCTTGATGACTCCGCGCTCGTCCCACCACTGGAGCTGGCGGGCGGTGACGCCGGTCATGGCTACTACATCACGGGATGAAAAGCGGGCTTGCATTATTCCCCGTTCATGTTTGAAACAGTGTACGAGTGAGATGTTTGAAACATTTTAGGCGTGAGGTGGCGGATGTCAACAAGGGATTGGTGGGGAGGGTTAACTAGGAGAGTGCCAGGGGAGACTGACGGAAGCCCGAGTATCTGTGAGGCTTACGGCGTTCGAGCGCCACTCTTCCACGGCTCTACCGACGATTCTAAAACGGATTCACGGACGCAGGGCCTACGCCACTAAAGTGCCATTGACCAAACAAACACCCTCGTATTAGCGTCCCGGTTGCGCCGCTTTTCCGAAAATCTACCTCCCCCGCAGCAGTGTTAGTGGCCCACCTTGCTGCGACGAGACGGGTTAGACACAAGTGTTTGAGAACCCGGTGCTATAGACCCAGGTGTTCCACAATTTCGAAGTATACTGCGTGAACCGCGCTCAACTGTTTTTCTCGGAGCAACTTCAATCAAAAGAGAGCGTTACGACAAGATTGCGTGTGCACACGCGGTGCAGCGTAACGTTTTTGTGTTTGACTTTCGATTTCAGGAAGGAGAAGATCCCATGACTTCGGCTTCGCTCTGTATTTTCGAAACTCCACTGTGTCACATGCTCCACTCACTTATTTTCAATAGCAAACCACTGCTGAGTCTTCATTCTCTCTCGCGGCGCCAGGTTCCTCATCACATGTGACCACGCCGGGCGGAACGGTGAATACGATTCCGTTATTTACCTCGGCGATGAACATTCAGATCTCAATCCTGACTCAGAACGGAATCGCGGCGGTGAATGCTTTAAATGAGCCACTAAGCTGACGGTTTAGGGCGATCTGAGACCACAGTCGGGCAGCAGCTTCCAGATCGGAGGCAGCCCGTTTGCTTTTGGCTCTTTTGCAAATCAGCATGCGGTTCTCGGCTTCGCAGGAAATTCCACCAACTCCGGCGTCCAGAACACCGCCAGCGGCGTGGGAGCGCTTCGGCCGACACTACCGGGTTCGCGAACACCGCGTATGGGGTGAACGCTCTCTCCTCCGGCGAGGGCGTCGATGACGCGGCCCTTGGCCTTTTCTCCCTCTCCTCGAACACCTCGGGCGGCAGTAATACCGCCGTAGGCGAATCGACACTACTAAACAGCACCACGGCCGAAGCCAATGCCGCCATCAGCCTCTGGGTGCTCCTGAACAACACCGCGGGCCAAAATAACGTCGGGGTGGGCTTCAAGACTCTTACTGAACACCACGGGCGGCTACAACACCGCCATCGGCTCCCAGGCGCTTCAGTCCAACCTTACGGGCACCAACAATACCGCACTGGGGTACTTTGCCAATGTGGGCTCCGGCGATCTGACCAATGCCACTGCGATTGGGGCGTATGCCAGGTTAGTGAAAGCAACGCTCTGGTACTCGGCAGCTACCTGCACAGCACGACCACCAGCATCAAAGTTGGGATCGGGACCACGACACCATCGAATGTCTTTACCATTGCTCAAGGCGCAGGTCATGCCATTAGCGATGGTTGGGACACGTATAGTTCACGACGCTGGAAGACCAACATCCAAACGCTGCACGGTGCGTTGGAAAGAGTTGAGCAACTGCGCGGCGTTTCCTATGACCTGAAGGCAAACGGCAAACATGAAGTGGGCGTGATTGCTGAGGAAGTAGGAGCGGTGGTTCCGGAGGTCGTGACTTGGGAAAAGAACGGCAAGGATGCCCAGAGCGTGGATTACACCCGCCTTACTGCGCTACTGATCGAGGCGACCAAAGAACAACAGGCGTTGATTCGGAAGCAGCAGGAACAGATCAAAGCGCAGCAAATGCAGATACAAGCTCGGCGGAGCAGAGGCGACTCCCAACAAGCGCAGATTTCACGGCTTACGCGGCACGATGAAGACCATCCAAGCCACGTTCAAGGCCGATCGACGAAGTTAGCTACAAAGTTCGCGCGGTGAAAGCAGAAGGGACGTCGCTTCGGCAGTAATGGCGCACGTTGCGAGCCGGCGGCTGCCCCAATTAATTTCTCGCACCATTTCTACTGGCTTTTTGTTTGAGCAGTCGGGCCCCTGGAAAGTGTATCGATTCTCGGAAGAGAAATTTCCCATGAAACTCCGCGCCGCCTGCGTGGTACTCGGATTCTCTGTTCTCTGGCTCAACCCACCTTCGCACAATCAACGGCTGAAACTGCATCCGCTCTGCCTCGCCTGGTCCGCTTCGGCGGCACCGTTAAGGATCTCAACGGCAATCCCCTGACTGGCGTGGTCGGGATCACGTTGCCCTTTACTCCGAGCAAACGGGCGGCGCTGCGCTCTGGCTGGAGACGCAGAACGTCACCGCTGATCGCACCGGCCGTTACGTGGCTCTGCTGGGATCAACCAAGCCGGACGGTCTCCGCTGATCTGTTTACTTCCGTGCAGGCGCGCTGGGTGGGAGTCCGGGAGCCGGGGCAGGCCGAGCAGCCGCGCGTGCTGCTGGTCAGCGCGCCGTATGCGTTGAAAGCCGGGGATGCGGAAACCATCGGAGGGCTACCCCCCTCAGCCTTTGTCTTAGGCGCGAGTGAGAGGCGGCGGCAGAGATGACGACGAAGCCCCGTTCATCGCCGTCGTACCCGGCGCATGGCCCCCGCTTCCTCGCCGTGGTCACGCGCATCGCAGCCGCTTCGCCATCGAATGTGACCACGACGGGCGGAACGGTGAATACAATCCCGTTATTCACTACTGCGACGAACATTCAGAACTCAATCCTGACCCAGACGGGAACCACGGCGGTGAGTGCAGCCGGGAATCTGACGGCGACCGGAATAGTTACAGGCAGCAGCTTTCAGATCGGAAGCAACCTGTCGCCTTTGGCTCATACACGAAAGCCAACGCCTTCCTTCGGCTTCGCCGGAAACTCGAAGACGACGGGCACCAACAATACGGCCAGCGGCGTTAACGCGCTGTCTCCAACGCCACCGGGTCGTACAACGTGGCAAACGGCTGCCGATCCCTGTACTCCAACACCACAGGGTTCTACAACACGGGCAGCGGCACGAACGCGCTGTACTCCAACACCACTGGCAGCTCCAACATGGCCAGCGGCAACTCCGCGCTGTATTCCAACACCAGCGGGTCGTACAACACGGCCAGCGGCAACTCCGCGCTGTACTCGAACACGAGCGGGTCGTACAACGTGGCGGGCGGCTACCACTCGCTGTACTACAACACCGCATCGAACAACGCGGCAAACGGTTACCAGGCCATGTATAAAAACACCACAGGGACGTCAGACACGGCTAGCGGCTACCAGCCTTGTACTCCAACACCACTGGGTCGAACAACGCGGCCAGCGGTTACAACGCGCTCTTTTCAAACTCAAAGGGAAATTACCTTACGTGCATCGGTTACAACTGCGGCACTAGCGTCGACGGCCTCAGTAATTCCGCAGCGATCGGCGCCAACGCCGAAGTCGCGGCCAGCAATGCCCTCGTTCTGGGAAGCATCAACGGCGTGAACGGAGCAACTGCCAGCACCAACGTCGGCATCGGCACTACAACTCCTCAGTACACTCTCGACGTAAACGGTACGGGAAACTTTAAGAACATTACTAATGGAACGATGCTAATAGCGGGCAACGGGACGAGACCGTCGTCAACATCTCAGGAACGCCGAACGTCGCGGGTTGGAATCGAGTGGTTCTTAGTGTCTCTGGTGAAGGGGTTGGGGCGAGCGATGGGAGTTGCACGCCAACATTGGGTGCCCTTGCGGTATGCGCTTACGGGATTGGTCTGGGCTCCACAACAGGGCTAGGACCTGCTATCAACACTGTAGCGGAGACAGCGCCATTGGCTCCGGCTACGGACCCGCTGCTGTAGGGGTTATCGGTACCGTGAATCAGACTGGCGGAGGCGTTGGCGTTATCGGCAGTGCGTCAGCGCCAGGATTCGGGGTGCAGGGTTTCGGGGCGTCGGGAGGACTTGCGGGAGACTTCGAGGGTGACGTGAACGTGAATGGTACGCTCTCGAAAACCGCTGGCTCTTTCAAGATCGATCATCCACTCGACCCCGCCAACAAGTACCTGTCCCACTCATTTGTAGAAAGTCCAGACATGATGAACATCTACAACGGCAACGCCGTGTTGGACGGAAAGGGCGAGGTATGGGTGTCTCTTCCCGCGTGGTTCGAAGTGCTTAATCGTGAGTTCCGGTACCAGCTAACCTGCGTCGGCGGCTTTGCTCCCATATATATCTCTGAAGAGATCAACGGCAATCGCTTCAAAATCGCTGGCGGCAAGCCGGGACTCAAAGTCTCGTGGCAAGTGACTGGCATTCGCCAAGATGCTTATGCAAAGGCTGGCCCGATTGTGGTGGAGCGGGAACCACACGACGAACAAGGGTTTTACATCTTTCCCGAAGGGTTCGGCCAGCCGCAAAGCAAGGCTATTGCAGAGCGTTATCGAGCGAAGTTAGCAAGGTTGCAAGAAATGACGCGCAAAACCAGTGAAGGGGCACCTAAGAGTCGTTAGTAAGGGCAAGTATTCCTGTCGCCAGTAGTAGGTTCAATTCGCTAAAGGAGAACTCCCATGAAGTTCCGCGCCGCTTGTATCTTAGCCTTGGTGTTTTCACTCGTTGCACTCACCTTTTCCCAGACGCAAACCAATTCTGAATCCGCTCTGCCCCGCCTGGTCCGCTTCAGCGGCACGGTTAAGGACCTCAACGGCAACCCTCTGGCCGGGGTGGTCGGCATTACGTTTGCGCTTTATTCCGAACAAACCGGCGGCGCTGCGCTCTGGCTGGAAACGCAGAACGTCACTGCCGACAGCAACGGGCGCTATGTGGCTCTGCTGGGATCGACCAAACCCGACGGGTTGCCGACTGAGTTGTTCACTACTGAGCAGGCGCGCTGGGTGGGAGTGCAAGTCTCGGGGCAGGAGGAGCAGCCGCGAATGCTGCTGGTTAGCGCGCCGTATGCCTTGAAGGCCGGGGATGCCGAAACTGTCGGAGGGCTTCCGCCCTCGGCGTTTGTACTCAACACGCCGGTGAGCGGGAGCGGCGGGAGAATGAACAACGGAGTCCCATCGTCGCCATCGTCCTCACGCGCGGTGCCTCCTTCCTCATCGGATGTGACCACGACGGGCGGAACGGTAAATAAGATTCCGTTATTCACTACTGCGACGAACATTCAGAACTCAATCCTGACCCAGACCGGAACCACGGCGGTGAGTGCAGCCGGGAATCTGACTGCGACCGGAATAGTCACGGGCAGCAGTTTCCAGATCGGAAGCAATCTTTTCGCCTTTGGCTCCTACACGAATGCCAACGCCTTCCTCGGCTTCGCTGGGAACTCGAAGACGACGGGCAGCAACAATACGGCCAGCGGCGAGAACGCGCTGCACTCCAACACCACAGGTGTCTCAAACACGGCCAGCGGCAACGCCGCGCTCTACTCGAACACCGGCGGGTACAACAACGCGGCCAGCGGCAACTACGCGCTGTACTCCAACACCACCGGGTCGTACAACACGGCCAGCGGCACGGACGCGCTCTACTTCAACACCACGGGGACGAACAACGTGGCGGGCGGCTACCGCTCGCTATACTCCAACACCACAGGCAGCTACAACAACGCTTACGGTAATCAGGCGCTATACGCCAACACTACGGGGGGTGACAACACGGCCAGCGGTGACAGGGCCCTTTACGCCAACACTACCGGGTTTGGCAACACGGCCAGCGGTGAAGTGGCCCTATACCACAACACCAGTGGGTACGCCAACACAGCCACCGGTAGCAGCGCCCTGTACACCAACACCACTGGGAACAACAACACGGCCATCGGTGAAGTCGCCCTGAACTCCAACACGACTGGGAGCAACAACACGGCCAGCGGTAGCAATGCCATGTACTTCAACAACACCGGGTCACAGAACACGGCCACCGGTGTCGAGGCGCTGCAATTGAACGACACGGGTAGCTACAACACAGTCAGCGGATACCAGGCGCTGCAATTCAACAAGACGGGTAGCAACAACACGGCTAGCGGTTACCAGGCGCTGTTTTCCAACGAGGGTAACAACAACACGGCGGTCGGGTACCTGGCCGGGTTTTCCGTCGGCAGTGGCAGCAACAATATTGACATCGGCAATCAGGGCGCCACCCTCGACAGCGGCGCAATCCGCATTGGAACTGCGGGAACGCAAACCAGCGCTTTCATCGCGGGCATCTACGGTGCTGCTACGAGTGTCAACAACGCTGTGCCGGTCCTGATCGACTCCAACGGGAATCTCGGCACCGTCTCATCGTCGCGGCGATATAAGGAAGACATCCAGGATATGGGCGAGGCGAGCGCCGGCCTGATGCGGCTGCGGCCAGTTACCTTCCGCTATAAGAAGCCGTTTGCCGACGGTTCCCAGCCCATGCAATACGGCCTGATCGCGGAGGAAGTGGCCGAGGTCTATCCGGACATGGTGGCGCGTTCGGCGGATGGGCAGATTGAGACGGTGAAATATCAGTTGCTGGATCCGATGCTGCTGAATGAAGTGCAGCGGCAGCAGGCGGAGATTCGGGAGCTTCAGGAGCGGCTGAGCAAGATGGAGGCGGCGCTGGCTGCGGTGTCGCGTGCGGCGGAGAGCCGGTAGAGGCGCTGTTTTGGCACGATCAAGAAACTAGAAACGCGGCGGGTCTGGAAATGCCTTGCGCCGGGCCGCAGGTCTTCGGCTTTGCGCGGGCAGGCTTTCGGCTGCGCATCTGCTTCACTCGTGAAGCAAATGCTCCGTTCAGGATGACAGGGGAAAGGGCACACTCTTGCTTCAGGTGACGGGCTTTCACCTGCTGGGCTTTTCACATTCCGCCTATTCGGGGTCGTGGTTATTTCCTCTGGTGCGCTTTTCGATTTGTGGGTTGACAGGGCGGCAGAGGCCGCACAAGATAATTTCGGCACGTTTTGGGCAGCTCCGCACTTCCCTTGCTGTTCCTTAACGCGTACCTGTTTCTTGCTTGAGTAGTCGGGCCACTCTGGAAGCAAATTTCGATTCTCTATGAAGGAGAAAACTCCCATGAAGCTCCGCGCCGCTTGCGTGGTGGTTGGATTCTTGTCTCTGGCTCAATTGACCTTCGCACAATCAACCGCTGAAACTGCATCCGCACTGCCTCGTTTGGTCCGCTTCGGCGGTACCGTTAAGGATCTCAACGGCAATGCCTTGACCGGTGTCGTGGGCATTACGTTTGCCCTTTATTCCGAACAAACCGGCGGCGCTCCCCTTTGGCTGGAGACGCAGAACGTTACCGCCGACGGCCACGGCCGCTACGCCGCTCTGCTGGGATCGACCAAGCCTGATGGATTGCCCACTGAGCTGTTTATTTCCGGGCAGGCGCGCTGGGTGGGGGTGCAGGTCTCTGGTCAGGCTGAGCAGCCTCGCGTGCTGCTGGTGAGCACACCGTACGCCTTTAAGGCTAGGGATGCGGAAACCATCGGAGGGCTGCCGCCTTCGGCGTTCGTGCTGGCCGTGCCGCAAGTAGGTCGAGACTTGCCTCCCGGACCAAAGAAGGCAGCAGGTGCAGTCGGTAGCCCTAGCTCTTTAAGTGTGTCCGGCAGTGGCAGCACTAACTACGTGCCGCTGTGGACCAGTTCGTCGAACCTTGGCATCTCTGATCTCTATCAATTCAATGGCCAGGTGGGCGTCGGCACGACAACTCCGGGAGGTAAACTGGACGTTCTCACCCACGATTCCATCGCTACTCGCTCGACATCTCTGCGCGCCGCAGGAACTGGACTCTATGGAATCTCCAGCGCGACGACGGGCGGAGGTGTGGGAGTAATCGGCGAGGCTCACAGCGCCGCGGGAACAGCCGGGGTGTTCAACAATGTCGGCGGTGGCGCGGTGCTAAGCGGGGAAAGCAAAGGCACCGTGATATTCAGCGTCAACGGAAACGGAGTGGCACAGGTCGGGACGAGAGTACGACTCCTACGGGCATGTTGAATACTACAGCGTCATCGGTGGCGTATGTCGGTCTCGCCGCCACTGGGTCTCCTGGCCTCTCTTCCACTGTATTCGGTACCGCTGGAGTAGATGGAACCGGGGGCGCCGCCGGGGTTAACGGAGGAGTCGGAGGCCCTGGTGTCGTCGGTACAGGCGGGGACGGGAATGCCCCTTCCTCCGCTGCGTATTAGTGTGGTGGGTTATGCAGGAGGCGGGCCCGTAGCGTCAATTGGCGTGGTTGGGTACGGATCAACTGGCGACGGGGGGGGCGGGCCAGGTGTTATGGGTATCGGAGCACAAGGGAACTTTGGCGGGGGTGGCGCTGGGCTGTGGGGTATGGGGGGAATTAATGAAATAACTGGTTTGAACGTGAGTGGAGCGGGCGTCGTAGCATATGGAGCCGGAAGTAATGGTAATCCAGGCACAGACGGCGACGGCATCTTTGCCACCAATCCTGACGGCGGGACTGCGTCGACCGGCGGGTATGCAGGCTATTTCAGCGGAGACATCAATGTAACCGGTACGATTTTTGCGGGCACGAAAGATTTCAGGATCGATCACCCAACTGACCCCGCCAACAAATATCTGCTCCACGCGTCCGTGGAGTCTTCCGAGATGATGAACATTTACAGCGGGAATGCCACACTCGATGGCAGTGGCGAAGCAGTCGTTCAACTTCCGACCTGGTTCGAAGCGGTAAACGGCGACTTCCGCTACCAACTGACATCCATCGGAGCGCCGGGACCGGGTTTGTATATCGCCCAGAAAGTCTCTGGCAATCGTTTCAAGATTGCAGGAGGGAGCGCGGGCAGCGAAGTCTCGTGGCAAGTGACTGCGGTTCGGCACGACGCATACGCCACCGCCTAATCCCCTGATCGTGGAGCAGGCGAAGAGCGCCAGGGAACGGGGATACTACATTCATCCTGAACTCTACGGTGCGCCTAAGGAGCAGGGGATCGGGACGTCGCGCTATCTGCAGTCGATGCGACAATTCAAGAGAATGGCACCGCGGCACTCGCCGAAAATACAACCAGCTAAAAAGTCGTCCAACTGAACGAGGCGTGCTGCGGAATTAGCAGCCGCCGCCGACGAAGTGGACTATTTCCAGGCGGTCGCCGTCTTTTAGCGGGGTTTCGGGCCAGCGGTCGCGGGGGACTATGTTGCGATTTAGTTCTACCGCTACGCGGCCGGGCTTCATGTTCAGCGATTCGATCAGGGCTGCGAGGGTGAAGGTGGCTTGGCCTGGCGGTGTTGCGAAGATACCCTCTTCTCCGTTGATGTGCAGTTTCATTGCGCGTAGTCTCAATGATTTTAGCTGACTTCAGCTTCTTGGCGACTGAGCATTATGTGGAACTGCTGGAAGAGAGCTTTTAACCGCAAAGGACGCAAAGAAAAGCCGCTAAGTACGCTAAGAAAAGCAATGGTCTTTCAGTCCTTCGAGAAGCCTTCACATTCACTCGGCTTTGCGGAGGGCGAATTTGCGGGTTACGGTGCGGCCTTCGTGGGTGGCTTGTACGAGCACGGAGGAGTCTGGTAACGCGGATTCTTCGAGTTCGATTGAGATTTCGGCCGCGCCTGCGGCGTCGGTTACTGCCTGGGTGTAGAAGGGCGTGGAGTCAGCGCGGGCGAAACGCATGGTTAGACGGGCGGCGGGCACGGCGGCTCCGGCTTCGGTTACGCGCAGTTGCAGGGTTAAATTGCGGCTGGCGTGAACGGAGTTGGCGTTCTCGCATTGCAGGTCGAGTTGCTTGATGGCGGCCAAGGTTTCGGTTTCGGCGTGGTCGAGGACAGTTTCCAACTGGCCTTCGCGAATGGCTTCGAGCACGAGGCGATGCTGGTCGCGGAGTTGCTGTTCTTTGTGGGGATCGCCGAAATCGGACTGCGCGGCCGACGTCGCGTAGGAGACGGCGCGCTTGCCTACGCATCTGCCGCGCACGAAGACCTGGGTCTGGAGCAGTTTTTCGCTCTCGCGCGCTTCGCTTTGCACGTGGTAGATGGTGTCGCCGAGTTTTACGTCGGTATTAAAGCCAAAAATCATAAGGGCATTTGTAATTTGGCAATTTTGTAATTTGGTAATTTAACCTGTCCGCCTGGCCGTGTGCTGAGTTGCTGTGAAAATTGCACTTAGTTCACGCGCTTCTTTCAGAATGTCCTCGCAGCGGTGGCTCGACACTATGCCGCAATCGGACAGCATTTCCAACCAAAAAACCGTTTCGTCCGCCTCCTCCACCACCAGTCCAATTTTCGCAATCCACTCGGCGCGTGATCTACCCCTGCACGCCGCTCGATAGTTCGCTGCGACCGACGTGCCGCAACGCAACAACTGCTTGCCCACGACCTGGGAATCGGCTGTGCGCGGCAGCAACCGGTAAAGCTTGACGATACGAATCGCAAACGCCTTCGTCCGGTCGCGCAGTTCTTCGGGTGCCAACATAAGATTTGTAATTTAGTAATCTGGTAATTTTGTAATTTGAAACCCCGAACCCCTGAGGTTACGGCGTCGTGCGTTGTTTTCGGGGCCTGATTCTCAAATTAGCGAATTACCCGATTACACAATTGCCAAATTGTTCCCGCTTCCCTTGACACTGTTGCGCACCAGCACCTAATCTAGAACGTTTAAGTGATGCTTGGCGCGAATTATATATAGCTTGTCCTATGCCCGACAATTACTTCGCACGCTACCTGCCGTTTCTGATTCATTGCCTGCTGGTGATTGGACTTGCAACTGTCATTATCTCGCTTTCCTGGCTGATCGGGGAGCGGAAACCGACTCGGGCCAAGATGGCTCCGTACGAATCGGGAATGACGCCTGTGGGCGACGCGCGTGGGCGTTTTTCGGTGCAGTTCTACCTGGTGGCGATGCTGTTTATTCTGTTCGACGTTGAGGCTGTGTTCCTTTATCCCTGGGCGGTGATTCTGCGCGATCTGAAGCACTTTGGGCTGGGGGAGATGTTCGTCTACATCGGCATTGTTCTGGTTGGCTTCTTTTATGTTTGGAAGAAAGGCGTTCTGCAGTGGGGGCCGGCGGCTGTGCGGCGAGGAAAAAGCTAATGGCGTTGGCGCCTGCCATTACGGATCTTCAGCAACTGAAAGGTCATCCGGCGGTGGCGCGGCTGCTGGGATGGAATCCGGCGGCGGTTACGGAAGTCAAGTTCGACCGCGAGGAAATGACGATTTCCCTGGCGCCGGAGAATCTGCGCGAGGCTTGTGGGTTGCTGCGCGACGATTCGGAGTGCGCATTCAACTATCTTTCCGACATTACTTGCGTGGACTGGTATCCGGCGGAGCCTCGGTTTGAAGTGGTTTACCATCTGCTTTCGATTCGTAACAAAGAACGGGTACGGCTGAAAGTTCGGCTGGAGAGTGCTAGCCCGTCAGTGGATTCGTTGACCCCGGTGTGGCCGGGGGCCAATTATTTTGAGCGCGAAGTGTTTGACCTGTTCGGGATCCGGTTTGCGGGGCATCCTTATATGCGGCGGCTGCTGATGCCGGAAGATTGGGAAGGTCATCCGCTGCGAAAGGATTATCCGGTGGAGGGCTATCGGTAGATTCATTTATGGCCCACCTTGCGCCTACTCCCGTGCTTGAACCCGGCCAGGATCGAACGATGATCCTGAACATGGGGCCGCAGCATCCCTCGACGCACGGCGTGCTGCGCGTGCTGTTGGAGATTGACGGCGAGACCATCGTTCGCATCATGCCGGATATCGGCTTTCTGCACACTGGAATCGAGAAGACCTGCGAGGCTAAGTTCTATCAGCAGGTGGTGCCGCTGACCGACCGCATCGACTATCTCTGCCCCATGACCAACAATCTGTGCTACGTGCTGGCGGTGGAGAAGCTGCTGGGGCTGGAGATTCCTCCGAAGGCGCAATGGATGCGGGTGCTGATGAATGAGTTGACGCGGATCAATTCGCATCTGGTGTGGCTAGGCACGCACGCCATGGATATTGGAGCGCTGACGGTGTTTCTGTATTGCTTCCGCGAGCGCGAAGAAATCTTGAACATGTTCGAGATGGTCAGCGGACAGCGCATGATGACTTCGTATTTTCGCGTGGGAGGCATCGCCCTCGAACCGCCTTTGGGATTCTTCGAGCGGGTTCGCGAATTCGCCGGGCGCTTTCCTGAGAAGGTGGATGAGTACGAAAACCTGCTGACGGGGAATCCGATCTGGATGATGCGCACGAAGGGCGTGGCGCAGCTTAGCGCGGAAGATGCGATTGCATTGGGTGCAAGTGGACCGACCCTGCGGGGAAGCGGCGTGGACATCGATTTGCGACGCGACATGCCTTACTCCGGCTATGAGAATTTTAAATTCAAGGTGCCAGTGGCGCAGGAGGGTGACGTGTTCGCGCGTTACATGTGCCGGGTCCGGGAGCTGCGCGAGTCGATCGAAATTGTGAAGCAGGCTCTGGATGGTATGCCGGAGGGTGCGATCAAGGCCGATGCTCCGGGGATTGTGTTGCCAGACCGGGAAAAGATGAAGACGCAGATGGAAGCACTCATCTACCATTTCAAGATCATTACTGAGGGATTCGCGGTGCCGGCGGGTGAGGTGTATCAGGCGGTGGAGTCGCCGCGCGGGGAGATGGGCTACTACATCGTTAGCGACGGCACGGCTAAACCGTATCGAGTGCACATGCGAGCGGCTTGCCTGGCTAATCTGCAGACTTTGCCGAAGATGTGTGAGGGGAAATTGATTGCGGATGTAGTGGCGGCGATTGGGAGCATTGACATTGTGCTGGGAGAGATTGATCGGTGAAGTTTTCTGACGAATTCGAGGCGCGGTTTGCGGAGATGGTGCCGCATTATCCGACGAAGCGGTCGGCGCTGGTTCCAACGCTTCTTTATGCGCAGGATGAAGTTGGATTTTTGTCCGACGAAGTGATTGCGGAGCTTGCCGGGCGGCTTGATTTGACGGAATTGGAAGTGCGCAATGTGATCAGTTACTACTCGATGCTGACTACGAAGCCGCGCGGGAAGTTCAACGTGCAGATTTGCACGAACATCAGTTGCCTGGTGCGCGGGGGTGAGGAGATCCTCGAGCATTGCGCGAAGAGGCTGGGGGTTGGGCACAAGGGAACAACGCCCGACGGTTTGTTCACGCTGGAGGAAGTGGAATGTATTGGAGCTTGCAGTTGGGCTCCGGCGGCGCAGGTGAATTACGATTTTCACGAGAACCTGACGGTTGGCAAGATGGATGCGATTTTGGACGAGTACAAGAAGATTGTAGCGATCGGGTGATTGGGCGATTGAAAGCCTTTGCAATCGCACAATGACTCAATCGCAAAATCAACAATGGCATCTTTGGTCTCACATCCCGACGAGGTTAAGGTCGTCACCCGGCGCTTTGGACTGGGTGCCACGAATATTGATCGCTACCTCGAATTGGACGGCTACAAGGCCGTGCAGAAGGCGCTTGCGATGGAGCCGGACGCTATTATTAATGAAGTGAAGAATTCGGGACTTCGCGGGCGCGGGGGAGCCGGGTTCTCGACCGGGATGAAATGGTCGTTCGTGCCCAAGCAATCGTCCAAGCCGAAGTACGTGCTGTGCAATGGCGACGAGAGTGAGCCGGGCACTTGCAAAGACCGGCTGATCTTCGAGCATGATCCGCATGCGGTGATTGAGGGGGTGATGATTGGCGGGCTGGCGGTGGGGGCTCGCAGCGGGTACATCTACATCCGCGGCGAATATCGATACCTGTCGATCACCATGCAGAAGGCGATCCGCGACGCTTACGCCAAGGGATTTCTGGGCAAAAACATTTTCGGCAGCGGGCGCGATTTTGACATTTACTGGCACGGCGGCGCGGGGGCTTATGAAGTGGGTGAAGAGTCGGCGCTGATGGAGTCGCTCGAGGGCAAGCGCGGGATTCCGCGGATTCGGCCTCCGTTCCCTGCTGTGGTCGGACTTTGGGGCGGTCCGACCGTCATTAATAATGCGGAGACTCTGGCCAGCGTGCCGCACATCATTCTGGGCGGAGCGGAATGGTATTGCAAGATTGGTCCTCCGAAAAATGGCGGAACGCGGTTGTTCTGCCTTAGCGGGAATGTGGCGAAGCCGGGCGTGTATGAACTGCCCATGGGCTACAGCCTGAAGAAGATGATTTACGAAGTGGGCGGTGGCATTCCTAAGGGGCGTTCGTTGAAAGCTGTTGTCCCGGGCGGAGCTTCTACGCCTTGCCTGACTGCGGACGAGATCGACATCAATATGGATTTCGATTCGGTCGCGAAGGCGGGCTCGATGCTTGGGTCAGGCGGGGTGGTCGTGTTGGACGATCAGCAGTGCATCGTAAAGTTTGCGCTGCGGACCATGAAGTTTTATCAGCATGAGAGTTGCGGATGGTGCATTCCCTGCCGTGAGGGGACGGATTGGCTGAAGAAAACTTTGATCCGGTTTCATTCGGGAGGCGGCGTAATGAAGGATATCGACAACATGCAGTATCTCTCGGAGAACATGCTGGGGCGGACGTTTTGTCCGCTGGGGGATGCGGCGGCGATGCCGACGATTGCGTTCGTGAAGAAGTTCCGGAAAGAATTTGAAGATCATCTGGACGGGCGGCCTTGCCCGTATGAAAAGCAAAGCGCGCTGGAAGAAGTAATGGCGTAGCGAGAAGATTGAATCATTGGGCGATCGGGTCATTTTGCGATTGGAGAACCAAACAGTCTTGTAGGGTAAGGTTTTTCAATCGCCCGATTACGCAATCGCAAAATCGCACAATTCTTATGGCTGATATAACACTTACTGTTGACGGCAAGAAGGTCACAGCTCCTGCTGGGACGCTGCTGATTGAGGCTTGCAAGACCGTGGGCATCGAGGTGCCTTCGTTTTGCTACTATCCCAATCTTTCTCTGCAGGGCGCTTGCCGCATGTGCCTGGTGAAGATTGAGAAAATGCCGAAGCTGCAGACCGCGTGTACCACCGTGATCAGCGAAGGCATGATTGTCACTTCGGATAGTGACGAGATCAAGCAGGCGCGCAAATCGATGCTGGAGATGCTGCTGGGAAACCATCCGTTGGATTGTCCGGTGTGCGATGCCGGGGGCGAGTGCGAATTGCAGGACATGACGTTCTCCTACGGCGCGGCCGAGTCGAAGTTCATGGAGGCGAAGAATCATAAAGAGGAGCAGCAGTGGTCGCCGGTGGTGTTTTTCGACCGGCCGCGCTGCATTCTTTGCTACCGCTGTGTGCGCGTGTGCGGCGAGGGCATGGATGTTTGGGCGCTGGGGGTGCAGAACCGCGGCGTGAGTTCGATTATCGCTCCTAATAAAGAGGATCACCTGGAGTGCGAAGAATGCGGGATGTGCATCGACATCTGCCCGGTGGGCGCGCTTACCTCGGGCGCGTACCGCTACAAGACGCGGCCGTGGGAGATGAAGCATGTGGGCACGATCTGCACACACTGTGGCGACGGCTGCAAAACCACGCTGGGCGTGCGACGCGCCGATACTGGGATGGAGATTGTTCGCGGCGACAACCGCGACAAGAGCGGCACGAACGGAGACTTCCTTTGCATCAAAGGCCGCTACGCGTTCGATTTTGCCAATCACGAAGAGAGGCTCACGCGGCCTCTGATTCGGAAAGAGGGTAAGCTTACTCCGGCGACTTGGGAAGAAGCGTTTGAACTGATCGGGAAGAAGTTCGCGGAGATCCGCGACCGCGATGGCGGGGCAGCGATTGGCGTTGTGGGCTCGACTCGGACTACCAACGAAGAAGCTTATTTGCTCTCGAAGTTTGCCCGCGTTGTGTTGGAGACTAATAATGTGGACCATCATCGCACCGCGGACTTCCCTGCTTTCGCGGCGGCGCTTCGCGGCAAGACAGATGCTACGGCGAGCATGTCGGATGTCTACACTGCTCCCGCGATACTTTTGATTGGCAACGATCCCACGGAGCAGCATCCGCTGCTGGCCTGGCAGATTCGCAACAATATTCGCTTGCATCGCGCCCGGCTTTACGTGATTAACTGCAAGCCGATCAAGTTGCAGAGGCAGGCTGCGGACTTCATGCAGATCCCCGCCGGGAGCGGAAGGTCAAGGTTGCGGCGTTTCTTTCCGGGGACGACGCTGCCCTGGACGCGTTTCATCCACAAATTTCATCCACAAACAAGGATGCATGGATGGCTCTTCGCGGCACATTACGCAGCGAGCAGAATCTCATTATCGCTTTCGGCTCTGAAGTTCGTGGCGACGATCTTTCGAGCCTTGTGAAGTTTGGTTCTGGAATTTCCGGGGCTAAGTTTATTTGTCTGGCCGATTATGCGAATTCTCGCGGAGCGGCCGATATGGGCTTGTATCCTGATTTGCTGCCGGGATACAACCCGATTGGAGGAAGCAGCCAGTTCCATGAGGAGTGGGGAGAAATCCCGCAGGCTGCTGGACTTGATTTATCCGGCATGGTTGACGCAGGAAAAGCGAACAAGTTGAAGGCTCTGTATATTGTCGGCTCGAATCCCATCGGTCGCTTACAGATCGATCCATTCACGTTCTCGAAGGCTTTCGTCGTGGTGCAGGATATGTTTCTGACCGAAACCGCGGTGGTGGCCGACGTGGTATTGCCGGCCGCGAATGCATACGAAAAGTCAGGAACGTTCACTAACACTTGCGGCGACTTGCAGTTGGTAAAGAAGGCCGGCGAAGTAACGGGCACGAAGGCCGACTTCGAGATGATCGTGCGCATCGCCGACGCTATGGGATTTGACGTTCGCAAACTCGTGCCCTTCGGCGGTGGAACGCATGCCGACATGGGACAGTCGCGCGGAGCGCAATCGGGCGAGGCCGACCAGCACGCGGTGTGGCTTGAGGCGCATGCGCTCGAGCCGAAGCTGAGCCCATTCGATCCCACGGCGATTCTGGACGAAATCCAGCGGCTGGTTCCGGGATATGACGTCTCGCGCATGAATCTGCTGGCGGGCAACAGCCAGCATACGTCGCTCGCCAAGGCTGGGCCAGCGGTTGCGCACCGGCGGGAAGCAATTGCTCCGGCGAACGATGATCTTTTTAGTTCCGGAACTCTGGGACGTTATTCACGCGCATTGAAGTCGGTGGTGGAGAGTCACGAGGTTAAGCCGGCTGAAGTTGCGGCTGACTGATCCGTTTTTGTCAGATCATTTTTCGGCAAATCAGTTTCGGTAGATCAGTTTTTGCAATCAGCTTTTGGAGAGGAAGCAACGGCATTGTCAGTTGGCGCCTTCATACTCGTGTCGGCGATCAAGTCGGCGATTGTCCTGTTCTTGCTGCTCACCGCGGACGCGTACACCGTCTGGCTGGAACGCAAAGTAGTGGGGCACATGCAGAACCGCTGGGGACCCACGCGGGTGGGGCCATTTGGACTGCTGCAGCCCGCGGCTGACGGACTGAAGTTTTTCTTCAAAGAAGACCTTACGCCGCCGCACGTCTATAAGCCGCTGTTTCTGGCGGCGCCGATGCTGTCCCTGATCTTCTCCCTGATTTCGATTTCGGTGATCCCGTTCGGCAACTCGATTACGATTGGCGGCCGGAGCATTCCGCTGCAGATTACCGACTTGGACATCGGACTGCTGCTGATTCTGGGCGTTACTTCGATGGGTGTATACGGTGTGGCGCTGGCGGGCTGGTCGTCGAACAATAAATATTCTTTGCTGGGCGGACTGCGGGCCAGCGCGCAGATGGTCAGCTACGAAATCGCGCTTGGACTTTCGCTGGTCGGGGTTTTGATCCAGTCCGGCAGTTTCAGCCTGCGCACCATCGTCGATGCGCAGGGAGGACATTTCTGGGGGTTCATTCCGCGGTGGAATATTTTTCATGGGCAGATTATCGGCTTCTTTGTTTATCTGATGGCCGCGTATGCGGAGACGAATCGTCTCCCGTTTGATTTGCCTGAGGCTGAAACCGAGCTGGTTGCGGGATACCACACGGAATACAGTTCCATGAAGTTTGCGATGTTTTTCATCGCCGAATACGCGAACATGATTACGGTGGCGTGCCTGGCTACGCTGTTGTTTTTCGGGGGATGGCACGGGCCGCTGTTTGGGCCTCCACTGGTGCAGGCGTTGCTGCCGCTGTTCTGGTTTGCGGCGAAGATTTTCTGTTTTCTTTTTCTTTATATCTGGGTGCGCGGGACGTTGCCGCGCTTCCGCTACGACCAACTCATGTCGTTTGGCTGGAAGTTTCTGTTGCCGGTGGCGATTGTGAATCTTGTGGCAACGGCGATTGCCGTGGGCTGGTGACAAAAGCGAGTTCTCAGTTCTCGGTTCTCAGTTCTCAGTTAAAGGCGCGCATGCACCGGCTGAGATTCGGCCTTCTGAAGGCTCTTTCTGAGAACTAAGAACTGAGAACTGAGAACTGATCGATGCATCTCATCTTATTTCTGGCTTTTGGAGCGGTTTGCGTGGGCGGGGCGATCAACCTGCTGGCGCAGCGGCATCCCATCAACAGCGCGCTGTCGCTGATTGCAGTCATGGCTGCGCTGGCCGGGGAGTATCTGCTGCTGGGCGCAGAGTTTGTCGCTGCCGTGCAGGTGATTGTGTACGCGGGCGCGATCATGGTGCTGTTTGTGTTTGTCATCATGCTGCTGAACGCGGGCGAGGAAGAACGACACCATGGGAAGCCGGGTCGCGCTTCTGGTGGGCGTCCCCGGAGTGCTGACGGGTAGCGTGCTGATCGCGTGGGTGGTGCTGCGTCATTCCGGGACCGAATCGGTGCCGATCGGCGCGTTGCCTGGGCATCCTACGGACATCGCTCAGCTTCTGTTTCATGATTTTCTTTTGCCTTTTGAAGTTACGTCCGTACTGATTTTGATTGCCATCATGGGTGCCGTGGTTCTGGCCAGTACGCCGGAGGCTTCGGCGAGGAGGGCGGACTGATGGTGCCATCGTATGTCCCGCTAACGTACTACCTGCTGCTGAGCGGGTTTCTGTTTGCCTGCGGCATGGTTGGATTTCTTATCAAGCGCAACATCATCACTATCTTCATGTCGATTGAGCTGATGTTGAATGGTGTGAATCTTTCGTTTGTGGCATTCGCCGCACACTGGCATGCGCTGGCTGGCCAGGTTTTCGTTTTCTTTGTGATGGTGGTGGCGGCGGCGGAAGCGGCCGTGGGACTGGCGATCATCATCGCGGTTTACCGCACGCGGGAGACCTTGAACGTGGATCAGGTGAACCTGCTCAAACTATGAACCCGAACTTTAATCTCTGGGTGATCCCGATTCTGCCACTGGCAGGGGCTGCCATCAACGGCTTTCTTGGGAGGAAGGCTTCGCGGCTGGGCGTGACCGCTGTCGCACTCCTGTTCAGTGGGGCGGCCTTTGCTTGGGCCTTGCTGGTCGCGGCGCGATGTTCATCGTTGACGCTTCCCTACCACGAGTTCTTCGCGCACTGGATTCGGATCGCGGGCTTCAGCGCGGACTTCGCCTTCTATCTTGATCAACTCTCGCTGGTGATGTTGCTGGTGGTCACCGGAGTTGGATTCCTGATCCACATCTACTCCGTTGGTTACATGTGGGACGACCCCAGCTATTACCGGTTCTTCAGCTATCTGAACCTGTTCATGTTCTTCATGCTTACGCTGGTGCTGGCCAGCAATTATCTGCTGATGTTTATTGGCTGGGAGGGCGTGGGACTGGCTTCGTATCTGTTGATCGGGTTCTGGTTCACGAAAGATTCGGCGGCATCGGCCGGCAAGAAAGCGTTCATCGTGAACCGCATTGGCGACTTCGGGTTCCTGATCGCATTGTTTCTGCTGATCAAGCATTTTGGATCGCTGAATTTTGAGCAGGTATTTGGCGCCGTCGTTCCTTTGCCATCTGAGGCTGCCGGAGCGGGGTTGCTGACGGCCATTGACATTTTGCTGATGGTGGGTGCTTGCGGCAAATCGGCACAGATTCCGCTGTATGTCTGGCTTCCCGATGCGATGGAGGGCCCTACGCCGGTTTCGGCCTTGATTCACGCTGCGACGATGGTGACGGCGGGCGTTTATATGGTCGCACGTTCGCATGTGATCTTTGAACGCGCGCCGACCGCGCTGATGGTGGTAGCTATTATCGGCACGCTGACCGCGTTTTTTGCCGCGACTATCGGCATCGCGCAAACTGACATCAAGAAAGTTCTCGCGTACTCGACCATTTCGCAGCTTGGCTACATGTTCATGGCTTGCGGTGTAGGCGCTTTCTCGGCCGGCATCTTTCACCTGATGACGCATGCGTTCTTCAAAGGCCTCCTGTTCCTGGGCGCGGGGTCGGTAATTCATGCCGTCGGCGGCGAGCAGGACATGCGGAAGATGGGCGGCCTCAAATCGTATATCCCGTTGACTTTCCTTACGATGGGCATCGCGACGCTGGCGATCGCTGGAATCCCGCCGCTGGCCGGCTTCTGGAGTAAAGACGAAATTCTTTGGAAGGCTTACCAGGCCAGCCCGGTGTTCTGGGGGATCGGTGTGGTTACCGCCTTTATAACATCCTTCTACATGTTCCGCTTGTTGTACATGACGTTCTTCGGCGATTACGGCGGAGCGCAAGTGGACGCGAATGGTTCCCACGGCCACCACGCCCATGGGCACGGCGATCCGCACGAGAGTCCGATGGTGATGCTGGTGCCGTTGATGACCCTGGCGGTGCTTTCGCTCTTTGGCGGATTCCTAGGTTGGCATAACCATTTTGAACACTTTCTTGCACCCGTCTTTGCAACGGGAGAACCGGCAGTCGAAGCCGCAAGCCGTACGACTGAATATTTGCTGATGGGCGTGTCTGTGATCGTTGCCTTTGCTGGATGGTGGTTGGCATACCTGCTCTACTGCAAGCGGCCGGAGCTTCCGCAGGAGATTGCCAACGCGCTTGGCGGCTTTTATCAGGCGGTTGTGCACAAATACTACATCGATGAACTCTACGCTGTGCTCTTCGTCAAGCCGCTGGTTGACGGCTCGACTCGGATCCTCTGGCAAGATGTGGACCGCAAGATTATTGATGCGGCGGTGAATGACTCCGGCGATGGGGCGCGGCATGTTTCCGACGAGGTTCGCCAGATGCAATCCGGCAACATCCGCTCGTATGCGGGATGGATTGCGGCCGGCTCAGCGGTCGTGATTGCTTTCATGATCTGGATGTGGACGGCAGCCCGATGAAGACCGACGATCTAAGCTCCGTCATTCTTACGCTGGTGACCTTCGCGCCACTGGCGGGCGCGTTGCTGCTGATGCTGCTGCCGCGCCGCGACCGCGACATCCGGATTTTTGCGCTGGTCATCTCGCTGCTGACGTTTGTTTTGTCGTTGCATCTGCCGGTTTATTTTCATCGCGCACAGACCGATTTTCAGTATCAGGTCGACAAGCAGTGGGTTTCTACTCCGAATATCCACTACCACATGGGAGTGGACGGCTTCTCGCTCTGGCTGGTGGTGCTGACCACGTTTCTCACGCCGCTGTGCGTGCTGATTTCCTGGAAGTCGGTTCACGAGCGCGTGAAAGAATTCTTCATCCTGCTGCTGATTCTGGAGACGGCGCTGATCGGCGTCTTCACTTCGCTCGACCTGTTCCTCTTCTACTTCTTCTGGGAAGCTACTCTAATCCCGATGGCGCTGCTGATTGGCATCTTCGGCCACGAGCGCAAAGTCTATGCCGCGGTGAAGTTTTTCATGTACACCATGATCGGCTCGGTGTTCATGCTGGCGGCGATCCTGTGGCTTTACGCGCATACCGGCAGCTTTGACTTTGTCGTGATTCGCGACCAGATCGCGAGCGGCGCCGTACCGAAGTTTCCAGCGGCCGCGCAGTGGCTCTTCCTCGGATTCTTCCTGGCGTTTGCGGTCAAGGTTCCTCTCTTCCCATTCCATACATGGTTGCCCGACGCGCACGTGGAAGCGCCCACGGCTGGTTCAGTTCTGCTGGCGGGCGTGCTGCTTAAGATGGGCACCTACGGACTGCTCCGCTTTAACCTCGGTCTGTTCCCCGAGCAGGCGCGGCGCAACGCTCCGTGGGTAATGACGCTGGCTTTGATCGGCATCATTTACGGCGCGCTGGTAGCGATGGTGCAGCCCAACATGAAGAAGTTGATCGCATACTCTTCGGTCAGCCACCTTGGATTTGTAGTGTTGGGGATTTTCAGCTTTCACGCAGGCGGGACTGAACGGCGCGATGTTTGTGATGCTGGCTCACGGGATTTCGACCGGCGCGCTGTTCATGTTGGCGGGCATTCTGCACGAGCGCCGTCATACTTACGAGATCAGCGAGTTCGGGGGGTTGGCATCGCCCATGCCGAGGTATGCCGCGGCTTATCTGTTTATCGTGCTGGCCTCGGCGGGTCTGCCTCTGCTGAATGGGTTCATTGGCGAATTTCTGGTGTTGAGCGGCGCATTTCAGGACAAGGCGATTTACGGGATACTCGGAGCTACGGGCATAATCTGGAGCGCCGTCTACCTGCTCTGGATGTATCAGCGCGTTTTCTACGGCAAGGTCACGCACCCGGTGAATAATTCTCTGAGCGATCTGTCGGGATTCGAGAAGGCGGCAATCTTGCCGTGCGCTGTAGCTGCTCTGGTGATGGGCGTCGCTCCTATATTGTGGCTGGGCGCGATTGATCCCGCGGTTCGGGCCGCGCTCGCTCCGTTCACGCAAGTCGTGAGCAGGGTGGTGGGACAATGAGTGTGACTTTCGTCCCGGCCTTCTCGCAGACGCTTCCGCAGATTGCCGATTATGTTCGCATCCTACCCGAAATTGTGCTCTCGATCTTCGGCATGATCGTGATGGTGCTCGAACCTCTGCTCGACGAAAAGACGGGGCAGAAGATTCTAGGACTGATCGCTGTGCTGGGCACGCTGGCGGGACTCGGGGCAACCTCGTTCATGGCGCAGGCTCCGGGGCTGGCCTTTTGGAACATGGTGCAGGTGGATGGCTTCAGCGTTTTCTTCCACGTGCTGGTGATTGCCATCGCTGCCGTCGTCATTCTTAGTTCTTACGAATATATGGCGGTGCAGCGGATTCGCGCCGGGGAGTACTATGCTTTGATTCTTTTCGGTGCGGTCGGCATGGCGCTGATGTCGTCGGCGATTGAACTGGTCTTGATTTTCATCGCGCTCGAGATTTCTTCTATCTCTTCTTATGTATTAGCGGGATTTCGCCGGCACGAAGCTGCCAGCGCGGAAGCTTCGCTGAAGTATTTTCTGCTGGGATCGTTCGCCACAGCATTTTTTCTTTACGGAGTGGCGTTGATGTTTGGGGCCACCGGCTCGACGAACATCGATCAGATCAGCAGGACGTTGCAGGGCGCTGCAATCCCATTGCTGGCTTACGTAGCCGTGGCATTGATGTTCGTGGGCCTGGGCTTCAAGGTGGCGGCTGCGCCTTTTCACATCTGGACCCCGGACGTGTACGAAGGGGCGCCGGCACCGATTGTGGGCTTGATGTCGACCGCTCCGAAGGCGGCGGCGTTTGCGGTGTTGCTGCGTATCGTTTTTGTCATCAACCTGCATGCCATCTTCTGGATCATTTGGATGGCGGCAGCGCTCTCCATGACTCTGGGTAATATGGGCGCGCTGGTGCAAAGCAACGTTAAGCGGCTGTTGGCTTATTCCTCGATTGCGCACGCGGGATATTTGCTGGTGGCATTCGCGGCCGCGCCTCGACTGGGAACGTCCGCGGCGATGTTTTATAGCGCGGCCTATGCGGCGATGAACCTGGGGGCATTTGCCGTGGTCAGCCACTTTGCCAATGCCGGCGAGCGCTATGTGACGCTGGAAGATTATGAAGGCCTGGGCCGCAGTTCCCCACTGCTGGCGGCGACGCTCACTATCTTCTTGCTGTCGTTGATTGGGATCCCGATGACCGGCGGTTTTTTTGCCAAGTTCTACGTGTTCAGCGCGGCCGTGAAAGCCAACTTGATCTGGCTCACGATCATCGGTGTCGTCAACGGCGGCGTAGGCGCGTACTACTATCTGCGCATCATCGTGATGATGTACATGCGCGAGTCGCGGAAGGAAGTTCCAGTGACTCCGGTTCCATTCGCGCTTGGCATTGCACTGGGAACCTGCCTCGCCGCGACGCTCTACCTCGGATTATTCCCCAGCCGCGTGCTGCGGTTTACTCAGGATTCCGCTCAGCAACTTGTCGAGCAGTCTCCAGCCGAGATTCCTTCATCTCCTGTTCCTATGGTTCCAGCGACTCTCTAACATCGTGGACTCGATGCAGCGATTCCGAGTTGCCGCGGGGCTGGCCTTGCTGCTGGTTTGGTTCGCATACCTGGTGCAGATTTCACTTCTGGGAGAATCGCCCAAGAACGCAGATGACATCAGTCCGGACGCCCTCTACCTGTTGCGCCGGTACGAGTGGCGTTTAGCCTCCAAGTAGTCGTCCCGCGTTTTTTCTGCAGAATTTTGTTCTCAGAACTCATTCCTGGCTGGGAACCAGGGGAACAAAACGAACGGGTTCGCGAAACGAGTTTACGGCTTGGCCATTCACCATACGGATAAACTGGAGTTGCTGAGAGTCGGGCGAGCCGATCGGGATGATCATTCGCCCGCCGTCGCGGAGTTGAGAAAGCAGGGCGGGAGGAACTTGCGGAGCAGCGGCTGAGACCAGGATGGAGTCGAAAGGGGCGCAGGCAGGGAGTCCGAGGGCCCCGTCGCCTGTGAAAACACGCACGTTGGTATAGCCGAGTGCGGCGAGAAGTTTGCGGGCGCTTTCGGCGAGCGCTGTGTGGCGTTCTATAGAGAAGACCTGCGAGGCGAGTTCCGCGATCAGCGCGGTGACGTATCCGGAACCAGTGCCAATCTCTAGAACTTTGTCGGTCGGCGAAAGTTGGAGACACTCGATCATACTGGCAACGATATAGGGTTGAGAGATGGTTTGGCCGTCGCCGATGGGTAGAGGATGATCTTCGTAGGCCTGGGCACGGTAAGGTTCAGGGACAAACTCGTGGCGGGGAACGCGAAGCATGGCGTCGAGGACGCGCGGGTCAGAGATGCCGCGACCCCGGAGTTGGGCGTCGACCATCAGTTGACGAGCGGTGGCCATGAGCAGTGGTCGGTGATCAGTGGTCAGTCAAAGAAACGATCGGTTACCGGCCAGTGATCGCCGGCCACTGACCACCGCTTTTATTTCTTGCGACGGCGGATTTGCACGTCGAAGCTGATTACACCGTTCTGGTCCCGGTTGCCGACCAGGGAAACGCTGCGATTGACATAGTACTCCCCCTGGATGATCTGCTGCGAGCTCTGAGAAACATTGGTGGAGTAAGTGAGGGAAAGGTTATTGGCGAACTGTTGCTCAATCGTGATCTGAGGACCGTTGCTGACAGGATTGGTTATGGTGGAGAGTCCTTGAGGATCAATCTTGATATTGCTGGCACCGAACAGGCGCTGGAATCGGCTGCTGGCCGTGTCATTGATGGCCTGGTTCAGGATGAGATTGCTGGCTTGATCGGAAAACACGCTCTGGCCGGATTGCTCCTGGAGTTGCGCAGATTCTTCGTTGGTGCGGCCCAGGGCAAGGAGAGCGATGATATCGGATTTAGGCAAGGGCGGCTCCGACCGGTAGTTGATGTTGAGGCGGTCGGGCGTACCAGTCACCGTGATGTTGAGATCGTAGTTGCGGACATGGCTGGAAGCCTGCAGGTTAAGTTGGGGCTCGATGGCCACCGGGTTGGCGAACGTGATGTCGCCGCGCTCGAGCGTAAAGCGGATGCCGTGGAAAGTGGCCTTACCTTCGAGAATATCGACCCGGCCGAGAATGGCGGGACGAGCCACGGAGCCGCGGAGGCGAAGGTCGGCGTCGCCGGAAAGGCGGGCGATTGCGGTACGCATCTGGAGTTCAGGCGCAGTCTGGGCGTGGATATTGAGTTTGACGTTATTGAGCGGCGAGTTGGCAACGGTCACGGTGGAGAACTGGCGGCTGCGCTCGAGATAAGCACTGAAGTCGAATCCTGGAGTCACGGCAATCTTGGTAATGCTGATATCGCCGGAAACTGTAGAAGCGGTGCGGCTGCCGATCCAATGCAACTCCGTGTTGGCCGTGGAGCTGACGCCGGGCGGATAACGCAGGCGAACCTCTTTGCCCGTAGCAGTGAGATTGAAATTGAGCTGCTTCTGAAAATAATTGGCGTCGCCTTTGAGGTCGAGCGTGCCGCCCCCGGTGCGTGCGGTAAGAGTCTCAATGTGGATGCGATCGCGCGTGAAAAGAAGCGAGCCGGTGAGTTCGCTGAGGCCACTCGGCAGTCCGGCATACAAAAGAGAACCGTTGCTGATTTGAAAAATGCCCTGAGGCAAGGGTTCGGCAAGGGTGCCACCGAGGTTCAGGTTCACAGTGACGAGGCCGGAGGAGGTGAAATCGGGATCGAAGCTGGCGAGCAGTTTGAGATCGAGCCGGCCATCGGCGTTGAGATCGAGCGTGCGCGCGCCAGAGAGTTGAATCGAGCCGTGCGCGGTGAGGTCAGCGCCCTCGCCCACGAGGTGAAGTTGCTGAATGTTGATCGAAGAATTTGCAAGGTCGAATCGAATGGAATCCTGATTGTGTACCTTCACATTTCCCACGCTGAGGGAGAGTACGCTCAGGTTGCCAGCGAGGATCCATTGCCCGGGCTGGCGCAGTGGTCCATGCAGGTCGAGAGAAGCGGTGACAGCGGAATGTCCAGTAAGTTGCCCGCGGAAATAAGATCGCCAGAGCGGGTCGAGGTCGAGTTGGTCCGTTTGAAAGGACAGGTTGGCGGGATAGCCATCGCGCAATTGAACGTTGCCACTAATCGACATCGAGCCGCGCTCGAAGTGGGAATTGCCAGTTAGGTGAAGCTCGGCGCCCTGAGTGACGGCTTGTAAATCGAGTTCGCCGGCGAGTTCCTGATCAAGAGAGAGGTTGCGCACGTGGACGTCCGCATTGACGGAGGGCGCGCCGGGAGTGCCCGAGCCTTTGAGCACAAAGTCGGCGCGTCCCTCGATAGAGATGCGATCCGAATGAATCTGCCGGATCTGAACGAGGTCGAAATTCTTGCCGGCCAGGTCGAGGCGAAAGGCGCGGGAGGAAGGGTTGTAGGCGGCGCTTCCGGTCACTACTGCATCGTCGTGGAAGAGATGGATGTTATCGAAAGCAATTTCTCCCCGCGCGACGTGGAAGGCAGAATCGAACTGCTGAATGGTTTCACCGTAGGCGAAGGCATTGGTGAGATGAATTTGTCCCGCGCCGTGAGGATCGGCCAAAGTGCCGGCGGCCTGCACGAAAAGATCAGTTTTGCCGACGATGGGATAGTTGTATCCGGCGACAGCCTGGAGCTGAGCGATATCGGCGTTGTGAAGGTTGGCGCGCAAGGTGAAAAGGCTGTCGCCAGTGAAATGGCCGTGCTGGAGCGTCGCGGACGCGTCGAGTTCCCCCGACGCGTCACCGCGGCGCAGCGTGGCGTTGTGCAGTGTTATGCCATGGAAGGAAAGTTGAATAGAGGCGACAAGAGAATCCCATTGCGTTTTGAGGCGGCGTGTGTTGGCTGTGGCGGGCAGGGTGATGTCGAAATCTTCCACTTGCAAATTACCGGCAAGCTGAGGGGAAGACCAGGCACCGCTCATACCGCCGGTGAACGTGGCGCTGCCGTTCAGGACGACTGGAAAAAGCGCGGGACCGCGAACCATCGAGATAAAAGGCAGCCAGTCGGCGAGGCTGGAGGTGGAAATGGATAGGCGGACTGCGGACGTAGCAGACAGCGTCCCGGAAGCCTGCACATGGCTGGTGGGCGTAGTCAAGGTGAACTGAGGCAGGTCCAGAGTTTTAGTGGAGGCGTGGTAGAGCCCGCTGGCGTGAGCGCTGATTCGCAGGCGCCCGGGTACGTGGTGCTCGGGCGGAGTGAGATCGACGGCGAAATGAACTTCGGCATCGCGGGGAGTTCCCTTCCAGCGAGTTTCGAGAGTGCCGGAAGCGGATGCGGCGGGATGGTGATACTTCAATGCGTGAGCCGAACCATCGAGCGCCTCGGCGAGATCCTCCGCAGAGAGATCATGCAAACGAAGATTCACCACCGCGTTCTGAATTCCTGGTGGCTTTTGTTTGGGCGCTTCGACGCCGGACTTTTTAGGAGGCCGAGCGGCGGAAATTACTGCGGTCTCAAGGTTCTTTCTCGCGGCAGGAGACAGGTGTTGCCAGGGGGCGAGCCACTGATTGAATTCGGCGTCGCCGGTGACGCTGCCGTCGAAAATCCTGGCCTGCAGTTTGGAGAGTTTGAGTTGCTGGTCGGTCACCGAGTAGTCGGTGTTGAGAGAGGCTCTTGAAAACGAAATCTGATCGTCCTGCCAGGCCAGATCGCGCAGGGTGAGCAGACCGTTGCTGGAAAACTGGCCGAGAGACCAGTCGCCGTGTCCCTTGAATTCGAGCACACCGGCGCGCAACTCGCGGCGGCGGGCGATGGATGCGGCTTCAGTGAGGTCGAACTGGGCCTCGTAGGAACCCTGAACGCGGGGACGACGGAAGTTTGTGATCTGGCCGCCGGCTGAGAAATGAGAGTGGCCGGAGTTCCACTTGATTGAGGGCACGGTCGCGGAATCCGACCCAAGGCTGAACTCCACGGAGGTCATCCAGGCAAAGGGGCGGCAGTTCAGCAGTTTGGTGTCGACCAGACCCACCTGAAGGTGTCCATCGTAGCGGCGGTGAAGAAAGTAATAATCCATCTGGAGCGACGTGTCGCGAGCGGCGAAATCAACGGGGATGGTCAGGTCGTCCCACAGGATCTGGCCGTGGCGGAGTTCGAAACGATTGATGGAGAGAGCAAAAAGTCGCTCGACGACGGTCTCACCGCCAGTGACAGCAGCCTTTCGCAGGGGAAAATTAGTAGAGCCATCGGGATAGAAGGCGACGTGGACTACTGGTTGCTCGAGAATGACTTCGTTAAAGCCGAACTCGGAACGCAGAAGAGAAATGATTTTCAAGCGAGCCACAATGCGGTCAACGTGAGCGAGGGGAACGTCGGTGGCGGACTCGCGGCCGTGGACGGTAATTCCGCGCACTTCGGCCTGGAGGAGAAAGGGAATGGTATGGATGCTGCCGATTTCGACGCGGCCGCCGGTGACACGCGCCACCTCGGCGACGAGGCGGCGCCGGACAAGTGACTGGAACGACTCGGTGTTGACGTAAACGAGCAGCGCGAGAACGCTGAAAAATCCGGCCGCGGCCACGATCACCACATACTTCCACCAGCGGCGGGCGGGCTTAGTGGAACGTTCGTTCACTGCGATTGGACTCCCGGATCGACGGCAGACGAGGTGACGCCGGGCAGACGGACCTGCCCTTCGGAGCGCAAGGTTTGCAGCCAGGAAACGAGCAACTCGCTTACCTTCTGCTCCGTCAGCAACTCGCGAATCTTGGCGGAAACGTCAGCGAGCGAGACCTCAGAGGCGGAGGCCCCGGACTGCTTCAACCTGGGCACGAACTGATCCCGGTAATAAGCCTCGATGGATTTGGAATCGATCTGGACGACGGGACGAAGGCGTGCATCCACGAGCCGCATGACGTCGATCTGCCGCCGGACGTGGGCAAGAAGATCCCTTTCAGTGAGGTGGTAGTTGGCGAGAAGGGCCTGCCAGGCCTCGCTGGAAGTGGCCTGAGGATATTGTTTGCGGGCATCGGCGATGCGGGTTGCGACCTCGGCGTCCGTGGCATGGGGGAAGTCGGCAGACTTCATCTGCTCGCGCAGAAGCTCCTGATCGATGAGATGGTCGAGGACGGCGCGGCGGTCGTCGTCGGTGAACTGGGTGAGTGTGCGGTTGGTAAGAAGGGCCTCGTAACAAAGGCCTTCGTCCCAGTCACTCTGAAGAATGATGCGTCCGTTCACGGTAGCGACGATGCGGTCGATTACTTCGGCCGAAGCGCGTGCGGGTATGAAGAAAAGTGCCGGCACTAGAAGCGCAAGCGCGAACGACGGAAATCGTCTTGGTTAGAAATCTCATTAAAATGGCTGACCTATACTGAAAAACAGGTTGAAGTGCCGCATGCGTTGCGGAACAAACGCCGACGACGTTGGCGGCGGCGGCGCTTGCGTAATCAACGTAAATCCACTGGGGTACGCCGTCGGATTCAAATTGTACCCGAAGTCAAAGCGTAAAGGGCCGATGGGTGTCTTGTAACGCAACCCTATACCGACTGCATGAGAAGTGTAGTCGTAGCCCGAATTGTCAAATTGAGTGACGCAACCGTTGTACTGGTTCAGCGCGGTTTGGGAGATGGATGGAAAGCCGGTGGTGGGGACGAATTGCAGGCACTGAGAAGGATTCGGCTGGTGCCAGCGCAGTCACGCCTTTCAGCATATCGTGCCCGGCAGTGAAAACGTTGCCCATATCGTGAAAGATGGCGAAGCCGAAACCTTCTCCGAGATAAGGCAGGCTGACCTGGGGAAAGCGCAGTTCCTCGCTGTTGACGAACAGCGCAGTGCCGCCGACGGGAAAACCGGAATCGGGATCGCGAGGTCCTGCCTGATTTAACCCAAAACCGCGGTGGGAGTTGCCGCCTCCGGCGAAAAAAACTTCGGGAAGCGGGATCACCGAAATGTTCTCCTGACAGGCCGTCTGCAAGTCATTCAGGGGACAAGACCCTGGCGGGAGGACTCTAGTGCCGCGATAGACCTGCTCCAGCCCAAGAGTAGTCGAGCGCGCAAAGACAAACTTGTGATTCGGGCGCCCAAAGGCGTAATAAGTGGAATCCTGAGCGAGAGCGCGAGCGAAATTCGCCTGAGAACCAAAGTAACCGGATGCGGCAAAGCCATCGAGGGTAAAGTACTGGCCTTTGGTGCTTTCGAGAGGATTGTCGCGTTTGTCGCGGATGAAGGTGAAGCCAGGACCGCCAACGCGCGCGGGCAGAGAAAACAAACTAAATTCGGCAGGCGAAAAATTCGAAGCCAAGTGGCTGGCTTTTACGTAGCGGTAGTCAAAGCGGTAGGTGATGGAGGTGGAGTGATTCGCTTGCTGCTTGCCGATTTGCTGGCGCAGAGCGATTTTCCCTTCCTCGCGCTGCGAGGTGAAGGTGGCAACGTCCAGACTGTTGTCGTAGAAGATGGTGTAGAAGATCTTGAAGCGGTCCTGATTGAAGAGCTTGGGAATTTCGTAACTGACGAGGCCGCGTTGCTGAAGGCGTCCGACGCGAGACTGGAAGGTCAGGGTCTGGTCCCGGCCGCCGACGTTGAGGCGAGTAACATCGAATCCAACTCGGGGGCTCACGCCGGTGGAGCCTGTAGGAGAACTGGTCCCTGAGGGCAGGCCGGTTGCGAATTCCAAGCCGAAGACATAGGTAAAGGTGTAGCGCTTGGCTTCCTGCACCTGGACGAGAACATTTTTCTGGGGATCGGAGCCCTCGGGATTCTGGACGGCCGTGTCGACCTGGCTGAAGATACCGAGTTCGTAGAGCTTGCTCTGCGTATCCAGAAGGTCCTGCTGGCTTAGAGGCTGGCGGGCCACTTCTTGAATCTCGCGCTGCACCACGTAGTCGCGGGTGTGCTCGAGCCCGGCAACCATCACCTGGTTGACGAAGAACTGTTCGCCCTCCTGGATGGTGTAGGTCACGTCTTCGCGGTTGGGCTGGCCGGTTGAAGGGTTTGGTGGTGATGTCGAGAGTGGCTTTGGAAAAACCGTGATTGAAATAGTAGTTGAGGATGGACTCGCGATCTTTGCCGAGATTCTGTTCGGAGTAGGGCTGGCCTTCGATGGTATTGAGTTCGGGAAAAGCTTTGGCGTCGATCTTCTGATTGCCTGAAATGCGCAATGCGCCGACGAGAGTCTGCGGACCTTCCTCAATCTGGATGTGAACCGCGATGTGGTTCTGGGCGCCGCGATAGTTGTCGTCGACCTTGGTCTGAATCCTGGCCTCGCGGAATCCGTTGGAAACGTAGAGGGCCTGGAGGTTGGCGACGTCGTTCTTGAGCAGGGCTCCGCTGTAGCGTCCGCTGGAGAAGACCTTGCCGGAGGGCTGAATCTGGAGGCGGCTCACAAGCATTTGCCTCGAGAAATACTTGTTTCCCGTAATCTCGATGAGTTCGAGCTTGTGCACAGGGCCGGGATCGATGCGGTAGATGACGCGAATCGTGTCAGGGGCGCTCTCCTTCTGGACCTCGACGGTGGCGTCGAAGTGGCCGCGGCTCTGGAGGTAGTCGAGAAGGTTGCGTTTGCCCTCGTTCAACAGGTCGTCGTCGAGAGCGTTTTCCTCGTAGACCGGGACCTCTTTTTTCAGAAGGCCGCGGCGGATGTGAAAACCTTGAGTGGAGACGACAACGACCGGTCCGGGTTCGATCAAGTAGGTATAGTCGACGGCGTTCGATTCGGGCTGGTATTTCTGTTCTGCAATCGAGACCTGGGCGAGAACGTGCTGCTGCTTCTGAAACTTCTTGCGCAGGCGCTGAAGCGAATTGGTGACCCGTGCGGCGGTAACGCGCTCGCCGGGGTGCATCCTGGCGATTTCCTGGAGCTGGCTCTGCGAAAATGCTGCGTGTCCCGTGGCTTTCACTTCGCCGACGTGGGCGGGCTCTCCGGGCGTGATATGAAAGAGGATGCTGACCTGCTGGGTGGCGGGATCGGAAGTGCTTTCGGCGGTGACGCGGGCGCGGTAATATCCGTTCTCCTGCATGAGTTGCCGGATGTTCCGCAGGGCTCGGTTGAGTTGATCGAGAGTATAGAGTTCGCCGAGCTGGAACTTGGCGGCATTCAGGGTCTGGTTGGTGTTGGGCTGACCGGGAGCACCTTCCACGTCGACTCCGCCGACAAAAAAGTTAAACACGGTAGTGAATGTGAGCCGCACATCCGAACCGGAGGGCGTGACTTCGGCCTGGATGTCGGCAAAGCGCCCGGTGGCGAACAGGACGCGGATGCTTTCGCGGACCTGGTCGCGGTCGAGCGGCTGGCCGGATTTCTGCGGGATCATTTGCAGCAGGTGGTCGCTGTCCGGCACGCCCGGCAGTTCGATGGAGCGGATGGTACGTCCCGCATAAGCCGACATGGCATCGAGAGCTGAGGTGGGTTGGGCGGCCTGCGATTCTTGAGATGGCTGCGCAGAGGCGCAGGCGGACGATTCGGCAGAGGCGGCCAGCCGGAGCGAAATCATGATCAAAATGAAGAATGACGCGTACCGTCTCAGCAAACAATGTCCTTGGGCCTGTTGCCTACATTCGATGAAGCGCGGAAGGCCTGTGTTGTCTGCCTCCTGGCGGCGGAAGCAGTCCAGCCACTTATAATAAAGGTTTTGCGGGTCGGAACTGGTGACCTCCTTGAGGCAGGGCGTGGAGAAGAGGCAGGGCGTGGAGAAACAAAAGTTCGAGGAACGGTACTCGCGGCAAATTTTGTTTCGCGGAATCAGAGCAGAGGGCCAGCGGAGGCTGGCGGCGGGGCGAGTTGCGATTCTGGGCTGCGGAGCGACCGGGTCGGCGCTGGCGTCATTGCTGGGGCGAGCGGGAGTGGGTACGCTGCGGATTATCGATCGTGATTACGTTGAGGCCAGCAATCTGCAGCGGCAGTCGTTGTTTGAGGAGAAAGATGCGGCCGAGTCCTTGCCCAAGGCCGTTGCCGCGGCGCGCAAGATCGCTGCCTTCAATTCGGAGATTGCCGTGGAGGCGCGGGTCGAGGATGTGGTTCCGCGCAATATTAATGCGTTACTTGAGGGGATGGATGTAATTCTCGATGGAACGGATAATTTCGAGACGCGATATCTGTTGAATGATTACGCGGTGAAGAATTCTGTCCCATGGATCTATGCGGCGGCGGTAGGCAGTTATGGGGTCACGCTGAATATGTTGCCGGGAAAAACCGCATGCCTGGCGTGCATCTTTCCGGATACGCCGCAGGGGATGGTGGAGACTTGCGAGACCTCGGGGATATTGAACACCGCAGTGAACCTGGTGGCGTCGATCGCGGCGACGGAAGCGGTGAAGTTGTTGCTAGGAGGCGCGGCGGCAGAACATCTGCGCAAGACCCTATGGTCGTGCGATGTATGGACGAACGAGCAGGCGGAGATTACAGCCGCGAATCCTCGGCCGGGTTGCCGGGCGTGTGGTGAGCGGGATTTTGTGCATCTGGCGGGCGAGGGACGTCCGCACATCACGATGTGCGGACGAAACTCGGTGCAGATTCACGAACGTGCGAGACCGATTGATTTTCTTCAGATGCAGCAGCGGCTGGAAGCACACGGCAGAGTACGGCACAACGAATTCGTGCTCAAGTTCTGGCGCGAGCCCTATGAGATGACGCTGTTCCCCGATGGCCGGGCCATCATCAAAGGAACGACCGACACTGGGATTGCGCGCAGCTTATACGCGCGGTTTGTGGGGAGTTGAATCATCGCCGACAGATACGAGCAAGAATGGCGCAACTTCAGCGGCGCGCCACTTCCATGCGCTTCGACTAGGTGCCTGTTTTCATCGCTTTCGGTGATGTTATGCCTAACGCTGCCGCGATTTGAGTCCCGATGGGCGATCCCAGCCCGGTACATGGATTCCATCCTGGACCTGCGGAATAGGCTCCGTTGTTGCCAGAGATGATGCCATTGAAATCACCGTTGGGATTTTGATAAAGCAGTGGGTTAACAAAGCCCACCGGCTTTCCAAGGCTGTCGTTAATGAGCGCGATCAACCCGGCCCATAGAGGCGCCACAGCGCTGGTTCCTCCTATAACGTCCGGGTTCCCATCGACCAGCGTAACGTAGCCGGTGGTTGGATCGGCATCGCCGGCCACATCCGGAACTCCTCGACCCGCATTGTGACTGGGATTGGCGGAAGCTGGCACGTTCGCCGCACTCTGCCAACTGGGAAGCGGGAAAACATCGCTGATGCCGCCTCCGCTAGCGCCTTCGCTGTTGGCCAGTTCGTTCCACACGGTTTCGCTGGTGATGGTATTGCCCGAAGCCACCAACTCGGTTCCTCCACATGCCAGAACATTTGGACTCGATGCCGGAAAATCCACGTGGTTCAATCCATCGCCTACTCCGTCGGCTGAGCCGTCGTCTCCCGAGGCAACACAAACCGTTACACCCATTGCGGCGGCAGACTGGAATGCCTGATCCATGGACGTCATGGCCTGCTGCGTCCAGGCGGATTCCGGGCCGCCCCAACTGATCGAGACTACCGACGGCTTATTCGTGTCGTCGTGCACAGCGGTTGTGATCGCATTCAGAAAGCCGGCGTCAGTGTTTTCTGCAAAATAAACGACGATCTTGGAGGCGGGCGCGATCGACCCGGCCACTTCAATATCCAACATCACTTCGCCATCCGGGCCACCCGGGTCTCCAGTCGGGCTGTTGCTGCCGTTGCCGACAGAAACCGCCGATACGGTTGGCGTCTGGGTGAGGTTGAGTTGATTCCAGTAATTACTCAGGTCAGAGGGGTTGTATCCGCCGCCCAACTCGATCAGCGCAATACATTCTCCGGAACCATCTACGCCCGTGGGAAAGTTGTAGAGCTTAGCGATTTGCGGCGGCGTGTAGGACAGGCTTACGGCCGCGGCACGGGCGCCGGCAAGCCCACGCCGCCTACGAAAATGGGGTTTGGCCTGGGGACGATTGTCCAAACCAAAGACGCCCTCAACCACATCCTGCAGTTCCACCGGTAGCTGGACCGTACCGGTGCGCCCGCGATACGTGCCATTGGGATGTTCGTACTGCTTCAACTCCACGCCAAACGCCTGGTTCATTGCAGCCACAGTTCCGGAGAGAATAACCGTCCGGCGTCCCGGGCTCTTTTCCTTTACGATGAGATTGTGTTGGCGCGCAAATGACTCAACCCGGGCAATGCTGTCGGGGTCCGCGCCATGAAGTTGCTCGAAATCCTTACGGCTGAAAATAGTGCGTTTCTCGACGGGTTTCTTAAATTCGTTGGCGTCAACAATCGGCTTTCTCCCGGCGCGGGATCGCAAACGAATTGTCACATCTAATGTTTCGGTGGGGTTGGCTGGTCCAATCTCTCGCGCTCCTCTTAACGGAGCGCGTTCACTGCCGGCAAGTTGAAAACTCTTTCTTGGAGCAGACATAGATCTCCTTTCGTTTGGGCAGTTCCGAGCGTGAGGAAAAGCAGAACCAAGCTACTACCGGAGTTCTTTCGTGAAACCCTACCCTGGGAAGGAGCTCAGCCCTCTGCAATTCCACGAAGCGGTGCTGGCCCGTTGGACGATGGAGAAGTTAACACATGCCGGCAACCGGGTACGATATTCCTCGTGCTTGTTACGAAACACGAACAGCCAGGGTTTTAGGTGTGGTACCTTAGGATTGAAACGGTAGAGGTGACGAGTTCGATCTCCTCGTGCCTCCGATCTTTTTAGCTTTTTCCTGAATTAACCATGTCCAACCCGAGCATTCCAAAACCCCAAATTATCCCTGAATCCGGCAACGAGCCCGACGAGTCATTCGGCGACATGCTTTCCCAATACGAGAAAAGCCATTCGCGAAAAACGGAAGACGGCAGCAAGCAACTCATTGGCACGGTGATCGCTGTTTCCGGCGAATCCGTCTTCCTGGATATTGGTTTCAAGAGCGAAGGCATCCTGCAGTTGGCCGCGTTGCAGGGTGCCGGCGAAACGGTAAAGCCCGGCGACAAGATGCCGGTCTCGGTGACGGGCCGCGATCCGGAGGGCTATTACCAACTCACTCGCGCCAAAGTCTCGCGGCCGAAAGATTGGTCGGCGCTGGAGAAAGCTTTCGCCGATAAGGCCACCATCGTCGGCACGGTAACTGGCGTGATTAAAGGCGGGCTCAGCGTGGATGTGGGCGTGCGGGCGTTCATGCCAGCCTCGCGCAGCGGAGCGCACGACGCTGCCGAGATGGAAAAACTGGTGGAGCAGGAGATTCTCTGCCGGATTATCAAGCTCGACGTGACCGAGGAAGACGTAGTCGTGGACCGCCGCGCCGTCGCCGAAGAGGAAGAACGCTCGGTGAAAGAGCGCCGATACGCGGAGATGAAGGAAGGCGATACGGTGAGCGGCACGGTGCGCAGCCTGACCGACTACGGCGCCTTTGTCGATCTGGGCGGCGTGGATGCTCTGCTGCACGTTAGCGACATGGCCTGGAGCCGCGTCAGCAAACCGGCGGACGTGCTCGCGGTGGGACAGCAGATTGAAGCCAGAGTGCTCAAAATTTCGACGGACTCCGACAAGCGGCGTATTTCTGTCGGCATGAAGCAGTTGCAGCCGCATCCCTGGGATGCGGTTGCCGGAAAGTACGCTGTGGGCGAACGCGTGCGGGGAACGGTTACGCGCGTGGCCGAGTTCGGGGCGTTCGTGGAACTCGAGCCGGGGATCGAAGGGCTGATCCATGTTTCGGAAATGTCGTGGGGAAAGAAGATGCGGAGCGCCAGCACGCTGGTGAAGCCGGGTGAGATCGTGGACGCGGTGATTCTGGGCGTGAACGCTGCCGAGCGCCGCATGTCGCTCGGCCTGAAGCAGGCGCTGGGAGATCCGTGGGCGGAAGTGGCGCAGAGATTTGCCGTGGGCACGGCGATCGAAGGACCGGTCATCAGCATCACCAAGTTCGGCGCGTTCGTACAGCTTGCCGAAGGCGTCGAAGGCATGATTCACATCAGCGAGATGAGCGCCGACAAGCGCATCAATCATCCCCATGAAGTAGTGAAGCTAGGCCAGTTGGTTAAAGCTCAGGTTCTCGCCGTTGACGCCGAAAAGCGGCAAGTGCGTTTGAGCATGAAGCAACTGGTTCCGAGCGGCGTGGATGAATACATCGCCGAACATAAGGAAGGCGATGTGGTTAGCGGCCGCATCGTCGAGGTTTCAGGAGAGCACGCGCGCGTGGAGCTGGGCGATGGCATCCAGGGCAATTGCCGCTTGGCAGGTGGGTCCCGTCAGCCGCAGAAAATGCGCAGGCCGAATCGGAGTCGTCTTCTCAGGCACAATCTCGCGAAGCCCGATTTGTCTTCGCTGGGGTCGATGCTGCAGGCGCGCTGGAAGGGCGGGACGCCCGCGGCCGGCGCCGAGCCGGATCCGGTTCGCGCTGGACAGATTCGCAAGTTCAGGATCGCTAAGCTAGACGCGGCTGCGAAGAAAATTGAATTGGAGCTGGCCTAGCCGAAGGAAAAATGGCGTGAGAAGTCTGGCTGCCCCCCAGGGATTCGAACCCCGATAACCTGCTCCAGAGGCAGGTGTCCTAGCCGTTGAACGAGGGGGCAGTGTCTTCATTATCCAATGAGTTAGGGAAGCGGTCAAATCGCGCGACCGCGAGTCGAGTTGTGACGAAAAATGCGCTGGCGGGGCGTTCGCGCTAAACTCTGTTTGAACCGGCTTTTGCTGTCCAAGGAGTCGTTTATGGTCAGCGTCTCTGAAAATCTTTCTGCGATCTCGGCCGAATATTCTGAAATTGCGCGCCGCCCGCTGGAGTCCGACCAGTGCGCCCTTATCGTGGTGGATATTCAGGAAAAACTTCTGCCGCCTGATCTTTCAGAAAGATCAACTGGTGAGCAACTCGAAGCTGCTGATCCGCGCGGCAGGTGTGCTCAAGATTCCCGCGGTCATCAGTACGCAATATTCAAAGGGGTTGGGCAAGACCGTACCTGAGATCGCTTCCCTGCTGCCGGAAACCGACGCCATCGACAAAGATCGATTCTCCTGTTTCGGCAGTGACTCTTTTTGCGCGCACCTCAAGCGGCTGCCCGGCAACCGCAACACCCTGCTCTTGTGCGGCATGGAAAGCCACATCTGCGTGATGCAGACGGCGCTGGCTGCGGTGTGCGAAGGATATATCGTGCATGTTGCATCGGACGCCATAAGCTCGCGAACGGAATGGAACTGGAAGGTCGGCCTCGAAAGAATGCGCGCCGCCGGTGCGGTGATCTCTTCTACCGAGATGATGATCTACGAACTAATGCGTTCCTCGTCGTCCCCGGCGTTCAAGGAGATGCTGCCGCATCTTAAGGGATAGGGCGGGATTTCGACTGTCAGAAAGCGCCGGAATTCGTCCTGCCTCTCCGGACCTCACCCGTCTCAGTTTCTATCCGTTCGCTAACCGATACAGGAAACATCGGTCTATAGCTCTGATGGCTATATTCGGGGTCACGTTGCGCCTTCCCCCTGGAGGAATCCATGTTCCCGAGAAAAGCGAGTTGCATCTGCTTTATAGCACTCTGTTCCCTGTTGTCCCGCGCCTCAACAAACACTCCGGCCGAAGCAGTCCAGTGGCGTGAAGACCTCCACTACCTTGCCCAACAGGCTCCGCAAGTTCACAAGAACCTATTTCACTCCATGACGCGAGAGGAGTTTGAGTCTACAGTAAAGAACCTCGACCAGCGGATTCCGGCTCTGTCCCGCAACCAGACCATTGTCGAACTGACGCGGCTTGTAGCCATGATTGGCGACGGGCACACCTACATTGACCTGCAGGAGCCCCCAACCAGTTTCCGGCACTATCCGGTGAGACTCTATTGGTTTCCTGATGGGCTATATGTCGTCAGTGCCGATAAAGAGTACGCCTCGATTGTGGGAGGCAGAGTCGTCAAGTTGGGCAGAACCTCAGGCCAGAACGCATACCAGGCAGTCAGCAATGTCGTTCCCCACGACAACGAGTTTCAACTGAAATGGCTGACCCCGTTTTACATGTGCCTGGCCGAGGTTCTCGATGGACTGAGCTTGGCGACGATCTAGAAGCTATCCCGCTCATTGTCGAGAAGAACGGTATGCAGGCCACGGTCGTTCTGAAGCCCGAACCGGACCGTCTACCACATAATGGGTAGGTTCTTCCGGCCAATTGGAGTCGATGCGCGGTACCCCAATTCGCCCACTCCCCTGTGGCTGAAAGATCCGGCCAACAAGTATTGGTTTGAGTATCTGAAGGATTCGCGGACACTCTACGTGCAGTTTAACCAAGTCGGCCAGACGGGCGACGAAACCTTCGAGGCATTCTTTAAACGGGTCATGGCTTTTGCGGACGCCAATCCGGTGGATCGTTTCGTACTTGACGGCGCTTGCGGGGCGGTCGACTTCGGCGGCGACCCGATCATGCACGGCTTTATCCGCTCCGACAAAGTGAACCAGCCGGGAAAATTGTTCACAATTATTGGGCGGCAACGTTTCAGGTGCAGCAGAGAACTTTATAAATCGATTAATGTAGTTGAAATTAACATATCTTCGTCGGCGAGCCGACTGCCTCGAATCCGAATAGTTACGGAGACAATGCGCCTGTGATCCTTCCCCATAGCAAACTGATGGTGCGCCTCTCCACCTTGTGGTGGCAGGACATGGATCCGCGCGACAGGCGACTATGGCAGGCCCCGGATCTTTCCACAGAATTGACCTTCACCGATTACCGCGCCGGCCGGGACCCCGCGATGGAAGCCATTTTGGGGTACAAAGCTGGACCAGGCATCGCGGAACTGATCCGAACTACGGCCAACAAGTACGACTACACAACGGCAAAAGAGGCCCTGTTGAAATTTCTCAAGGACCCACTCCCTTAATATGCAACCTTGAATCTGACATCAATCAATTGGGATACGAGTTCATGCGCGCAAAGAAACTCGATCAGGCCCTTCTGGTCTTGAAGCTGAATGTGGAGGCCTATCCCAGCTCCGCAAATACCTGGGACAGTCTGGGTGAGGTCTACATGGATCGCGGCGACAAAGGTAGCCGTTCGGGGTACGCCAGTCACTCGAACTGATCCTTCGCATTACGGCGCGCGGGTCAGATCGCAAAGTTACGGCCAGTATTCCTCGCCTGGACCGCCCGAGGGTGAGGCCTCGCTTCCTTCTTCTTCACCCGCACGACCGTGATCTTCGCGATGCCCTCTTCAAAGGTTGGAGGCTTTAACTTGGCGGCCATGCGGCGCATTACGTCTTCGGGAACGACGCGATCGCGGCGCTGGTGGCGCTCAATGCAGACCTCAAGCGGCACGTCGAAAAAGACCGCGTGCACTTCGTACTGGTAATCCTTGGCCAGCTTGATCCAGTGCTGGCGTTCCTGCGGCGTCAGGTTGGTGGCGTCCACATAATTCATGGGACGCTTGGCGATGAGCCGCGCTTTGAGCATGGAGCGGAGGTTGGAGAAAACCAGATCCTGGAAACGCTGCTCGCGCACATCGTCGAAAAGCAGCGAACGCACCATGTCACTGGAGAGCGGGACCACGTTGTGGCGCTTGAACCACGAACTCTTACCCGAGCCGGGCAGCCCGATGGCCAGCACCACAATGCCTTTCGGTCCACGCTGCACCGCCGCAGGAGCAGCGACTGGAACCTTCGGCACGGAAACGGCAACCGGCCGAGTTGGGCCTGGAGCTTCAACTTCTCCCCCCTCAGCGAGATCGTCTTGCGCATCAACTTCAACGGCATCAACCGGTATTCCCGGTATCGATCCCTTCACCGCGGCGGGGGTGAAGGCTTGAGCAACTGCCTGCTCGCGGCCGCGGCCACCGCGTCCCCGGCCGCCGCGCCTGCGCCGGCCACGGCCGGTGTTTGAAGTGTGTATGGGGGCGGACTCCTGAGGCGCTTCTGCCGATGATTGGTCTGGGGACGATTGACCGTCGGACGGTTGATTCTGGGACGGCTGTTCTTCGGCATTGAAACGCGCTCTGCGAACGGGCCGTGGCTCCGGCGGAGGAGGTGGAGTTGCGATCTCAGCTTCCATCTTCCCTGTGTCGGGCGCTGGACCGAGCGCCTGTTCCGCCTCGAAATACGCCGGCTGCAAAGGAGGAGGAGCAGGCTGATCGGAGGGTTCTGCGGGCTTCTTTTTGCGGCGCTGCAGGCGCTCGCGCATCCATTTGCGCATGTACGGCTTTTAACACAGAATCGAGTGCCGATCAATCAACCGGGTGTCCGGACGAACCAGACGCGACAGCCGCTACAATCTCAGCATGCCAGGAACAATCCCTGCAGAGGTGCACGGCCAGAAATACGTCTCACTTGCCACGTTTCGCAGGAGCGGGGCCAAGGTCGCAACGCCCGTATGGTTTGGGGAAGATGGCGCCAAGCTTTACGTGATGACGCGCAGCGAAATGGGCAAGACGAAGCGCATCCGCAACAATCCGAAAGTCACGGTTGCTCCCTGCACAATCCGAGGGAAAGTGACCGGGCCCGAATTTGCGGCGCAGGCGCGCATTCTGCCGCCCGAGGAACACGCCCGAGCGCGGCAGACCGTCAACCAGAAATATTTGCTGGCACGGTTGTCATCGCCCTGGAGCAGGGCCGATGCGTTTCTGGAAATAAGTTTCCCGTGAACTGACCGTCTTGGATCGGAACGCTGTTCCGCGATAGGAACCGGGGCCTTCCAAATCAAGGCGGCGATCATTTACGCCGCTTCCCTGTCCTGCTAACATCATCTGTCTGTATACCGGCTCAGAAGGTTTTCTGACGTCGCCTTTATAAGAACGGAGAAACTATGGCAATCAAAGTCGGCATTAACGGGTTCGGACGCATCGGCCGTAACGTGCTGCGGACCTCGCTCAACGACCCTAACCTGGAATTCGTGGCGGTCAACGATCTCACCGATCCGAAGACTCTGGCGCACCTGTTGAAATACGATTCCATCCTCGGCAACCTGCCCCAAAAGATCACCGCTGGCGCGGACCACATCACCATCGATAATAAGACGATCAAGGTGTTCAAGGAAAGAGATCCGGGCGCGCTGCCTTGGGAGTCGGTGGGCGCTCAGGTAGTGATCGAATCGACCGGACACTTCACCGACGCGAACGATGCCAAGAAGCATATGCGTGGGACGGTGAAGAAAGTGATCATCTCCGCTCCGGCGAAGAATGAGGACATCACCCTTGTGCTCGGCGTCAATCACGAGAAGTACGATGGCACCAAACATCACATCATTTCCAATGCTTCCTGCACTACGAACTGCCTGGCGCCGATCGCTAAGGTGGTCAATGACGAGTTCAAGATCGTCAGCGGGACGATGACCACAATCCACTCTTACACCAACGATCAAGTGATCCTCGACTTTCCGCACAAAGACCTGCGTCGGGCGCGGGCCGCCGCGATCAACATGATTCCGACCTCCACCGGTGCGGCGAAAGCTCTAAAGCTGGTGATTCCTGATCTAGCGGGAAAGCTCGACGGTTTTGCCATGCGCGTGCCTACGCCGAACGTTTCGGTCGTCGACCTGGTGGCGTGGGTGGAAAAGAAGACGACCAAAGAGGAAGTAAACTCTGCGCTGAAAAAGGCATCTGAAAGCGGGCCGCTAAAAGGCTACCTCGGCTATGAGGAGAACGAATTGGTGTCGTCGGATTTCAAGGGCGATGCGCGCTCTTCGATTGTCGACGCACCCATGACCCTAGTGGTGGGCGCCAATTGCGTCAAGGTGATCTCCTGGTATGACAATGAATGGGGATACTCCTGCCGCGTGCGGGATCTGATTCACTACATCGCCGGCAAGGGTTTGTAGCGCCTCTTAAATAAGGACGAACCAGCCAATGTCCAAGTTATCGATTCGTGATCTGCCTCTCAACGGCACCCGTATCTTCATGCGCGTCGACTTCAATGTTCCGCTGGAAGACGGCCGCGTGATCGACGACACCCGCATCCGCGAGACCCTGCCGTCGATCGAATATGCTCTGCGGCACGGCGCGCGACTGATTCTGGCCTCGCACCTGGGGCGTCCCAAGGGGAAACCGAACCCGAAGATGAGTCTTAAGCCGGTGGCCGAGCGGTTGCGGATGGTACTCGACAAGGAACTGGCGCGCGGCGAAAACGTAGGCTTCTCTCCCGACTGTGTTGGCCCAGAGGCGGAGGAAGTTGCCACGCAACTGGAGAAAGGTCAGACGCTGCTTCTGGAAAATCTGCGGTTTCACGCCGAGGAGGAAGCGAACGACGAGAAGTTTGCCAAGCAACTGGGAAGGCTGGCGGAGTTCTATGTGAATGATGCGTTCGGCACGGCGCATCGAGCGCACGCATCAACCGTGGGCATTACCAAATTTGTGTCGAAATCGGCGGCCGGCCTGCTCATGGAGAAGGAACTGCAGTATCTGGGCAAGGCGCTGGATCATCCGGAACCGCCGTTTGTGGCGATCCTCGGCGGCGCGAAGGTCAGCGACAAGATCGGTGTGATCCGCAATCTGATGACGAAGGTCGACTCGCTCATCATCGGCGGAGGAATGGCCTACACCTTCCTGAAGGCTCAAGGACAGGAGATTGGCAAGTCGCTCCTCGAAACCGACAAGGTAGACCTGGCGCGGCAACTGCTGAATGAGGCGAAGAAGCGGAGTGTAAAGTTCCTGCTGCCCATCGATCACGTGGTGGCGATGAGGCCGGAGGCGAATGCAGTGGTGCAGCAGATCGGTGAAGGCCAGCCGATCCCGGCGGACCGCATGGCGCTCGACATTGGGCCAAAGACGATCGAACTGTTTTCGGAAGAGATTTCGCGGGCACGCACCATCGTGTGGAACGGGCCGATGGGGGTGTTTGAAGTCCCGGGATTTTCGCGGGGGACATTCAAGATTGCCCATGCGGTGGCGGAAAATGTGGGCGCGATTTCGATTGTGGGCGGCGGCGATACAGTCTCGGCGGTGCACAGCGCTGAAGTTGCGGACAAGATGACGCACATTTCAACCGGCGGCGGCGCTTCGCTGGAGTTTCTGGAAGGAAAGAAGCTGCCGGGAGTCGAAGCGCTCACGGACAAGCGGTGATCCCGTGGAGACAAGCGTGCGCGACTTCGCAGTTCGCATTCTGCTGGACCGCGGGAAGGCAATCGAGTTCCACGGTCCGGCCGACATTACCGACGAAGCGACCGATGCGATCGTGAATGCTGCGAACTCATCTCTTCTGGGCGGAGGCGGAGTCGACGGCGCCATTCACCGAGCCGGCGGACCCGCGATACTTACCGAATGCAGGCAGATTGTGAGTAAGATCGGAAGCCTGCCTGCTGGGAAAGCTGTCATCACTTCGGGTGGACGCCTGACTGCGAAACACGTGATCCACACCGTTGGTCCGATCTATCGCGACGGAAGACATGGAGAGGCGGAGAACCTGGCGAGTTGTCATCGCGAATCGATTCGCCTCGCCGATGAGTACGCTCTCAAATCTTTGTCCTTCCCTGCCATCTCGACGGGCGCTTACGGATATCCAGTTACGGAAGCCGCGCCCGTCGCGATTTCTGCTGCGATTGAGGCTTTGGCCACGGCTGATCACGTTAGTAAGGTTCGATTTGTTTTCTTTGACATTGCCACTTTGAAAGCCTACACGCGAGCCGCCGAGAGGTTGGGGAAACCAGATTCCCCCTCGTCCCGCAAAATCGAGAAGGGACCTTCATGAGACAGAAGCTTATTGCCGCCAATTGGAAGATGAACAAGACCCCGGACGAAACTCGCGACTTCTTTCGCAAATTTCTGCCTCTGGTCGCGGGTCATGGCCGCGACGAGATGGTGGTGTGTCCGCCCTACACCAGCGCGGCGGCCGCGATTGAAGCTGCGCAGGGTTTCGATGTCGCGATCGGAGTGCAGAACGTGCACTGGAAGGCGGATGGCGCCTATACCGGGGAAATTTCGGCTCCGATGCTGCTGTGCCTGGGCGTGACGCATGTGATCGTCGGGCACTCGGAGCGGCGGCAGTACTTCGGCGAAACCGACGACACGGTGAACCTGCGCCTCAAGACGGCGCTGGAATCCGAGCTTACACCGATCTGCTGCGTGGGCGAAGTTCTCGAAGAACGTGAGGCCGGACTCACCGACGACGTACTTCGACGCCAGTGTATGCGGGCTTTCCATGCCATCTCCGCGAAGAAAGCGGCGAAACTCGTCGTTGCCTACGAGCCGGTGTGGGCGATAGGCACGGGGAAGACGGCTACTCCGGAGCTGGCGGCCGAGGCTCATGCGGTGATCCGGCGGGAAGCCGCGGAAGTGTTCGGAGAAGAATTTGCCGCCAAACTCCGCATTCTCTATGGAGGCTCGGTAAAGCCAGACAACGCCTCGGAGATGATGGCCCAGGAGGAGATCGATGGCGCGCTAGTCGGCGGTGCGTCACTGGATCCGAAATCGTTGGCGGCGATTGTGAAGTACTAGAGCGCTTTTTCGGTTATATCTTAAAGAGGTTTGAAGCCGCGAAATTGCCCGCATTTGCTGGACACGCGAAACCCGCCGGGCTATATTTCTCTCCTCCTCCCCCAGTGAGATCATCGCTCACGTCTGCGGACTCTGGAGTCTGCATTTCACATCGCTTACGAACTCTGGGCTCAGGTAGCGACATACCACTCGTCGGGACTAAGGAGAAATACTCATGCGAAGCAACCAACTTTCCATCGGCGTGACTTTGGTATTGGCGATCTTTACTGTGACTCTCCTTGTGTCGGGCACCCGCGCGGCCGCCCAGGAAGAAAAGCTGCTGCATAGCTTCAACAACAACGGCAAGGACGGGTTTGACCCCTACGCCGGCGTGATCTTCGATGCCGCCGGCAATCTCTACGGCACGACGCTACAGGGTGACGCTTACGACCAGGGGACGGTGTTCGAACTGTCTCCGGCGAACGGTGGGTGGAAGGAAACCCGGCTACATACCTTCAACCCCAACGTCAAGGATGGGCTCGGTCCCTACGCTGGCCTGATCTTTGATGGCGCGGGCAATCTCTACGGCACGACGGCCAATGGCGGCTCTGGTGGCGGCGGGACAGTGTTCGAGTTGTCGCCGGCCGTGGGCGGGGGCTGGCCGGAGAAAATGCTGCATAACTTCAACTATAACGGCGGCAAGGACGGGATCGTGCCCTACGCCAGCCTGATCTTCGATGCCGTCGGCAATCTTTACGGTACGACGCTCAACGGCGGCCCAGGATCGTGCACCAACCGCAACGGGAACGTGGTCGGCTGCGGTACGGTGTTCGAGTTGACACCCAAAGCGGATGGGGCTTGGACCGAGAAGATTCTGCATAGGTTCGACAATAACAGCAGGGATGGGTCCTACCCCTACGCGAGCCTGGTCCTCGATGCCGCCGGCAATCTTTACGGCACCACATTTTATGGCGGCGCTCACGGACAAGGCACGGTGTTCGAGTTAACGCCCCAAGCGGGCGGGAGTTGGACGGAGACGTTGGTGTACAGCTTCTGCTCACAATCTTTCTGCACGGACGGGGCCCTCCCCTTCGCCAGCCTGACCTTCGATGCCGCCGGCAACCTCTACGGCACGACGCAACAGGGCGGCGGTGGGGGCGGTACGGTGTTCGAGTTGACACCCGACCGCAGGCGGGGGCTGGACTGAGTCGATTCTGGCTAGCTTCAGCGACAGTGGTACCGCGGCCGCGGAGGGAACCTTCCCCGCTGCTCGCCTGATCTTCGACGCCGCCGGCAATCTCTACGGCACCACTGCCTCCGGCGGTGCTTATGGCTGGGGTACAGCATTCGAATTGTCGCCCGGAGCCCTAGGGGGGAGTTGGACAGAGAAGGTGTTGCATGACTTCAACTACAACCCCTACAACGGCACCGATGGAGCCGATCCCACCTGCGGCCTGATCTTCGATGCTGCCGGCAATCTCTACGGCACTACGTTCTTAGGTGGCTCCGGTAGATATGGTGCAGTGTTCGAGATCAAACCCTAACCCTGGTGCTTCGGCCACGCCTAAAGCGCGTTTGGGTCCTTCGACTTCGCTTGTCTTCGCGATTTCTCGAAGCGCTAACTCCGCTCAGTACTGGATCTGCTAATCTTCCTGCTTCGCATTCCTTTGGCTCAATCCTTCAGCATAAGAGAGTGTGGATGACGGAAACTGTGCGTCCTGAACCGAGCCGGCCGTTCCGGTGGCTGGTGCTGATCTTCATCAGCCTGACCATGTTCGGGAACTACTACGTATACGATTGCATCGCGCCCATCGCGGATTTGTTGGTCAAGCAACTCGGATTCTCCGAGTCGAACATCGGGCTGCTGCAGGCGATTTACAGCATTCCCAATGTTCTCATGGTGGTGATTGGCGGGTACGTCGTGGACCGCATCGGGACGCGCAAGGCGATTTTCATCTTCGGGACGTTGTGCTTTCTTGGAGCGGGGGTCACCTGTCTCTCCCCGGCGTTGAGCGTGATGGCCACCGGCCGGTTATTTTTTGGCCTGGGCGCCGAGTCGCTGATCGTGGCTGTGACCACGGCGATCGCCAAGTGGTTTCGCGGAAAAGAGCTAAGTTTCGCTTTCGGGATCAACCTGATGATCTCGCGGGCGGGTTCACTGTTGGCGCAGCAATCGCCGTCGTGGGCAGGGTTTGCCTACAACTACTGGCGCAATCCGCTGCTGATTTCGGTTGGATTTGGAGCGCTTTGTATTGTCGGCGCGGTCGTCTACTGGGTGCTTGAGGTTTACGCCGAGAAGAAATACCAGGTCGGACCCGCCGGGGCAACAGACAAGGTTGTGTTCAAAGATATCAAGGCGTTCGGGCTATCATATTGGTACATCGTAGCCCTGTGCATCACCTTCTACTCGGCGATCTTTCCCTTTGAGACCTTTGCTTACCAGTTCTTCATGGACGCTCACCACGTCACCCGCGAGGCCGGCGGCGATCTGGTCGGGATGCTGACCTTGTTCACCATGTTCGGGACGCCCATCTTCGGCTTGTTCGTCGACAAACTGGGCAAACGGGCGCTGCTGATGATGCTAGGTTCGCTGCTGCTGATCCCGGTGTATCTGATGATGGCCTACATTCATTCGGTAAGTTATGTGACGGTGTACCTGCCGTCGTCGGCGGATGGGCATTTTGCGTTTGTGGCCCATCACTTGCCTCCAATTCTCCTGCTCACGATGGCCATGATGGGCATCGCTTTCTCGCTGATTCCGGCAGTGATGTGGCCCTCGGTGGCGTACCTGGTCGAGCAATCGAAGCTGGGCACGGCCTATGGGTTGATGACGATGATCCAGAACATCGGGCTGGCCGGCTTCAATCTGATGGTGGGGTGGGCGAACGACCACGGCCATGCCGGGCCAACTAATGCGAGCGGATACAACCTCGGAATGTGGATTTTCTCAATTCTGGGATTCCTCGGCTTGACCTTCGCGTTCCTGTTGCGGCAGCGGGAAATGGGGCCTCATGGGCATGGACTGGAGACCATTACTACAGCCAAGAGTGCGGCGTAGGCAGAGCAAACACTGCCCGGCGAAAAAGTCTTTACCACAGGGGGGCACAGAGTAACACAGTGTAAACCCGAAACTACCAAATTTCGGAGGTTGCGACTCATTGACGTGCCTGGGGTTGAAGTTTGGGGAAGAGGGATGCATCCAAGCCTCGGGAGGGAAAGGCTTTCCAGCGGAGTCGGAGAGTGAAATTTGGGATCAGCGGCGGCCTCCGAAGATTGGTAGGAATACTCTGATATTCTGGAACCGCCGGGGCCGACAGCCTTGCACTAAAGTCACGCAAACAGTACAACACAAACTACTTATGCCGCATCCCAACGAATGCGGCCGGAAAAGGCGACTTGACCGAGCCACAACAGCTAAAAGGCACCGAACCTAGCGAGGCCGAGCTAATCGAGCGGGCCAAACTGGGGGACGCAGAAGCGTTCCAGGGGCTTTATGACAAGCACAAACGGCGGGTATATTCGCTGTGTCTGCGCATGACGGCGAACACGGCGGAGGCCGAGGATCTGGCGCAGGAAGCGTTCCTGCAACTCTACCGCAAGATCGCGACGTTTCGCGGGGAGTCGGCGTTTTCGACGTGGTTGCATCGGCTTTCGGTTAACGTCGTGCTGATGCACCTGAGGAAGAAAAGCCTTCCTGTGGTTTCTTTGGAAGAAACTACGCAGGGGGCGGAGGAAGATTCTCCGAAGAAGGATTTCGGAGCGGAGGATGTGGCGCTGGCCGGGTCCATTGACCGGATGCAGTTGCAGAGGGCAGTGGACAATCTCCCTCCCGGCTACCGGATGATTTTTGTACTGCACGACATTGAAGGATACGAGCATAATGAGATCGCGAAAATCGCGGGATGCTCGATCGGCAACAGCAAGTCGCAGTTGCACAAGGCGCGCATGAAACTGCGTGACCTGCTCAAGATGAATAGAGCCGAAAAGGGCGGGAAGTCTCGGGCAGGGTAGGCAAGCGTTAGACAACGAAACAGCATCAAACCTGGACAGGGGCGCAAGCGCTGCGGTGAGAAATTGAGCCGCAGAAACTTGGGGAGAGGTTATGAATTGCGTTGAGCTGCAACAGAGCTTGGCGGAAGCGGAAGACGCCAGTGGTTCGGAACAGCGAGCCCACCTGAAGGCTTGCCCAGCGTGCTCAGCGCTGGTGAGAGAATTAAATTTGATTGTGGCAGCGGCCGCCCAACTGCAAGCGGCGGACGAGCCGAGTCCCAGGGTTTGGAATTCCATTGAATTCGCATTGCGGCAGGAAGGGCTGATCCGTCCGCAACGGCCAATTGTGTCTTCCTTCAGTGCGCGATGGGGAGCGGCGCGATGGCTGGTGCCGGCGGCGGCAATGTTGTTGCTGGCATTGGGAATCTACGTGCGGCGCGAATCGCCGCCTAATCAGTTAACGGAACAGGTCTCCGTGACCCTGCCGGCCGCGAACCCCTCTGACCTGAATGACGAGGATTTGCTGCAGGAGGTTGCGGACAACGAACCCGCGATGAAGCTGCAATATGCCGAGAATCTCCGGCAGGTGAATGAATCCATTCGAGAGGCGCAGGGTGTGGTGGATGAGAGCCCGAATGACGCCGAAGCCCGTCGGTCGCTGATGGATGCGTATCACCAGAAGTCCCTGCTGTTCGAGATGGCGATGGATCGTTCTCTGCCATAATGGTGGAAAAGTTTGGGAAGTGCTTGGGGGGAGTCGCAATATGGTGAACAAACGCACGGCAAAACTCGTGGCGATTGGCGCGATCGTGGCGGGTACGCTGGTGGCCGAGAGCAAGAAAGAGTTCCACTTCGCGGTGGGGCCGAGAGCTGGCGTGTCGGTGATGAATCCGTATGGCTCGATTTCAGTCAAGCCGTCTTTGAACAACACGGTAGTGGTGAACGCGCTTCTGCATTCCGACAAGGTTGAGGTGGATAATAACCAGAACGGAAACCGCGTGGATATTCAATCGCACCTGCTGGCCGGAGCAGACTCCGACTCGGGACGCGTGGATTATGAAGTGCTGGTGCCCGCCGATGCGAGCATCACGCTGCATTCCAGCACTGGGTCCTTGCGCGCCGAGAAATTGCACGGCGACATGAGCCTGGAAGGCGCGGGAGCGGCAGTGGATGTTCGCGACGTTTCCGATGCCCATGTCCATGTGAAGACGATGAATGGACCGGTGAATCTGGACAACATCAAGAACGGGCACGTTGAGGTCGACTCCCTGAGCGGCGAGGTTACGATGAGGGGCGTGAATGGCCCTCTGGTGCAGGTGGTTTCGACCAGCGGCCGAATCAACTACATCGGCGACTTCGGCAACAGCGGCGAATACCGGCTCACCAGCCACAGCGGCGACATCGAAGCGACCATTCCGGAGTGGACCTCCGCCGACGTGAGCGCCCGCTCGGTGCGCGGAGAAGTACACGACGATATTCCGTTGCAACCGAAAAATCACACCTTCTTTTCGATCGACAAGGGACGTGCCTTCGCAGGTACCATGGGCCGAGTGGCAGTGTCCTCTACCGTAGTGTTACGGACGTTCAGTGGTAAAATTCACCTCAGAAAACGCTCCGAAAACAAATAACGAAAACGAAGCGAAAACCGGTTCGGCAAAACCTGGTCCGACGGAAACTGGTTCGGGGCAAACGGTCTGCTCAGAGCCCGGCCAAAGCGACGGGGCTTGGTGTGCGTAGCCGCAAGGCTCAGTTGATCGGCCGCCCGTCTGGAGCGCGGGCTGTAGTGCTGATCGGCTTCATGGGTGCCGGCAAGAGCAGTGTAGGCCGGGCCTTAGGCGAACGGCTGGGCTGGGCGTTTGAGGATCTCGACGATCGCATCGAACGGCGCGAGGGACGGAAGGTGCATGAAATCTTCCGCGATTCCGGAGAGTTGGAATTTCGCCGGGCGGAGCATGTGGCTTTAAAGGAATTGCTGAGCGAGTTGCGGAATGGCGCGGAGAAAATCGTGGCTCTCGGCGGCGGGGCTTTTGTGCAGAAGCACAATTCCCGCCTGATCAAAGCGGGAGGCGTTGCCACAGTTTTCTTGGACGCCGGCGCGGACGAATTGTGGCGGCGTTGCCGGCAGCAGGCCGAGCAGGATGGAACTAAGCGTCCCTTGCTCACCAACCTGGAGGCTTTTCGCGAGCTCTACGAGGCTAGGCGGCCGCATTACCTGAAAGCTTCGCTGAAGCAAGAAACCGTCGGAAAGACTGTCGAGCGGATTGCGGCAGAGGTAGTGCAAACTCTGGGCTTTGAAAAACGCGGCGGAACACGGGGAGAAAATCGGTGAATGTGATGGCGTGGGCGCGATGGGGAACGGTGGCGGCTCTAGGATGCGCGGCTTTGCTGTACGCCGGCGACAAGAAGGACAAGCCTGCGGGCGTCCAACAAATCGATTCCGGCTCGTTCGGCGTTTTCGTCAGGGGCCAGCGCGTGGTCACCGAAACTTTCAGCGTGCTGCAGGACAACGGCGTAAGCGTAGTGAAGTCGCAATTAAAGGAAACTGCCAGTTCGGCGTCTGGTCAGCGGTCGCAGTTGCAGATGACGGGCAGCGGGGAGCTGGTTCGCTACGAATGGAACGACGGCAGCGGTTCGCTGGTGGTAACTCCCAACAACGAGTTCCTGCTGGAAAAAATCACGACTGCAACGTCGTCCAAGCCGGCCGAGCAGCCGTTTCTGATGCCGAGCACGTCAGCGATCCTCGACAACAACTTCTTCATCCACCGGGAAGCGCTGGCGTGGCGGTATCTCGCGACCAACTGTCACACCGAGAGCGGTTCGCTGAAGTGCCAGCAGGGGCCGCTGGAATTCGGCGTGTTGGTCCCGCAAGACCGGACGTCGATGCGCGTACGCATGGAACTGGCGGGAAGAGAAAAGATCACAATCCGGGGGACGGAGCGGGAACTGTTGCGCCTGAATCTATTCGGCGAGTCATTCTCCTGGGCCCTTTGGGTGGATGACAAAGACCAGTTCAAATTAATGCGGGTGCTGATTGCCGATGCTAATACTGAAGTAGTACGGGACTAGCAGCGATGCGGTAAATGGTGCGACACTTGATTGGGAAGCAGTTTCTAGTTTCCAGTGTCCAGTTTCTAGTCCGGCTTTCCAACGTTGCTGCATAACCTCTGGACTGGAAACTAGAAATCGGAAACTGGAAACTGATTCCTGCCAGGCAGGCCACGATGCCGGTGACGGATGGACGGACGGCGCGGGTTCTGATCACGGTGCTGCTGTTTGCGCTGGGGCTGGGGTTTCTCTACGTGGCGCGGCAAACCCTGATGGCCTTCCTGTTTGCCATTTTCTTTGCCTACCTGATGAGTCCTGTGGTGTCGCAGCTGGAAAGATTCCTGCATGGCCGCGGCCGCGCCATCGCCGTCATTTATCTGCTGTTGCTGGGACTGGTGGTGCTGTTCTTTGTTTCCATGGGACCGCGGATTGGCCGTGAGGGCGCCCGCCTGATCCAATCACTGCCAGCTCTGGCTCAGCTAAGCTCCGGACAGATCGCGGAACAACTAGGGCAGGAGCATGGCTGGAACGGCAGGGTGGTCGATCTGCTTCGAGACTACCTCGCCAGCCACAGCGGCGAAATCGTCAAGGTCGCGCAGAACGTGGGACTGCACGTAGCGGATGTGGCGAAGCAGGCGTGGCTGCTGGTGGTCGTCCCCCTATTATCGATTTTCTTTTTGAAGGACGGCCGCGCTTTCAGCGAAATCTTGCTGGACTTGGTGCAGTCGCGACTGCAGCGCGAACTGCTGCAAGGTGTGCTCAGCGACCTGAACCAGATGCTGGCCCATTTCATCCGCGCACAACTCACCCTGGCGGCGCTGACGTTCGTGATGTACTCGGCGGTTCTCGCCATGATGAAGGTGCAAAATGCACTGGCGCTGGGGGCGGTGGGCGGGCTGCTGGAATTTATTCCAGTACTCGGACCGCTGGTGGCCGCAGTAATCATCGTGGGAGTGGCCTTGCTGATGGGTTATAAGCACTGGCTGATGCTGATCATTTTTCTCGGCGTCTGGCGACTGATCCAGGATTACGTGTCCTCGCCACGCATCATGGGCCAGAGCATGGAATTGCATCCACTGGCGGCAATTTTTGGCGTGATGGCCGGCGCCGAAGTGGCTGGCATTCTGGGCATCTTTCTTTCCATCCCTGTGATGGCGAGCTTGCGGATCGTCTTCCGGCGCTGGCGGCTGTATGCGCAGAAACGGAAATTCGGCCCGCTGAATGAGTATGTGCGGGACAGCCAGGTGGGGTTGGAGAAGTAGGCAGTTCTCAGTTCTCGGGTTCCAGCCTTCAAGTTTTAGATCTCTTGGCCTTCCCGAGTTCCCTTCCAAATTCTTGCTCGTTCTCCACTCGTTTAGCCAACGGAGGCGCCTGCCCCGGCTTCGTTTTCTGGCTTTACCTTGCGCCGCAATTCGGCGGCTGCTTTTGGCAGCACCGTGTTGATGTACATGGCCCGAACCTAGCTCGAATCCTGCGACGCGCGTCAGGCGCGGAATCACGTGATGATCCAGTCTTTGGTGAAGAAATTCTGGCGCAGCTCGGGCATGGTATCCCTCCAGCTTCAGCTATCGGCAGCCGGGGCGCGGGACTACAGTGACGGCAGACTCCCGGCTTTCGGGGCAACGGGCTGTTGTAGAATCGAAAGACCCTCTTATGAGCAATAAACTTCCTATCGGGATTCTGGGCGCTACCGGCGTGGTTGGACAAAGGTTTATCCAGATGCTGGAGAGCCATCCGTGGTTTGAAGTGGCCTGGCTGGCCGCCTCCGACCGTTCTGAAGGCAAGACCTACTCCGAAGCCGCGCGCTGGCGCTTGAAGACGGCGATTCCGGCAAATGTGGGCTGCGATGAAAGTTTCTCCGGCCACGCCCGAAGGCGCGCCGAAAATTATTTTTGCCGCGCTCGACGCTTCGATCGCCGCCGAAATGGAGCCGCGCTTTGCCGAAGCGGGCTGCGCCGTGGTTACAAATTCCAGTGCGCTGCGCATGCAGTCCGATGTGCCGTTGGTCATCCCCGAGGTCAACGCCGGGCACATCAAACTGATTGACGGGCAGGCTTGGCGAAAGAAATCCGGCGGCTATGTGGTGACGAATCCCAACTGCTCGGCCATCGGGCTGGTGCTGGCATTGGCGCCACTGCACAAGCGTTTCGGTCTGGAAACCGTGATGGCCGTAACCATGCAGGCGGTCAGCGGCGCGGGTTATCCGGGCGTGGCTTCGCTCGACATCCTGGGCAATGTGATTCCCTACATCCGCAATGAAGAAGAAAAGATGGAGGAGGAAACGCTGAAGCTGCTGGGACAAATGAACGGAACGAAGATTCTGCCGGCGGGATTCGCCATGAGCGCCCAATGCAATCGCGTCGCGGTCGAGGATGGGCACACGGAATCGGTTTCGGTGCGGCTGAAAATGAAAGCCAAACGGGAAGAGATCATCGCCGCATGGAACGACTACCGTGCCGAACCTCAGGAGTTGAAACTGCCGAGCGCGCCCGAGCGTCCCGTGGTTTATCTGGAGGCGAACGACCGTCCGCAACCGCGATTTGATGTTGACATGGGAGCAGGCATGACGACTGCGGTCGGTCGACTACGGCCATGTGGCGTGCTGGATTGGAAATTTACCGTGCTTTCGCACAACACCATCCGCGGAGCCGCCGGCGCGGCGGTGTTGAATGCGGAACTGCTCAGGGCCAAGGGCTACTTCAAATGAGGAGCGGCGCCAACGTAGTGCCGCCGTCCCGGCGGCTGTCCCTCGGACAAGCGCAGGGCGGGCTGCGCGGGCGTCTCGCCCGCGCGCAGGATGCATCCAGGTCTGCCGCCTTCCCTCGAAGGATCTCACGCCGATGATCGTGATGAAATTCGGCGGCACTTCGGTCGAAGACGCGCGGGCTATCGAGCGCGTCGCCGCGATCGTCAAAGACCGCCTGCCGCAGAAGCCGGTGGTGGTGGTCAGCGCCATGGCCAAAGTTACCGATACGCTGCTTACCATGGCGCGCGCCGCGGGCGCAGGAGAACGCAAAACGGCGCTCAAACTCTGCCGGACTCTCCAGGAACGCCATTACACCACTGCCAGCGAGTTGCTGGGTACGGCGATGTTTACTGATTTCCACTCGGAACTGGGAAGCGACTTCGAAGCGCTCGATGAACTGTTGCGCGGCATCACGGCGGTTGGCGAGATCACTCCGCGCACCACCGATCACGTCGCGGCCTTCGGCGAAATGCTTTCCAGCAAGATCGTGGCGGCGGCGTTCTTGGCGCATGGGCTGAAGGGCGCGCACGTGGACTCGCGCGAAGTTCTGGTCACCGACAGCAACTACATGTCAGCGGCTCCGCAGCAGGAAGAAACCAACGAACGGCTGCAAAGCAAAGTGAAGCCCATGCTCGATGCCGGTCAGGTTCCGGTGATGGGCGGATTCATTGGGGCAAACCGCGCAGGCGTGACCACCACGATTGGACGAGGCGGCTCCGATTTTTCCGCCGCGATTGTGGGTGCTGGCCTGGGCGCCGAGCGCATCGAAATCTGGACCGACGTGGACGGGATTCTGACCACCGATCCGCGTATCTGTCCGGACGCACACCGCATCAAAGTAATCAGTTTTGACGAGGCAGCGGAACTGGCGTACTTTGGAGCCAAGGTTTTGCATCCGGCCACGGTGCTCCCCGCCATTCAGAAAAACATCCCCGTGTACGTGCTGAATTCGAAGAATCCATCGTGCGAGGGAACGAAAATAACGACTCGTGCGCCGCAAGGGAAAAACATTTTCAAAGCCATTGCGGTGAAGAAGCGCATCACTATCGTCGACGTGGCTGCGCCGCGCATGCTGCTTGCTCACGGCTTTCTGCGCGCGATTTTTGAGGCCTTTGACCGGCACAAGGTCGCGGTCGATGTGGTCTCGACGTCTGAAGTAAGCGTTTCGTTGACTGTGGATTCGAACTACGCCATCCCCGCTCTGGCTGCTGATTTGGCCAAGCTGGCCGACGTGAAGTATGAAGGCCGCAAAGCCATCGTCTGTCTGGTCGGCGAAAGCCTGCGGGATAAGCCGGGCATAGCCGCGCTGGTGTTTGGTGAGTTGAAAGATAAGAAGATTCGCATGATTTCACAAGGCGCATCAGAAATAAATCTGACTTTCGTGATCGAAGAAGATGAAGTACCCGAAGTAATCCAGCGGCTGCACGGCACGTTTTTCGCCGACCTGGACCCGGAAGTGTACGCGTAAAATTTCTTTGCGTCCTTCGCGGCATTTCCTAGTGACCTTTGCGGTTAGAAGGCTTTTGACTTGATGAACATCCTCGTACTCGGCCGCGGAAAAACAGGATCGCTGGTAGCGGAAATAGCGCGCCAGCGCGGGCACGACGTTCAGGTCGCGGGCGCGGCGGAAAACGCGGCCTGCGCGGCCCTCACGACGGAAAAGCTGCGCGCAGTGGATGTGGTGATTGATTTCACCGCCCCCGCGTGCGTCGTAGGCCACATCGAAGCCTGTGTCACCGGGGGCAAGAACATGGTCGTCGGCACCACTGGCTGGCATGGAGAAGTGGACCGGGTCCGCAACTTGGTCGAGAGCCACGGCACTGGATTCGTATACGCGGCAAACTTCTCCGTAGGCGTGAATCTGTTTCTCGACGTTGCGCGCGCAGCCGCCGCAGCCTTAAAGCACGACTACTCCGGACAAATCTTCGAGCGCCACCACGTTCACAAGAAGGACGCGCCGTCAGGGACGGCCATCGCCATCCAACGTATAATCCGCGAAGCCAGCGGCCCCGCTGAAGGCAAACATCTGGAGATCACGTCCTTTCGCGAAGGCGATGTCGTAGGCATGCACGAAGTCGTGCTGGAATCCTCCGCCGATAGAATTTATCTCTGCCACGATGCTAAATCGCGGCGGGGCTTCGCCGATGGCGCGGTGCGCGCGGCGGAATGGCTGGCTGGCAAGAAGGGCTTCTACGACTTCAAAGACGTGTGGCGGGAACTGTAGTCCGGCACACGTTTCCACGAAAACCCCATTCGCGTTATCTTATTACTATGCAACTTCGTGGCTGCGGTACCGCCCTTGTAACTCCTTTTCATCAGGACGGCTCCATTGACGACGCTGCCCTGCGCAATCTGGTGGCGTGGCAGGTGGAATCCGGCATAGATTTTCTCGTTCCCTGCGGAACCACTGGCGAGACGCCCACCCTCACGCACGACGAATGGTTGCATGTAATCGATACCACTATCGAGGTGGGCGCGGGACGCGTGCCCATCGTTGCAGGTGCGACTTCGAACTCCACGCACGATGCCGTAGAAAAAGCTAAGGAAGTTGCTGCGCGGTCTGGGGTCGACGCCATCCTCACCGCTTCTCCGTATTACAACAAGCCCACGCAAGAGGGCCAGTACCGGCACTTCAAGGCCATCGCCGAAGCGGTAGGCGATAAGCCGATCATTCTCTACAACGTGCCCGGACGCACCGGAGCGAACCTCGAACCCGCGACGCTGGCGCGACTGGCGGAAGTTCCGAACATCGTTGGAGTCAAGGAAGCCAGCGGCAACATGACGCAGATCGCCGAAGCCATCAACTCTGTGCCGGAAACTTTTCTGATTTTCTCTGGAGATGACGCGGTCACGTTACCTGTAATTGCGCTCGGCGGCGTGGGAATTGTCTCGGTGGCGTCGAATGAAATTCCGCACGAGATGGCAACCATGACGCGGGCAGCACTCAACAATGACTGGACCACGGCGCGCAGCATTCATCGCAAATATCTGCCCTTGATGCAAGCGAACTTTATCGAATCCAGTCCGTTGCCGGTGAAGGCGGTGCTGGCCATGATGGGCAGGATCGAAGAGAACTACCGTCTGCCGCTCTTGCCCATGCGCCGCGACACGCGATCGAAGCTGCAAAAGATTGTGATGGAAGCCGGGCTCATCGCCAAGCCAGTCGACCCCCGCGCCGGAAGCGGCGGAATTCTACATCTACGAAAACTGGGCGGCCGGCCCACACAAGATCGTGCTGCACCGCGGATCGTGCGGACAATGCAATCAGGGCAAAGGCCGCCCCGCCGGGCATGATGCTAACCACGCACGCTGGCACGGACCGTACGTGACGCTGGCGAACGGGCGCGAAGTCGCGCATGCCATGACCGGCGTGTTGATTCGCAGTGAGTGCAAGTGCGTGTAGGCATTTCCGATTTCCAATTGCCGATTGCCGATTGACTGGAGATATTGTTTTCAATCGGCAATCGAAATTCGGCAATTGAAAATCTCGTATACTTTCCCCGCATGCAATCTTTAAGAGCTTCCATCGAACGCCTAGCCGCGCTAGGCGAAGTCGAACACAATCCCGAGGCGCGGCCGGCGTTTCTCGAATTCCGTGACGCACTTACCCAGGGCAAGATCCGCGCTGCGGAAAAGATCGAAGGCCGCTGGGTGGTCAACGCGTGGGTGAAACACGGTATTCTGCTGGGCTTCCGGCTGGGCGAACTGGTTGAGACGGGCTGCGCCGCGCTGACCTTCGTCGACAAAGACACCTTCCCTGCGCGGCATTTTTCTGTGGCCGACCGCGTGCGCATCGTTCCGGGTGGCTCCTCGGTGCGCCTCGGAGCCTACGTTGCGCCATCGGTAATCTGCATGCCACCAATGTTCATCAATGTGGGTGCCTACGTCGACGAAGGCAGCCTGATCGATTCGCATGCGCTGGTGGGCTCATGCGCGCAAGTCGGCAAGCGTGTGCATCTGAGCGCAGCGGCGCAGATTGGCGGTGTGCTCGAGCCAGTGAATGCCGCGCCCGTGATCATTGAAGACGATGTGTTGGTCGGCGGCAACTGCGGAGTGTATGAAGGCACGCTGGTGCGCGCCCGGGCGGTATTGGGCGCAGGTACAATCTTGACCCGATCGACGCCCCTCTACGACCTGGTGCGCGGCGAAGTTTATCGTGCGACGCCAGATGCACCCCTCGAAGTTCCCGAAGGCGCTGTGGTCGTGCCGGGATCGCGCGCGGTCAAGAAGGGCGCGGCGGAGTCAGGAATTTCCTTGTATACGCCGGTGATCGTAAAGTACCGCGACGAGAAAACAGACCGCGGGATCGAGTTGGAAGATTGGCTGCGGTGATCTTCGATGCCGCAGCATCCGCAAGCCTTGTCATTCCGAACGCTGGCGGAGCCGCGCCAAAGCGCGGCGAGACTAGAGAGGAATCTGCTGTTAAGCGACTGTAACCGCCAGCTTCTGTTTGCCGTCGATACCAACGTGAATCTGCGCGAGCTTCTGCACGACCGCATCAGCTTCGCCCAGTGCCGACGCAAGAAAGGTGCTGGTCACTGCAATTGCCTTCATCCCACCCGCGTGTGCCGACTGGATTCCGGCAGGCGTGTCTTCGATGACCAAACACTCCGCTGGTTTCACATCTAAAAGCTCCGCACCCCTCAAATAAGGCTCGGGATGCGGCTTTCCATAGGCAACGTCATCCGCAGTAACCAAGACCTTCGGAACTGGTATTCCAGCCAGCCGCAGCCGAGTGATTGCCAAATGGCGAGTTCCGGATGTAACCACGCACCATCGCCTTTCAGGAATCGCGCGCACCAGGTCGACTGCGCCGGGCATCACCACAACACCATCACGGTCATCCGCCTCGCGGCTCTCCAGCTTCCGCACTTCGGCTTCCCCATCCAGGTGAGGAGTTACGACTCGGATCACTTCGATGCTGCGGACGCCGTGGGCAATCGCCATCACTCTCTCTTCATCGATTCCCTGCTCGCGGGCCCAGGCGCGCCATTGCCGCTCCACCGATCGGGTGGAATCGACGAGAACTCCGTCGAGATCGAAAAGAATGGCGCAGCAGTGGAAGGTGGTCATTATTGTTTGGTAACACAGAGCAGGCTAGCGGAGCTGCGCCGGAAGAACCTGCGGCGATGATGCCGCCGAAGCCGCTTGCTGGCGGAGTTGCCAATGCCGCTCGCGGAAATGGGCCTTGGCGCGCTCGCCCCAGGCGCGGACGAACCAGTAGTTCAATCCAGCGCCGAGGGCGGAGCTGACCAGCGGAATCATGCGTCCCGCCCACTTCTCGACCACCTCTGCGCTGGCTCGGGCGGCGATACTCCGAATCACACGCGGCACGAACTTGTTGACCACTTCTTTCTCCAGCAGTTCGCGGCTGATGTCAACTCCGGCCGCGCTGGCAGCGGCAATCCAGAGTTCGGCGATTTCGTGGTCTGTATTGAACTGAAAACCGTAGACCAAACTCAGCTTCTGGATGGTGCGCATGGTGATGGCCGACAAAATTCCAAGATCGGGGAGAATAGTGATCAGCCCACCCAGTCCGAAGCCGGCACCCTCAAGAGCCGCGAGTTTCATGCCACTGCGAATAAGTTCGTCGGCCACCGTGTCAAGCTCGCCCATCTCGAGCGAATACACTCCATGATACCCGCCGATGGGCAGCCGGTAAGCAGTGCGGAGCTGCAGCAGAAACTTTCCGGGATCGACCTGCACCGTGGAGTAGGCGCGGGTCAGTCCCTTGATCAGCGTCTTCTCCACGCGGCCGCGAAGCCACGATTTCGATTCAGCATCGGGCATCATCTCAACCTTAACTCACCGTAACGCGAAAGGCCAGCGAGGAAGGGTCAGTTCCCAGTTCCCGTTCTCAGTTCTCACTCACTGACCACCGACCACTGACCACTGACTTCACTGTGCTAGCATCGATCTATCGAATGCCAACTGGAAAACTGCAGATTATCCCCCTGGGGGGCCTCGGCGAGTTCGGTATGAACTGCATGGCAGTACGCTGGGGCGACGACATTATTGTGGTCGACGCGGGCCTCATGTTCCCCGAAGCTGAATTGCTCGGCGTCGACATCGTGGTCCCGGATATTTCCTATCTCATCGAGAACCGCCAGCGGGTTCGCGGGATCATCCTCACCCACGGCCACGAAGACCACATCGGCGCGCTGCCCTGGATTCTCTCCGAGCTAAACGTTCCGGTGTGGGGTACGGAGTTCACGCTGGCCTACGTGGAAGACAAACTCGACGAGCATGGACTGCTCGACGACGCCGACCTGCGCGAGATTCGCGCCGGCGAGCGCTTCAAGGCGGGCGTGTTTACGATTCATCCCATTCGCGTGACGCACAGTCTGGTGGATTGCGTTGCGCTCGCGATTCATACTCCCCTGGGCGTGATCATTCATACCGGCGACTTCAAGGTCGATCCCACCCCCACCGACAATCATCTCTTCGACCTGCACGCCTTTGCCGAATATGGCAAACAAGGCGTGCTCGCTCTGTTTCAGGATTCGACCAACGTTGAGCGCAAGGGTTACACGCCCAGCGAGCGCGCCGTGCGCCGCAAGTTTGATGAAGTGTTCGCGCACACCCAGCGGCGGCTTTTTATTTCGTGCTTCTCTTCGTCCATTCACCGCATCCGGTTGGCCGTGGAACTGGCACACCAGCACGGGCGCAAGGTTGCTTTCATCGGCCGCTCCATGAACAACTCCGCCGAAATCGCCGAAGATCTCGGCTACCTGGAAATTCCCGAAGGCCTCGTAATCAATCCCGGCGAGATGAAGAATTTCCCGCCGGAAAAAGTCTGCGTGATGATCAGCGGCACCCAGGGCGAGCCTATGTCCGCTCTATCGCGCGCCGCCGTCGACAATCACAAGCACGCCAAGATCGAGAAGGGCGATACGGTCGTGCTTTCGTCGCGCATCATCCCCGGCAACGAGAAAACCATTTACCGCATGATCGATCACCTGTTCCGCCGCGAAGCGTATGTCATTTACGAAGATGGCACCACGCCTCCCATTCACGTCAGCGGACACGGCAGCCAGGAAGAATTGAAGCTGATCATCAATCTGGTGAGGCCGAAGTTCTTCATCCCCATCCACGGCGAGTACCGTCAGTTGAAGCTGCACGCCGAAATGGCCGGAGCTATGCATAGCTCCGTGGGAAAAGTAATTCTGATCGAGAGTGGCGACGTTCTCGAGTTCGACGAACACAACGCCCGCAAGACCGGACGCGTCAACGTTGGCCGTGTCTGTATCGATTCCGGCTCGCGCACCGACGTGGTCGAAGATCTGATTATTAAAGACCGGCGTCACCTGAGCGAAGACGGCATAGTGCTACCCATCATCGCCATCAACAAACTTTCCGGCCGCGTGGAAACTTCGCCGGAGATCGTGACCCGCGGCTTCAATCCCGGGGACGACGGCCTGATGGATGGAGCAAAGCGCATTGTCGAAGACACCCTGGCGCACTCCAGCGAGGAAGAAAAAGCCGACTACGGCGTGATCAAGGAAAAGATCCGCGCCGATTTGAAGCGCTACATTTCGAGGCAGACGCAGAAGCGTCCGCTGATCATGCCGGTGATACTAGAAATCTGACTTCGCGGACATACGAGGCTATTGACTCTTGGCCCATTGCAGGAGTGTTACTATTTGCGAGTGAGAAGTCCTATGACCGGAATTCAATTCATCACCGACGAGGCGGGCCAAAAGACCGCGGTCGTAATCGACCTCAAGAAGCTCAAAGCCTTCTGGGAAGACTTCGAGGACGTGCTCGTCTCCCGCTCGCGGCGCCACGAAAAGCGCATCCCGCTCGCCAAGGTGAAGGCGGACCTCATCAAGAGCGCAAAGCTCCGTGGCTAGCTATAAGATCGCAGTACATAGCTCATCTTTGAAGTCCTGCCATGAGTTGAGGTTTCGTTCTTCGGTTCCCTTTTACTCCAGCGGATTCTTCCACCGCAGCCCCGGAAACCGCGCGAAGTCCCGATCCGCCGTATACAGCACGCCTCCGTATTCAACCGTCAACGCAACCAATTCCGCGTCGCTGACCAACGGCCCTGAGGCCCGACCTTCGATCATCGTTCGTTTCAACATAGACCAGTGCTCATCCCCAGGCGCCAGTATTCGCACATTCGGTTGCGCCAGCCACTCTTCTACAATTTCCGCAGCCTGCTCCACCGGTAAACGCGATCCCGGCAGCTTCCGATTCGTAATCACTCGCAAAAAAGCCGAAACAGTTTGCCAGGGCAATCCCACAGGCTCTATGTCCGAAAAGATCCTCTCCACCCAGGCGCGGCTCTTCTTGTGGCGGGACGAATCGGTATCGTAGGAATAGATCAGCAGGTTGGCATCGACAACGATCACCGATGATCCGGGCCTTCCAGATATTCGAGCAATTCCTCGACCTTTTCGAAGTCAGGCAGTCCCAAATTCATCGGCTTCACCACGAACGGTTTTCGGACCGGATGCTTTGCCGCCGTTAACCCCAAACGCAGGAAGCGATTAACGACCTGCTTGAATGGTTGGCCGGATTTGCGAGCCTCCTTGTTCAGCAGGTTGGCCACGTCGTCATCGAGAGTAAGAGTTGTTCTCACATCATGATGCTATCACTTTAGACATCATGATGTCAACTTGCTGTCCTCGCCCACAATCGGTAGATTGGTGCCTGATGGTTACCCTGAAAGAAATCAGCGATGCCCAAGGCCGCCTGCTCGGGATAACCGCCCGAACCCGCTTGATCGAATTCAATCATCCAGACTCCGCCACCCGCTCCCTCTTCCTCAAGCCTGAAAACCAACAGCCCATCGGCGCCTTCAAACTCCGCGGAGCCTACAACAAAATCGCCTCCCTCTCAGAAGAAGACCGCAAGCGCGGAGTCATCACCTACTCCAGCGGCAACCATGCGCAAGGCGTGGCCTACGCGGCCCGAGCGCTGGGCGTGAAGTCCGTCATCGTCATGCCGAAAAACGCTCCCGCGATCAAGCGGGAGGCCACGGCGGCACTGGGCGCGGAGATCGTTTTCGTCGGCCCGGCCAGCGCTGAGCGTCAAACGAAAGCCGAAGAACTAGCCGCGCGCCACGGATACGTGATCGTGCCTCCCTACGACGACGAGCAGATCATCGCCGGTCAGGGCACGATCGGATTGGAAATTCTCGAAGACATGCCCGAGGTGGAAACCGTTCTTGCGCCGGTCGGCGGCGGAGGCATGATCAGCGGCATCGCTACAGCCATCAAGCTAAGCAAGCCCGCGGTCAAAGTAATCGGCGTCGAACCAGAACTGGCGGCTGACGCACAAGCCAGCCTGCGCGCCGGAAAAATCGTTCAATTCCCTGCCGAGGAAGTTTTGCAAACTATGGCTGACGGACTCCGCACGCAAAGTATCGGCGCAATCAACTTCGAGCACATCCGCCGCTACGTCGACGACATCGTCACCGTATCCGAAGATGAGATTCGCGAAGCCGTCCGCCTGCTGGCGTCAAATCCCGCAACCATTGCCGAGCCCAGCGGAGCCGTCGCCGTGGCCGGATTCCTGTTCCGCCGCGACCAACTCCCGAAGACGAAGCTAAACGTCGCCATCATCAGCGGCGGCAACATCGATCCCAAAATGCTGGAAGAACTGCAACTGCGAACTAACTAAGTGCTGTTGGGACAGCGCTGCCCCATCACTTCACGCGTCCTGCCACCGCCCACCGCCGTATCGCAACCACCGACCACACCGCCTCAACCAACCCGAACGGCCACGCTCCCTGCAGAAAGCCGTAGACGGAGCCGAGCGCGCAAGCCCCGGCAAAACCCAGGATGAACCACCGGCTCCGCGCTTCGAGCGCGTAACAAACCAGCATCGCCGTCACTGCAAACAGGCCAAAGATGGTTAGGGGCGTCATCGGACTCTGCGCTTCATGTTAGGCAGCAATCCTACCAGTTACGCACTCCGCCGGCGGACAGATGAACTGGCCGCGACCGATTCCGCTTGACCCGTGCGAAACCCGGGCACTAACCTGTACGCGTTGAACAAATCCAGTAGCGCGCGAAAATAAAAGCCTAACGTTTTGCAACCGCGCCCTACCCAATCCCATTCTTAGTCAATGTTCGCTTAACCACACTCCAATTCGGAATGTCATGAAACTACGATCTGCACCGATTTCGAATTTAACGATTACCGCGGTTACGATCGCCGTAACCATCCTCCTTTCCGCCCCGTTCGCCATCGCGCAAGCCAAGCGTGGAACGCTGGTGCACGAAGAAACCCTCCGCGTCGCTCCCAGCGCGGAGGCCGCCAAATTGGGCGAGGCAGGCCGCGGGCGCGAGCTGATCGTCCTTGACACAAACCGTGACTGGGTTCATGTGGAAGCGATTCTGCGCGAGCCGAGCCATGAAGAAGGCGCTACCGAAGAAGAAGAGGAAGGCAAGGCTGTCACTGGTTGGGTTCTCAGCAAAGCGTTCGTAGAGCGCTACCACGCAAGATGGCGACCGAATCATTTTCGGCGAAGCGGCGGACTCCGAAGACCAGGCCAGCAGCCGCCGCGGCCGTCGCGATGCCGCGCGCGATGCCATGCGCCTTTACTATCGTGTCTACGATCTCATGCCCGCCTCGCCGCTGGCTGCCGAGGCGCTTTACCGCGCCGCCGACATCCGCTGGCAGATCGAGAAGGCCGACGTGATGACTCGGCCTTCCGCCCGCGAACGCCAATCCTATATGCGCGGGCAAATGCACGAAGAGTGGATGAAGCTGGTGCTCAAAAAATATCCCGGAACCAAGTGGGCCGATCTCGCGGCTTTTCGCATGATCGACAACAAGCTCTGCGGCGAATGGGAAGGCCTGTCGAAGTGTCCCGACAAAGAGGCCGACCTTTTCGAGAACTATGCCAAAGAGCATCCACAATCTCCGGCCGCGCCGGAATCCTTGTATAACGCCGCCTGGCGCCGCTCGGCATTGATCGAGATTTTCAAGGCAGAACCCAATCAGAAGAAATCCGCCGAATCCAAAGACCGTGCCCTGGCGCTGGCGCAGAAAGTCGTCAGCCAGTACGCGCAGAGCGAGTGGGCCTTCCGCGCAGCGCGGCTGATCTTTTTCATCCAGCAAGGCATCCCGACGTATGGCAACGCCACCGACTAAAGCCTCTCAGCGATCTCCGCGAGCAGTTCTCAGCGGCCTCCGCGAGTCCGGCTTTCGCCTTCGGAAGCAAGAACTATTTCCTCTAACCTCCTGATAATACTTTTCTGAGATACTGTTCCCTTACTCTTGGAGGGCGATTGAACGACTACCTGCTGTCATTGGTCCTGGGCATTGTAGAAGGCCTCACGGAATTCTTGCCGGTCAGCTCCACCGCGCACCTCAGGCTTTCCGAGGCGCTTCTGCACATCAGCCTGTCGGACGGCTACTGGAAGATGTATTCCATTGTCATTCAACTGGGAGCAATCCTGTGCCTGCCGGTGTATTTCCGCCACCGCATCGCAGCCTTTCTTTCCAACTTCCCGCGCGGCGAGCGCGGCGACCGTACGCCGCTCACGCACCCTCTCGGATTAGTCACAGTCGCGTTTGTGGTCACAGCCATTCCCTCATTTCTGCTGACCAAGGTCATCGGCAAACACCTCGAGAACCTGTACATCATCGGCTGGTCCCTGCTGATCGGCGGAATCGTCATGTGGATCGTCGACGCAATGAACGCCAAGTCGGAGGCCGCCGGACCGTCGGCGGCCGGAAGCCGCATCCACACCTGGAAGATGGAGGACATGAGCCTGGGACAAGCCATCTGGATCGGCTTCTGCCAAATCTTCTCCGCGGTTTTTCCCGGCACATCCCGCTCCATGTCAACGATTGCCGGTGGTCAGGTTGCGGGAATGTCGCGGGCCTCAGCCCTCGAATTCTCTTTCTTCCTGTCGATCCCAACCATGGTGGTCGCCACCGGATACACGCTGCTCAAGTCGGTCATGGGTAAAGGCGAAAATCCAATCGGCGTCTCGCAGATCGATACCCATGGATGGATCGTACTGGCGATCGGCTTCGTAGTTTCGTTCTTCGTCGCGTATGCGTCGGTGGCGTGGTTTATGGCCTATGTAAGAAAACACGGATTCGCGCCGTTCGCGGTCTACCGCATCATCGTAGGAGCGCTGGTGCTGGTGTTCGCGGCGAGACTGGCAGGATAGGGCCCGCCCAACCTATTCTAAGGCGAGAGCCAATGATTTAGCAGACCAGCCCGAAATTTCACACCTGTGATTTCACACCTGTGGTCGCTCACACCGCTAAGCAAGCAGGGATACGGCAATGAGCAGGAGACTTTTCCTGAACCTCCGGCATACCCTTGCAGATGGTTCTTGGGTGGCTGAGGCATACTTCTCTCTCTAATGTCAAAGTGAACAACCAGCACGGACGGGAGTACACCGCCAAACTGGAACCCTTGGATTCAAAGCATCCCGAGGCCGGCTATGTCGCCGATCTCATCGTGGCTGTAAATCCCGCAATTACCCCGCCAGAGGCAGGCATGGGCGGACCGCCACGGTCAGGAATTGATCAATGAGGGCCGCGAGGTTTCTTGAGACTCATGCAACGTAGCTGAGACACGCGTCCACACGCCTTCCAACAGCGCACGCACCCACTGTTCGGCGGGACAGTGGCTCCAACTCTGACTGAGGAAGACGAGGTCACGATTCGCTGCGCCTTGGCTCGCGCTTCCCAGCTCAAGGATGAAGAGCGAGCCTCTTTTAAAGGGACAACCACCGACCTCGCCGGAGGTTTTCGCCTGGCGTACAACGCTGTCTGGTGCAACGAGGCATTCGTCCACGGCAGCGTCCGTCGTTATTGAAGATCGAAGCGCTGGGTCGGCAGCAAGTTGCCGCATTTTATGCAGGCCATCGACAATGAGCTGCCGCGCTGTAATTAGCGCGTTAACGCCACTCAGATTGCCATTCACCATGGAAGCAAGAAGCGTTTTGGCCCGCTCCAGCCTGCCACTGATCCGCCACGCCAGCATTTTCAGGACATTGGAAGAGCTTACGGCCTCAAGCACCATATGGGCCGCTGCCAAACTCTCCTCTGTAGCCGTGAACGTTTCCACGAACAATCTTCCTATGCTCTGCTGCACAAGCAGATCGACCTTCTCCTCAGTTCCGATCCCTCTGACCCATTCGGCTAGTGGCTCCAATTCAGCGGGTCCGTGTTTCACCTCGTCGGCCTTGACACTTAGTCTCGACCACAGTTCTTCTTGCGCGGCGGCTCGGCTGGGGTTGGTGCGCGGCAGAATGATCGCGAATAATCTGCCGTTGAGCGAGAAAATACGGAGGATTTTCCGGAGAAGCAGCACGTTGCGAACAGGACCATGTCCTATGAAGTCCCGATCGAACCTTGAATCGTTTGAAATTGTCCGGATCTCTGCCGGATCCGTGACGACCACAATGTCAGTCATACCGGGAAAATACGTGCGTTTCATGCTGTGATCACTCATCCTATGCGCAGAGATCGTTTCAAGACCTGCTTGCTGGGTTCCATTCTCATGATCGATTTCCTTCAACATGTTGGTTCTCCTGTATGGCTTAGGCCGCAATCGCGTATGACTTCACCGAGCCGCCGAAGTCGGTAATGAACATTCGACCGCCCTTCAGGTCCAAAGCCAGGCCGATGCGTTCCATCAAATGGGAGTCATGGTGTCCTCCTGTCCAGCAACTCTGGAATCTGCAAATGCCTCGCTGATCGTTGCTGGTCTGAACGCGGCTGCCAGGCCCAACATCGAGCTCGCCTTGAGAAAGCAACGGCGCGATCTGTCGTCGGGTTCTTTCATCGGGTGCTCCTTTCGACTATTTAGCCCTTCAGAAATGCGCTGGATCCGCCGCACTCTTCGGGTCCAGCCCCTTCATCTCATTGAGTTCCTCGGCCGTGACCTGAGGCAAGTGCCGGATGAACAAAACCAGGCGCCAGGTTTGCGGGACCGTGTGCGTTCCGCTGAAGGCTGGCATGCCGCTCAAACGAACTCCATTTTCAATTGTGTAGTAGAGTTCGCCATCGCTCTTGTTCTGCGTCCCGGCTGCGCGCAAGTCGGGCGGTTTCGGATAGAGGCCCTTGCCGAATACCGTGTGGCCCCCTCCGTCATCCGAATGGCACGGGGAGCAATGGTAGGAGAAATGCTCCATGCCTCCCCGAATGTTCTCCGTTGAAGCCACGATGGGATTGCGAAGTTGGCGATACGCGGATGGCACGGCTATTTTGCGTGCCGTTGTGGCGGCCAGCTCCTCAATCGCTGATGGTGTCGCAAGTGCGCTGAAGCCTCGTCGCACGAGAATCAGCGCATATCCCGCGGCTGCAACCGCAAGAGCAAACAGAATCAGCGAAACTGCTTTCCAGGGTTTCATGTCCACCTCTCCTGTCGCGTGGCATCGTCGCCCGCCCGCCCGAGCGTAGGCAGGTACCGACCGAAGTTCAATTCGAAGTCGCTCCGAACCCCGTAACCGGTATTAATTGCGTTCATACTGAATCGCGTAGTCGTGCACACACCGTGTCTTTCCCGAGTTCCTTACAAGAAATGAAATCGACTCGAGGATATGCCGCTGATCTCGGCTATGAAGTCACAGTCGTAAAAGACGAGGCGGCTCCTGTGGGAATGTGCCCACAAGGCTAGTCTCCGCCGCGATCAAGTTATGCTGCGGACCTTGCCACGCCCGACCGTAGCGATCTGAAGCCCACGCGAACCTCTTCTGAAAAGAGCTTCGGCTGTTCCCAGGCCGCAAAGTGCCCGCCCTTGGGAAGCTTGTTGAAGTGAATGAGCTTGGGGTACGCCCGTTCCGCCCAGCTTCGTGGAGCAGGATAGAGTTCGTCGGGAAAGACGCTCACGGCGGTCGGGACAACGACACCTTTCACGGCGAAGAACGAATAACCGCCGTTTTCCCAATAGAGACGAGCCCCCGAGAGCGCCGTATTCGTCAACCAGGTGAGCGTGATGTTGTCGAGGACGTCGTCTCGTGTGAGGCCTTCGTTTCCTCCGGCAAAGACACGCGCGATCATCTCGTAGCTGCGCGCGTCGTGGTCGAGAAAATAGGCCGCCAATCCAACCGGTGAATCCGCTATTAAGTACAGCGTCTGTGGCCTCAACCCCATCTGGAAGCCGTAGCCGATCCCCTTCGCATAGACGAAGCTGAGCCGCTCGTAAGCCAGCTTTTCGTCGGCCGAGAGATTCGCCGGCGCCGGCGCGCCGGAAAAGGCCAGCTTGTCGATGTCGAGTGGAATCACGTTAGCCATGTTTGTGTGAATGCCGAGCAATTCCGGCGGCGCCTGTACGCCCATCAGCTCGGTGATAATCGCACCCCAATCGCCGCCCTGTGCCACGAACTTCGTGTATCCGAGGCGCTTCATCAGCGTGACCCATGCGCGTGCGATGTGATCAGGGCCCCAACCAGTCGTCGTCGGTTTGCCTGAGTAGCCGTAGCCAGGCATCGACGGAATCACCACATCAAAAGCGTCCGACGCGCTTCCGCCATGCGCCGTGGGATTGGTCAGCGGATCGATGATCTTCATCTGTTCGGTGATCGAACCGGGCCATCCGTGGGTGACGATGAGCGGCAACGCGTTCTCATGTTTCGAACGAACGTGGATGAAATGAATGTCCAGTCCGTCGATCTCGGTGATGAATTGTGGTAGGGCGTTCAGCCTCGCTTCAACCTTGCGCCAATCGTATTCCGTCCCCCAATAGCGCGCGAGCGCCTGGATCGTCGCGAGTTGTACTCCTTGGGATGCATCTGTAACCGTTTCTCGCTCAGGCCACTTCGTTGCGTTGATGCGGGTCCGTAAGTCAGTGAGTTCCGCTTCTGGAACATTCACACGAAACGGACGAATCGCATTGTTGCCAGCCGTTTGCTCCCTGCTTGGTTGTGCAGCAATGGTTTGGGTCATGGTGAACCTCCTTTTGGGTGGTTTGGGATTTCTTGGGTGGAGTCATGATGCCCAAACCTGCCTTGCAAAGATGGTCAATATTGACCTACCAACGCTGGCATTTGGACAAATTTAGGCAGCGGGTTGATGGAAGCGAAGCGCTTCTACTTGTTGCCACTCTTCAACCGTCTCCTTTACGAAGTCCTCGTATCGGCGGGGCGGATGGCCAAGCAACTTCGTTAGAGTCTCAATGTCCCCGTCCTCGGCCACGAAACCGCGCTCCAGATAGCCTTGGAACATCATGCGGAAATCAAATGCCGACCAGGATGGTGCACTCTGACGCATCTGTTCTTCAAAGGAGTCCAGGTCTTCTCCGGGGTACCGAATCTCTTTGCCAAGCAGCCGGCTCCAGATGGACGCCACCTTCTTGCCACTCAGAATCTCCGGGCCATTCAGATTGTATGTCTTGCCCAGGTGCCCGTCGCTCGTCAGCGCGATGGCGGCCGCTTCGGCGATATCACGCGTGTCAACGGCGGAAACACCCGGTGTCCCGAGAGGCATGGGATACATGCCAGCCTTCATCAACACGTCCTTATGCGAAACGTCATTCTGAAAGAAGTAATTCGGGCGAATGATTGTGAAAGGAAGATTGAACTCATGGAGAGCATTCTCGATCGCAAGCTTGGCGGCAAAGTGAGGAACGTCCTTGAACTCCTCCACCTTGAAAACAGAGTGATAGACGATCTGTTTGAGCTTCAGCTTTTTTGCCAGGTCATAGGCAATCAACCCCTGTGTCAGTTCGTCGGGAACGACAGCATTCAACAGGTAGAGCTTATCGACCCCATCGAGCGCTTTACGGACCGCGACTGGGTCGAGCAGGTCTCCGAGGGATACCTCGATTCCTTTCGGCATCGTCGTCGATGCCTCCTGTTTCCGAACCAGAGCGCGGACGCTCACGTTGCGTTTAACCAGTGCCTTAATAACTTCGGACCCGACCTTGCCTGTACCACCTGTAACTAGAATCCTCATGGCAAAACTCCTTCGAGTTTTGTTTCTAAACGATTGCCGATTTACCCAGCCATTGTTGCGCGTGCGCTCAGAGGATACTGTGCGATTCGACACACTTTTGCCGCATCGACTCGGAACCGCCGCGAAGCCTCCTGACCATTCGCGGCTTGTGGATGGGAATGGCTACAAAAGATCAGGAAATCTCGTTTTGGAGAGTTGGCAGCTCGGTTGCGCTTGTTTAACGATTGCGGGCCGTATCACGGGCAAACCGGAAGTAATCCGCCCTTGAACGGAACCGGGTCTGTGCGCTCGGAATGGGGATGGTTTACGTAACCAAGGCGATAGCACTCATCGACCTGGTTGCGGCGATAGCCCCGAAAGCCAACTCAATACCCCTCCCCAATTCCTCCATTGCCGCGGGCGTCACTGCCCAGCCTTCGAACACCGCGAAGGCTGGGGCACCCTCAGTTGAGGCGGCTCCAACAAACGTGGGCTAGCCCCCTAAATGAGCCATATCGCGATGTTACGCCAGTTGACACGATTCCTTACCGGGTGGAGGCTGGGGTAACTTCCGGTTTGCCGACAACCCGGGAACTACCCCATTCGTGGACTACAAGCGCGTTTGTCGCTACTAATCCGACCGGCGAGCTGATAACTTCCGGGTTGGCCGAAATCTCCTTCTCGTCCGGGAGGGCCTTCAGGACGCCTTTTGGGCTGCGGTCTTGGCGTGGCGGTGGAGGAAGTCGACCTCCGTTCGCAGCACGTTGGCGAAGCTTGCTCCGCCTTCGTAGACGTCGTAGTGGCCACCGGCGCTGCGGAACAATTCGGCCCCCGGTGCCTTGCGGGCGACCTCGAGCGCGGCCGGAACGGGCGCAATGGCGTCTGCCTCGGGGACAACGAGCAGGAGGGGGACACGCACGGACGCGGCGCGTCGCACGGGTCGACGCCAAGAGAAGCTGAGCAGAGACCGCGCGACCACGCGGTCGTACCATCGCGTCCCATCCTTCGGAGTCATGAGCTTCTCCCCGAACGGACCGTCCGGCGTGGAGCCCATGGACAGATCCCCAGGCTTTCCGTGACCGGGAATGTAGATCGGCTGTCGACCGAACAGGGAGCCGAGGCGGTCGAGCAGAGCAAGTCCGAAGAGTCGGCTCCCGTTCTTGAGCGGGGACATCATCGCAGCGGCCAGACCGTCGGTGAGCGGGGCTTGGGCGACCGCTGCGGCCAGTCGAGTGTCGGAGACAGCGAGTTCGATGATGTGCATGCCGGCGAAGGATGTGCCCCAAGCAATGATCTGACGCGGGTCGATGGAGGGCTGTTCAACTGCCCAGTCGATGACGGTGCTGTAGTCCGCGCGCTGGCGCGGGACGGAGAGCACTTCGCGCGGCTGCCCGCCGGAACCGCCGAAGTTGCGGTAGTCGAAGGCGATGGCAGCGAAGCCCTCCTCGCGGAAGCGCTCGGCGAAAGGGGCCAGTCCTCCCGCCTTGATGCCGCCGATGCCGTGGGCCATCACCACGGCGGGGTGGGGACCGCTGCCCTCGGGCAGGTAGACCCAAGCTTCGATCGTGTCACCCGATGCCGTCGGGATCCGCACGGTGGAGCGCTTAGCGGAGGAGTTGTTGGGGATGGTCATGTCATCGCCTTCCAATCATTCCACATCCTGCTGATAGTGTCGTAGGTCTTGGGTTGGGCCAAACGAATCGTCGGCCGAACTCGGTACACAGGAGGCGAGCGGGTTCGTCACCGCAGACGAGCTCCAAACCATCGCGACAGCGCTCGCCCTGCCAGCTAGCGTATAGGATACCACATGACTTTAGAATATCAATTGGTATTTAGACCTGGTGACGATGCGTGACGTTGCAGGTACGGTCGGCTGAGGCAAACCGCTTCCGCCTCAGCGCCGTGTGAGCAGCTTGAGCATGCCGTCGATTACCCGACCCGCCGTGCTCGGCCCACCGGGCCTGCTCTGAGGGCGCTGCAGGCTGAGGCCATGGGCGAGGGCGGTCATGGAGCTGGCAAGGTCGAGCGCATCCATCGGAAGCGGTGTCGACGCCGCTTTGAAATAGCGCTCGAGGATCCCCGCCAGGGTGCGCGTCTGTTGTTCCTGTAGGGCGTAGTACTGTTTCGCGAACGCCGGGCTCCTGCGAGCCTGGAGCTGGAGCTCGGTCATGAGCAGCGGACAATCTCTGTCGGAATGCATGACCTCCAGCCAGCCCGTCACCGCCGCAGAGAGCTTGTCGGGATCGAGGCTAACGATCCGCTTCAGCTCCGTTATGTCCCGTTCCATGTAGAGCCGAAGCAGCTCGAGAAAGACGGCTTCCTTGCTCTCGAAGTTGGAATAGATCGCACCCTTCGAATATCCCGCCGCCGCCGTGATCAGATCGATCGATGCCCCGCCATAGCCATGGCGGGCCATGACCTGCTCGGCGGCGGCGAGCAGTCGCTCCCGGGTCACCGCCTGTTGCTCCGCACGGGTTAAACGTACACGTCGCACAGTCCCTCTCGGACGTCCGTCGTCGTTCGTGACAGGAAGTTATCTGAATACCAATTGGAATTCAAATATCAGGAGAGTTTGCCACATGGCGATTAGTAATGGGAAGTCGCCTAGCAGGAAGTGATTCGCACTCGGCATCGATTCTGAGCGGGTGACGGACAAACCGGAAGTAATCCGCCCTTGAACGGAACCGGGTCTGTGCGCTCGGAATGGGGATGGTTTACGTAACCAAGGCGATAGCACTCATCGACTTGGTTGCGGCGATAGCCCCGGAAGCCAACTCAACACCCCGCACCAAATTCCGCCATTGCCCCCGTCCCTGTTCTTGAGATAATGATGAGGCTCTGGCCGATTTGCGCCACAGGACATGTTTCGCGTCCCGTGGGAAACGGCCCTGATGCGTCCTCTGGCAAGCATCTTTGTCCCCACGGGCAACCGGCGGCTTAACGAGCTGACCGGATTCCTGTTGTGCGTCTCCGCGCTCCTCCTCTTCCTCGCGCTGGCGTCGTATTCCCCGCTCGATCCCTCGTTTAATAGCGCTTCGGTCCTGACCGGAACGCACGTTGCTCGCAACTGGATCGGCATGGTCGGCGCGGTCATCTCCGACCTGGCACTGCAATTCTTCGGGATGGGAGCCTTTCTGTTGCCGGTCTTTCCTGCGCTGCTGGGAATCCGCTGGTTTGCGTCGCGGAAGATTCAATCTCCACTCGCGAAGAGTCTGGCGGAGTCTGGCTGGTCGTTTTGTTCCCGCGCTGCTGGCGTTGCTGCCGGGCACTCTGCGCTGGCTGAACGTGATTCCGATCGAAGGCCTGCTGGGACGGGTTGTGGGCGACGTGCTGATCCACTACTTGAATCTGGCGGGCGCCTACATCGTGTGCGCGACCCTGCTGGCCGTCGCGCTGTATCTTTCGACGGCGTTTTCGTTCTCGTCGATCCGGCTCTGGGCGCCGACGCGGTTCGCGTTTGTGACTGCCCTGTGGAACCGTTATCAGGATTGGCAGGAAGAACGAACGAAGCGGCGGCAGCAGAAGGAACTGGATAAGCGCCGGATTTCAGAAGCCGCTGGTGAAGACGCAATTGATTCCTTCGCGGCCGGTCGGCGAACCGCTCCAGGCCGCGAGTTCCGCCGAACCACGACGTACTGGCATTGAGCGCACGCTCGGACCCGAGGTTATGGAAGAGGCTCCGCCAGACAGGCGGAATTCTGGCGAATCTCTAGCTGGCATGGAAACGCGCCCGATCCGGAAGTCACGCAGCGCGCCGACAGCGACACAAAGCCAAGACCACGATGCCGAATCGCAGGCGGATACAAGCTGCCATCAAGCAGCCTGCTGCAGCGTCCCGATGAGCAACATGCCGTGGATGCCGACGAACTCAAGCTGCTGGCTCAGGTGCTCACAGAAAAGTATGCCGAGTTCGACGTTCACGGCCAGATCACGCAAATCAATCCCGGCCCCGTGGTCACCACGTTCGAGTTCAAGCCCGACGCGGGAATCAAATACAGCCGCATCACCAACCTCACCGACGATCTGTGCCTCGCGCTGAAGGCCGAAAGCATTCTGATCGAGCGCATGGCCGGGAAATCGACCGTCGGCATTCAGGTGCCGAACCGCGAACGCGAGATCATCTGGCTGCGCGAGAACATCGAGTCGCAGGAATTCATGGGCCACAAGTCGAAGCTGACGATGGCCCTGGGCAAAGACATCAACGGCCGAATCGTCATCGCGGACCTCGCTGGCATGCCGCACCTGCTGATCGCAGGATCGACCGGCGCGGGCAAGAGCGTGGCCATCAACGCCTTCATCATGTCGATTCTGTACAAGGCGACGCCGGACCAGGTGCGGCTGATTCTGGTCGATCCGAAGCGGCTGGAGCTGGGCAACTACGAAGGCGTGCCGCACCTGTATACGCCGATCATCACCGAGCCGAAGCTGGCGGCGAATGCGCTGCGCAATGCCGTGCGCGAGATGGAACGACGGCTGAAACTGCTGGCCGCAAAAGGCGTGCGCAATATCGACCAGTACAACCGGCTCTTCGATAGGGCGGCACCCCCAGTCTGTTTGAAGAAGAGTCCGACGAAAAGCCGATTCCTTACATCGTGATCATCATCGACGAATTGGCTGACCTGATGATGCTCGATTCCAGCAACGTCGAGGAATCGATCACTCGGCTGGCGCAGATGGCGCGGGCCGTGGGCATTCACCTGGTGCTGGCGACGCAACGTCCCTCGGTCGACGTGATTACGGGATTGATCAAAGCGAACTTCCCGGCGCGAATTTCTTTCCGCGTGGCGACCAAGGTGGACTCGCGAACCATTCTTGACGCCAACGGAGCCGAAGCCCTGCTGGGCAAAGGCGACATGCTTTATCTGCCTTCAGGATCGGCTCGCGTGCACCGCCTGCATGCGCCGCTGGTCACAGAAAAAGAAATCGCGGCGGTCGTCGAATTCTGGAAGGCGCAAGGCTCGGCGGAATATCAGCAGCAGTTCCTGGAAGCTCCGAAAGATGAGCGCGAGGCCGGGACCAGCGGCGAAGGCGCGAAGGATCAGCGGAGGCGAGCGAGGACGATCCGCTCTATCAGGATGCGGTGAAGCTGGTCATCGAGTTTGGCAAGGCCTCCACTTCCCTGCTGCAACGGCGGCTGCGCATCGGCTATGGCCGCGCCGCGCACCTCATCGATCTCATGGAGCAGGATGGAATTGTCGGCGCGGCGGATGGCCCCAAGCCGCGCGAAGTGTTGAAGCGTCCCGACTGGATTTCTGAGATTGAAGAGACCATGCGGTAGCTTTTCTGCTGAATGTTCCGGTTGGAACATTGTGCTGAATGTTCCAACTGGAACATTTCACTTTGCAGAAAAGTTTCGGCGTAAGTTGTTGATTCTTCGTGCGGGCTTTTGGGTGGAGTAATGGAATCAAGGGGATAGGCTGTGGAAGGAATGTCTACTTTCGAGGGGGCCGAATGTCTACTAAAGTAGACTTGACAGGCGGGCTGCGTACCTTTTATGGTACGCCGGCTGTGGCGAGTTCTGGCGGCGTGATCGACCCAGTCGCGCAGGCAGTTCCGACTCCCGCCCTTCGCAAAGTGCGCGAAGGACGGGGCACCCGTTTTGTTGGTGATGCCAACGAGATCAAGAGGCTGGGCCACCCCGCGGCAGCCTCAGTTGTGGTGGTGCCAGCGGAAAAAATCAGAGGTTGGCCAGCCCCCCGGCGGCGCTTACGTGAACCCTGAATCCGCTAGATCCCGTTCCCTGATAACTTAACTGTCTGCGTTTTGGTTGGGTCGCTGTCGGCAACGGTCAGGGTCGCCGAGCGGGTTCCCGTCATTTGCGGTTTGAAGATCACGTTAATCGTGCAACTGGCGTGGGCAAACACGGTGTTGCCACAGCTGTTATTTTGCGAGAATTCGCCGCCATTCGGTCCTGAGGTCGTGATGCTCGAGATGGTCAGCGTTGTACTGCCGACATTCGTCAGAGTAACTGGCTTTACGCTGCTGCCGCCCACCGCCACATTGCCGAAATTCAGGCTCTTGGGCACGAGCTTGACCGCCGTCCCGGTGCCAGTGAGAGCGACGGTCTGTGTACCCGCGCTATCCACGATAGTGAGGGTTCCGGTTTGCTTGCCGGCTGACGTGGGTGTAAACGTGACGGAAATCGTGCAACTGGCTCCGCCGGCAACGGTCGATCCGCAGGTGTGAGTTTGCCCGAACTGAGCGCTGGTTGCGATGCTGTTAATCGTTACCGAGCCCGTGCCGGTGTTGGTGAGAGTAACGTTCTGAGGCGCGCTCTTCGTATTCAAGACCTGAACCTTGAAGGTCAGGCTGGCTGGCGAAACGGAAACGCCTCCGCTGTTGAAAAGCACCTCGACGTTGTTGTCATTGAGATTGGCGACGGCCAGGTCGGGAGCGCCGTCGCCGTTGAGATCGCCCACCGCGACTGCCTCGGGCGAGGAGCCGACCGTATAGTTCACTGCCGTCTGGAACGTGCCATCGCCGTTGCCGTGCAGCACACTTACGTTTTTCGAATTGTGGTTGGCGGATACGAGATCGAGCTTGCCGTCGCCATTGAAATCGGAGACTGCGACCACCTGAGGAAACGCTCCCACCGCGTAAGGCACGCGCGGCTGAAAAGTCCCATCGCCTTTGCCCAGCAGGATACTCACTGAGTTGCCTTTGTCGTCCGCGGTGGCGAGGTCGAGAATGTGATCGCCGTTGAAGTCAGCGACTACTACGCAGAGATCGGTGGCTCCGGTGGAGTAAAGGGTGGGCGTGCCGAAAGTTCCGTCGCCATTCCCCAGGAAGACGCTGACTGTGCTGTCGTCGGAGTTGGCGACGACCATGTCGAGTTTGCGTCGCCGTTGAAATCCGCCACGGAAACCCAACGCGGCTTCGCGCCTACGGCGTAATTCACAGCCTTTGAAAGGTCCCGTTGCCGTTGCCCAGCAGCACGCTCACGTTGTTAGTGCTGTGGTTCACCACCAACAGATCCTGATTGCCGTCGTGATTGAGATCGGCAGCGGCGATCGCAATCGGGTTGGTGCCGACCGTGAAGGTGACTACGGGCTTGAAGGTGCCGTCGCCGTTATTCATGAGCACAGCGGCCTGATGCGAGCTCCCCACGAACGAGGCAAGATCCAGATGGCCGTCGTTGTTGAAGTCTGCCGCAACCACCATCCACGGACCGCTGCCCACGACATAGTTCACCGCGGGTTGAAACGTGCCATCGCCATTGCCCATCAGCACGCTGATTGTGTTCGTGCCAACGTCGGCCACCGCCATGTCGAGGATGTGATCACCATTGAGATCTGCCAGGGTCACGAATCGCGGTTGCGTTCCCACGGGATTGGTGCCACCGGCGACGAACTGCTCCGCCGAAGAGGACACCGGCGACAACAGCAGCGTTAGCGCGCAAATCAGCGACGCAAGAAACGAATCGGATCTCATGATTCCTCCCTTCAAACTTCATCCTCTAATGCGAGGGCGACAGGTACCAAGGCGTGGCGGTCTCGTCGGTCTTAAAGAAAGTCGTGAGGAGAGCCGCATCCTTGGTTTTCCCCACCGAGGATGCGTGCACCCCATCGGGGCCCAGGTCACTGCAACTCCATTCCAGTCCGCCGCTATCGGGCCAGGCATTGCCGTTGGCGAGCATGCCGTTGGCCCAGCTATAAGTGCCCCACGAGAGCCAGGGCGCAACTACCGGGCCCTTGTTCGGATTGTAGTTCAGGTTCGCCGCCCCGTCTATTTGTTCCGCGATGATGGTCTGCATGGCGAAGCCGGTCTCGTACGCATCCGGCTCCGGCAGGATTAGCGGATTGTTTGTGGCATACCCGCCGTAGTGCATGCTCTCCAGATATGGGCGGGTGGCCCGCCCTTTTGGCTTCTCTTTCTTTCCCGTTCCGGAACTGTGGGTGCCCCGTCCTTGCGTTCTTTGCAAGGGCGGGTACGATGCTGCCGGTATTATGGGGTTTGTTATGCCCAGCGGACTGCATCGCACTTACGGCGCTCATCACCTGCACTTTATCACCTGCTCGTGTTATCGGCGGCTGCCTTTCCTGGGCACCGCGCGCAGCCGCGATACCTTCCTTACGATTCTGGAACAGACTCGCCAGCGTTATCGCTTCGTCGTCGTCGGGTATGTCGTGATGCCGGAACACATCCACCTGCTTTTGACCGAACCAGAAGTTGGGACTTCCTCGACCGTGATGCAAGTGGTGAAGCAACGCACGGCCCGTGCTTTGTTACCCAAGCGCAAACGGAGGAACCCGCGCCAACGCAGTCTGTTTGGAGACGAACCGAAACGCAGAGCGTTCTGGCAGGCGCGCTCCTACGACTTCAATGTATGGACGACGAAGAAGCGCGTGGAGAAGCTGAGGTATATGCATCGGAATCCAGTGAAGCGAGGCTTGGTCGGCGCACCGGAGCAGTGGCGGTGGAGCAGTTATCGTTTCTATCTTTTGGACGAAGCCGGGCCGGTGCGCGTAAATGAAGGCTGGACGAAGATTTCGTTCCGGAAGGGTGGCGTAACTTCGCAGCTGCGTACGTTCGTGGTACCCGCCCCTTCGCAAAGAACGCGAAGGAACGGGGCACCCACTGTGGTGGTGATGGCAGCGAGATCAAAAGCCTGGGCCACCCCGCCCAGAACTAGCGATGCGCTGGCTCGCAGGTCGGAGGCTAGGACGGCGGCCGCGCTTAACTGAGTACCTTAATGAATGCATAGGTCCTTCGGCCCGCAAAGAGCGCGGGCTTCAGGATGACACGAGCGGTGGAAGGCGCAGGGTAAGATTGCTTCATGGCGAAACGCAATCTTCGGGTGCTGAAATGGCTGGGAACTACTCCAGCTATCGCGGTACCTGCACTTCGTGCAATCGCGAATTCAGGGTTCCTCTGGAAGTGTTGAAACGTGTGGGCGGAGCTGTGGAACACCTCAAACTTCAATTCGCGCGACACCAATGCGGACAAGACGAAGCCGCCGCCGGGAAACTGGGAACCTCTCATACTGGACCCAAGGAGTAAACTGCGGCTCCCTCAGGGGCTAAAGCCCGCGTCTTTATTGGCTCTGGGCGCGGCGGCTGAAGCCGCGCCCTTTCAAAACTATTTATGAGATGGCTTCATAGATATTGCTTGCGAGCAGGATCTCACTGCGGGGCGAAGCTGAACTTTACTACTTCCACCGTTTCCCTGGGGGCGGGTTGGTACTTCCACTGCTTGACGGCGCGTGCCAGGGCATCTGCGAGCAAGGGGTGTCCGCCGAGAATCCTCACTTCCTTTACCCTTCCATCCGGCTTGACCAGCGCCTCCACCTGTACAGTTCCGGTCAATTTCATGCGCTCCGCGATGGCGGGATACTCTGGCGGTGAACTGCGCTCTAGCCGGCGCGCCGCTTCGACAGGCGAGGACGAACTGGCTAACACTGGGGAGGAAGTCCCGTAGCCGGCCTTGGCCAGCGCCAGAATTTTCGAGCTGAAGTGGATCTCGGAACGGTCCAGCGCGTCAGCATTGACCTCAAAGTGGACCCGGCCATGATCCTGGACCAGATTGATCATGCCGCCTTGGCGCAGAAAAGATTCGTCCTCGCCCACCAGGAGGACGCCGGCCTGCGCCAGACTCTCGACAGCGGCCTGTGTATGCTTTTTTTCGGAGGCGCGAAAGAAAACGATATGGCAGGTTTTTAGGTCCTTTTCAGAACTCACAATTTTGACCACCACCAGATGAGTTCCGATGAATTTGCCTGCGACCACAGTCTTCAAGCTGCCAAGAAACGGTTCATCTCCGCCGCTGACTCCGATCACCAGGGGAGACGGACCGTCAGGCAAAGCGGTGCGGGGCCACTCCGCGAGTTTTGCGAAATTGAGAAGATAGGCGGCTTTGACCTGGTCTTCGGTCGGGTTCTGCTGCCGCTGCCCCGGCGCTAGAAGTTGGAGCGCCAAGAGGGCAAGGCCAAGGCCCAGCGCGGCGCGCGGCGATGGCCGGCGGAACAACGATTCGGGTTTGGCCGAGAAGTGCATTCCGAGCTTCAAAACCTGCCAGTGAGTTTGATCCGGAAGTTTCTACCGTCCTGCTGAATCGAGTCCTGAACGTCTTCAGGCCGGCCGGGGTCGAAATACTTCTTGTTGAACAGGTTGTAAATGCTGGCGGACAGATCCAGGTGCTTTCCTAGCGTGTGCCCCAGCAAAGTGACATTGAGAACAGAGAAGCCGCTGACGGTGTTTCCGGCCAAAGTCTGCACCGAGCTGGTGTACTGTGCGTCCAGGCTGGCGAACACGCGCTGCGGCACCACGGGATAGCTCAAGTTCAGTTTGCCCAGGTGCTGCGGAGAGTTGCTAAGAATCTGATGGCTTAACGGCTCCGTCGCGTCCGAGTAACTATAGCTTGCCCTACCTTGCAGACCGGTGCCCAGGCGGCCCTCCAACTCGACCGACACACCGGCGGCATTCGCTTTGCCGGAGTTGCGATAGAGCTGGTCATCGGTCGCATCGGTCTCAAGAGATATGAGGTCGCTGATCCAGTTGCGGAAAACGCTGCCCGATAGGGTGAAATGTTGTCCCAGCCCCTGCTCCACAACCCCTTCGACGCTTCGAATTTTCTCCGGCTTGAGCTGCAAGTTGTCGTCGTAGAAAGACCCGAGGTCAGGAGCGATCTCGAAGGGCTCGGGGGCACGGAAAGCAGTACCGTACAGCAGCTTCAGAGTGGTGGGGTGGAAGAGATGGTAAATCAACCCCAGACGCGGATTGGTGGTCCCGCCAAAATTGGAGTAATGATCGTAGCGAAGCCCGGCACTCAAAGTCAGCGTGTGAGTGATGGCGAACTCATCCTGCCCATATAGAGCCCAGATCACTGAGGTTGTGTGCTCTGGGGTGAAGACGTTGCCGATGGAAGAGTAGTTTCCCTGGTCTTGCCGCAGGTTATCCGTGATCTCGGTGCCCAGGGTAATTTTGTGTTTCGCCAGCAGGATTCCGCTCAATTTCGCTTCGCTGTCTGACCAGTTTCCCCTGACGGAGTATGTATCCAACGTGGTCGAACCGTCGGGCAGCCCGGTGGAATATGCAACCGGCGCTTGCAGGCGGGCCTGGTCATAGGAGGTCCGAGCCGTCAAGTCCCACTTCTTACCAATGGAATGCTGATAACTGAGATCGAGGTATTGATGGTAGTCGAAATTTTGGGTGCGAGGGTCGTTGAACACGGTGCCGTAGTATGCGGTAGGAACTCCCCTGTCGCGGGCGCTGAACAGTCCCTGGAGGGTGAATCCATGGGAACTGATCGTGGCCAGGATGTGTTGCGAGTTTTCGTAAGCCGTGTTTCGCGTAATCCCATAATTGGTGGCGGGACTGTCGAACTGGGGATAAAACAAAGTTTGCCCCTGGCTGTTGTAGAACGTACCGGAAAGCAGCATGTCGATCCCTCTGTATTGGCCACCATAACTGGCCCGTCCCTGATAGGTACCGAAGCTGCCTGGTGCGAGGGAAAGTTCCACACACTTCAGTTGCGGGGGCTTGCGAGTGATTACGTTGATTACGGCAAAGAAAGCATCAGCGCCGTAGAGTGAAGAACTGGGGCCGCGGATGATTTCGATGCGCTCGACCAGATCCACATCCAGCAGGAACTCGGTGCCTATCATGGCCTGGCCAAGAATGTTGTTGTTGATGCGGTGGCCGTCGATTAACAGCAAGATGCGGCTGTTCCAGTCTCCCAGACGTCCGAAGCCGCGCACTCCTACAAAGCTATTCTCACGATCGTAGGTGATATAGAAATCGCGCACCGTTTCCAGGATATCGGCGAGCGTGCGGTAGCCATACTTCTGGATCTCGTCTGCCGTGATTACCGTGACCGACGAGGGAGCATCGCTAGCGCTCTGCAAGTGTTTCGACGCGCTGTAGACCTGGATAGTTCCCAGTTCTTCAAGGCTGGCTTCCCCGAGGTCCTTGGTTCCTTCCTGCGCAGTGGCGGGCAGGGCGAGTAAGAGAAACATGATCTGCCATAGTCTGGCGCGGACGCGTCGCTTTGCCGGAAACAAGGGCTGACAATTCGAGCGTGTGACCTGCGCCCTTCTGGCGACACTCATGGAGCCTCCCGAGACTGTCCGGTGGGCGGGTTTCGGTCTTGAAGGCTGCGCACGCCCTACAATCCTCTTCGGCAGACTCTGATTCTTCTCTAGTGGGAGTGAGGGGTTACTTTCGGTCACACCAGTCGCGTCTGGAATGAAAGCAGCGTTCAGTGGTCTGTGGTCGGCGGTCAGTGGTCAGTGGTCAGTGGTCAGTGGCCAGCGGTCAGCGGGCTCGCTCAGTCGCGCAAGCGTTCGTGCCGGCTCGGGTAAAATCCCAGTACCCGGGAGTTTTGCGATGAAAACGCTTACCGAATATCTAAAGTTCCATACGAAGACGCATCGGGCATACGTCCACATCACGCCCCAGGTGGACGAAATCGTACGCAAAAGTGGAGTGAAAGAGGGGATGGTTCTGATCTCCGCTATGCACATCACGGCGGGCGTCTATGTAAACGACAACGAAAGCGGTCTCATCGAAGACATTGACCAGTGGCTGGAACATCTGGCGCCGTTTCGGAAGAACTACAAGCATCACGAAACCGGCGAAGACAACGGCGACTCACATTTGAAGGCGCTTCTGATTCATCACGAGGTCATCGTGCCGATCACCGCTGGAAAGCTCGACCTGGGGACATGGCAGCGAATCTTCTACGCCGAATTCGATGGACAGCGCGACAAGCGTGTGATCGTGAAAGTGATGGGGGAGTGATGAGTTGGCAGTGGTCAGTGGGCAGTGGTCAGTGGGCACGCATTTCTCATTGAATGTCCAATTGCCGCTTGCTCACGTGGGCCAGAATCCGTACCATCGAGAACTGGCCACTGACCACTGACCACTGGCCACTGCTTCTATGGAGGATCGATGAGCGCTGACGAGCTTCAGGAACTGCAGGAGAGTGCGGAAAAAGGCAGAGAGAAATCCATGGCGGCGGTTTCGCTGACCATGGCGGTGGTGGCAGTTTGCGTGGCGGTGGTTTCGCTGCTGGGGCATCGGGCGCACACCGAGGAAGTTGTGCAACAGGCGAAGGCGTCCGATCAATGGGCGTATTACCAAGCGAAGAATATCCGGCAGCACGAGGACGAATTATTTTCTGACCTCACAGCGGTAGTGGCCAGCAAGGACGCGGCGGGGATGGGGAAATTCCGTGAAAAAACCGGTCAGGAAGCTGAACGCTATAAACACGACAAGGAAGAGATTAAAGAGAAAGCGGGCGAGTTGGATCGCGAGGTTGCCACGGAGACGCGACGCGCCGACCGGTATGACCTGGCGGAGGTGTTCCTGGAGATTGGGCTGGTGATTACCTCGATCACGCTGCTTTCTGGAAAGCGGATCTTCTGGTATCTGGGGATTGTGCTGACCGTGGTGGGATTGGTGGTCGCGGTGATGGGGGCGATGGTGCACTGAGCGCTGGCGGCGACCGCGACGACCGCGGGAGACGACCGTTCGGCAGGTGCCGATGAGTTCGGCACCGAGGGACGGCGATTGGTCAGGCGCTGGCAGCGAATTCGAAGGAATAGAGCGCAGAAGTTTCCACAGGGGTCTGGAATCCGGCATGCTAATGCTTTGGAATCTGGCCGCTCTTGGGAGTCTCGGGGACAAATCACACGGCTCGAGCCGAAAAGAGCCATCCAGTGGAGGGCACCATGCTCAGCCACTGCGCGAATCCGCAATGCCTGAAACCGTTTCTTCGGCTACGCCAAGGCAAGCTGTTCCTGGTGGAGGCGGACTGTGTGGCCCAGCCTGGAGAACTGACACCCGTCGCCTCTGCTCAGATGCGGCCAAAGCCCCGGCGCGTGGAGCGATACTGGCTTTGCGACGAGTGTGCGGAAGTCTGGACTCTGGTGCATGACTTGGATCAGGGGATCGTGTTGATGCCGTTGCGGCAGGCGCCCGCCAGGATGACAGTGGCGCAGGGGTACCGGGAGTCTGCGTAGAGCAATGGCCGGATTCCCAAAATGGGCTTAGGCGCCAACTCGGCGATGCGGGGGACGGTATCCCATACCCATGGAGATGTGCCGGGCGGCGTCCTTGAGCGCTTCGACGATGCGGGGCATGGTGTTCGGGCTGACTTGCTGCGTGGTGCCGCTCAAGCCCAGGGCGGCTTCGATGGAGCCGCGCTCATCGAAAATTGGGGCGCCCACGCAGCGCGCGCCCAGGTTGTTCTCTTCATCATCGACGGCGTAGCCCTGTGTGCGCACCTTTTCCAGTTCCTTCAGCAGGCGCGGCAGGGCGGTAATCGTCTTAGGCGTCCGCTTCTCCATGCCGCTCTTGCGCAGAATCTCTTCCAGTTGTTCTTGAGGAATATAGGCGACGATCGCTTTGCCCACGCTGGTCGCATGCACGCGCATGCGTCGCCCGACCCAGGTGTCCATGCGGATAAAGCCCTCGGGTTCCACCTTCTCGATGTAGACGGCGTCCGGGCCATCGAGAACGGCTAGGTGGCAGGTGAGGCCGGTCTCGTGGGTGAGGTGGCGCATGATGGGAAGGGCCACACCGCGAACGTCGAGTCCGCCCAGCGCTCCCCGGCTTAGGCTGAGGATCTTCAAACCCACCCGGTACTTTCCCGACTCGGAGTCGCGAGTGACGTAGCCCTGAGTCTCGAGGGTGCGCAGGATGTAGCTGGCGGAACTCTTTGGAATGTTTAGCTTACGGCTGATATCGGCGTTGCTCAGGCCATCCGTGGCCTGGGCGACGGCTTCCAGCATGGCCAGAGCGCGTTCGACGGCGGCGGATGGAGAATCGGACGAAGTCGGCATGTCTGTACTCCTGAGAGAATATCGCAAAAAACTGCAGATGGCCAATTAAATGAATGTATGTTCACCCCGTTGAACAACGGCTTGACCGAGGCATAGAGCTGGCATACGCTTGGCCAGTATGGTGAATATATGTTCACTATATTGAACAATTTGACTTCTAAGCCTGGAGAAAACACGATGCCCGCCAAGGAAAATGGAAACCGGAACTTGACCCGCTCCCCTTTAATGAGCGAAGAAGAAAAGACCGCGCAGTACGCGCTGGCGATCGACTGCATGAATTACGAGTGGGCCAAAAACCGGCGATGGAAGGGCATTGAGCGTCCCTACACAGCCGAAGACGTGTTGCGGCTGCGCGGCTCGATTCAGATTGAGCACACGCTGGCTCGCATGGGCGCGGAGCGGCTGTGGGAGCTGTTGCAAACCGAGCCGTACGTCAAGTCGCTGGGCGCGATGACCGGCAACCAGGCGGTGCAGCAGGTGCAGGCGGGGCTGAAGTCGATTTATGTGAGTGGATGGCAGGTGGCGGCGGACGCCAACAATGCGGGGCAGATGTATCCCGACCAGAGCCTGTATCCGGCGGATAGCGTGCCGAATCTTTGCCGCCGCATCAACAGCGCGTTGCAGCGGGCCGATCAGGTGCATCATGCGGAGGGGAAAGTGGCGCCCGGCGAAACCTGGTTTGCGCCGCTGGTGGCGGACGCAGAAGCCGGGTTCGGAGGCACGCTGAATGCGTTCGAATTGATGAAAGGCATGATCGAGGCGGGCGCGGCCTGCGTGCACTTTGAGGATCAGCTTTCGTCGGCGAAGAAGTGCGGACACCTTGGCGGCAAGGTGCTGGTTTCCACCACCGAAGCCATTCAGAAACTGGTGGCGGCACGGCTGGCGGCCGATGTGATGGGCGTACCGACCCTGATCATGGCGCGCACTGATGCCGACAGCGCTACTCTGCTGACCAGCGACATCGACCTGCGCGACCGCGCTTTCTGCACGGGCGAACGCACGTCGGAAGGTTTCTTCCGCATTCGGGGCGGAATCGAGTCGGCGATTGCGCGCGGCCTGGCCTATGCTCCCTATGCGGATTTGATCTGGTGCGAGACTTCGCATCCGGATCTGGAAGAAGCGCGGCAATTCGCCGATGCTATCCACGCGAAGTTTCCGGGCAAGCTGCTGGCTTACAACTGCTCGCCCAGCTTCAATTGGCGCAAGAAGCTCGACGAAGAAACGATTGCGCGCTTTCAGACGGAGTTGGCTCGCATGGGATACAAGTATCAGTTCGTGACCCTGGCGGGCTTCCATGCCTTGAACCTGAGTATGTTTGAGCTGGCGCGACATTACAAGGAAACGGGAATGTCCGCTTACTCGGCTTTGCAGGAGAAGGAATTTGCCAGTGAGAAGGAGCACGGATACCAGGCGGTGAAGCACCAGCGCTTTGTGGGCACGGGATACTTCGATCAGGTGCAACAGGCGATCAGTGGCGGGCTGGCATCGACCACGGCGCTGGCAGGATCCACGGAAGCGGAGCAGTTTGGCGGAGTAAAGCCGTCGCTGCGGTCGGAACACGGCCCTGATGTTCCGCACGTTGCCATCGCCGTTCCGATTGAGCATGGTCCTGAGGAGATGCTGCTGCCTTCGGGGGACTAGGACCGCATCCGAGCATTTGCGTTCACGTGTCGGAGCCAGCAGTGCAACCAGCCTGCTGGCTCCGTTTCGCCTTACATCAAAGTCCGGTCGGCTCAAGCCGTCGAGCTTCGCTCGACGGACAGGCGAGGGCGGGCTGTCCCGCAAAAAGCCACAGATTTCTTCTGCTATAATCGGAACCGCCCCTGTGGTGTTGTTTCACATCCGTGCGGAAGTGGTGGAACTGGCAGACACACCATCTTGAGGGGGTGGCGCCGAAAGGCGTGGGGGTTCAAATCCCCCCTTCCGCACCATTGCATTCATTCTGAACAGTTTAAGGACCTGTTGATCCATGATAATTCTTGTCACCATCGTCCATGTGATCGTTTGCCTGTTTCTGATTATTGTTGTTCTGCTGCAAAGCGGGAAGGCAGGAGACATTTCGGCGGCCTTTGGGGGGCAGGGCAGCCAGGCCGCGTTTGGCCCGCGCGGGGCAGCCACTACGCTCTCCCGGGCGACGACGATTTCGGCTGTTCTGTTCATGTTGACTTCGGTGACGCTCTCCATTAACGCGATCAAGCAGGGCGGGCCGAAGTCCGTGTTGCAGGGGGTAAAGTCGGCGCCTGTGAAGACGCAGCCGACGGCCCCGGCGCCAACCCCGGCACCAACCCCGGCGAATCCTCCAACACAGAAGTAATCTTTTACAAGAATGCCGCTTGGGAAGGCTTCCGTCGCCCTTCCGATCCGCCGCGGATCAAGTCGTTCCTCCGAATGATCTGCGTCCGTGCCCGTGTGTGCAAAATTATTCATCTTGACTTAGGGAGCCTCTGATAGAAGAATGTGGGGCCGTCGCCGGGACCCCACCGCCGACTCTCCCCTGGAATCATGCCCAATCCGTAGGCATAAGGGCGCGTAGGCATAAGGGCGCCTCGTGGAATCGCCCGAATTATGGAATTTGCAGAATTAAGGGAGGAATTGAATGAAAAAAGAAAGGCATCTAATCGACGTTCGAAAGATTACTTCTTCTTCCGAACCACGGAGCAGATCGAGCCTGCTCGTTCTCTTCGCGTTGATGACCGGTCTGTTCCAGACCGCAACGGCTTCCACCAGTTACAAAGTGCAACAGATCAACCCGCCGGGCTCCACTTCCACCTTCGCCGTCGGCATTAACAATGCCAGCACAGTGGTGGGAAACCTCACAACCTCCGCCGGAGTGGTACAGGGCTACGAGTTCGCAGCCGGAAGATACACCACGATCAGGTTCCCTCATTCGAACAAATTCACCAGGGCGAATGGAATCAACGATTCCAATTTGATCGTGGGCGACTTTTTTGGCACCGACAACTTCTATCATGGGTTTACGTTCAGCGGCGGAAAATACACGCAGTATGACGTGCAAAAAGGGGTGGTCTCGACCTCAATTTTCGCCGTAAATAACAACGGGGATTTCGCAGGCGCGGCCGGATTCGGCGGACCCAACCAGGGATTCATCAACATTGGCGGAGTGATTACCGAATTCTACGGCAGCGGCACCGACAACACCTTTGCCTTGGGAATTAACAACAGCGATGAAGTCGTCGGCCAATACTTCGATTCCAGCAACAACTCCCACGGCTTCTTCCGGAGCTCCACCGGCGTCATCAGCGAGATTATTTATCCCGGAGCCGTGCAGACCGCGTGCCTCGGAATCAACGATTCCGGCGTGATCACCGGCTGGTACATCAACAGCTCTGGACAGTCTTACGGCTTTACCGATACGGCAGGCGTATTCGAATCGTCGGACTTTTTTCAAAATTTCGGCATCAACAACAACGGAGCCTTCGTCACTTACTACATTGGCCCGGGACCCTCGGGCACTCAGAACTATGGCCTCCTGGTCACACCGCACACCATGAGGACCGCTTTGGCGACCGTGTCTGTGCCCAGGGCGCTGAGCACCAGTATTTTTGGCGTAAACAATACACGCGCGATGACAGGCTGGTACGAAAATTCGGCCTCAGTCATCCATGGATTGCTGCTGGTCGCGAATAAGGTGACGAATCTCGATGACCCGAACGCGCAGGCCGGAACCACCATCGGCCAAGGCATCAACTCGACGAACGAAGTGGTTGGCGGATATACCAACAACAGTAGCGTGGAGGTTGGGTTCCTTTATTCCGGCGGCACCTATAGCGACATTGTACCGCCAGGTTCCACCTACACAACCGCACAAACCCTGAACGATTCCGGCGTGATTGCCGGCACCTATTTTGATGCCAGCAACGTGGAACATGGCTTCACTTACAACGGATCGACGTACACAACCATCGACGTTCCCGGAGCTGTCAGCAGCTTTGCCTGGGGGATTAACGCTTCCGGCGAAGTGAGCCTAAGCTGGGTCAACTCCTTTGGAAATACCGAAGGCGCACTCTATAAGGGAGGCACTTTTACGACCCTTAATGTTCCCGGAGCGCTCGACACCTTTCCTCATGCTATTAACAAGTCGGGAGCGATCGTGTTCAGCTGGTCCGACTACTATGGAAATTACCACGGCGCACTTCTGAACGCTGGCAGCTACTATATTTTTGACGATCCCAATGGCACCGGCACTCGCGCTGATGGCATTAACGACAGCAACCTGATAGTAGGGCGCTTCCTGCAGGCGGGAAGCACCACGTTGTACGACGGCTTCAAAGGAATCAATTAGCTGATTTCAAACTACCGGCCACTCATCAGGACTGGGCGGCCGGTAGGCTGCGTCGACTCAAAAGAACCGGCCTGCTGCGCCGGCCGGAACTCGGCCCGAATCCAACCCAGATTTAAACCGGAATCCCCCTTGCAAATTGCGGTCTCGCGGACGCCCGCATAGGGGTTCTGCCGTAATTGTATTTCCACCAAGCGAGTGCTACCATCCGATTGACGGCACTTATAGCCGGGAGGTATGTGTCATGTCGGAGAACAACAGCAGCAACAGTTTTGTGTGGTTTCTGGCGGGAATGGGTCTGGGTGCGTTGGCGGGAGTTCTTTACGCGCCACGCTCGGGGAGCGAGACGCGAGACGTTCTGCGGGCTCGAGCCGAAGAGGGACGCGATTACGTGCGCACGCGGGCGCGCGATGTCCGCGGCCAGGCTTCGGAATGGGTTGATCGCGGCCGCGAGGTCGTGAATCAACAGAAAGATCAGTTCCGCGCCGCGTACGAGGCGGGCAGACAGGCTTATCAAGAGGCCACGACGGAGGCCGGAGCGCCCAAGAACCTGTAGTCCTCTTGGAGCCGGGGGTTGGGCTCGGGAGTGCGGGGTTTGCTTTATGGAAAACCTTACCATGGTGTTCATCGCCGTGACGGCGGCGGCGGTGCTTCTGCAGGCCGGCATTCTGACGGCGTTGTATCTGGCTGTGCGCAAGAGCACCGCACGCATGGAGGCGGTCGCCCTCGAACTGAAGACCAAGGCTGTGCCCACGCTGGAGTCGGCGCAGGCGATGCTGACTGAATTGCGTCCCCGGCTGACGGTGATTGCCGACAATCTGATGGAAACGACGATCTCCGTGCGCTCCCAGGTGGAACGGGTGGATGCCACGGTGAGCGACGCCGTGGATCGCGCGCGCCTGCAAGTGATCCGCGCCGACGAACTGCTTAGCCGTACGCTTGACCGGGTAGAAGAAACCTCCGATGTGGTGCACCAGACGGTGATTTCACCAGTGCGCCAATTCTCCGGCTTGATCCAGGGCGTTACCGCGGGCATTGAGTTTCTGCTGGGTGGGCGCGGCCGCAGAAACGGCGGCAGCCGCGAGGCGCGGCGGGCCGTGCCGCAGGACGAGATGTTCATCTGAAATTGATATTGTTGATTGCTGATTGCTGATTTAGAAGCCGAGACCTTCTGCCCCCGTAGCCTCGGCCGTTCAATCATCAATCAATAATCAACAATCATCAATGTCCTCGCTATGCGTTATCTAGTTCGAGCCCGCGTTAAACCCGGCCGCGAAGGCGATCTACTTCAAGCCATTGAGAAAGAAACGCTCGGCCAGGGCTCGGTTGCCGAAGGCGAATACCTGCGCAACATGAATGAAGCGCGCCTCTGCGCCGACCAGACCGTGCGCTGGGTGGAAGTCTGCTACTGCCCCACTCCTCTGCTGGAAGAACGGCCTTATTGGGAGAAATACTTTGATCTCACGAAGGTGCAGGATGCTCACGACCGGCGCAAGTGCCGGGACGAGAACGGTAGCGAGCCCTGGGCTTGCGGCAACTGCGATTGCACGGCGCGGCTGGAGCAGAAGCTGAAGGCTAACGGAAGATCCTTCCTACAGTCGCTCTGCGAGAAGTGATTACCCTCCTTGACTCGCATCCGGCCCCTTGTCCGGCGCCGCGACGCTCGCGCACTCTCAAGCCCAAAGGGGGAACCTATCGAATATCCACTTCGTGGAAGCCGAAACCCTGTAACATCCCTGAGATTGTGGTCCGCGCATTGTCCTTCGCGGTCTTGAGGATGCCGTCTTGCAACGCTGCCTGCTGAAGTTGGCGTTCTGCTTCAACGCGGACCTCGCTTTCGAGGTCGGGGTCCGGAGAAGAAAACAGGCCGGTATCACGGGAATATACTTTCGTCCTTGCATTATCGATTCGCGTGCTGAAGACTTCCGCGGCGGGAAGGTGAATCGACACCTTCTGGCCAGACACCTGCACGTCGCCAGCCCGCAAATCCGCAAGATTGATGCCTGCAACTACCTCTCCGTGCACCACCAGCAGCAAGCGGTCACCCGCTAGAAATTTTGGCAGGTAAGCATTAGCGTGCTCGCCTGAAATAATCTTATCCATCGTATAGCTCACCGTTTCCAGGCGCTGAAGTTGCTGAATCTGACGAACTACGGTGGGCTGGTCCACATTGAACTCGGTGCGTCCTCCGCGCAACATACTCAGCAGGTGCGATAGGCCGAGCCCAGTCGACAGTAGCACCGCGCCCCCGACCAAAAACAACGTAAGGACCGCCCCCAAAATGGTCCCTAGAATCCAGGAGTACTTCTTGCGCGAGTTGCCTCGAGATGTGCGAGGTGCGGATTCGCCGGCGCGACGCGGATTGTCGATCGTCATCTGTTTACCTGACTACGTACAGTCTAGACCAACGCAAACAGCCGCGGTGGAGGCTAAGATTTTGCCCCGAGAACATCGCCCAAGAACCCCAAGACGCAATACACTAGTTCGGCGGCAGGCGGAGGATTGGTCGAATCGCTCTGAGCATGGTGAATATCCACAAGCCGACAGTTGACACACTTCTCGACGCGGTACGGACCACGATAGCGGCAGTAGTGTCTCTGCTGCTGGCTCGTCTACTGAAGCTTCCCGAGTTTTACTGGGCGCCGATTTCCGCCATCGTGATTATTCAGTCCACCATCGACCCGAGAGCGCTGGCATGGCAGCGCTTTGCTGGAACGGCATTGGGCGCTGTGCTAGGAGCGCTGATCGCCACATTTTTTCACACCAACGCGCTGGTGTACGGGATCGCGATTTTCTTGTGCGGAGTGCTCTGCGCGCTTCTCCGGTTTCGCGGCGCCTATCGCTTTGCCGCGATTACGGTGAGCATTATTCTTTTGATCGCACACACCCGTCCGGCGTGGATTGTGGCTGCGCATCGCTTTGTGGAAGTGTCGGTGGGCATCGCGGTGGCGCTCGCCATCGCCGAGGTGTGGCCTGGTCGCGTGTGACTCATTTGCATTCGCGATGGCTATTCTTCGCGGACACGGTCAAAACCTTTAACCGCAAAGAACGCTAAGAACGGCCGCGAAGACCAAAGCGAACCAGTAGAATCTATGCGATCCACGCGCCGCCGACAACTATGTCGTCGTCGTAGAAGACCGCGGCCTGGCCGGGAGTGATGGCGCGCTGCGGCTGATCGAAAGTCACGAGAACCTCGTCGTTGGCGACTTTCTCCGAGCATGCCAGGAGCTGGTTCGTGGCGGTGGCGGATTTTCACAGACACACGCATGGGCTCGCGCAGTTCGTCCACGGAGATTAGGTTGACGCGGCGGGCGTGCAGTGTCCGCGAATAGAGATGCTCGTCGCCGCCGACCACTACCTGCTTGTCGGCTCCATTAATCTGGATCACGTAGAGAGGCGATCCCGTCGCCACGCCCAGGCCCTTGCGCTGGCCGACGGTGAAGTTGTGAATGCCGCCGTGCTCGCCGATTACTTCGCCGTTCGCGGTTACGAGTTCTCCCGCGGTGTCAGGCAGAGCTTCGCCGCTCTCGGCGAGATAAGCGTCGATGAAGCGCTTGTAGTCGCCGCCGGGAACGAAGCATATCTCCTGCGAGTCGGGCTTTTCGGCTAGGGCCAGGCCCTGCTTGCGGGCCAGTTCGCGAACCTCCGGCTTGGTCATGCCCGCCGAGAGGAAAGAGGGTGCGGCTGAGTTGCTCCTGGGTTAGGCCGAAGAGGAAATAAGTCTGGTCCTTGCTGCGGTCGGCGGGACGCTTGAGCAGCCAGCGTCCGCGGGCGTCGTCATACTCCACGCGTGCGTAGTGGCCGGTGGCAACGCATTCGGCGCCAATCTGCTGCGCGACGACGAGAAGCTGATCAAACTTCAAATGATTGTTGCAGAGGCTGCAGGGGATGGGGGTGCGTCCCGACAGATATTCGGCGACGAAGGGGCGCACCACGTCGCGCTCGAAGCGCTCTTCATGATTGACGACGTAGTAAGGAATGCCGATGTGCTCGGCCACGCGGCGCGCGTCGTAGACATCGTCGAGCGAGCAGCAGCGGCCGGTTACCTGCTCGGGCATGCCTTCGTGTCCGGCGAGGCGGCGCTGGTTCCAGAGCTGCATGGTCAGGCCGATGACGTTGTGTCCCTCGGCGCGCAGCATGGCCGCGACGGTGGAGGAATCGACTCCGCCCGACATGGCTACGGCGATGGTCTTGAGATTTGGCATGCTAATCGATGACAGCTTGCTTTCTCTACACTGGCGACAACTCCCGCAGCCGCGCCACCGTCTCCGGTACCAACGCCAGCGCGATGTCAATGTCTTCCGCAGTGTTCTGCGTGCCCAGGCTGAAGCGGATGCTGGCATGAGCCCGATCCTTGCGCAAGCTCATCGCGGTGAGCACGTGAGATGGCTCAATCGCTCCCGAGGAACATGCAGCCCCGGCGGAAACCGCCAGCCCCTTGAGGTCGAGAGCAATGACCATCGACTCGCCCTCGATCTGATCAAAATAAATGTTCGCCGTGTTCGGCACGCGCGGAGCCCCCAGACCGTTCACGCCGGACTCTTCCACCTGGGCGAGAAGTCCTTGCTGCAGGCGATCCCGCAGCGCGGACATTCTCTTGTCGTCGCCACGTTCGAACCTTTGCATCGCCAACTCCGCGGCCTTGCCGAGTCCGACAATTCCCGGAACGTTCTCGGTTCCGGCACGGCGCGAACGTTCATGCCGCCCGCCGTAAAACAGCGGCTGAAGCTCGTGTTCCCTTGCGCACGTAGAGCGCGCCCACACCTTGCGGAGCGTGCATCTTGTGGCCGGAAATCGAAAGCGCATCACAACCGATACGGTTCACATCAATCGGAACCTTGCCCGCGGCCTGCACCGCGTCGGTATGGAAATAGACGTCAGCCTCTGCGGCAATCTTTCCAATTTCCTCGACCGGCTGCAATACTCCGGTTTCGTTGTTGGCCATCATGATCGAAATCAGCTTTGTGTTCGGCCGCAATGCGCGGCGCACATCGCCGGGATCGACCAGGCCGCGGCCATCCACCGGCACATAGGTCACGTCGCAGCCAGTTTCCTCCAGATGCTTGCAGGCATGCAGTACGGCATGATGCTCGATGCTCGAAGTAATTATGTGATCGCCCGCGCCAGTCAAACCGGCAATCGCCAGATTGTCGCATTCGGTGCCTCCGCTGGTGAAGACGATTTCTGACGGCCTGCAACCCAGCAGACGACGCCACGGAATCCCGCGCACGCTCGACCGCAGCACGGGTCTCCTGGCCGTGATGGTGGATCGACGACGCGTTGCCAAAGTGCTCGCCAAAGTACGGACGCATGGCTTCGAGCACTTCCGGCAGAACCGGCGTGGTGGCGTTATTGTCGAGGTAAATGCGGAGCATGGCCTCTATTATTCTACCTGCTTTCCCTTGAATGGCCCGGGAAACAGGCTCTGGCAAGACTCGCCCACGGCTAGGGCAACGGTTGATTATGTGAGCTCTGCGGCGCGGCTGGAAGCCGCCCCCTTTCAAGACAGAATGGCTACGGCGCGTCGCTCCGCAAACCGGCAGGCGATCAGCGCTTTTCCATCGCCACGTAGTGGTTGGGATAGTCCGGTCCGATGTATTCGGCGCGAGGGCGAATCAAGCGGTTGTCGTCAAGTTGCTCGATGACGTGCGCCGTCCAGCCGCTGATGCGGGAGACGGCGAACACCGGCGTAAACAAATCCTCATCGATACCCAGCACGTGGTAGGTGGAAGCGGAGTAGAAATCCACGTTGGCGTTCAGTTTTTTTTCCGCCTTCACGAGGTTCTCGATTTTTTCGGACATCTCATACCACTGCGGCTGGCCGCTGGAACGGCCCAGATCGCGCGACATCACGCGCAGGTGCGTCGCTCGTGGATCTTCGGTGTGATACACGCGATGGCCGAAGCCGGGAATTTTTTTCTTTTGCGCCAGCATGTTGCGGACATAGGCGACCGGATCGGATTTTTCGCGGTCAATCGATTCCAGGATGCGGAAAACCGCTTCATTGGCTCCGCCATGCAACGGACCTTTCAGCGCGCCGATGGCCGATGTGATGGCGGAGTGCATGTCCGACAAGGTGGCGGCCGTCACCCGAGCCGCGAACGTGGACGCATTCAGTTCGTGGTCGGCGTGCAGGATCAGCGCGATATCGAGAGCGCGCTCGGCGGTTGACGAGGGCTTGGTCCCATTCAATAGCAGCAGGAAATTTGCGGAATGGGAAAGCGATCGGTCAGCTTCGACAACCGGCTTGCCCTTGCGAATCCGGTCATAAGCGGCGACGATCATCGCGATCTGAGAAGTCAGCCGGATGGCCTTGCGTACATTGGCGTCGTGATCGTTGTTCTTCTCGTCGGCATCGTAGAAAGCCAGCGCTGAAACTGCAGTGCGCAGCACATCCATGGGCAGAGCGGTCTTGGGCACGCTGCGCAGAAACTGAATAATCGCGGGGTCGAGGTGACGTTCCTGCGCCAGGCGCTCCCGCAGATCCTTCAGTTCGGCTGACTTCGGCAAGCGTCCAAACCAAAGCAGATAGCAAGTTTCTTCAAAATTGGAGTGGTCGGCCAGTTCATGTATATCAATGCCGCGATAGGCAAGGACGCCACGATCACCATCGATGTAGCAAATGCTTGAGTTGGTGGCAACAATGCCTTCCATTCCTTTCGGGGCAGGAGTGCTGGTCACGCTCGACATAGTCTCTCGCTTAATTAGATTGATTACCGTTGCCTGGGCCGCGCGAGGGGGTGCGCGGGGAATGCAACTTACTTTTATACCCCAAAAGACGCTTGGGTTCCAGACGCCCCGAGTGACTTCGTAGTATGGCTGGAAAAGCGCTGAACTGACTTAGGCGGCGCCTTCGGACCGCGGGCCCAGCTTTTGCTACGATTCTCCTCACGGAGTATATTGAAAGCTTGCTTATCGCTCGCCGAGGAATCTGTAGTCGCTCCTCATTGTCCCTCCGGGAGGAATCTTTTATGAAGCGCTTTTTTTCGATTTGCCTTGCCCTGTCCTTTCTACTCTCCACTGTGGCCTCGGCCGACGAGGGCATGTGGCTCTACAACGCAGCCCCCAAAGACAAGATCAAGGCCAAGTATGGTTTCGAACTGACACAGCAGTGGCTGGATCATGTAAGGCTGTCTTCGGTACGGTTTAACAACGGAGGCTCCGGATCGTTCGTTTCCGCCGACGGCTTGACCTTCACCAACCACCACGTGGGCGCGGGGTGCGTGCAGCAGCTTTCGAGCGAAGGCCACGACTACATCAAGACCGGCTTCTACGCCAAGACCCAGGCCGAAGAGGCCAAGTGCCCGAATCTCGAACTCAACCAACTCGTCGGGATCGAAGACGTAACCGACAAGGTGAACGCCGGGGTTAAGGCGGAAATGTCGGCCGCCGACACTGGACAGGCGCAGCGCTCCGCCATGTCACAGATCGAAAAAGACTGCACGACTTCGACCGGACTGCGCTGCGATGTGGTCACTTTCTACTCCGGTCAGGTTTATAACCTGTACAAGTACAAGAAGTACACCGATGTGCGCCTGGTCTTCGCACCCGAGTTTGACGCCGCGTTCTTCGGTGGCGATCCCGATAACTTTACCTATCCCCGCTACGATCTTGACATCACTTTCTTTCGCGTCTACGAAGACGGTCACCCCGCGCACCTTGACAACTATCTGCGCTGGTCGCGTGCGGGCGTGAAGAACGACGAGCTAGTCTTCGTTTCCGGCCATCCCGGCAATACCAGCCGCCAGCAGACCCTGGCTCAACTGGACTACACCCGCGACGTGAACTATCCCGCAGTCCTGACCTTGCTGAAACGCCGCATCGCCTTGCTGCAGGACTTCAGCAAGCAGTCCGAGGAGAATGCCCGCATCGCCAAGGAAGATATCTTCGGACTGCAAAATGGACTGAAGGCTACTACCGGTTACGAGGCCGGCTTGCTCGATAAATCGATCATGGATGCCAAGGCTGCAGATGAAGCGAAGCTGCGTGCGGCGTATAAAGCGGACGCGAAGAACGCGGCCACGGCCGATCCCTGGGATGAGATTGCGCAAGCCATGAAGCTGCAACGCGACATTTATCTCCAACTCAGCTACCTGGAGCGTCTGCGCGGATTTGCCTCTGGCCTGCCGCAGATTGCGCGGGTGCTGGTGCGAGCGGCAGAGGAGAAACCGAAGCCGAATGCCGAGCGTCTGCGCGAGTTCCGCGATTCCGCACTGCCCTCGCTCGAGCAGCAGTTGTTCTCCACCGCGCCGGTTTACAAGAGTCTCGACACCGTTCAACTGGCGGATTCTCTGGCCGGAATGCAGGATGCGCTGGGAAAGGATAACCCCGACGTGAAAAAGGTTTTGAATGGCAAGACTCCCGCCGACGCCGCGAAAGATCTGATCGCAGGCACCAAGCTGGATGATGTGGCTGTACGCAAACAACTTTATGAAGGCGGCGAGGCCGCGATTGAGGCCAGCAGTGATCCCCTGATTGTCGCCATGCGCGCGATCGAGCCTGACGCTTTGGCCGTTCGCAAGCAGTTTGACGACAAGATTGACTCTGTAGTGCGGCGCGACGGCACCATCATCGCAAAAGCCCGCTTTGCCCAGAGCGGCTTCAGCCAGCCGCCGGATGCAACCTTCACGCTTCGCCTGAGTTATGGTGTGGTGAAGGGCTACAAAGAAAATGGGAAGGATATTCCTTACTTCACAGCCATGGGCGGCGCCTATGAGCACGCGGCCGAACACAACAACGAAGCTCCGTATAAACTGCCGGAAAGCTGGATGAGTGCGAAGTCAAAGCTGGATCTAAAGACCCCGTTTAACTTCGTTTCGACTGCCGACATTATCGGCGGCAACTCAGGCTCGCCTACGGTTAACAAGCAGGGCGAACTGGTGGGAATTATTTTCGACGGCAACATCGAGTCACTTTCGGCGAATTTTGCCTATAGTGAAGTTCAGAGCCGTGCCGTCTCCGTGGACTCGCGCGGAATTCAGGAGGCGCTGCGCAAAATCTACGGTGCCGGCGCTCTGGCCGACGAACTTTCCGGAACCAAAGGAAACTCCACGAAGGCCGGAAAGTAAGGAAACAACTGGACGAAAAGCCCGCGCTTCGGCGCGGGCTTTTCTCTTGTCGAGAGACCATGACGAGCCTACGATTCACGACCTCTCAGCATTTTCTTCGTAGGCGGCAATTAGGCGGGCCAGATGCTCAGCGCCGTTTTGCTGAGAATCTGCTGCTGCAGTCTCTTCTCCAGCGGCAACGCTAAGAATTCATCGAGATTCTTCTTTACGTCCGGAACGCCCGGGCCCGGCCAGTCCGTGCCGAACAGAGTCTTGTGGGCGATCTCCTCGAGGCGCGGAAAGTACTTGAGCAAAGTCGTAGGCGGGATACCGCTGATGTCGAGATATACGTTGGCATGGCGGCGAATCAGAAAAAACGCAGTATGCATCCAGAGCGGCCGGCCGCCGTGCGCCAGCAAGATTTTCAATTTGGGGAAATCGACAGCCACGTCGTCCACGTACATGGGATCGCCGTATTTGTTTCGTGCTCCGGGGAAAGATCGACGTTCCCGTGTGAAACATCACCGGCACGCCGTTGGCCTCGGCAGCGCGATAAATAATTTCCAGTTCCTTGACGCCGTTCAGGTAGTCGTTGGGAAAAAGAAGCTGGTGCGGCGGATGAATCTTGATCATGCGGATTCCCAGCCGCAGAATCTGCTCCATATCGGCGAGAACGTTCGTGGTGTGCCGCGGATGCAGGCTGCCGCAGGAGAGCAACCGCTTGGGATCTTCCTTAGCGTAGTCAGCAACGAACTGGTTTACGCCGTTGGTGAAACCGATCACCTCCGGCGCCACATAGTTAACAAGCACAGCGCGGTCGATGCCGCAGTCGTCGAGATATTTCAGGAATGCCTTGGGCGAACGGCAGTACTCGGCTATCTGCTCGAAGTTCGGCCGCTTCTTTTTCATCAGTTCCAGCGCATGGGGCTTGAACATTTCCATCGGCTGGATATGAATGTGGCAGTCCGTAATCATTTGCCGGGACTCACTTGTTTGGACTCACTTGTTTCAACTCACTGGTTGCCCTCGGTTGCTCGCAGCCGCCAGCACCGCGCGCTTGGTGAAAACCCGAATCATTTCGCGCCGGTACTCCGGGGTAAGCGCCGATGTCGTCAGAGGCTTGGCCGTACGGGCGGCAAGGTCACCGGCCGCTTCCGCCAAGGCTTCGTCAACGACCTTCCCGATCAAAAGTTCCTCGGCCTTATAAATCAGGATAGGCGCGGGATTCACCGCCGTCATGGCAATGCGCGCATCAGCCACGTGTCCGTTCGACCGCTTCATCACGACCGCGACGCCAGCCAGAGGATAGTCGATCGATCCGCGAACCCGCAGCTTGCGATAGATGCCGCGATAGTCCGCCGATTCTGCCGGCAGAAACACGCGCGTGACCAGTTCGTTCGGCAGTAGCTTGCGGTAATTCTCGCCGTCTCCAGTGTAGAACCCTTGCAAAGGAATGCGCCGTCTACCGTTCGGGCCTGCAATCTCAATTTCGGCCTTCAGACAAAGTAACGCCGGCGGCGTATCTCCAGAAAACGCCGCCCAGCATTTTGTTCCACCCGGGGCGACGTGGCAGAGATTACCATCCTTCTTAATACAGAATCCGCAACCTTTGCGCCAGGTCAGCGATTGGTTGTACCACAAGCAGCGGGTATCGAGACAAATGTTACCGCCTAGCGTGCCCATATTGCGCAGCACCGGCGATGCCACGGTTGCCGCCGCTTCGGTCAGCACAGGAAAGTGCTGGCGCAGGTATGGCGACTTCTCAATCGCGCTGAGCGCAGTGAGCGCTCCGATTTCGACCGTTCCGCTCTGTGGCCGGATTCCGCGCAACTCGGCGACGCCGCGCAGATCGAGCACATACTCCGGCTCAAACAATTTCTGCCGCATCGACGGAATCAGGTCGGTGCCGCCAGCAAGCACGCGGATGTTGCCCGAGTGCTTAGAAAGCAAAGCAACGGCTTCGTCCAGGGCGCGCGGCCGCAGCAATCGAAATTGCGGAAGGCTCAATCCGCACCTCTCGCCGGCGCTGAAGTCTCGCGGCGCGCTGGGTCAAGCGCATGCCGCTCCGGTCCTTTGCCTTTGAAGCAAAGTGATCCGCCATGTTCGCGAAACCGCGCCGGCGCCGTTGGATCCACACCTTCAGTCAGGTTCAAAGCCTTGTCATGTCTCTTCGCCCGCAGCGCCGCTAACACGCGCTCGGGCGTAAACGGGACTCATGCAAGCGCACGCCGACCGCATCGTAAATCGCATTCGAAATTGCCGGGATAGTCGCGGCCAGCGATCCCTCGCTGCATTCCTTGGCCCCAAACGGACCTTCGGGATCGATACTCTCAACGATGATGGGCTCGACTTCGGGCGATTCAATCGACGACGGACTGCGGTATTCGAGCATTCCTGCATTCATCAGCATGCCGTCTTTCCAAACCATTTCTTCCGTGAGCGCCTGCCCCATGCCCATCCACACTGAACCGATGATCTGGCCTTCCACCGAAACCGGGTTGAGCGCGCGGCCACAATCATGCGCTGCCCACACTTTGTGTACTGTCACTTCGCCGGTGTCTTCATCCACGCTGACTTCGGCCACCTGCGCCGAATAAGAGTAGGCTGGCGACGGCCCTACACCACCGCCCTTGTGCTTGCCTCCGCGCGCCTCAGGTGGCGGAGCATAAGACCCGGTTCCGGTGAGTGCACCGTGGAAATCGATCGCGGCGACCACGGCTTCTTCGAAGGTCATCCATTCTTTCGAACCTTCTTCCTTCCGCTTCTGCTGCAACGAACCGCGCAGAATCTGACCTTCGACGCGTCCACTGACAGAAGCGCCTGCCTGCGTCACTTCCACTTCTTCAGTTTGATCTTTCTTCACGGCGGGCGCAGCACTTCCCTTCTTGAGGAGAAGATCGTCGCGGAACACGATGTCTTCCGCCCCGCAAACCATTTTTTTCGCCGCCGCGGCTGCGATTCTCTTCTTCACGTCTTCCGCCGCTCGCAGGGTCGCGTTGCCCGCCATGAAGGTGACGCGGCTGGAATAGGATCCAATGTCGATAGGTGTAAGGTCGGTATCGGCCGCAATGACTCGCACGCGCGCCAACGAACATCCCAGGACTTCGGCGGCGACCTGCGCGGTCATCGTGTCCGACCCCTGGCCGATCTCGGACGCACCGGTATAAACGACGACGCCTCCATCACGATCGATCTTGATGTTCACCGTCGAGTGCGGCATGTCGGAACGGATAATCGAATTCGCCGCCCCGCTCACGTAGTGGCTGCACGCGATCCCCAGGCCGCGCCCCTTGGGCAGTTTGCCCCTGCGCTGTTTCCAACCCGAGCGTTCAACCGTCTTCTCGATGCACTCCGGCAGTCCGTAGCTTTGCACGCGCAATCCGTTCACCGTGACGCACGGCGGCTTGAGCAAATTGCGCTGCCGGATTTCCGCTGGATCCATTCCAATCTTCGCGGCGAGTTCATCCAGTTGCGATTCAAAAGCGAAGCGTACGTTGACCGTCCCGTGGCCGCGCATGGCGCCGCACGCAGGCTTGTTGGTCAGCACCCGGTAACCGTCATATTGAATGTTTGGAATGTCGTAGAGCGCGCCCAACAGCGCTCCAGAATAAAGAATCGTGACTACGCCGTAAGAGCAATACGCTCCACCATCCTGCACCACGCGCGCCTTCACGCAGGTGATGCGGCCGTCATTCTTGATCCCGGTTTTGAGATCGATGATGGTGCGCGGCCGTCCGCGATGCGCCCAAAATACTTCTTCCCGCGTATAAGTGATCTTCACCGCAGCTTGCGCCTTGCGCGCTGCGACCGCAGCAATGATCTCCAGCGGAATCACTTCGCTCTTACCGCCGAATCCGCCGCCGACCAGCGGCTTGATCACACGAATCTGCGCCATCGGCATTTCCAGCACCAGCGATAGCTTGTGCTGCAAGTAGTAAGGAACCTGAGTCGAGGACCAGACCGTGAGACGCCCAAGTTTGCCGGTATGCGGATCGAGTTCAAACGAAGCCAGCGTGGAATGAGGCTCCATCGCGGCGTGCGTGACTTCGTTCGCGATGAAACGCGCTTCAGCCACGTGGTCCGCCTCGGCAAAACCTTTGTCAGGATCGCCGAACACATGGTGGTAATCCTTTTCTAGATTGCCGGGCTTGTTGTCGTGGATCAGATCGGCCTTCGCCGTCATCGACTCTTCGGGATCGAAGTATGCAGGCAGCACTTCGTACTGCACATCGATGAGTTCCAGCGCCTTTTCAGCAATGGCCTCAGAAACGGCAACCACGCATGCGACGTTATCGCCGACGTATCGTACCTTGTCGAGCGCAAGAGCGTGCTCATCGTGGCCGACGGGCAGAATTCCGTAAGGATTGGGCGCGTCTTTGCCGATCACCACAGCCACCACGCCGTCGAGCGCTTCGGCGCGGCTAGTATCGATGCGTTTGATACGCGCATGCGGATACGGCGAATGCAGAATCTTGCCGACTAGCATTCCAGGCACGCTGAGGTCGTCAGTGTATTTGCCGGCGCCGGTGGTCTTTTCCGCCGCGTCGATCATCGCGGTCGGCTTGCCGATAATGGAGAATGTATTCATTAATACTTTGTCATTCCAAGCACTCTTTGTCATTCCGAGCGAAGCAAGGAATCTGCTTTCTGCTGGCAGCGACTCATCACTCCGCAGTTCCCTGCTGCTCCGCCGCAATCGCCGACCGGATCGCCGCATACATCTGGCTATATCCGGTGCAGCGGCACAGATTGCTGCTTAATGCGGCACGAACCTCAGCTTCCGAGGGATCAGGGTTCTCCGCCATCAGCGACTTCACGGTCATGATGAATCCCGGAGTGCAAAAGCCGCACTGCGCTCCGCCCCAGTCACCGTAAGCCTTTTGAATCGCCGCCAGACAGCCATGCTCGCTGACGCCCTCGACGGTGGTGATCTCCTGCTCCTGGCAACTCGCAGCCAGCAGAGTGCAGGACATCATGGCAACGCCATCAACCAGTACAGTACACGCGCCGCAGGACGATTCATCGCAGCCGCGTTTCGATCCCGTGAGCGCCAGATCCTGGCGCAGCACGTCCAGCAACAACGCGCTCGGCTCGATGGCAAGCTCGTGAGTGCGGCCGTTGATTCTAAGTTCGACGAGTTCTTTTTTCATAAGCGCAGCTTCAGTACGTCGGAACTTTCCCATCCACCTGCCGCGACCAGGCATCGATTCCGCCACGCATCGACTGCGCCTTCTCAAATCCCTGCTGCCGCAGCCATGCAGTCACATTCATCGAGCGCACGCCGTGATGGCAAACCACCACGATGTGATCCTCCGGATCCAACTCCTGATGCGCGCGGGATGGCACATCTCCCATCGGAACCAGTTTCGCCCCGGCTATGTGTGCGATTTCAAACTCCCACGGCTCACGAACATCGAGTAGCGTGAGCGCCTCACCGTGATCAAGCTTCATCTTCACCTCGTCGGGTGTAATCTCGTAATCCATGCGAACGTTGTTGTCGGCTACTTCCCCGCCCATCTCGGCGAGCGCTTCTCCATGAAGGCGCGAATGCCCTCCTGCGCATCTGCCGTCTTGATCAACTCTTCTAGGTAAATCTTCTCGGCGCGTGCCAACCCCTTGTCGAAATGCATCGCGTCCCATGCATAGAAAGCTTTCTTGGTCACCGCCAATGCCGCAGGACTCAGCCTGAGCAATTCCTGCACAGCATGGTCGACCACGGCCGCAAGCTCTTCATCGGCAACGGCGCGATTCGCCAGCCCCATCTCCGCCGCTTCGACGCCGCTAATCGTCCTTCCGGTCAGGATCAATTCCGCGGCCCGTTTCTGCCCTACCAGCGCGGCCAAAGCTGTACACGCCACCGGCGGATAACATGCGAGCTTGATCTCTGGAAATCCCCATTGCGCCGACGCGGTGGTATAAGCGATGTCGCAAACCATCGCCAGTTCCGCGCCACCACCGAGGCAGTGTCCCCGCACGGCAGCAACCGTTACCTTCCTGCTAGCCACCAAGGCGCGAATCACCCCGTGGAACTTGAGCAGCATGCCGTCGACTTTATCGGGAGTGTGAGCCGCCACGTCGACTCCCGCTGAGAACGCCCTGCCCTCACCACTCAGCACGACGACAGAAACATCCGAACGCGCTTCGATTTCTCCAAGGGCCTGCGCCAACTCCTCCATCATTGGAATGTCGATGACGTTCAGTGGCGGATTCCGCAGAACAAGTCGCGCCAAGGGAGCGTGGACATCGACGATGAGCCGAGCAAGTTTGGATTCCATTACTATGGACGCCATGATTTTCTCTGTGCCTCTGTGCCTCTGTGGTGAAAAGACTTTGACTCTATAAATTGATCGCTGACTTCCGAACCTCACCGATGCTGGCCAGCGGATCGCGAGCACCGGTCTTTTCGGCAATCCACTTCTTCTCCGTGCCGATGATCTCCAGCAGCAGCTTCTTGTCTTCCGCCGACGGCATGTAATCCTTGAGGTGTTCCGCGTAGGCGCGATCGTCGAGCGCTTCGCCCGTCTGTGCATGGAACTTCTGTCCCGCCCAGCGCCCGATTTCGCGATTGAACGTGATGTGCGGTGCGTACAGCCTCGGTTGACCCGGCTTCAACGCGCCGTTGAAACGCTCGATCAGCCCCGCCACTTCATCCCGATAAAGGTTCCGGTTGTAATCGTTCAAATCGTCGAGGTCCGGGGCGTGCTCGTTCTTGGGCTCGTCGTAGCGTCCCTTGACGCCCCACACATATGCCCAGTGCGCCGACGAAGAATGATCGGTCCCGAAGAGATCGTAGGAACTCGAAATCCACTTGTTGAGATACTTCTGAATCAGCCAGCCCGGGATCACACCCGCTTCAACAATGCGCCGCAGGCCGTCGTTGCCCGTGCCCATGTGAAACGCCTCTTCCCGAAGCATGTAGGACATCGACCGTCCCAGCGGCGCAAACGCGGAATACTTCAGCATCTGCAACTGAAACTTTCCGTCGCGATCGACGAAGTCGGTGTAGGTGAAGAAGTCCATCCAGTTGTCGACATCCACGTTGAAGGCACCGAGCAACCGCTTGTTTTCGAAGGCGCGGCGCTCCAGCATTTTCTGCGCCTCCACTTTGCCCGAGTACCCGAAATGATCCACCAGCAAAGCGCACATCTGCCAGCCGTGACGCATTTCCTCGATCATGACGCGGGTGATGGCCCGGCGATCCCAGTCAGTAGGCGCATTTTCCAGGAGATTGCGCTGCTGCTCGACGCTGGCAAACTCGGTGTCGCCTTGATAAACGATCATGTTCATCAGCGCGTCCCGCATCTGCTGCGTGGGAATCTGGCGCAGGTTCTCCCACTTGCGCCGGCCCTTGTACGAACCGAACTCGATCTCCTCCGTATCGATAGCGCCGTAAAGCGTATCGAAGTGGAAGGCCTCGATGTCCTTGGTGTTGACGCCAATATCCTTGCGCCAATCGTTGAACATGCCTTCCCAGTCACTGAAGGTTCCGATTTTCGCTACCTTACCTGGCATCATGCCGCTCCTAGACCATATTCAGCCAAACTGTTTTCAATTCCGTGTAATGCTCAATCGCGTGCGCTCCCAGTTCGCGGCCGAAACCCGAACTCTTGTAGCCGCCGAACGGTAGCGACGCGTCCATCAGTCCATAGGTGTTGATCCACACCGTCCCGGCCTTCAATCTCCGGGACACGATGTGAGCTTTCTTCACATCGTGCGTCCACACTGCCGCCGCGAGGCCATAGGGATTGTTGTTGGCCTGTTCGATGACTTCGTCGATGTCGTCGAAGGTCAGCACCGAGAGCACGGGACCGAAGATTTCTTCACGCGCAATTGTCATGTTGTTCTTCACGTCGCCGAAGATGGTTGGCTCGATGAAGAATCCCTTGCCTCCGTCCACATTGACGCGATTTCCGCCGGCCACCAGTCTTGCGCCATCTTTTTTGCCGGCTTCGATATACCCCAGCACAGTCTGCATCTGCTCCTGGCTCACGATGGCGCCCAGCCGCGTCTTCGGATCGAGCGGGTCCGCCGGACGCATCTTGGCCGCGCGCGCCACCAGTTTCTCGGTGAACTCGTCATTGACCTTGCGTTCGAGAAACAGACGCGAGCCCGCGTTGCAGACTTCGCCCTTACCGTAGAAGATTCCGGTCATCGCGCCCTTGACGGCGTTGTCGATGTCCGAGTCGGCAAAAACAATGTTCGGCGATTTCCCGCCGAGTTCCAGCGTGATGCGCTTCACTGTATCGGCCGCGCTACGCATGATTTCCTGGCCGACTGCAGTCGAGCCGGTGAAAGCGATCTTGTCGATTCCGGGATGCTTCACCATTGCCCGTCCTACAGCTCCGGGGCCAGTGACGATATTGAGGACGCCAGCCGGAACACCCGCTTCCATTGCCAGTTTTCCAAATCGTAACGTGGTTAACGGAGTCAGGCTGGCCGGTTTCCACACGATCGTATTGCCGCAAGCCAGCGCCGGACCGACCTTCCATGAAGCCAGCAGCAACGGAAAGTTCCATGGAACGATTAGCCCCACTACTCCGACGGGTTCGCGCAGCGTGTAAGTAAATGCAGTTTCAAGAGTGTTGACGGTCTCGCCGTGAATCTTGGTCGCCAGGCCCGCGTAATACCGCAGGACATCAACCACCATTGGCATATCGACGTAGCGCGACTCGAAAATCGGCTTGCCGTTGTCCAGAGTCTCAAGCTCGGCCAACTCGTCGATATTTTTCTCGACCAGGTCGGCAAGCTTCCAGATCAGACGCCCTCGTTCGCTGGCCGACAGTTTTCTCCACGAGCCATTACGATCTTCGAGCGCGCGGCGAGCAGCATCGACCGCACGATCTACGTCCGCGCTCGAACCCTCCGCGATCTGAGTCAACACCTCGCCCGTAGCGGGATTGATGGTGTCGAATCTCTTCGCCCCATCCACCCATTGCCCGTCGATCAGCAACTGCCCGGGCTCAACTCTTGTTTTCGCTTGCAGCATTGTTCCTCAATGGTTGATGCCGACGTCACCGAAACTCTAGAAACACCGATTTCTCCGGATGCTCGCGGCTGTAGCGCAAGATGATTCGATCACCGGTTTTCACCTCGTGGACAGCGGACCGGTCGAACCAATGCCAGCAGGAACCCGAATAATACTCGTTCCCCGTGTTGTACGAGTACAAGATCTCCTCGCGAGGAAACGAGGTGTCCCATCTAATCGATTGGACAGCCCGTCAGCCTTAGGCCATCCCTCGCTCTGCGCCAGCAATCGCTGCCTCCGTCTTTTGTACAGCCACCTGCGAATCGCGACAGCTACCGGATGGAGCAGTTGCGCTATCCATTTCTCCCATGGCAGAAAAGCGGTGCCAGCCATGTTAAGGTCCTCCATGCGGAATCAGGCGCGACCAACTACGTGCACCCCGGCAATAACTACTTCGCCTTGAAAACCGCGGGCCGCTTCTCCACGTAAGCAGCCAGGCCTTCCTTAGCGTCCTCGCTCTGGAACAGCAACTGCTGATTCTCGCGCTCGACCGCCAGCGCCGACTCCATGGGAATCTCCCAACCGGTCTGCACCGCGCGCTTGATCCTCCCCACGGCCTTGGCAGCCTTGTTCGGAGGACAGAACTGCTTGGCGTACTCCATCATGTTTTCCATGAAGCCGTCGCGCTCGTAGATGTCGTTGATGATGCCAAGCTCCTGCGCTTCCTCAAACGAGAATGTGTTGCCAGTAACCATCAGTTCGATCGCTTTGCTCTTCCCCACCAGCCGCGAGAGCCGCTGCGTGCCGCCAGTGCCCGGAAGCACGCCCAGGTTCACTTCCGGCAGACCAATCTTGCCCGCATCTTTGCGCGCGATGCGGATGTCTGCTGCCATGGCAATCTCCAGTCCGCCGCCGACGCAGTGCCCGTTGATCGCCGCGATCACCAGCTTGGGCGTGTGCTCCAACCGCAGCAGCATTTCGTTGGCGTGCAGGCAGAAGTAATACTTGAAAGTCGGATCGACGCTGGAAAGCATCTTGATGTTGGCGCCGGCAGAAAAGAATTTGTCGCCCGCCCCGGTAAGCAAGATGACGTAAACGTCATTCTCCATGCGAGCGCGCAGGATTGCCTCATCGAGCTGCCGGTTCATCTCGTAGGTGTAGGTATTGGCCGGCGGATCGCACATCTCGATCACTGCTACGCCGTCATCCTTGCGGTAGTTGACAAGCTGCTTGGTGGTTTCGCCGGTCGCCGGCTGCATTGTGGTCGCCATATTTGTAGCTCCTTATTTGTTCGTGATCTTCACTAAGTCTAGTCCCGCTGTCATTCCGGGGTTCTCTTTGTCATTTCATTATCTCTTTGTCATTCCGAGCGAAGCGAGGAATCCTGCTCTCGTTGGGAACCAAAACAAATCCGTCCTCAGCGCACATCTCTTCGTCCCCGACTACCGTTCATCACGCCGCGCAGAAAGATATCGCTCATCTCGCGGGCGAGTTGTTCGGCGTCGGCATCAACCCGCGAGTTGTGCCAGGTATAGATCCAATTCATCATACCGAACAAGCTGAGTACGGCAATGCGCGTGGAGAATTGCAAATCCCGCTTGCTCTTCAGTTCATCCAGCAACCCCACGCAGATGCGGTAGTACTCGCGCTTGATACCCGCGACTTCCGAAGCGAAGCCGTTTCTCAGCGCCTCGGCCTCGTGCGAAAGCACCTTCATGCTCGCCGGATTAGCTAGAAAATACTCCAGATGATTGAGAATGAAGATGCGGATCTGCTGTTCCGGATCGCTCACGCCCTCCAGTCGCGCCTTGAGCCGCTGCACGATGGTTGTAAACGTGTGCTTCTGGATCAGGAAGAGCAGCCGCTCCTTGGACTCGAAGTAGTAATAAAGCCCGGCCAGCGACATGCCGCTCGCACGCGAAAGATCGCGCATCGAGGCGCCCTCATATCCCTTTTTGCAGAAGACATCAGTGGCATGATTGAGGAGTTCCGCCAGACGCCGGTCAAAGCGCGTGGCCGGCGCAGCCGCAGCGGGGTGCCGCCGCGGCGCAGAAACTCGGGATGCTGTCGAGGGACTCCCCATAGTCTGAACGAACCGGACGATGCGATAATTCGAACGTTCGTTCGAACTCAGTATACGGCAACGCGGTCTCGATCACAAGCCTCGCGACACCTTGCTAGCGGTCGGCCTTCATGGCCGGCGCGGCCGACCATGCTTTCATCTGTTCGGAAACCTTAGAGGGCTTCGGTCGCGAACCTCTCTCATGGGTGAGACTGCGCCGGCTGTAGGATTGGCGGCTGCTGGATCACTTGCCGTTCCACCAGCGTAATCTTTTTCACCTGGTTTCGATCATACGTCTGGTCTTTTCCATCTAAGCGCAACACAACTTAGGTCATCGACACGGATACAAGATCGCACAACACTACGGATCCGTCACGCAGTTCCACCGCATCTCGCGACAGCCCACCCAGTTCAACCGTAATGCTTCCGCCGGGCAGCTCATCGGGGGTCACATCCAACGGGGTGTTTCCCGGCGCATAGCCTTCCTTAGTCAGATCGAGTTGGTGTGTGCCAACAGTCAGTCGAACCATAACCGGTGTGGTACCGGCATCCTGCCCGTCGACTTTCAACTTAGCGCCAGGCGGCACAGAGAGGACTCTCAATGGAATCGTTTTCACTCCAGGCGGAGCCAGCATGTCCTTCTTGGCGGATAACGCGATGCTGGCTGGGATTCCGACAGAGCTGAATTGAAATTGAATCTTTGCCGATTGCCCAGCCTCCAGATCTGACACCTGAAGAAGTCCTTCTCCGATTCGTACCTTATTCTTGTCCATGAAATACACGGTGAACAAGGCCCGCGGGATCTGCCGCTCTGTCAGGTTCTGGACGGTCACGTCGGAGACAAACGCATTCTGCCCGGCGTATGTGCTCGTTTGTCGAAACTTGTCGAAACTCAACTTGAGCGCAGGTTTGTCCGCCGGCCACGTCATGACAATTGGCGGTTCGTTCTTTGCCAGGAGCGTGGTCGTGATTACCCCGAGGACGACCAAAGCGAGAATGCAACGCGCCTTCGTCATTTGGACGTGACTTTTAACACACTCTAACCCATACGCAAAGCGATTTCTTAAGAATCATGCTCCGTGCACTCAGTTCCTTACATCCGCCAGCAACCGCTCTACCTCGCCCTTCACCTCGCCGGTGAGCGGCAGCAGCGGCAAGCGCGCCCCACCGCCGAAGTAACCGTTGAAGTCCATCCCGTACTTCACCCCGGGAATCCCTAACTCCCCCACCACGCGTTGCGCCGCGCGGGCAATGCGCTCCTGCTTCAGTCGCGCCAACTCGGCATCGCCTTCCTTCCAGGCCGCATAAATCTCATAGCACGAGGTCGGAGCAACACAGGCAAACGCCAGAATCGCTCCCACCGCTCCAACCTCGAGCGACGGATGCAACTTCTGCGCCGCCCCCACCAGCACCTGGAATCCAACTTCCTTCTGCCGCGTCTTCATCCTGCCGACAACTGTGACGGCCGCCGAAGACGGCTTCCCCAATGATGATGACGAGCCCGCGAGTCCTCCAACCTGCACCAGTTCTCCGCCCTCTCCATTCGAGCCAGCACTCGCGGCCGTAAGCATGCGCGGCGTCACCGCCTCAAATGTCTCCGTCACCGTGACGGTGCGCCGGATGTGCCGCGTACCTTCCATCATCCTGCGCACTTTTTCCACTTCGCCGCTCGATTCCTTGATCCCGATCAGGTTCGGATGCTCCGCCAGTGCGATCACCAGTTCGGCCGGAATGTCGTATCCGGTAGCCTGCGGAAAGTTGTAAATGATCACCGGCAACGGCGAGCGATCAGCCACAGTGCGGTAAAACGCCAGGATGTTAGCCGCCTGCATCTGCTTCTTGTAGTAATGCGGCGTCCGCACCATCGCGATGTCGTAGCCCAATTCGGCGGCGTACTCGGTAAGCCGCAGTGTCTCGATCGCGGACTCAACCCCAGTGCCGGCGATCAGAACTTTGCCTGGCGCAGCCGCTTCGCGCGCGGACTTCAACACATCGCGCCGCTCCTGATCGGAAAGCAGGATGGCCTCTCCGGTCGAACCAAGCACAACGATGCCAGCGCAAGGCGTGCGCGAATATCGCTCAACGTTGCTTTCAAGCTTTTTGAAGTAAATATTGCCGTCGGGATAAAACGGCGTAGTGATGGGAGGAAAAATACCGTGAAGGAGCATAACGCATTTAGCCTATCACTTCTTGGGCGGACTCAGCAGCGGTATAGCTTCCCGCTTGTTCCGGCGGTACACGCGAAAATCATCGTCGCTTGTGATAACGGTGTGCCGCGGATAAAGCTCGCTCATCCGGATCAAACAGAGGTCGGCAAGGTCTGGGCGCCGGGCCGCGTAGCGAGTGGCGAGGTCGCTAAGATGCTCCAGATGGCTCGTACAATCGAATGCAACACGGATCGCCCCGCGTTTCAGCATCGCCAGAACGTAACCGCTCGATTCCAGGTGGAACGCGACTTCAGAGAGCACTGCCTCACACGTGAGAAGGGGCAATTCGAGTTGCCCTCCGAGGCCAATGGCCCATCCATGATGCTGGTCATCCTTCCGAACTAAGGCAACCAGGTACCCGGTGTCGGCAATCGCTTGCATCTTTATTTGCGGGAGTATCCCTTGCGCGAGGAAACGTCCCGCGGTCCGCCCTTGATTAAGCCGGCGAATTCGAGCAACGGATTGCTTCCTTCGCCGTCAAGACTGGTTTCCAGCGCCTGACGGACCACCCGACCCACGGGCAGCCCCGTGCTGCGGGACTTCTTCCGCAGCCGCTCCAGCAGTTCTTCCGGCAAGCGAACTGTGAGTGTGTTACTCATATGGATGCATTGTAACACACTGGTGAGGCGCAACCTAAAGATCCCAGTCTACCGTCTCACCCCACGCTCCGCGTGCAACGTCTGCAGCGCCCGTATATTCACTTCCCCGCGCTGCAGTGCCGCAATTCCCTCCGCAGCAGCCCGCGCCGCCGAAAGCGTGGTAATGGTCGGAATGCGCGCCATCACCGCCGCGCGCCGGATCGCCCTCTCGTCGAACCAAGGCTCAAGTCCAGTCGGCGTATTCACGATCAAATGAATGCGCTGGCCCTTGATGAAATCCACCACGTTCGGACGTCCTTCCTTCACTTTGTAGACGCGATCGACTTTCATGCCCGCGGCCTCGATCACGTCGCCTGTGCCTGATGTGGCCACCAGCTTGAAACCCATATCAACAAACTTGCGCGCCACGTCGGCGACGTGGCGCTTATCGTGGTCCGTCACACTGATAAACACCGTTCCCTGCGTCGGCAACTTCTGGCCCGCCGCCAACTGCGCCTTGGCGAATGCTTCGCCGAAGCTGTCGCCCACGCCCATCACTTCTCCGGTAGATTTCATCTCCGGACCGAGCACCGTGTCTACGCCAGGAAACTTGTTCCACGGGAACACCGGCGACTTCACGTAGTAGCAGCTTCCCGTGTCGAGATCGGCATGCCGGTCGATGTTCTCCGCCAGAAATTCGCGCAGCTTGCGCCCAGTCATCAGCCGCGCCGCAATCTTCGCCATCGGCACGCCCGTAGCCTTCGAAACATACGGCACGGTTCGCGAAGCTCGCGGGTTCACTTCGAGAACGTAGACTTTTCCACCTTCGCCATTTCCCGAACCCGCCATTTCCGCGCGGGATGGCGAACTGAATGTTCATCAGCCCCACAACTTTCAACGCCCGCGCCAACTTAAAAGTGTAGTCGCGCATGCGATCCATGAGTGGTTGCGGGATATCCACCGCCGGCAGCACACAGGACGAATCGCCGGAGTGAATGCCAGCCTCCTCGATGTGCTGCATGATGCCGCCGATCACCACGTCTTCCCCATCGGAGAGCGCGTCCACGTCTACTTCAATCGCATCTTCGAGGAAGTGATCGATCAGCACCGGACGATCGTGCGAGTACTCGACCGCCTCCTTCATATACCGCACCACAGACTCTTCGTCGTAAGCGATCACCATGGCGCGTCCGCCCAGCACATACGAAGGCCGCACCACCACGGGATATTCAACGCGTTTTGCGCCTTCGATGGCTTCTTCGAGAGAAGTTGCCATCACTCCAGCGGCTTGTGGAATTTTCAATTCTTCCAGCAGCTTGTTGAAATGCTTGCGATCCTCCGCCAGATCAATCGACTCCGGAGACGTACCGATAATGTTCACGCCCGCAGCCTTGAGCGGCAAAGCCAGGTTCAGCGGCGTCTGCCCGCCAAACTGCACGATCACGCCCACCGGCGCGCCCTTCGACGTCTCGTGCTGGTAAATCGCCCACACGTCTTCAAACGTCAGCGGCTCGAAATACAGCCGGTCGCTGGTGTCGTAGTCGGTCGAGACCGTCTCAGGATTGCAGTTGATCATGATCGTCTCGTATCCATCTTCGTGCAGCGCGAAGGAAGCGTGACAGCAGCAATAGTCGAACTCGATTCCCTGCCCGATGCGGTTGGGCCCGCTGCCCAGAATGATCACTTTCTTCTTGTCGGTCGGCGCGGCCTCGTCTTCGTCCTCGTATGTCGAATAAAGATATGGCGTGAAACTCTCGAACTCCGCGGCGCACGTGTCCACGCGCTTGTAGACCGGCATCACGCCGTGCTTCCTGCGCAGATGCCGCACTTTCTCCTGCCCTTCCAGCCGCCACACGCCCGCCAGCCGCCCGTCCGAGAATCCCATGCGCTTGGCCTCGCGCAACACCTCTGTCGGAATCGACTCCATCGGATGTTTCTCCAGCTCAAGCTGCATATCGTTAATTTCCTTGAGCTGGTAGAGGAACCACGGATCCATCGACGTCATCTTCGCGACTTGCTTTACCGTGTGCCCCTGCCGCAGCGCGTACCGTATGTAAGCCAGCCGCTCCGGATGCGGCGTTACCAACCGCTGCGTCAGAATCTTCGGTTCAATCTTGTCGGCGCCCACGCGCTTGCCGGTATCGAGCGAGCGAATACCTTTCATCAGTGCTTCTTTGAAGGTGCGGCCAATCGCCATTACTTCGCCCACCGACTTCATCTGCGGCCCCAGGTTCTCGTCGGCGCCGGGAAATTTCTCGAACTGCCATTTCGGAATCTTCACCACGACGTAATCGAGTGTCGGCTCGAAGCACGCCGGAGTCTTGCGCGTGATGTCGTTCGGAATCTCGTCCAGCGTGTACCCCACGGCGAGTTTCGCGGCAATCTTCGCAATGGGAAAACCGGTGGCTTTCGATGCCAGCGCCGAAGACCGCGACACGCGCGGGTTCATCTCAATCACCACCATGCGCCCCGTCTCCGGATTCACGCCGAACTGAATGTTCGACCCGCCGGTATCCACGCCGATCTCGCGGATCACCGCAATCGACGCGTCGCGCATCGCCTGGTATTCGCGGTCGGTGAGGGTCTGCGCCGGAGCCACCGTGATCGAGTCGCCGGTGTGCACGCCCATGGGATCGAAGTTCTCGATCGAACAAATGATGATGACGTTATCCTTGGTGTCGCGCATCACCTCGAGTTCGAATTCCTTCCATCCCAGTACCGACTCTTCGATCAGCGCCTCGCGCACCGGAGAAAAATCAAGCCCGCGCCCGAGCACTTCGACCATCTCCTCGCGGTTATAGGCCATGCCGCCGCCGGTTCCGCCCAGCGTGAACGATGGACGAACGATCACTGGAAAGCCGATCTTGCCGGCAAACTCCAGTCCGTCTTTCACGTTGTTCACCAGCGCCGACTTGGGCACGTCGAGCCCGATCTTCTGCATCGCGTCCTTGAAAAACAGTCGATCTTCCGCCTTCTTAATAGCCGCGACGCTAGCGCCGATCAGGTGAACGTTGTATTTTTCAAGGATGCCGCCGTCGGAAAGCTCAATCGCGAGATTGAGCGCAGTCTGCCCGCCCACGGTAGGCAACACGGCGAATCCCGCGCCCGGCGCTATTTCCCGCTCGATGCGGATAATCTCTTCCAGATATTCAAGCGTAAGCGGCTCTATATAAGTGCGGTCGGCAATCTCCGGATCGGTCATGATGGTCGCCGGATTGGAATTGGCCAGCACCACCTCATAGCCCTCAGACTTTAGGGCCTTGCAAGCCTGCGTGCCGGAATAATCAAACTCCGCCGACTGCCCGATGACGATAGGGCCGGAGCCGAGAATCAGGATTTTCGAGATGTCAGTGCGTTTAGGCATCAGTTCGCTACGCTCTCCTGCGGTGTGGCCCTCGGCCCAGGGCATGCCCCGCCGAGCATCCCTAACTTGAAATGGAGCGCACCATCGCTGGAAGCCTTGGGACCAACTTTGATCGGAATGAACAGCGGCGAAAAACCAGTCGAGCTGATCCTCAACTGATAGTCTCCCAGTGCAACATCAACCATGTTGAAATGGCCGTCGCTATCGGGCGTGACGGTCTTGACGGGCGCTTGATCTTTGGATTTCGACGGGAATAACTCGATATTGGCGCGACTGATCGCCGCCCCTTCAGGGTCCGACACATTGCCTTCAACGCGGCTCACGGTAACCGGCGGCGCGCCGCAAACCTCGGAGTACATCAGGCCGCATGAACTCTCTCCCACAGCCACAGTTAGTTCCCTCTTGGAACCGGGCTTCACCATCACAGGAATCGTACCCCGCGGTTCCCACGGCCCCGGAAGCGATGACTCAACTTTGATGAAGTACAATCCCGGCTCAGGAGAGCCGAAATCAAATCGGCCCGTCTCGTCTGTCAAAAGCCTCGACTCCAAAGATCCATCCAGCCCATGCACGAGCTGTAGAGAGCTTTGTGCGATAGGCTTCGCAGTTCCACTGGCCAGGAAAATTCCTTTCAGCTCGGACGCTTCAAGGACATCTGAACTGGGCCAGTGCAATTGAATCTCCTGTTTTTCTAAGCCTTGTTTGTTCGAGCCATCGACCACTATCAGTCCGGCAGTGTCCCAACCGGCAATTCCTAGCTGATCGATCTCCAGCGAATAATCACCCGGCTCCACGTTTTCGAATCGAGCTCTTCCCTCTCGGTCCGTCAGAGCGAATCTTGAAACTCGATGGGCTCGGACCAGAATTACACGTACGCCGGGGAATGAAGTCCCCTCGAGACTGGAGACCTTGACCACAAAGTTCTTCCCGACCGTGTAAGTCGGCGGAAAGTAGGAGCAAGCGAAGACTCGCGTCAAGAAAAACGAGAGCAACAGAAACCCGAGAATCAGGATCTTCGAGATGTCAGTGCGTTTGGGCATTTATTGAGTCTTCTTGCAAGCGATCGCCTTCGCGATGAGCGACGAAATGAAATTCGTGAAGTTGAGCTCGGCTACTGGCTCCGAGTATTGTCCCTTAAGACCATCAGTGCTGTTGGACATTAGAAAGCAAGTAGCGTCGTACAGCCTTTCGCGAACTAGCTTTGTGAGAAGAATTTCGTAACGCCTAGCGTAGGATGCAGAGTTAAACTCTTCAAACACTTTGAAGTGTGGCTCTTGCGCCTTTACCGGACGCGTAGAACTGGGGGCATCCTCCAGCAGCATCAAATAGCCCAACCACGGGCGCGCCGACGGTTTGAACGCTCCCTCCCGATATGCTGCCCATAAGTCCGCTGCGCTCCCGAGTGCTTCTTCGGTTCTGTTGTTGAAGTTATTTCCAAAAGAACCTACCTGCGACTTGAATTCAATAGCGGCGATCAAGCAGCCTTCAACAACTACGAGCAGATCCCATTTCTTCTCAGGTCGAAACCATCCAGGAAGTTCGACATGCCTTTCGCAATAAACTACCGGCCTGTCCACGCCTGATTCCTCCAAAAGGTCTCGAACCAGCGCCACGAAACCGTCCATCTGACTTCCGCCTGTGACCGCCGTCCTAGAGCCAGCATCGCGAACTCCTGTCTTAGCTCCTTGCTTCTGGGCCTGCGTTTCCCGGCTCGACCAGAACTGGGTGACAGCGCTCCTGAGTTTGAGATCTATTTCTGAATTCACACGCTTACTCTTGCTCCATGACTAAGACAGGATTCGCAAACAGCGACGAAAGCTCTCCTTCAAGCCTCTTGGCCGCAAAGCTCAAATAGTCGGCATCGATTTCGAAATTGACACTATTCCTCCCCCATTTCGAGGCGGCGAGTGCGGTTGTACCCGTGCCCATAAAGGGGTCCAACACCGTATCTCCAACGAAGCTGAACATTCGGATGAGACGTTCTGCCAATTCCACCGGATACGGCGCCGGGTGATCTTTGGTGGACGCGCCCGTCAGTCCATTCCATATCTGCTGGAACCACTTCTGATAATCCTTCGCCGAAATGACGCTCAGAATCCTCGCACTGTCCTGAGGAGTTCGGTAGCCTCCGGGCTTCCGCTGCATCAAAATAAACTCCACGTCATTCTTTATAACGGCATTCGGCTCGTAGGGTTTTCCGAGAAACCCTCCACCGTTCTCTACTTCATACGCGGCGTTCGCAATTTTGTGCCAGATGATTGGAGACAAGTTATCGAAGCCGATTTTGCGGCAATGCTCTTGAATGGTGGCGTGGAGAGGCACGACGGTATGTCGTCCCTCGTTCTTGCGCCGCGATAGACAAACGTCCCCTACCACGCACACAAGCCGGCCGCCCACAACGAGCGAGTCGAAACATCGTTGCCAGACCCGGTCCAACTCTTCAATGAAGTCATCGTAGTCGACGATATGACCGAGCTGACCAGAACTGTTGCGATACTTTTTCAGCGTCCAATAAGGAGGCGATGTCAGGATCAGATGTGCCTTACCGACCTTTTCTTTCGACATCCTTCTGGCGTCGCCGTGAACGAGGACGTGCCTGGTTGGAATCTTCTTGACTGCCCGCTCAATGAGAGCCAAAAAACCTTCGTTCTTTGCAACCTCCGGAATGGCGCTTTGGAGATCGCCAAGGCGGCGTAGTTCCTCAGGAACAAACTTTGCCAAATCGACGTGGCCGGTCAAGTCGATCTTCGGAATGGCTCTAGCGCTCATCCTTTCCACTCCTCCATCATCCTCACGAAATCCTTGAACAGATAGTGCGAATCATGCGGCCCGGGCGCGGCTTCCGGGTGATACTGCACGCTGAACAACGGCAGATTGCGATGCCGCAAGCCTTCCAAAGTCGAGTCGTTCAGATCCATATGGGTCAGTTCGACTTCGCTCTCGGGCAATGAATCCGGGTCGACCGCGAAGTTGTGATTGTGCGCCGTGATCTCAATCTTCCCGGTAGCCAACTGCTTCACCGGATGATTCCCACCATGGTGCCCAAACTTCAGTTTGAATGTTTTCCCGCCGAGCGCGATGCCGGTCAATTGATGTCCCAGGCAAATGCCGAAGATCGGCTGCCGCCCCATCAGCCGCCGAATGCTGTCCACCGCATACGTACACGGCTCGGGGTCGCCCGGACCGTTCGACAGAAACACTCCATCCGGTTTCAGGGCCAGCACATCTTCGGCTAGAGTCTGCGCCGGAACCACCGTCACCCGGCACCCCTCACCGCGTAACTTTCGTAGAATGTTTTGCTTAATGCCAAAATCGTAAGCCACCACATGAAAGCGCGCCGGCTCGTCCTTAACTCCCACCTGCGCGACTGGCTCGTGCGATCGCTCACCGACCTCCCACACGTACGGACCCTTGGTGCTCACCACTTTCGCCAGATCCGTGCCGTCCATCTTCGGAATCGAGTTCGCCTTCGCAACCAGCTTCGCCGCGTCGCTTTCGATGGTCGAGACTACGCCGCGCATCACGCCGTGGTCGCGCAGATGCCGCACCAGCGCGCGCGTGTCGATATCCGAGAGCACCGGCACCTTGAACTGCTCCAGGTATTCGTCCGTCACCTGCTGCGAGCGCCAGTTCGAACTTACTTTCGAGAACTCGCGCACGATCAGCCCTTCGATCCACGGACGCGTGGCTTCGTTATCTTCCTGATTGGTTCCGTAGTTGCCGATCTGAGGATTGGTCAGGACGACGATCTGTCCCGAGTAAGAAGGATCGGTAAAGATTTCCTGATAGCCAGTGATGGAAGTATTAAAAACGACTTCGCCGTAGCACTCGCCTTTAGCACCGTAGCCTTTGCCTCGGAAGACTCGTCCGTCTTCGAGGGCAAGCGTAGCCTGCATTCTCGCTCCAGTGTATGGATTTTCAGGATTTTATCAGGAGATGCTGTGGATTTCACGGAAACATTCTACCGTCAAAGTCACGAAGATCCTCGCCGAGGGCACGGATTAAGGACCTGAAGAGATGATAGGCATCCACAAGGGCATCACTCGGAACAAGCTCCTCGTAAATGCCGAAATGGTCCTGCACCGACGAAAGCCCTGAGATGAGGCACCAACGACAGACCAACATTGGGAGATCACGAAGATACGCGCGTCTCTGCCCTAATTGCCCATAACTTGTCCTATGCGGTCCCCGCAGGTATTCCTGCATGCTCTGAGATGATGAGTGCGCCACGGCGGAGCCTAACCGTAGAAGAACTCGTAGGCCGCCCAGAGGCCCTCCGCCCCCTTTTTCTCTTCAAGGAGCCGTACTGTCTCACGGAGTGATTTTCCGGACCAACCCCTAGGCTCGTCGAATTCGTAAGGTGAGGGCTTTCTAGCACGACCGTATCTAGCGGCGGCACCCTTCCACCCTCGCCACAACCTGCCGCGGCGATTTTTCATTGATCTCACCATTCCAACGCTCATACTATGTCGCGCGGCCGCATCGTAAGCAAGGTACCTCTCGGTGAGCGCCGCTCGGTTCGTGCGAATGTACATGTCCAAGACACACGCCTCAAAGATGGATCGTGAGAGCACAAGCGCATCTTGAAAAAAATTGGATGCCCAGAGTAAACGGATCGCACCCAACGATTTCAGCTCTTTCGAGAAAAGGAAATACGATACGTGGAGGTCGTGCCTGGTTGGTTTTATTCTTCGAGAAACAGACTGTATATCACGTTGCAACCGCTTTGCTACGTAAACCGTGGAATCAAACCACTTTAGTTCTTCGCTATGACTGCTCACCGCACTCTGCCCAGCTTATCCATGGGCCAGTAGCCGAACACCGCCTTGCCATAGATATAGTTCTGATTCACGGGACCGAAGTCGCGACTGTCGTTCGACATCGACCGGTGATCCCCCAGCACGAAGTAACAGTGCGGCGGCACGACGACCTCCGGATACGTCCGCGCGTCGTCGTAGGCGGGCGGAACGTAGTCTTCATCCAGCGCCTCGTTGTTCACATATACTTGCCCGCCGTCGATGCGGATGCGATCCCCGGCTACGCCGATCACGCGCTTGATATAACTCTTCGAGGGATCGCGAGGATAACGAAACACCACCACGTCCCCGCGCGAAATCGGCTCCAGACGGTACACGAACTTGTTGACGAAGATTCTCTCCTGGTCTTCAAGCGACGGCAACATGCTCGTGCCCTCCACCTTCACTGGCTGATAGATGAATACGATGATGAACAGCGAGATCGCCACCGAGAGAATCAGGTCGCGCAGCCACACCGCGAAAGCCGGACGGAACCGGGCGCGTGCGCTTGACTGCGCTGGCGCGGGCTGCGAAAGCAGCACCGTCTTGTTTTCGGATTCCGTGCTGGGCGTATCGGGCATGCGACCTTTCCTATTGTATACAGATCGCGGTCACTTGGCAGAGCGTTGTAGCCAATGCACGAATCAACCTTCTCAAGCCTTGGGTTGCGCGTCGGACGTTGGGAGGGATTGTTTCTATCGGAACATTGTACGTACAAATGTTCCAGTTGGAACATAAATGCGGTTTTACCGGAACACTGTGGAAATCTCGGAAAACTCGGAAAACCACCTTAAAGCTATAGTTGATGGACGGCAGGTGGCTTGGAAGGTTTGAGTTAGGGAAAGCGACGAAAAAGTGGGAGAAAAGACACAGGGCGAAGAAAAAGAGTCTTATGGATCGGGCTCGATGCTGGCACTCGTTGGGAGCGAGTGCCAAATACATAGGGTTACGGAAAATGGGGAGCGTCTCTCCGTATTCCCGCTACTTGTTGGTTAGCGCGTCCCACTCTGCCGCCGTCATCGGAACCCAATCTTCACGAGAAGAATAACCCATCTCTCCGGGGCGATCGGGGCACTCATACTTACCACACAGAAGCACGCCGCTAATCAGGGAATTTTCATCGACAGGGGTACCCTTGTGGTAGTTGCGGCACACTTTACATTTGAGCGCCCAGAACCGAAACCCCAGCACCGTCACTGATTTTTTTTCTTGCTCCATGCGACGCAATTATCCCACCGCTCTTCAATTGAGCAAGTAACTTCAGTCACTGTCGGAGATCCGTCTGTCCCCGCATTTGAAAACCGCGAAAGCTGGGGCAGCCTCGGTCGAGGTGGTGCCGGCCATTCGCCAACTAAGAAGGGATATGGGTCAGTCTTTGCACATACCGCCCCAGTTATCCGTCGCGGGCATCACGCGAATAATGGTAATGGGGCTATTGCGATTCTTAGCTTCATACCAGATGCCTTGCTTGGTAGAAACAATCATGGAACCATCCGGACGGCTGGAAGGGCAATATTGGCCGACGTGAGCGGAGACCTCCTGCATGGGTGAGCCAACGTGCAGTCCCTCTGAAGTGGACCATTTGTCGCAGGTCACATTGACTCCGCGATAACCGGTTTCAATCCTGGGATTGATGCCGGAGTCCTCCCAGGTAAACTCGACGCATTCGTCTTTGTAATAGTAATAGACCTCATCGGAGGAGTAGCCGGGGCCGCGAAAGGTGCTGCGGAAGACTTTTTGTGGGTTGCCCAGATGCTGTACGGCATCGCTGACCAGGCCGCCCATCTTCACCGGGCCGACGCGATCCCCCGGGACGATGAGATGGTCGTAGTTCATGTCGCGGGGGCCGTTGAGCCTGGGGTCGGAACTCTTGGGGCCGGACTTGGTGTGTGAGCCGCCGTGGGCGCCGGCATAGCCAGTGAGCACCAGCGCAACGGCGAGGGCTCCCAGGGAAAGAAATCGTGTACATGCGCGGACGTTCATCGCGAAATGCCTCCTCAGTCGTGCCAGGACTACTGGCTGAATCGGGACTACTGTTTCATGCAATTGTTGTAGTTGGTCCATCATTGGTTCGAGCAGGAAGTTGCGCCGTCGCAGCCTTTCAAGCAATTATCCCGGTTCCACCTGCATGCGTCGGCATGGGCATCGGGCAATGCGCTCGTTGGGTCGCCCTGCGTCAGACCGCTCGCCGCTAAAGATCCATGAACACTGGCCGTTGCCTTGTCGCCCGCAATGCGATCGCCTTGCGAAGTGCTGGTAGTTGTGGCGAAAGCAAAGCTGATGGCGGCTAGAGATAGTATCGTCAACAAGGTCCTGAGTTTCTTCATGTTTGAATTTCTCTTGGCGACCGTGGCCCGCTTCGGGGACTGTGGGGACTGTATGGAGTTACTTATGCGGGCACAAGATTACGAGGGTAATGGAGTTGCGGCACGATGCTGCGCCCTTGGCGATGCTGCGCTGGGCGGGTGGGCCAGCTTCCGCGTTTTTCCTTTACCGATCCCGAACCGTGGGTCTCCGGTAAACGGGACCGTCCCCTCCATGGGTTAAAATGAAGTAATTCGGGAGACCTCATGACGTCGAGCCTGCTCCATAACAAGTACGTTCACCGCGCCCTAACTCTCATTTTTCTGTTAACGGTGACGCTGACCGTGTCGGCTCAATGGTCCGCTCAGGAGGAAGAAGGCGGCATTCCCGCCTACAACGCTGGTCCGCCGCCCAAGGGGACTAAACTCCCTGCCATCCTCGCCAAGGACCAACTTTGGGGCGCGGACGCGCAGTATCCCGTATCAGACCCACGCTTATGAGTTGGCCTCGAAGATTCCAGCCGTACTCCATCAGCAGCCTTGTTATTGCTATTGCGACCGCATGGGCCACAACAGCCTGCACAGCTGCTTCGAAGACACGCACGGCGCGCGCTGTTCCACCTGCCTGAAGGAACTCTACTACTCCTACCAGCAGCACCAGAAGGGCAAGACCGCAGCCCAGATTCGCGCCGGCATCCTCAAAGGCGAGTGGAAGCAGATCGATCTGCAATCGGCCGCGGCTATCAACTAGTACCAAGTACCTAGTACCTAGATCCATCTCATAAATCGTCGGCAGTTGAACACAAGCGAGAATTCCTCAGGGGCTAAAGCCCGCGTCTTTATTGGCTCTTAGTGGCGCGGCTGAAGCCACGCCCTTTCAAAACGATTCATGCGAGAGCCTCTAGCCTCGGGAAGGGGCGCCAGCGAGTGGCTGTGTCAGGTACTCGGTACTAGCAACTGGGTACCATGTACTGCTCCATCCATTGCCCTATAACGCTCTTTGAGTGATACTTGAGTAGCGGCTCTTCGAATTTCAAGAGCCAAGGAGTCCCCCATTACAACCAGCGCAGGAAAAATTCTTCACATGGCTCAGAAGGCTAACCCCAAGAAATCATCGGTCGCGGACGATCCGCGCGTCGCCCAGGCTCTGCAGAATTACGAAGCCGGACTTCGTGCTTTGCAGGAACACAAATTCGAGAAGGCGAAACCGCTGTTCGAGAAAGTGCTCGCCGGACCCAGCAAGGAGCTGACCGACCGGGCGGCAGTCCACCTCAGCACCTGCAACCAGCATCTCGAACGCTCGACTACGCAGCAGTTCAAGAGCATCGAAGAGCACTATGACTATGCTGTCTCGCTCATGAACGTCGGAGATTACGTGACTGCACGCGAGCACATCGAGAAACTGCTGAAGCAGTCGCCGAAGACTGATTTCGTCATTTACGGCCTGGCCGCGCTCGACTGCCTTACCGGTCACGTGGAGGACTCGCTCAAGCATCTGGATGAAGCGCTTCGCCTGAATGCCGGCCTGCGCTTCCAGGCGCGCAACGATTCCGACTTCCACAATCTGGCGGAAGACCCTCGCTTTACCGAGCTGTTGTACCCGGATCCGGCTGCGGACATGGCATCGTCGGAAAGCTACCTCCGGGAAGACGAATCTTCCTAAATAGATTCTGGGATGGAAACAAAAATCGCCGATCTGTTGCCGACGGAGAAGGCCACGCGCGAGCGTGGCCTCCGCGTGGTCGCCATCGGCGGCGGCACCGGCCTCTCCACCCTGCTCAAGGGACTGAAGCGCTTCGCGCTCTCCCCGGCGGAGGCAGCCGTGGCCCGGCCCGATTCGCCGGTCATTCGCGACCTTTGCGCTGTGGTCACGGTGAGCGACGACGGTGGTTCCAGCGGACGCCTGCGCAAGGAACTCAACATGCTTCCCCCAGGCGACATCCGCAACTGTATCGTCGCTCTCAGCGAGGATGAGGCTCTGCTCTCCCAGCTCTTCCGCCACCGCTTCGCGAAAGGCTCGGGCCTTGAGGGTCACAGCTTTGGCAATCTTTTTCTGGCCGCGCTGACCTCGATCACGCATGATTTCTCGGAAGCGGTACGGCTTTCTTCGGAAATTCTGCTCACGCGCGGACACATTCATCCCGCCACCACTTCGAATATCGAACTGGAAGCTCTGATGGAAGACGGCACCCGCGTGCGCGGAGAGACCAAGATCACCGCCAGCAAAGGCCGCATCCAGGAACTCTTTCTCGTTCCGCCGAACGTTGAACCGCTGCCGCAGACGCTCGAAGCCATTGCTCGCGCCGACATCATCAGCATCGGTCCCGGCTCGCTGTTTACCAGCCTCATTCCCAACTTGCTGGTGCACGGCATCGCCGATGCCATCGTCGAATCGCCGGCCACCAAGGTTTACATCTGCAACCTGATGACCCAGGCGAACGAGAGCCTGGGCCTCACGGCCGCGGATCACATTCGCGCGCTCAATGGCCACGCGCATCAACAGATCTTCGATTACGCGCTGATCAATCGCACGCCCGTCTCCGATGAACTGAAGGCCAAGTATGAACTCGAGGGCGCCTGCCAGATCGTCGCCGATCTCGACGCCATCGAAGCGCTCGGCGTGATCCCGGTGCTGGGAGATTATCTCGAAGAAGCTGGCGTTGCCCGCCACAACACCGGCCGAGTGGCCAGCGATCTGGTACAGCTTGCTCCGTCTGCCGGCGCGGTGCGCAAGCGCCCGTCCGCGGAGAAGTCTTGACCCACGCGGCTCTCAATTCTTTCTTTCGCGCGCGTGCCACTGGCTAGAATGTCCAGAGATACAATTGATAGTGCCGTCCCACGGTGAGATTGAAGACAAAATGAAGAGGGATATAAGAAACACGGCCCTTGCCGGCGCGCTACTGATCGCCGGTCTCGTTGGAACTGCGGCTGCGCAGCGGGATCCGAACCCAGAACCCACCGCGGTCATGAATTTTCTCATCGTGAAGGAAGACAACGGCAAACCCGTCCGCAACGCCGCCGTGATCATGCATCCCGTAAATGCTCACGGCCAGCAGAGCCGGGGCGGGCTCGAACTCAAAACCGACCCCGAGGGCAAAACCAGCTTTGACGGCGTTCCCTACGGCAAACTGCGCGTGCAAGTGCTGGCCCATGGATTCCAGACTTTCGGCGAGGACTATGACGTAAACCAGGCGAAGATAGATCTCACCATCAAGCTGAAACGACCTCAAGGCCAGTACTCGATTTACCAGGACCACCCAGAAGACAAGAAGGACGAAAAGAAAGACGCCAAGCCGCCAGCCCCAGATCCCAACGCCAAGCCGCAATAACAGTTTCCGGTTTCCAGTTTCTAGTGAAAACCCAACCCGTGAAAAACTAGAGACCAGAAACCAGAAACTGGAGACTGCTCTTCGAGTAAAATTCCGCACATGAACTATCTACTTAAGACCGAGCCCACCGTTTATTCCTTTACCGATCTCCAGCGCGAGAACGCAACGATCTGGGATGGCGTCACGAATCCTGCCGCCGTCAAGCACCTGCGCGAAATGAAGCCGGGCGAACACCTGGTCATCTACCACACCGGAGACGAGAAAAGTGCAGTGGGAACTGCGACTGTAGTGTCGGTGGACGCGTCGGACGCCAAGACTCCCCTGGTGAAAATCAAAGCCGGCAAGCCGCTGGCCAAGCCGGTGACGCTGGCTGAGATCAAAGCAAACAAACTGTTCGCCGATTCGCCGCTGGTGCGGCAGGGACGACTAAGCGTCGTTCCATTGACGGAGAACCAATTCAAGCTGCTCACAGAATAATCATTGCAAAAGGCAGCCCGCCGGCTGGCCCCCCACCGACGGGCTTCGCTCTGGTATGTCCCACGAACTTCTGCGGCAAACCGTTCCCTCTGTCAGTCTCGCGGAATTTCGCAACTACTGCCCTCACTGAGGATGGTTGTCCGGAGGTTTGGAAGAGGTCTGGCCTGCGTAGTTCGTGTCAGTCGCCCCTTTACCGCCATTATCCTTATCCTTGCGCGGAACATCACGCGGCGCGTCGTACTTCGCCGGGGCGGGCGTCTCCGAGTGATCGATCGGCTTCACCGCGACCACTTGATAGTGGCGCGTCTTACGATTGTCGTCGTTGCCCTCCGGCACGCGCATGTCTAGCTTATCCTTCTTAACTTTGAATTCAGCTTCCTGGCCGACTGGAAGTACCACAGGGTGCTTATGGTCGAGCGGGCGAACGTGATACTCCATGTCGTCGGTCCGCAATAGATATTGGGGACAAAGTTTTTCGTCGGAATTCACGTGCGTAACTCCCACTGAGCCCCAGACCGCTCCCAGGCCGGCTAATCCCCGCTCCTTGGCGCCGCAAGGGACGGCTTCCATCTTCTCGATCATGGCCCGATCCGCATGTTTTTTCTTGTCGCGCGCAAATGCTGGAAGGGCAAGCAGTAGAACGAGCAGTGTGACGAAAAGCGTCTTTCTGTTCATAAGGGTCTCCATTGAAAACCTCCTCAGCCTCTTGGCCAGCCACAAAACCTATGGGCAGCCACAAACGCCGGAAAATAAAACAACAAACAAAAAGCGGGGAGGCTGCCGACGCAGCCTCCTCTCATGAGCGTGCAGGCCCTACTTGGGCTTGGATTGGCCAGCCGCCTTGGGCGTGCGGGGGTCGAACTGTTTTGCCGACTTGATGAAAGTCGCAGGATTCTCGCTCAGTTCTTCGTGAACCTCCGGATGCGTTTTCAGATAATCGCGCAGAGCTGGATGGTTCTCGAGATATTCCTGGTTGTTGGCGAGCGAAGGATTCTTGGAAAGTTCATCGGCAATCTTGTCATGGCTCCCCATGAATTCGTTGAAGCTGGAGAGTTCCGCGCGAGTGACGTCCCGATCGCGCCGCGTCGTAGGGGAATCCTCCCGGCGATCAAAGCGCTCCTCCTGATGCATGAACGCGTTCGGATTCTCCTTGTATTCCTCACGCACTCCCGGATGCTCCGCCAGGAACTGCTGCAGTGCCGGATGGTTCTCGACGAACTCCCGGTTGTTCACCAGCGACGGATCCTTGCGCAACCGCTCCGCGATCTCCGGATGGCTGTCCATGAAGCGGTCCATGTTCGCCAGTTCACCGCGCGTCACGTCGCGATCGCGCCGGTCTTCGCGGCGGTCGAAGCGTTCTTCCTGGCGCATGAATGCGTCCGGATTCTCCTTGTACTCCTCACGCACTCCCGGATGCTCGGCCAGGAACTGCTGTAATGCCGGATGCTTCTCGACGAACTCCTTGTTGTTCACGAGGGACGGGTTCTTGCGCAACTGTTCCGCGATCTCCGGATGGCTGTCCATGAAGCGGTCCATGTTCGCCAGTTCACTGCGGGTCATGTCCCGATCACGATCACGATCGCGATCCCGATCGCCATCCCCAGCTTCGCGGCGGTCAAAGCGCTGTTCCTGGTGCATGAACCCATTCGGATTCCGGCTGATCTCTTCCCGGATTTCCGGATGCTCCTGCAGATACTGCTGCAGCTCAGGATGGTTTTCGACAAATTCCTCACGGTTCACCAGTGAGGGATCCTTGCGCAACTGTTCGGCAAGCTCGGGATGGTTATCCAGGAAATTGTCAAAGCTCGCAAGTTGCCGCCGGTTCGCCTCCTCACGGTCCGGCGGGGTCAGGGCCGGCGTCTGTGGCGTCTGTTGCGTCTGAGGGGCCGTGGTCTGTGACTTCGTATTCGCGGGGGCACCCGCGACAACGATGGCGACCCCCACCAAAATTAGACAGTAGCCGGATGAAAGGATTTGCGCATTTCATAGAGTTAGCAGACCTCCTGAATCAAGAGTGTGGCCTCCGTTCGGACCACAAGGAAGGAAATGCAACATGGGGGCCAATGCCGGCAATCCGGCTTATGTACTTTGCGTTGCGGAACTTGCAGAAAGCTCCGATGGCCTTGCGCGCCGGGAGGATGGAATTTCGACACCTGGAGGGGAAAATCGCTATACGGCCGGGACCTTAGGTACGATTGCCTCGAAGCACAATGAATTCCGCCCCTCGCAAATAAAAAGCGAAGGGCGAAGCTTTATGCCGAACTGGGTTTTTGCACTGTTTCAGACTGGCCGGAACCTCAGTTCGCCTTCGCGTCGCGCCGGATCAACGCGTGATCGACAAAGAAGCCGATCCCGATCGCCAGCGGAATCACGCCAAATATCGCAGCGTTCATCGCGTCGGGATCATGGCGTGAGAGCAGGGCGAAGGTTACGATGTAGCCGATGGCGCCGGCCACCAGCAGAATTCCCAAGCGCCGCGAGCGCGCCGCCTCTGATAGTTCCGGTTGCATGGGAACATCCACGCCGCGCGCAATCGCCGCCAGACGTTCTTCGCTGCGCAGCTTGCGTACGCGGAAAAAGGTATACATAGCTGCCATCGGGATCCCCAGTGCCATCACCACTGCTGCCAGTCCCACAATGTTGCTGTCCATAACGCCTCCTGAGGCCGGCGCAGGTTTTATCTTTAAAGTGTTTGCGCCCGCCACAGTAAGCTACGCGCGCTGTGGGGAAAAGTTCCCACTTTCCTCTTGCTGGGTCAGCAGCATCTTACAAACCGTGCAAAACTCTCCACCTCACTGGCAACTCCGCGGCCACACTGAGGTTCCTATGCCAATAGCAAGAAATTCAGCAGAGACAGAGATAGAGATGATAATGATGTCCAAACCAGCGAAAACTGGACCGTTTCCTCCGTACCGCCAGGCGCGCTTAGTTGGCGCCTGCCTCTCGATATTGATCTCCGTCGCTCCTTTGCGCGCGCAGGACTCCCAGGAAAAGATCGCCGTCGATGACGTTTCCCGCACCTTCGCGGTGCATTTGCCCAAGGGCTACGACTCGCAGCAGCACTATCCAGTGGTTATTCTTCTGCATGGCCGGAACCAGGACGCCGACGACATGGCACGGCTAACGCACTTTAACCAGCTCGCCGATAACCATGGCGTTATCGCGGTCTATCCCAAGGCCATCCACGGAGAGTGGAATATCGGAGTGCGGCCGGACCAACCGTCGGCGCCCATGGCGCGGCGCGGGGGCGGGCGGCGCGGAGGATGGGGGGGAGGAGGTGGCTATCCCGGAGGCGGCGGGGGCTACCCCGGCGGTGGCGGCGGATATCCAAGGGGTGGCCAAGGCGGCGGACAGAATCCAGCCGAGACCAGAAACCAGCCTGAGCCGGCAGATGACGTCGCCTTTCTGAATCAGATGCTGGACCAGCTCGCGCTCAAGTACTCCGTAGACACTCGGCGTATTTACGCCACGGGCCTGGGCGATGGCGGCTTCATGGCGCTGCGAGTGGCTGCTCAATGGCCGATCGCGTGGTCGCGATTGCTGCGGTGAGCGCGAACCTTCCCAAGAAGATGATCTGCGTGCCCTCGCGTCCCGTGCCCGCACTGTTCATGGATGGCACGGATGACCCCATCGATTCTTACAACGGTGGCACCTACAAGCCCGGGCATTTCGCCGTGCTCTCTGCCGAAGACAGCGCCAAGACGTGGGCCAAATTCGATCGCTGCGGAGAAAAACCAGCCCAAGACAAATTGCCCGCTTCAGAGAAGGGCGGCAAAGAAATCAAAACGTTCACCTACGGAGCCTGCCACGACAACGCACAAGTCGTTCTGTACAGCGTCAAGGGCGGGGGCAACACGTGGCCCGGCGGCGAGCAGTACTCGTCCGAAAAGGAGGTTGGCAAAACCAGCAACGACCTCAACGCCAACGAAATCGTATGGAGCTTCCTCGGTAGCCGGAGAATCGCGAGCGAAAGCAGCCTGGACAAGTAGCGGCTTCCACAAACGTTCCGCCATGGACAAAAACCCACCCTCCGCGTCTTCCGCGAAGGATGGGTTGCTTTAGGGGAAGATTGAAGCCAGCAGCGGTCGCCGCCATCCCTTCATCAAGGCGGCGTGAGGCCGGTGTAGTCGCCGATGACCTTGGCATCGTAGGGTCCGTTAAGCAGGTCGAAAGTGTTCCCCGAAACTGCGATGGTTCCCTGGCTGAATACGATGTTCTGGTCCGGGTCGATTTCAATGACCTGCTGGTTGAACTGGTCACTAATAAGGGTGTTGCCGTTCTTCAGCCGGACGGCGCGCGTCGGTGAGGGCGACGCAATGCTGCCCGGGCGCGTGTTTGTGTAATAGGTGGAAACCACATTGCCCGACGAATCCACTTCGAGGATGCGGTTGTTGTTTGAGTCGGTGATGAGCGTGTCGCCATTCGATAACCGGCTGGCGAAAGCGGCGCCATTAAGCTGCGTGCAGGTCAAGCAGCCATAGCTCCAGATAATGTTCATCTGCCGGTCGACTTCGATCACGCGGTTGTTGCTCTCGTCCGCAATCAGGATGTGGCCGTTGGCCAGCAGTTCCGCGCTATTGGGATTGTTGAGCTGATCAAACCCATCTCCGCTGACGCCGGTCTGGCCATACTGCCAGACAATGTTCTTATGATGGTCAACTTCGATAACGCGTTCATTGACCTGGTCGGTGATCAGCACATGGTGATTCGACAGCCACGTATTTTGCACCGGGGTATTGAGCTGGTTAAACCCTGATCCTGATACTCCCGCCTGACCATACTGCCAGATGATGTGTCCCGCGGGATTCACCAACATCACTCGATTGTCAGGGCAGCCGTTGGGGCAGGTCGGCTCGCTCCCCGGAGGCGCGCCCGTACCCGCGATCAGCGTGAGGGGGCCTACCCGCTGCGCGTCGTTCACCCCTACCACGGAATGCGGCCCTGCAACACTCGATCCATCCCCGAACTGCCACACGATCTCGTGAGTGTCGGGATCTACCTCGATGACGCGGTTGTTGAATTGATCGGAAATCAGAATGTTACCGGGCTTGTTAGACTTCTTTTCTTGGGCGTAAGCGGAGAGGCCGCAGACAGCGACCACAAAGAGTACAGTGACGCAAGTCTTGATTTCGGTGAAAAGTCTCATGAGGATTCCCTCCTGTGAGTTGCCAGCTTTGGAATGAAGCAGACGGCATGGGGAGCGACCGCGCTGGCGACAAGGTTTAAGTGTGGGGTGCGAAGAGGAAAAACTTGTCAGAGTATTGTCATGAAGTTGTCAATTTCATGTCAGGTGCGGCGATTCCAGCCGCGTCAGAGTGTGCGTGAGGACCGAATTTTGAGTCCGGTAGGGAAGATGGAACGACTCCCGCAAACGGCATGAAGGGCCGAATGACGGCCCAGATTGTCGCTTATCCGTTGATAACACATAAGTTACCGCGCTCCACCCAGAAGATCAAACCTATCCCCATCCGGCTATGATATGATTGTAACTAAGTAACTTAAGCCCTTCCTGAATGTAACCTTTCTGTAATAACCTTCCCTTATCATAGGACTGGAAGACAATTACTGTTTAGACAGAGGAGTAGTTTTGGACGCCGATACTCGCAGACAAAAGCAGCAAGCCCTCATAACCGAATTATTGGAGAGGAAGATCCGGCTGCACGCTCGCCAACTCTACGAAGAGCGCGGCCAGGCCGAAGGCCACGCCCTGCAAGACTGGGTGGAAGCAGAATCACGAGTCCTGGGAAATAGCATCCTGGCAACGCTCTACCGCAAGATTCGCGCAGAGGAGAGCGCGTCGGACGCAGACCCTGCCAATCGGCAATTTGCGGCGACCGATTCGTCCGACTGAGAAGCTGACATCAGCTAACCGACTCGACTCCAGCGAGATTCGTATCACGGCATGCCTTCAGAGACATCGCTTCGGGAGCGATCAGTCCTTTCCTGATGCTGTCGCGTTCGAACTTGACATGCCTAATCCGTGCGGCTCACTGTAGCCGTGATCGCGGTTGTACTCTTTAATCGCAGCGCTGAAGCGCTGCGCCAGCCACAGTCGCGATTGTCACCCCTTCGGGTTTGACGATGGCGACGGCATTGACTATGATCAAAGCGCGGGGTGGAGCAGTCTGGTAGCTCGTTGGGCTCATAACCCAAAGGTCGGTGGTTCAAAT